>NZ_JBVHQD010000010.1:77312-167695 GCF_055567595.1 Streptomyces sp. NPDC026515
GAGACCCGGTTCCCCCCCCCCTTTTTTGGCTGCCTCCTTTGCGGTGGGTCTCTCCCCTTCCTCCCCGGCGCCCTGCCCAACCCCGTGAAAGGGGACACGCCCCCGGGGGCCCTCCCCCTGCCCCCCCCCCGGGGTCCTGCTGGGCTGCCTCTCCACGCTCCTGGCCGTCGCTGTGGCCGCCCTCGCGGTCACCCGCCCCGGCCTGCTGGCGGTCCGGGGCCGGGCGCTGCCGCTGCGCCGCCTGCAGTCCGGGCACGTCGGGGACTACGTGGCCTGGCTGCTGGTCGGCGCCGCGGCGCTCGGGGCGCTGGCCCTCCCGGGCGTGCTGGGCGGCTGATCACCCGGTTCCGGTCAGACCGTGCCGTAGGACACGTGCACCTCCGTGAAGCCGAGGGAGTGCAGCAGCCCCTCCAGCATGTCGGTGGTGTTGGTCTCGGCCCGGGTGGTCAGACCACTGGTCCTGGCCGCGTCCGAGATGTGCTTCACGGCCAGCTTCTGCACCGCCTGCTCGCTGTTGGGGTTGTCCGAGAACAGGTCTCCGAGCCGGTCCAGCAGACCTCGCTGCTTGGAGACGGCATAGGAGTGGTCGGCGTCCAGGGTGGCCTTGCCCAGCTGCGCGTGCGGCAGCCGGATGGTGGCCTCGGTACGGTCGTCGTTGACCTTCACGTCCTTCTCGCCGATCCTCCCGAGGTCGACGTAGGAGTCGACGTTGCCCGCCCCGACGTACAGGGTGCGGGTGCCGCGGATCGCGCTCGGCAGGTACTTGGCGTCCTTCTCCAGGTCCACGACGACCTGGAAGTTGCCCGACGCCGCGTCGTAACGGCTCATGTCCTGGATCGACTTCAGCAGCGTGGGGCCCGTGTTGTCCCGGGTCTCCGTGCCGAACAGATCCTTGATGCCCGGTAGCACCGCCAGCTTGATCCCGGCGAACAGCACCACGAGCACCAGCACGAACGCGGTGAACAGCTTCGCCCAACCGGGCATGCGCCGGGGCCGGGCCTTGACCGGAGTCTCCTTCTCGGAGGTCTCCTTGCTCTCCTTGGTGGAACTCGCCATGTGACGGTCCTCCTTTCCAACGACACCAATGCCCGCCGAACGCCCTGCCAGACCGCGTTGTTGGCCGATTGAGACAGCTGACGCACGACTGATACACGCTTCAGCGTGGAGTGACCTGCCGTCGGCGTGCCAGGAGCCCCGGATGACCGCAGACAGCACCTCTCGGCCCCTTTGTCCGATGCACCGCACGACGTGTCCCGAGTCCGGCCCGCCCCGGCTCGGGACACTGGCGGCCGGCACCCCGGTGCGGCTCGTGACCCGATACCACGACGTCCGTCAGGTGCTCATGGACCAGCGCTTCGACCGCAGCTCCCTGAACGCCGAGGACGCCCCGCCGCTGCTCGCCGTACCGAACCTGCTGAGCGACGCCGACGGGCTGGTGAACCAGGACGGTCCGGACCATCAGCGGGCGTCCAGGACGCGAAAGGAAGGGCTGGGCCCGCGAGCCTGCTCCAGACGGGTGTAGCAGTCGCGGACACATGGGCCTGCGCCGCGACCTCCTCGCGGCGCAGGCCGGGAGTACGGCGCGCACCGGTGCCCGGCGCGAGCCCCACCGTCCGCGGACGCAGCGCCGCCCGGCGCTCCCGCAGGAAGCGGGCCAGTTCCTGCCTGGTCCTCGCCGTACCACTGCCCTCCCGGTGCTGCCTGGTACGGACGGTCCCTGGCAGGGCGGACCCGGCCGGGGAAACGTGGCCGTCATGAACGATCGCACAGCACTCGTCACCGGTGCCAACAAGGGCATCGGCTTCCATGTCGCCCGGCTTCTCGCCGAGGCGGGCTTCGGCGTCCTCGTGGGGTCGCGGGACATCGAGCACGGTGAGCGGGCCGTGGCCGAGATCGGTGGCGACGCGCGGCTCCTGGTCCTCGACGTCACCGATCCCGGCAGCATCGAGCGCGCCGCCGCCCGCGTCGGCCGCCTGGACGTCCTGGTCAACAACGCCGGCGTCCAGCCGGTCACGGGTCCGCCCGCCGGGACCGGCGTCGAGGATCTCCGGCGCACCTACGAGACGAACGTCTTCGGCGTCGTCGCGGTCACCAACGCCTTCCTGCCCGCGCTGCGCCGCTCCGCCCACCCACGCGTCGTGAACGTCTCCAGCGGCACGGCGTCCCTCACCTGGAGCACCGGGCCCAATCCGCAGTTCGCGCACGGCAGCCCCCGGTCCGCCGCCTACCGCTCCTCGAAGGCCGCGCTCAACGCGTTGACCGTGTTCTACGCCCAGGAGCTGGCCGGGGACGGCATCAAGGTGAACGCCCTGGCCCCGGGGCGGCGGGCCACCGACCTGGTCCCCGGGGCGGCCGGGGGAGGCGGCGATCCGGCCGAGGCCGCGCGCGGCGCCGTACGGCTGGCGCTGCTGCCCGACGACGGGCCGAGCGGCGGGTTCTTCTCCTGGGACGGCACACCCGTTCCGTGGTGAGAGCGCGACGGTCCGTAGCATGAGCACGTAGCCCGTATTGATCATGCGAGGAGCGGATCGTGCGCGACATCGCCGTCTTCAGCGGCAGTGCCCATCCCGAGCTGGCCGAGGAGGTCTGCGCGCACCTCGGGGTGCCGCTCAGTCCGACGCGGGTCAGCCGGTTCGCCAACGACTGTCTGGAGGTACAGCTCCAGGCGAACTGCCGGGAGCGGGACGTCTTCCTGATCCAGCCCCTGGTCCGGCCGGTGCAGGAACACCTGGTGGAGCTGTTGCTGATGTGCGACGCGGCCCGGGGTGCCTCCGCCGGCCGGATCACCGTCGTCATGCCGCACTACTCCTACGCCCGCTCGGACAAGAAGGACGCCCCGCGCATCTCGCTCGGCGGCCGCCTCGTCGCCGACCTGCTGGTGGCCGCCGGTGCGAGCCGGGTTCTGGCCATGACCCTGCACGCCCCGCAGGTGCACGGCTTCTTCTCGGTGCCTGTCGACCATCTGCACGCCCTGCGGGAGCTGGCCGTGCACTTCCGGCGCTACGACCTGTCGCGCACCACCGTCGTCTCGCCCGACCTCGGCAACGCCAAGGAGGCCGCGGCCTTCGCCCGGCTGATCGGCGCCCAGGTGGCGGCGGGGGCCAAGCAGCGGTTCGCCGACGACCGGGTGATCATCAGCTCCGTCATCGGAGACGTGGCCGACCGGGACGTCATCGTGCTCGACGACGAGATCGCCAAGGGCAGTACGGTGATCGAACTGCTGGAGCGGCTGCGGGAGTTGGGGCCGCCCCGGTCGATCCGGATCGCGTGCACGCACGGGCTGTTCGCGGCCGGGGCGCTCAAGCGGCTGAGCGAGCAGCCCGACGTGCTGGAGATCGTCTGCACCAACACCGTGCCGGTGCCCTTCGAGGAGCACACCGACAAACTGCGGATCCTGTCCATCGCCCCGGCCCTGGCCGAGGCCGTACGCCGTATTCACAACGGTGAGTCCGTGAGCGCCCTGTTCGACGAGCCGCGCAACGTCTAGACAGGAAGGAGGAGTTCAAGCGCTGACCCGCGCTCGGCGTACCGAGGCGGACGGGAGGCCCCAGTGGCGAAGGCCAGGTTCGAGCGGACGAAACCCCATGTGAACATCGGCACCATCGGGCACATCGACCACGGCAAGACGACCCTCACCGCGGCCGTCACCAAGGTGCTGCACGACAAGTTCCCCCAGCTCAATCCGTTCACCCCGTTCGACCAGATCGACAAGGCACCGGAGGAACGGCAGCGCGGCATCACCATCTCCATCGCGCACGTCGAGTACCAGACCGAGCGGCGGCACTACGCCCACGTCGACTGCCCGGGGCACGCCGACTACATCAAGAACATGATCACCGGGGCCGCCCAGATGGACGGGGCGATCCTGGTGGTCGCGGCCACCGACGGGCCGATGCCGCAGACCAAGGAGCACGTCCTGCTGGCCCGGCAGGTGGGCGTGCCGTACATCGTCGTCGCGCTCAACAAGACCGACATGGTCGACGACGAGGAGATCCTGGAGCTGGTGGAGCTCGAGGTGCGCGAGCTGCTCACCGCGTACGAGTTCCCCGGCGACGACGTCCCGGTCGTCCGGGTCTCCGCGCTCAAGGCCCTGGAGGGCGACCCGCGATGGACCACAGCGCTGCTCGAACTCCTCGACGCCGTGGACGAGTTCGTGCCCGAGCCGGTGCGGGACGTGGACCGGCCGTTCCTGATGCCGATCGAGGACGTCTTCACCATCACCGGCCGGGGCACGGTCGTCACCGGCCGGATCGAACGCGGCGTGCTGCGGGTCAACAGCGAGGTCGAGATCATCGGCATCCACCCGCAGAGGACCAGGACCACCGTCACCGGCGTGGAGATGTTCCGCAAGCTGCTCGACGAGGGCCGGGCGGGGGAGAACGTCGGTCTGCTGCTGCGCGGGGTCAAGCGGGACGACGTAGAGCGGGGCCAGGTCGTCATCCGGCCCGGATCGGTCACCCCGCACACGGAGTTCGAGGCCCGGGCGTACATCCTCTCCAAGGACGAGGGCGGCCGGCACACCCCGTTCTTCCAGAACTACCGGCCCCAGTTCTACTTCCGCACCACCGACGTGACCGGGGTCGTCACGCTGCCGCCGGGTACCGAGATGGTGATGCCGGGCGACAACACCACGGTGCGCGTCCAGCTGATCCAGCCGGTCGCGATGGAGGAGGGGCTGAAGTTCGCGATCCGCGAGGGCGGACGGACGGTCGGCGCCGGTCAGGTGACCGGCATTCTCAAGTAGTCCTCACCCGGGCCGGCCTCGGACGGCGTCACAACGTACCGGACGTGGCCTCGGGCCGGCCGAGGGCCGCGTCCAGCGTCGCCAGTGGCGGCAGCAGCTGCGACAGTCCCGTCACCCTCAGCACCCGCAGGGTCAGCGGGTGCGCGCACACCAGCTGGAGCTGTCCACCGCGCTCCAGCACCCGGCCGCGTGCCCGGTACAGCAGCCGCAGCCCGGAGCAGTCGAAGAACTCGACGGGCAGCAGGTCGATCACCACCCGGGTGCTCTCCCGGGCGGTCACCCGGTCCAGATAGGGCGCCATCTCGGTCGCCGCCGCGATGTCGATCTCGCCCCGGAACTCCAGCACCGTGCATCCGCGGTCCTGGCGGATGCGCAGGTGCCGGGTGAGCGTCCCGGTGTCCGGTCGGGGTTCCTGGCGCACGACGTCATCACCTCCCACCCCAGCCGGTCCAATTCCGTTACCCGCCTTGCAAGTTACCCTCGATGGAGGGAATTTGAGCATGTTCGATTGACATATGTCTGCTGGTTTGGTGCGTCATTTTCTGTGGCGTGCGCGACAGTCGGCGAACGGGCACGTGGGAGCGCTGCCACCCCGCCGAGAAAGCGCGTGCCGGGCCACGCCGAGCGGAGCGCCCGCCCCTCCCGCCGACCGCACCCGCCCGATCGCAGAGATGGGCACGGGCATGATCATCATGCCCGTGCCCATCATCCGGCTCTTGAGCCCTCGGGGGTCAGTCCACCACCAGGACCAGCTTCCCCGTGGTCCGGCCGGTGCCGCCCACCTCGTGCGCCTTGGCGGCGTCGGTCAGCGGGAAGGTCCCGGCGACGGTGGCGCGCAGCTGCCCCCGCTCCACCAGGTCGGCGACCGCCCGCATCCCGGCGCGGTCGGCGTCCACCAGCATCCGCACCGCCCGCACCCCGAGCCGCTCGGCCTCCTCGTACAGCTCCGCGGAGCCCACCGGCAGGATCGACACCAGGATCCCGCCCGGCCGCAGCACCCGCAGCGAGGCCACCGAGGTGTCCCCGCCGAGCGTGTCGAGCACGACGTCGGCGTCCCGTACCGTCTCCGTGACGTCGACGGACCGGTAGTCCACCGGCTCGTCCACGCCGATCTCGCGCAGGAAGTCGTGCTTGGCGGCGCTCGCCGTGCCGATCACGTACGCGCCGCGGGCCTTGGCGATCTGCACCGCCACATGGCCGACCCCGCCGGCCGCCGCGTGGACCAGCACCCGCTGACCGGGCTGGATGTCGGCGTTCTCCACCAGGGCCTGCCAGGCCGTCAGCGACACCAGGGGCAGCGCGCCCGCCTGGACGTGGTCGATCCCGGCCGGCTTTCGCACCAGGGCACGGGCGGGGACGATCGCGTACTCGGCGTGGGTCCCGTGGCCGAACGGGTAGGGCACCATGCCGAAGACCTCGTCGCCCGGCTTGAAGGCGGCCACGCCGATCCCGGTCTCCTCGACCGTGCCGGAGACGTCCCAGCCGAGGACGAACGGCGGGTCGCCGAGGAAGCCGCCGTTCTCGCGGTGCTTCCAGTCGGTCGGGTTGAGTCCGGCGGCCCGCACCCGGACCAGCACCTCGTTGGGGCGCGGCCGCGGCCGGGCCGCCTCGACCACCTTCAGGACCTCGGGGCCGCCGAGGACGTCCTGACTGACCGCGCGCATCGTGTTCACATTGCTCATGGTGACCCAGCCTGCCGGAACCCGCCCGGCCGGGAAATGGCACGATGGCCAACCTTCGATGGAATCGTGCCAGCCCTGGCGTCGGTGCACCCCCGCCGCCGGACCTCTCAGCGGCTCATGTGCAGGGCGACCACCAGTTGCCAGACCTGGTCGGCCACGTCGTCGGGGCCGGTGTCCAGCAGGCCGTGCAGCCAGTCCGCCAGTACCCCGGCGAAGGTGGCGGCCACCGCCGAGGCGACCAGCGGGGCGTCGGCCGCGCCGGCCAGCTCGCGCTCGGCCAGGCTGCGGGCCCGCAGGTCCCGGTGCAGCACCCGGCCCAGCGGGCCGCCGCCGCCCGGTGTGAGCAGCTCCCGGTACAGGGCCGCGCGCGGAACCAGCCCCGCGAAGAAGTCCCGCAGGGCCGGTGGCGCGTGCACCGGATCCGGCCGGCCCCGCCAGGCGTGCAGCGCGTCCACGGCGTCCCGCACCACGTCCGCGCAGGCGTCGACCGCCAGCGCCTCCAGGCCGTCGTAGTGGACGTAGAAAGTGGCCCGGCCAACCCCGGCACGGCGGGTCAGTGCGGCCACCCCCACCTCGGCCAGCGGCCGTTCGGCGCACTCCGCCAGCAGGGCCGCCCGCAGCCGCGCCCGGGTCCGGGCGGCCCGTGGGTCCCCGGCCGCGGGGCGGGGCACCGGGCCGGTCACCGGGCGGCGAGGACGGCGGCCAGGGCGAGGGCGCCGGGCAGCGCCTGCGCGAACAGGATCCGCCGGTTGGCGGTGACCGCGCCGTACACCCCCGCGACCACCACGCAGGACAGGAAGAACAGCCGGGCCCGGAAGCCCGTCGGGTCGGCCGCCACCAGCCCCCACACCAGCCCGGCCGCCAGGAACCCGTTGTACAGGCCCTGGTTGGCGGCCAGCGGTGCGGTGCGCCGGGCCAGTTCCGCGTCGAAACCGTGGAAGCGCATTCCCGGCCCCTTCTGCCACAGGAACATCTCCATCATCAGGATGTACACGTGCAGCGCGGCTATCAGGCCGACCAGCACGTTCGCCAGGATCTCCATGATCGCGGATCCTCCCCATTTCTTGGACAGGTGTCCACTGTAGCTGGACAGATGACCAGCAATTCTCGCGCCGGTATGGGTATTTGTTGCTTTGTCGTCAACTGGCGGAGAGTGACCGAACCCTCACTTCCTCTACTCGTCGAGGTTGATCCTTTCGGGTTCAAACCCGATAGGCTCCGTGCGTCGCAGCGAGTTGACGCGCCTCCGTCGTGAGGCCCGTCCCGCGGCGCGCACTCGTGGCCGCGGTCATCGCGCAATGCCCCCTGTTCGCTGTTGTTCGATCGTGTTGCTCAGAAGGATGCAGATGGAACTCGCCACTTCGCGGCCGGCGGCACGGGTCCCTGTCGCCTGGTACGGCTGGTGGCTGATGCCGCTCGCCCTGGGCGGAGGCACGGTCACTGCCACCTTCATGAGCTCCGAGCACGTCACCGCGGCCGTCGCCGGCGCTGCGGCCACCGCGGCGAGCTCCGTGTGCGTACGGCTGCTGATCCGTTCGCAGGGCCGGCTGCGCCGAGCCGAGGGGGCGTACCGCGATGCGCAGGCCCAGCAGGCGCAGCAGTGGCAGCAGCATGTCGTGGGCCTGGAGCGGAAGTTCTCCGCCGAGCGCGCCGCGCTGGAGGACCAGCTGACCGAACAGTCGGCCGCGTTCGACGCGCAGCTCCGTGAGCAGGCGTCGGCCTTCGAGTCCCGGCTCGGTGAGCGGACCGCCCACTACGACGTTCAACTGGCCGAGCAGACACGGGCCTACGAGGAGCGGCTGGTCGCCCAGGTCGAGTCCGCCGAGGCGCAGCTCGCCGACCAGGCCGAGGTCTGGCAGGAGCAGCTCTCCCACGAGCGGGCCGCGATCTCCCGGCTCGCCGAGGAGCAGTTGCCCGAGGCGCTGAGGCGGCTGCGCGACGGCGAGGCCGTCGACGACCTGCTGCCGGCGACCGAGCAGTGCGCGAGGGTCGACAAGGAGCTCCAGGCCGACCTGCGCCGCATTCTGCGCACCTCGCTGATCGGCGTGGAGGAGGAGTTCAACCGCTCCACGTCCGCCGAGCAGGCCGTGATCAGCATCGGCAACCGCATCCACGTCCTGACCAGCAAACTGCGCGGCCGGCTGCACGAGATGCAGGGCGAGCACGGCCGGCTGCCCGCCGTGGCGCGCGGTCTCATGGAGCTCGACCAGGAGCTCGGCCCCGCCGACTCGCTCGCCGCCAGCATCGGCGTGCTCGGCGGCTCGGACCGCCCCGGCCGCCAGTGGCAGGAGCCCCAGCGCCTGCTCAGCGTGGTCCGCGGCGGCGTCGGCCGGATCAAGGACTTCCACCGCGTCGAGGTCCGGCACCTGCCCGAACTCGGCGTCGACGGCGGCCTGGTGGACCATCTCACGCTGATCTTCGCCCACCTCCTGGACAACGCGGCCCGCTACTCGCCGCTCACCGAACGGGTCGTCGTCTCCGGCAAAGCGGTGACGAACGGTGTCGGCATCGAGATCCAGGACTCCGGCAAGGGCCTGAGCGAGGAGAAGAAGCGCGAGGCCGAGCAGACCCTGGCGGGCACCGGGGCCGGACCGGGCATCGGCGGCATCTCCGAGGACGCCACCATCGGCCTGCGGGTCGTCGGCATCCTCGCCCGCCGCTACGGCATCCGGGTCACCTTCGCGGACTCGCCGTGGCTCGGTACCTCCGTGGTCGTCGTGGTCCCGCACAAGTACTTCGGCCCGCTGCCCGTCGCCCGGACCCCCGCGGCGGCGGCCTCCGCCGGCGCCGCCCCGGACCGGGCGCACGCCCCGGGCGCGGCCGAGACGGACGGCCGGCCGGAGTCCGGCGAGACCCCTGACACCACCCCGGGCGGACTGCCCCGGCGGCGCCCCCGGCTCCGTACGGAGGAGGAGCGGTCCGAGGCGCGCCCCGCCCGCGCGGAGGTCACCGCGTTCACCGCGGTCCCGTCGGAGGAGTCCTTCGCCGGTCTGGCCGCCTTCGCCGCCGCGGGCCGCGCGCCCGGGGCGGACGAGCGGACGGACGGCGAGGTGGAGCCGGCCGGAGAACAAGACGTAGCAGCGGCGCCCACGACCCCGTCCGGCGCCGATGACGCCGCCGGACGCGGTCCCGCCGGGCACCGCACTGAAGAGAGCGACTGGTCCGCATGACGCAACAGGGAACCGACGTGAGCTGGGCGCTCCGCGATCTGGTGGAGAGCATTCCGGAGATCCGCTTCGCGCTGGTGGCCTCCAGCGACGGCAAGGCCATCACCTCCTTCGGCGCCGACGACCCCGACGACGTGGACCGCTTCGCGGCCGTGGTGGCCGGACTGCAGGCACTGGCCCAGCCGGTGGCCGAGCAGTTCCCCCGGTACGCGGGGCAGCTGCGGCTGGCGATGATCGAGGTCGACGGCGGTCATCTCTTCGTCGTACGGGCCGGTGTGGAGACGTATCTCGGGGTCCTTGCCCGGGAAGGCCTCGACCAGGGGCTGCTCGGGCACCAGATGAGGGACGTGTCCCGCCGGATGGGCGAGCTGCTCGGCACCTCTCGGCGCCTGGATGAGCACTCTGGATGAGCGCACCCGGCCGGCCGGCGGACCCTCCCCCGAGCCCTCGGCCCCCTTCGGGCAGGGAGGACCCCCACGGACTCGAACGCTATTACGTCCTCACGGGAGGACGCAGCGGACCGGGCGGGCCGGCCTCCGGCATCGACGTGGCGACGCTCGTCGTGTCCCGCACCGCCCCCGCCCCGGGGATGCAGTACGAGCACGAGGAGATACTCCGGCGCTGCCGTCGACCGCTGTCGGTGGCCGAGCTGAGTGCCCATCTCGGACTGCCCTTCAACATCGTCGCGGTGCTGCTGTCCGATCTGCTGGAGGCGGGACGGATCGAAGCCCGCGACCCCATCCCGGCCCACCACGCCGGACGCGGGCCCGACCTCGCGCTGCTCCAGGAGGTACTCAATGGACTGGAAGGGATTTGAGCGGCCCGGTGACCCCGGCACCGGGGGGACCCGCTCGGTCAAGGTGATGATCGCCGGCGGGTTCGGCACCGGGAAGACCACCATGGTCGGCTCCGTCAGCGACATCCGGCCCCTCACCACCGAGGAGACCCTCACCCGGGCCAGCGCCGGCGTGGACCCGCTCGTCGGCGTCGCGGACAAGGCCGAGACCACCGTCAGCCTCGACTTCGGCAAGATCAGCCTCAACGAGAGCCTGGTGCTGTACCTGTTCGGCACGCCCGGCCAGGAGCGGTTCTGGTTCCTGTGGAACGGCCTGTTCAAGGGCGCGCTCGGTGCGGTCGTGCTGGTGGACACGCGCCGGCTGTCGTCCAGCTTCCGGGCGATCGAGGAGATGGAGCGGCAGGACGTGCCCTTCGTCGTCGCCCTGAACATGTTCCCTGACTCCAGGGAACACCCCGTCGAGGAGATCCGGGACGCTCTCGACGTCGCCCCGCACATCCCGGTCGTGGCCTTCGACGCCCGTGACCGCGCCTCCAGCCGTGATGTGCTCGTCGCGCTCGTCGAGTACCTGCGGGACCGTCCGCCCGTCGCCCTGGAGCCCCGATGACCACACCGCCGCCCGATCCGGAGGCCGCCGGAGGCTGCCCGGCCGCCCACGGCACCGGCGTCACCAGACTCTACGGACCCGACGCGGCCATGGACCCGCTCGCCGTCCACGAGCGGCTGCGCGCACGGTACGGCGCCGTGGCCCCGGTCCTGCTGGAGGGCGACGTGCCCGCCTGGCTGGTGCTCGGGTACCGGGAGAACCGGCGGGTGCTGGAGAACCCGCTCCAGTTCGCCCGCGACTCCCGGGTCTGGCGGGACCGGCGGGAGGGCCGGGTAGCGCAGGACTCGCCGCTGATGCAGATGGTGGGCGGGCACGCCGACTGCGTCTCCCAGGACGGCGGACCGCACCGCAGACTGCGCGCCGCGGTCACCGACAACCTGGCGGCGGTGGCCGGGCGGGGGATCCGCCGTCACGTCACGCACTTCGCCGGCAAGCAGATCGACGCCTTCGCGGACGCCGGCCGGGCCGACCTGGTCGCTGACTTCGCCGCGTACCTGCCGATGCTGGTGCTCACCCGCGTCTTCGGGCTCGCCGAGAGCGAGGGACGCACCCTCGCCGAGTCCAGCGCCGAGGTCGTCGCAGGCGGCGCGGACGCCCTCGCGCACAACGAGAGGATCGTGGCCGTCCTCGCCGAACTCGCCACCCGCAAGCGGGCGGAGCCCGGCGCCGACTTCGCCACCGGGCTGATCGCCCACCACGCGCGGCTCGGCGAGGACGAGAGTGTCCAGCTTCTGCGGTCGGTGCTGGTCACCGCCCACACCACGACCAGCAATCTGCTGGCCAGGGTGCTGGAGGCGGTCCTCACCGACCCCGGGCTGCACTCCGGGCTGGTCAGCGGTGAACTCGACATCACCTCGGTGCTGGAGGAGGTGATGTGGAACTCCCCGCCGTTCGCCGTCCTGCCGGGCCGGTTCGCCACCAGCGACCTGGAACTCGGCGAGTGCCCGGTCAAGGAGGGCGATCTGCTGCTGCCCGGCCTCGCGGCCGGCAACGCGGACCCGCTGATACGCCCGGACCCCGGGGTCTCCGTGGCCGGCAACCACGCCCATCTGGCGTTCGGCGCCGGACCGCACGAATGCCCGGGACAGAACATCGGCCAGGGCATCGTCGAGACGGCCGTGCACGTCCTGCTGCACCGGCTGCCCGGGCTCCGGCTCGCGGTCGCGGCCGAGGAACTCACCTCGACCGCCTCCACGTGGGAGTCCCGGCTGGACAGCCTGCCGGTCGAGTTCGACCCCCGGGCCGCCGCCGCTCAGTCCCCCTGAGCCGAGTACACCCGAGCGCCTCCCACGTAGGTGTGCGTCACGCGCGCGTCCGCGATGTCCTCGGGGTCCCCGGCGAACGGGTCGCGGTCCAGGACCACCAGGTCCGCGAGCGCCCCGGCCGCCACCCGGCCGGTGTCGTCGAGGTGGTTCACGTACGCCGATCCGGCCGTGTACGCCGTGATCGCGTCCCGGAGCCCGAGCCGCTCCCCGGCCAGGAACACCGGCGCGTCGCCGCCGGGCTCGACCCGGTTCACCGCGACATGGATGCCCTGGACCGGGTCCGGGCTGCTCACCGGCCAGTCGCTGCCGGCCG
Source organism: Streptomyces sp. NPDC026515 (assembly GCF_055567595.1). Classification (NCBI taxonomy): domain Bacteria; kingdom Bacillati; phylum Actinomycetota; class Actinomycetes; order Kitasatosporales; family Streptomycetaceae; genus Streptomyces; species Streptomyces sp. NPDC026515. The sequence continues at coordinate 89,887 of NZ_JBVHQD010000010.1, forward strand.
CGAGCCGCGCCCCGGAGCGCAGCAGCGACCCGAACGGGTACTGCCGGCCGGCCCGTTCCGGACCCAGGAAGGGGATCGTCAGCTCGTCCATCTGCGGCTCGTGCGCGGCCCACAGCGCCTGGATGTTCGCGGTCGCGCCGAGCCGTGCGAAGCGCGGTACGTCGGCGGGGTGCACGACCTGGAGATGCGCCAGATGGGGCCGGGTGTCGCTGGGGCCGTTGACGGCCCGCGCCGCCGCCACGGCGTCCAGCGCGTCCCGTACGGCCCGGTCACCCAGCGCGTGGAAATGGCACTGGAAGCCCAGGGCGTCCAGCTCCGTGACGTACTTCGGCAGTTGCTCCGGGTCGATGAAGCTCTTGCCGCGGTTGGCCGTGGCGCAGCCGCACTTGTCGAGGTACGGGTCGAGCAGGGCGGCCGTGCCGTTCTCGGCGACCCCGTCCAGCATCAGCTTCACCGTGCCCGCCCGGAACCGCCCATGGCTCAACGCCGCCCGCTTCTGCACGAGTTCCGGGATCTGCTCGGCACCGCGTGCCCGGTCCCACCACAGCGCGCCCACCACCCGCGCGGTCAGCGAACCGTCCCGGGCCGCCGTCAGGTACGCCTGCGCCGGATCGTCCATGCCGAGGAAGTCCCCGACCAACGCGTCCTGCCAGGCGGTGATGCCCAGCGCGTGCAGGTACCGCTGGGCGTGCAGCAGAGCCGCGAGCCGGTCCGCGGGGGTGGCGGCCGGCGCGAGCCGGCCGACCAGCCGCATCGCCCCCTCCTGGAGCGTGCCGCTCGGCACGCCGGACGCGTCCCGCTCGATCCGCCCGTCGGCCGGGTCGGGCGTGTCACGGTCGATCCCGGCCAGCTCCAGGGCCCGGCTGTTGACCCAGGCCCCGTGATGGTCCCGGTTCGGCAGGTACACCGGCCGGTCCGGTACGACGGAGTCCAGCAGCTCCCGGTTCGGGGTACCGCCCTCGAAGGCCTCCATGGACCAGCCGCCACCGAGGATCCACACCCGCTCCGGATGCGCCTTCGCATAGGCGCGTACGGCGGCCACGGACTCCGCGGCGGTCCGCCGTCCCGTCAGGTCGCACTGGCTCAGCTCCAGGCCGGCCGGCACCGGATGTACATGGGCGTCCTGGAATCCGGGCAGCAGCAGCCGGCCGGCGAGATCGACCACCTCGGTGCGAGGTCCGGTCAGCTCCCGCAGTCCCGCGGCGGGGCCGACGGCGGTGATGCGTTCGCCGGTGACGGCGACGGCGGTGTCCGCCGGGCCCTCGGGGGTGAGGACGGGGCCGCCGGTGAAGAGCAGATCTGCGTACATCGTTCCTGTTCCTCAGTTGGGGGTCGTGAGCAGCCGGGGTGCGTCGGCGTCCGTGCCCTCTACCGCTACTTCCGGCACACCGACGACCTGATGCCGGCCGTCGCCGACGAGCTGATCGGCCGTACCCTGCGCGACCTGGGCCTGCGCATGCACGCGGGTGCTCTCGCCCATCCCCGGGCGGCGGTGCTCAGCGCACACCGGGTGACCGGACGGGCGTACGAGATCCAGGCCGTCGAGACCATACTCGGGGTGCTGCGCGGCGCCGGTTTCCCGGACGCGGAGGCGGTCCGGGTCCACCACGCCTTCGTCGACCAGGCCCTCGCCTACAGCGCCCTCGACTCCGCCAACACCGCCCTGCCCGAGCCCGCCCGTGAGGCCGAGGCGGACGTGTGGCGGGCGACCTACGCCCGGCTGCCCGCCGCCACCCACCCGAACATCGCGGCCACCGCCCGCCACCTCGTGGCCCCGATGGGGGACAGCTCCTACCCGGCCGCCCTGGACCTGCTCCTGGCGGAGGCCGAGGCCCGCCTGATCCGGACGCGTCTGCGGGACTGAATCCGGCGGCCGGGGACATCCGCACTCCAAGGACCTGTCCAGGGAGGAAGCATGGCATTGGTGAACGCGGCCGTCGTGGTGCTCGACTGCGCCGAGCCCGAGAAACTCGCAGTGTTCTACCGGGAGTTGCTGGACGCCGAGGACGGCGAGACATCGGCCAACCTGGTCGAGATCCGTACCCGCGGCGGCTTCAGGATCGCCTTCCGGCGCGACGTCACCGCGACCCCGCCCAGCTGGCCGCGGCCCGAGAACTCGCTCCAGGCCCACCTCGACTTCCTGGTCGAGGACCTCGACGAGGCCGAGCTGCGGGTGGTCGGCCTCGGCGGACGCCCGATCGACACCAAGGAGCCGGCCGGGCCCTACGAGGAACGTGGGTACGCGGACCCGGCCGGACACTCCTTCACCCTGCGCCTGCTGCCGCCGGTGGCGCCGAAGCTGGGCTGAGACCGCTCAGTCCCGGCCGCCCCTGCGGGTCGCCGGCCATGCTCCCGTGGAGCGTTCTATGGCGGTGGCGCCGGTGCGGTCCACGGCGCTGCGCACCACCGCGAAGACGGCGCCCTGGAGGGCCGCGGCCAGCAGCACCTCGCCCCAGCCGCGCTCCCGGTCCAGGGCGTCGGGCGCGTCCTCCTCGCCGCGCAGTGCCATCCAGGTCCGGCGGAAGACCAGTGCGCCCAGCGCGCCGCCGGCCCAGCTCAGCAGAGAGCCGAGCGGCGCGTAGACGAGAGGGAGCTTCGGTTTCTTCCTGCGCTTGGCCATGCCTGCCTCCGCGTTGTCAGGGCCGCCCCGCGTCCGCGACCTGCTCGGCCGTCGGCACCGGACCGGGCGGTGTCCCGTCCCCGAAGGGCCGGCCGCCCAGCTGCTCCCGGTGATGGGGCGTCAGCCACCCGGCGAGATCCGGGCCGAGGGGAACGATACGGGTGGGGTTGATGCCGGTGTGCACCTGGTAGTAGTGCCGCTTGATGTGGTCGAAGTCGACGGTGTCACCGAATCCCGGCGTCTGGTAGAGGTCCCTCACGTACGCCCACAGCACCGGGTTCTCGGCCACCTTCCAGCGGTTGCACTTGAAGTGGCCGTGATAGACCGCGTCGAACCGCACCAGTGTGGTGAAGAGCCGGATGTCGGCCTCCGTGATCGTGTCCCCGACCAGGTAGCGCTGCCCCGCCAGCCGCTCGGCGAGCAGGCCGAGCCGCCGGAACACGGCCGTGCACGCGTCCTCGTACACCTTCTGCTCGTGCGCGAACCCGGCCCGGTAGACACCGTTGTTGACGTCCTCGTAGACCTCGGCCATCACCGTGTCGATCTCGTCCCGGCGCGCGGCCGGGTACAGGTCCGGCGCCCCCTCCCGGTGCAGTGCCGTCCACTCGGTGGCCAGGTCCAGGGTCAGCTGCTGGTAGTCGTTGGTGACCAGCCGCCCGCTCGGTACGTCCACGACCGCGGGCACGCTCACCCCGCCCGGGTAGCCGGTCTCCCGGCGGTCGTAGGCCTCGCTGAGGAACCGGATGCCGAGTACCGGGTCCCGGTCGTCGGGGTCGAGGGTGAAGCGCCAGCTCCGGTCGTCCTGGACCGGGTCGGTGACGGCCAGCGACAGGGCGTCCTCCAGGCCGAGCAGGCGCCGTGACACCAGTGCCCGGCTCGCCCACGGACAGGCGCGGCTGACCACCAGGCGGTAACGCCCGGCCGCCACCGGCCAGCCGTCCCGCCCGTCCGCCGTGATCCGGTCCGCGAAGTGACTGGGGGACCGTGAGAACGCCTTGTGCCCGAGCGAGGTGTTGCTGCCGTCACCACTCATGCTGCCTCCCTTACGTGCCTGATGCGCCGTGTCTCCCGATGTTCCCCGATTCGCAGCTCCCGCACGTGTGATCAGCCCGGGCCGGGGCAGTCGGCCGAGGTGAGTGGGACTTCGTCGCAACGACAACCGCAAGGGCAGCCGGACCGGTCGCACGCCGACCGCGGGACACGGCTGACCGTGTTCGTGGCGCTCGCCGCCAATCTGGTGATCGCCGCCGCCAAGGCCGTCGGCGGAATCGTCGCCGGGTCGCCCGCACTGCTCTCCGAGGCCGCGCACTCCGTCGCCGACAGCCTCAACGAGGTGTTCCTGCTGGCCGCCCTGCGCCGCAGCCGCCGCCCGCCCGACGAACGCCACCCCTTCGGCTACGGCAAGGAGCGGTTCTTCTGGTCCCTGCTCGCGGCCGTCGGGATCTTCGTCATGGGCGGCTGCTTCTCCGTCTTCCAGGGCGTCGAGGCGCTGCGCAACGGCGCCGACGAGAAGCTCAGCGGCTATGTGGCGGGCCTGATCGTGCTGGGCGTCGCCCTGCTCGCCGAGGGCGCCTCGCTGGTCCGGGCACTGCACCAGGCCCGCCGGGAGGACCGGGGCCTGCGGGATCCGGCGCTGCGCACGGTCGTCGCCGAGGACGGCACCGCGGTGCTCGGGGTGCTTCTCGCGATGGCCGGCATGGCGTTGCACATGGTCACCGGACAGGTCGCGTGGGAGGCCTCCGCCTCCCTGGCCATCGGCGTCCTGCTGGTGTACGTGGCCTACCGGCTGGGCGCCGACGCCCGCGCCCAGCTGATCGGGGAGGCCGCGGACCCCGAGCTGAGCGGCAGGATCCGTGAGCGGCTGGCGGAGGAGCCCGAGATCGACAGCGTGGAAGCGCTGTTCACGATGAAGCTGGGGCTCGACGCGACCCTGGTCGCGGCCCGGATCGACCTGGTGCCGGGCCTGGACAGCGAGGAGGTCGAGGAGGTCCTGGTGCGCATCAAGCGGTCCCTGGACGAGGAGTTCGGCGAGACCGACCAGATCTTCCTGGACGTGACCGACCGCTCGGCGCAGGAGGCACGGGAAAGCCCCGCCGCGACGGGGGAACGCGGCGGGGCCTGACTTCCGGCTGCCCTGGCGGGTGCCGGCTCATGCCTGCGGGAAACAGATTTTTCTAAATTCCGACGTTCCCCGGCCGGAAAGGATTCCCGGAACCGTCAGTTCCCCTGGTGCGGCTCCAGCACGAACACCGGGATCTCCCGGTCGGTCTTCTTCTGGTAGTCGGCGTAGGGCGGATACGCGGCGACCGCCCGCTCCCACCACTCGGCCTTCTCCGCTCCGGTGATCTCACGGGCGGTCATGTCCTGCTTGACCGGCCCGTCCTGGAGCTCGACGAGCGGCTGCGACTTTACGTTGTAGTACCAGACCGGATTCTTCGGCGCACCGCCCTGCGAGGCGACCACCGCGTACTTCCCGCCGTGCTCCACGCGCATCAGCGGCGTCTTGCGGATCTTCCCGCTCTTCACCCCCAGGGTGGTCAGCAGGATGACGGGCATCCCGGTGTCCATCAGGGTCGTGCCCTTCGTCCCGCCTGAGCTCTCGTACAGCTCGACCTGCTCGCGTACCCAGGCCGCCGGGCTGGGCTCGTACTCGCCCTCAAGAGGCATTGAGGTCCGTCCCCTCGTCGCTTCCAAGACTGACGCCATGATTCAACACCGGGAGTGCCCCGGATCATCCGTACGACACCGGGCCCTCCTTACCTCACGGGTAATCGCACGTACCGCACGACGCGGGCACAGTCGTGGACACACCCCGTCCGGCCGAACACCCGAGGCAGGTCAGGCCGATGTCCCGCACCCGTACCGTCGTGGCGGAACTTCTCCGGCGGATCGCCGCCGGCGCCCCCGAGCGGATCGCCGAGCTGTACGCCGAGGACGCCGACTGGCGGCTGTTTGAACCGGCCGCGGCACGAGCACGACCGCCGGGACACCCCCTGGATCACCTGCCGCACCGGCCGCGCCGGAGCCGCCGCCCACTACCGCGATCTGGCCGCGCACCGCGCACCCGAGCGGGCGGACACCCGGGTCGAGCGGGTGCTGGTCGACGGCGACGACGCGGTGGTGCGCGGCGAGATCCGGCAGACCGCGCGCCCCACCGGACGCCCGTATCACGCCAGATCCGCCCTGCACCTCACCGTCCGGGACGGCCTCGTCGTACGGCACCACGTCCACGAGGACAGCCTCGCCGTCGCCGGCGCCTTCGCGCCCTGACCGGGTCCCGGCGGTCTCAGCCCGGCGACAGCACCATCCGGGCCGCCAGCCCCAGCATCACGCAGCTCGACAGCAGCGCCGTGACCAGGCGTCCCCGGTGGCCGGTCAGGCCCCGGCCGAGCAGCGCGCCGCCGCCCGCCAGCAGCAGCTGCCAGCTCGCGGAAGCGGCGAAGGCCGCGAGGACGAAGACGCCCTGCTCCAGCGGCCGCACCGGCTCGGCGGAACGGGAGCCGACCACCAGCGCCGCGAAGTAGATCACCGTCGTGGGGTTGAGCAGAGTGATCCCGAGCAGGCCGAGATACGCCCGTGCGGGACCGGGTACCGGCCGCTCGGCCCGGGTGGAAAGACGCCGCTCCCGGTACTGGCGCAGCGCCCCCGTCGCACCGCGTACCGCGAGCCCCACCAGCACCAGGGCCGAGACCAGGCGCAGCGGCCCGAGCACCGGCAGCAGCGCGGTCGCCAGCGCGGCCCCGCCGACCGCGGCGAGCAGGGCGTACAGGCCGTCGGCGCTCGCGACACCGAGCGCGGCGCAGGCGCCGGTCCGCAGCGAAGTGCGGGCTGTGAGGGACACTAGATATGTGCCGACCGCGCCGACCGGGACGGCGATCCCGTAGCCGGCGAGCAGGCCGGCGACGAGCGCGGCCGTCACGGGCGTGCGGGCTCGGGCCTCCAGGGGCGCCTCGGCTGCTGCTGGACCCGCCCCCGGGCGACGGTCGCGAAGGTCAGCGGCACCACGGCGTCAGGAGTGTTCATGCGCAGATCCTGTGGTCCGCCTCGTCCTGCCGGCAAGCCGTTTTCGGCGTGGAATCGTCCCCCGACCACGTGGGGTTCGGCCAGATCACCCGGTTCACCGATCTGGCCGAACTTGCGGTCGTCCCATAGATGCCCCGAGCATCTAATGAAGATCGGCACGACGTACGACATTCGTCTGCGAGGTCTTCCATGAACGAACTGACGGACCTGACGGAACCCACTGTTCCGGCCCACCCGGCCGACCCTGTGGCCTGGCCGCAGGACCGCACCTGCCCCTACCACCCGCCCACCGGCTACGACCCGCTGCGCGACGGGACCCCGCTGTCCCGGGTCACCCTCTACGACGGCCGCACCGCGTGGGCGGTCACCGGCCACGGCACGGCCCGGGCGCTGCTCGCCGACCCCCGGCTCTCCAGCGACCGCCGACGGGACGACTTCCCGATGCCGAACGCCCGGTTCGCGGCGGTCCGAGAGCGCCGCCAGGTCGCCCTGCTCGGCCTCGACGACCCCGAGCACCAGACCCAGCGCAGGATGCTGATCCCGGACTTCACCCTGAAACGGGCGACCGAGATGCGGCCGGCCATCCAGCGGATCGTCGACGGCCTGCTGGACCGGATGATCGCCCAGGGGCCGCCGGCCGACCTGGTGAGCGCCTTCGCCCTGCCCGTGCCGTCCATGGTCATCTGTGACCTGCTCGGTGTGCCCTACGCCGACCACGAGTTCTTCGAAGCACAGTCCCGGCGGCTGCTGCGCGGTCCGGCGGCCGCGGACTCCCTGGACGCGCGCGACCGGCTGGAGGCCTATCTGGGCGACCTGGCCGACCGCAAGAGCCGGGACGAGGCGCCCGGCGAAGGCGTCCTGGACGATCTCGTCCACGAGCGGCTCCGCGAGGGCGACCTGAACCGCGCCGAGGTCGTCTCACTCGCCCTCATCCTGCTGGTCGCCGGGCACGAGACCACGGCCAACATGATCTCGCTGGGTACCTTCACCCTCCTCCAGCAGCCCGAGCGGCTCGCCGAACTGCGCGCCGACCCCGCGCTGGTGCCCGCCGCAGTCGAGGAACTGATGCGGATGCTGTCCATCGCCGACGGGCTGCTGCGCGTCGCCCTGGAGGACATCGAGGTGGCCGGCTCCACCATCCGCAAAGGCGACGGCGTGCTCTTCGCGACCTCGGTCATCAACCGCGACGAGTCCGTGTACGACGACCCCGACACCATCGACTGGCACCGCCCGGCCCGCCACCACGTTGCCTTCGGCTTCGGCATCCACCAGTGCCTGGGCCAGAACCTGGCCCGCACCGAGCTGGAGATCGCCCTGCGCACCCTGTGGGAGCGGCTTCCGGACCTGCGGCTGGCCGCGCCGCCGGAGAAGATTCCCTTCAAACCCGGCGACACGATCCAGGGGATGCTGGAACTCCCCGTGACCTGGTAAGAGGCTCCTGCCATGCACATCGACATCGACACGGACGTCTGTATCGGAGCCGGCCAGTGCGCCATGACGGCCCCGAACGTCTTCACCCAGGACGACGACGGCTTCAGCACCCTGCTCCCCGGAATGGCGGACGGCGGCGGCGACCCGCTGGTCAAGGAGGCGGCCCGGGCCTGCCCGGTGCACGCCATCACCGTCAAGGAACCGACGGGCTAGCCGGCGGCCGGCGGTGCCTCGAGCACCGCCGGCTCCGGACCGCGCGCCGCGCCCGATCGGCGATCACCTGGCAGACGGCCACCCGGTCGCCCTCGACGGTGACCCGCAGGACGTACCGGAGCCGTCCGAGCGGGGCGACCACCAGGCCGGCCCTCGACCAGCGCCGGCGCACCAGTACCGTGCCCTCGGCGGCCCCCGGGAGCGCCTGTACCCGGTCGCCGCCGAGCTGACCCGCGTCGACGTCGTACGGCCCCGCCCGGCCGGGCGGCGGCCGCCGCGCCCTCGCCCGGGCCGCGCTCTCAGCACATGCCCCGGCCTGACCTCACGGGTCGCGCGGCGGTTCCCGGGCGTCCGTCGGGAGGGGCTGTTTCCGGGTGTGGCCCGGTTGCCCGGGGCCGGGGTGCTGCTGCGTCTGGGCGGCGGGGAGGCGGCGGCGTCGCATCGGTCGCCCGGGCCCGGGACGGGCCTTCGGCGCTCCGGGCTCGGCGGGCGCGCTCCGTGCCTGGCCTCAGCGGTCGCGCAGGAGCTCCCGGGCCGCTTCGCGTGCCTCGGTGGCCGGGCGCGTGGTGCCGGTGATGCCCGCGGTCACCATCGCCCCCTCGGCCAGCAGGAACAGCGGCCCGGTGAGCGCGGCGTCCAGTCCCGCGTCCGCCACCAGGCACCCGAGATAGTCCCGGAAGGCCTGCTTGTGGTCCCGTACCTGGGCCACCACCCCCTCGGAGGTGGCCCCCAGCTCGCCGTACGCGTTGATCCACGCGCACCCCCGGAAGTCCGCCTCGCCGAACCACCCCGCCAGCCAGTCGAAGACGGCGAGCAGCCGCTCCCTGAGGTCAGGCTCCCGTTCGACATGCGCGGCGAGCAGTCGCCGCCAGCGCAGGTCCCGGCGCTCCAGATAGGCCACCACGAGCTGTTCCTTGGCGGGGAAGAGCTGGTAGAGCCGTTTGAGGGAGACCCCGGAGGCGCCGCGTATGTCGTCCATGCCGACGGACTGCACCCCACGGCCGTAGAACAGCCGCTCGGCGGCGTCCAGGGCCTGCTCCCGCGCGACCGCGCTGTCCATGACCACTGCTGATGGCTCCTTGACGTGAGAACGTGCGTTCTCATACGTTAGCAGCGACCCGGAGAACGTTCGTTCTCCGCTTGAGGAGGAGACCCATGGCCGACCGTCCGCCCCTGCCGCCCTTCACCCACGAGACCGCGCTCCAGAAGGTCCAGGCCGCCGAGGACGCCTGGAACACCCGCGATCCGCAGCGCGTGGCGCTCGCGTACTCCGAGGACTCGCTCTGGCGCAACCGGGACACCTTCGTCACCGGCCGGGCCGAGATCGTCGAGTTCCTCACCGCCAAGTGGGACCGGGAACTCGACTACGCGCTCCGCAAGGACCTGTGGGCCTTCGACGGCGACCGCATCGCCGTCCGCTTCCAGTACGAGTGCCACGACGCGGCCGGCCAGTGGTGGCGGTCCTACGGCAACGAACTCTGGGAGTTCGACGGGCACGGCCTGATGACCCGGCGCGAGGCCAGCATCAACGACGTCCGGATCGAGGAGGGCGACCGCCGTATCCACGGTCCACGCCCGGAGTCCGAGCGGGGCCGGTCGTTCCCGCTCCGGTAGCGCTCGCGTAGGGTTCCCGGATGACCGACGCGTCCTCGAAGCCCTTCCTCTACCTGGTCGTCTGCGGGGCCGGTGTCGCCGCGGACGTCGGCAGGCTGATCACCGCGGCGCAGGAACGCGGCTGGGAGGTCGGGGTCATCGCCACGCCGGTCGCCATGAACGGCTTCTTCGACACCGCCGACGCCGAGACGCGCACCGGCCGACCCGTCCGGTCGGCCTGGCGCCGCCCCCGCGACCCGCGCCCCTTTCCGGCGCCGGACGCGGTGGCCGTCGCTCCCGCCACCTTCAACACCGTCAACAAGTGGGCCGCCGGGCTCGCCGACACCCTTGCCGTCGGCACCCTCTGCGAGGCCCTGGGGCTCGGCGTCCCGACAGCCGTTCTGCCGTGTGTCGCCGACGCGCTGGCCGCCCACCCCGCCTACCGGGAGAGCGTCACCCGGCTGCGCGGGCTGGGCGTCCGCTTCGGCGACCCGCACACCGGCGGGGCCGAAGCGGACGGCCGGCGCCCCGAGTTCGCCTGGGAACGGGCGCTCGACCTGCTGGAGCACGGCTGACGCGTCCGATTACCGCCGCCGCCGCACGGGACCGGCCGCCCGCCCGACGTAGGCTCGGCTCTGTACGACGTGATCTCGACGGCGGGAGACAACGATGGAGTACGTGAAGCTCGGCCGGACCGGTCTGGACGTGTCCCGGATCTGCCTCGGCTGCATGACCTACGGCCTGCCCGACCGTGGCACCCACGAGTGGACCCTCGACGAGGAGGCGTCCCGCCCGCTGATCCGGCAGGCGCTGGAGACGGGCATCAACTTCTTCGACACCGCCAACGTCTACTCGGACGGCACCAGCGAGGAGATCGTCGGCAAGGCGCTGCGCGACTTCGCCCGGCGCGACGAGATCGTCCTCGCCACCAAGGTGCACGGCCGGATGCGCCCCGGGCCCAACGGCGGCGGTCTGTCCCGCAAGGCGATCCTCACGGAGATCGACCACAGCCTCAGCCGGCTCGGCACCGACTACGTCGACCTCTACCAGATCCACCGCTTCGACCACGAGACGCCGATCGAGGAGACGATGGAGGCGTTGCACGACGTCGTCAAGGCGGGCAAGGCCCGGTACATCGGGGCGAGTTCGATGTACGCCTGGGAGTTCTCCAAGGCCCAGTACACGGCCGAGCGGCACGGCTGGACCGCGTTCGTCTCCATGCAGAACCACTACAACCTCCTCTACCGCGAGGAGGAGCGCGAGATGCTGCCGCTCTGCGTGGACCAGGGCGTCGGCGTACTGCCGTGGAGCCCGCTGGCCCGGGGCCGCCTCACCCGCGACTGGGGCACGGTCACCGAGCGCAGCGCCACCGACAACTTCGGCAACCGCCTCTACCAGGAGGGCGACCGCGCGATCGTCGAGGCGGTCACCCGCATCGCAGGCGACCGGGGCGTCCCCCGGGCCCAGGTGGCCCTCTCCTGGCTCCTCCACCAGAACCCGGTGACGGCCCCGATCATCGGCGCGTCCAAGCCCCGGCACATCGAGGACGCGGTCGCCGCAGTGGAGTTGGCACTCAGCGACAAGGAACTCGAAGAGCTGGAGCAGCCGTACGGCCCCCATCCGATCTCCGGCCACTGAGACGTACCGCACGCCAGGGGCGCGGGCCCCGTCACGGCCGTTCGGTCCCGCAGGGGCCGGCGCCCGCGCTCGCCGGCAGCGCAACGCGTTCCCCGCTCATGGTCAACGTCCGGTAGTACGAACCGATCCGCGCCGCCGACCGCCCCACGTAATGCCCGATGAACGACCGCCGGAACCGCGCGGCGGAGCGGTTCGGCTGTGACCCGTGCACCAGACTCCGGTTGAAGAACAGCACGTCCCCCGGCCCCATGTCGACCGGCACCGCCACCAGCCCCGTTGGCGGTGCCACGTACTCCCGCGCGAACGACAGCTCCGCGTCGGACTCCTCCGGGCAGAACAGCTCCATCCGATGCGTCCCGGCACCACTTCGAGACCGCCGTTCTCCCGGCCGATCTCCTCGCAGGCGACCCACGCCGCGACGCAGGTCCCCGGCTCCACCCGCAGATAGAAGTTGTCCTGGTGCAGCGCCTGCCCCCGGGCCCCCGGCGGCTTGAAGCAGAACATGCTCTGTGCGGCCAGCACCTCCTCCCCGAACAACCCCTCCAGGATCACCCGCAGCCGCGCGTCCAGCAGGAACCGCCGGGCGAGCGCGCTGATCTCGTGCGGCTGCGTCACGCGGGGGTACCGGTGCAGCGGATCCGCCGTCGGCCCCGGCCGGAAGTGGCCCGGCACGGGCCGCCCCGCCGCGTGCAGCGCCGCGAACTCCGCACACAACCGGTCGATCTCGTCGTACCCGAACAACCCGCGTACGACGGCGAACCCGTCGTCCTCGAACTGCCGCGCCATGGTGGTGCCGATGCCCGTGACGGTCATGCCCGCGCTCCTCGGTCCGGTGCTCTGGGCCTGTCACGCTAGGCCGACACGTCCGTGGAGAGGATGTCCATGACCGCTGAGGAAATTGCCCGGGACCGCTGTCCCGGCTCCGCCGCCGGGCACGGTCGTCACCGGCCACTACGACCAGGGCCCCGGTTACCGGGTCAACCGGCCCGAGGGGTCGGCCAGTTGGCTGTTCACCTGGACCACGGACGGGCTCGGCCTGCTCCGGCAGGGGACCGCACAGGCCTGGGCCCGCCCCGGCCACCTGGTCGTCCTCGCGCCAGGCGTGCCGCACCACTACACGGTCGGGCCCGGCGCGCGCCGCTGGCGCTTGTGGTGGACGCACTGCCAGGCCCGCCCGGGCTGGGCGCAGTGGCTGGGGCCGTGCGCCGTGGGCGACGGCGTGTTCGCCGTCGGGGCTGCGCAGGACACGCACGCCAGGATCGAGACCGCGTTCCACCGGCTGCCGGCCGACTCCCGCTGGACCGGCTGCGGCGCGCCGCCCGCCGCGGTGCCCGGCGAACCGCCCGTCGCCGTCGCGTACGGCAGCGCGGCACGCGAACTCGCCCTGTGCGCGCTGGAGGAGGTGGTGCTGCTCGCGACGGCCGGCGCACACCGCGCGGCTCCGGGGCCGGACGCCGGGGACGGGCGGGTGCGCCGTGCCTCGGAGCTGATCGCCGCCGACCCGGGCGCTGCGCACACCGTCGACTCGCTCGCCGCGCAGGTCGCGCTCTCGCCGTCCCGGTTCGCCCACCTCTTCACCCGGGAGACGGGCCTGCCCCCGATGCGCGCGCCGCGCGAGGCGCGGCTGTGACACGCCGCCCGGCTGCTGGAGAGCACCGACCTGACCGTCGGGCGGGTCGCGGCCGCGTCCGGATTTCCCAGCCCGTTCCACTTCAACCGGGTTTTCCGAGAAAGATACGGTGTCCCACCCGGCGCCTACCGTTCCGGTGAACGCCCCTAATGCCCGCGGCCATTGGTTTCCGGACGCCGCCCGCCGGGCGGATCGCGCAGGTCGGAAGACGGTTCAATGGTTGGTGCGGATGACGGAGCGGCCGCGCCCGAATCCTCGCGTCAATTACGATGTCGATACAACGACAATGCGCGGACGCACTCATTGACGAGAGGTCAAATTAACCCGGGCTGCGGCCAATCCGCAAAACCACGGGATCCCTTGTTCTGTCGCGCTGGCCTGTGCAAAGGTGTGCCCTGTCGGCATGCGGACAATTCCATTCCCCGCATGCGCGAGGCCGCTCCCGTACGCCCCCCACGCTTCAAAAGAGCTGCTGACGGCGGACGTCCGAGCCCCGAACCCCCAACAGCCCATCCGGCCATGAAGCCGGCGGGGTCGCATACCGGTCACATACCAATTGGTATGGACCGCATCACGTGTTGCGTCTGGAAGGAATGCCGCCGTGAATGACGCAGGCCTGGGGAATTCCCCTACCCCCGACCGGCCGTTCGACGTCACCGACGAGCAGCTCAGCGCCGAGCTCAAGCAATGGACGGGCGCCACCCCCGCACTGCACCCCGTCGGTGAACTTCTCGACCGGCACTGGGAAGCGGCCTTCGCCTACGCCCGGCTGTGCACCGACGGGCCCCGCGGCGCGGGAATGCTCACCACCGCCGCATTCACCCGGCTTTTCGGCGAGTCCCTGCGCCAGGCCGGCCCCACCGCCGCCTGGCGCCCCCAACTGCTCGTCACCGTCCGCCGCATCGCGGCCGAATGGGACAACGACGGCCGCGGCGAACGCCTGCACCCCGAACTGCGCGTCGGCAAGGGGGAGCGGGCCGCCTCCCGGCTGCTCCCGCCCACGAACCGCCGGCTGCTCTCCCACGCCTTCCAGCGGCTGACGCAGTCCTCGCGCGCCGTGCTCTGGCACGCCGAGGTCGAGTCGGAACCGCTGTCGATCCCCGCCGCGCTGCTGGGCCTCGACGAGCAGGACACGCGGATCGAACTGCGCCGGGCCCGCGAGCGGCTGCGCGAGGAGTGCCTCCAGGTGCACCGCGAACTCGCCCACGAGGACGAGTGCCAGCGGTACGTCCGGATGATCGACGTGACCTTCCGGCGCGGGGGCGTCGACATCGACCGGGACCTCCAGCAGCACCTCGGCGGCTGCACCCACTGCCGGTACACCGCCGACCAGCTCCAGCAGTTCAACGGCGGCAGCAGCCTCGGCCTCGCCCTGGCCGAGGCCGTCCTCGGCTGGGGCGCCCGTGCCTACGTGGAGTCACGGGCCGGCCGCACCGAGCCGCCCGCCGAGCCGGAGACCGCACCCGGCGGCCGCCTCGCGGGCGGCGAGGCCTTCGGGCCGCCCGAGGAGGCCCCGGGCAAGGACCTGGTGGTGCATCCCGCCCTCTCCCGCCGGGCCAGGCAGCGGGCAGCCCGACGGGTGCGCCGCCGCAACCTCTCCGTGGCCGTGGGCACGGTGAGCGGGCTGGTCGTGCTGCCGCTGGTGCTGTGGTCGGTGCTCGGCTCCGGCGACGACTCCGGTCCCGCGGCCGCCGGCAAGCCCTCCGCCACGCCCGGTACCGGCACCGCCAGCTCGGGGCCGTCCTGGATCGGCACCAGTCAGACCACCCAGGGCACCCTGCGCGGCCGCCTGCACAACATCGCGTCCGGACTGTGCATCGGCCTGGTCGGCAAGAAGCCCGCCAAGGGAGCCGAGGCCGAACTCGCCGAGTGCTCCTCGGCCGCCGGCCAGCAGTGGACGTACGAGAACGACGGGCTGCTGCGCAACGGCGCCGACCCCGGCCTGTGCCTCGACTCCCACCTCGGCTACGCCGTCCAGCTCGCCCCCTGCTCGGCCGCCTCCGGCACCGGCGGCCGGAGCATCCGCTACGACTTCACCCTCCAGGGCGCGCTGGTGCCCCGCTGGGACCAGGATCTGGCGCTCGCGCCGGCCGCCACCGACGGCGGCGGCTCCCTGGTGGTCAAGACCCGGGCGAACGTCGCCTCCCAGCGCTGGGTGATGGACACCTCCCAGCCCGACCTGCAGATGCAGGTCGTCAACTGGGACGCCGAGGCCACGCCGGCGCCGAGCCCGTCCTCGTCGGCCACCGCCACGGCCAGGGCCGCGACGCCCCCCGCACCGACGCCCACCCCGTCGGCGGCACGGACGACCGCGCAGCCCACGCCGTCGAGCAGCGCCTCCGGTTACAACCCGTGCGAGGAGTACCCGGGCTACTGCTACGGCGGTGACCGGAACGGCGGCGGCTGGGGCTACGGCGGCGGCTACGGCGGCGGAGGTGGCGGTGCCCGTCACGGCCGCTGAGCCGGTACCGGCTCAGGGGCGGTGCGGGGGCGTGGGCGGCATCGTGGTCAGGTCCGGCGCCCCCTCCGGCCACACCAGCAGCACCGGACAGGGCGCGTGATCGACGGCGAACCGCACCGCCTTGCCCAGGCTGTGCGGCCCCAGCCGGGACCGGTCGCCGTCCCGGGCGACGATCAGCAGGCCGGCCCCCTCGGCGGCGGCCACCACCTCCCGCTCGACGCGGCCGGTCCGCTCCAGCCGGGTGCACGGCCGCCCCAGCCGGGCCTCGGCGGCGTCCAGCAGCTCCGCCGCCGACGTGCCGCCGAGTTCCACCAGCCGGCGCTCCGGGTCCGGTTCCGAACCCGCCCGGCCCAGCAGCCCCGCGAAGGCGCCGTGTGCCAGCCCGGCCACCCCGGGCTCGGTCACGTGCAGCAGCACCACCTCGGACGCGTCCCGCGCACACCCGCGCGCCGCGTCCACACAGGCGGGCCAGGTCCCCTCGACCAGCCAGACGATCACCCGCATGTCCATGGCCTCCCGCCTAGATCCCGACCACCTGGAGCGCCCCCCACAGTGCCACCACCGCGCCGGCCAGCGCGGTCGGCACGGCGAGCAGGCCCAGCCGGGTGAACTCGCCGAGGTCCACCCCGTGATCGTGCTGGTGCACGATCCTGCGCCACAACAGCGTCGCCAGCGAACCGGCGTAGGTGAGGTTCGGACCGATGTTCACCCCGAGCAGCACCGCCAGCACCGCGGCGGGGCCGGTCTGCGCGGCAAGCGGCAGCAGCACGAGCACCGCGGGCAGGTTGTTGACGATGTTCGCCAGTACGGCGGCCAGCGCGGCGACGCCGAGCAGCGCCGGCAGCCCCGTCCCGCCCGGCAGCACCTGCCCGAGCGCGTCGGACAGCCCGTTGTCGACGACCGCCCGCACCACGATCCCGAGCGCGAGCACGAATGCCAGGAACGCGGGCGCGGCGGCCGTCACCACGGACAGCGCGCTCGCCCGCCGCCGTACCAGCGCCCGCCCGGCCAGCACCAGCGCGCCGGCGAACGCGGCCCAGGCGGGGTCGATCCCGAACGCGGAGGTGACCACGAACCCGGCGAGCGTGCAGGCCACCGTCACCACCGCGAACAGCGGCAGCCGGGGCGGCTCGCCGGTGTCCCGCGCGCCCGGGGCCGCCGAGGACAGGTCCCGGGCGAAGAACCGCCGGAACACCAGGTACTCGGCGCCGATCGCCACCAGCCAGGGCAGCACCATCAGCGCGGCGAACCGGGTGAAGCTCAGCCCGCTCGCCGCGAACGCCAGCAGGTTCGTCAGATTGGACACCGGCAGCAGCAGCGAGGCGGTGTTCGACAGATGCGTGCACGCGTAGACGTGCGGTTTGGCCCGCACCCCGGACCGGGCCGCGGTCGCGAACACCACGGGCGTCAGCAGTACCACCGTCGCGTCCAGGCTCAGCACGGCGGTGATCACCGAGGCCAGCGCGAACACCGCGGTCAGCAGCCGCACCGGCCGCCCGCCCGACCAGCGGGCCATCCACGCCCCGCAGGCCTGGAACAGTCCCTCCACGTCACAGAAGTGGGCGAGCACCAGGACGGCGGCGAGGAAACCGACGACGGGCCCGAGCCGTTCGGCCTCCTGCCGGGCGTGGTCCAGCGAGATCGCCCCGGTGGCGATCACCACCCCCGCCGCGGGTACCGCGAGCACCGCCTCCGGCATGCCGCGGGGCCGGATCACGGCCCAGGCGAGGACGGCGGCGAGCAGGAGGACGGACAGGGTCTCGGCGAGCGGGGTGTTCAGGGCGCGTCCCTCGGAGCGTGATCAAGTGCGGGCCGCCCATGTAAGCAGACGGGCCCGGTTACGAGGATGGGGTACCCGCCGGGCCCAGGAAATCAGCCCATCCGCCGGCCGGTTCCTGGCCGGGGTTCAGTGTGCGCAGCGTCCGCAGCACCGCCGGGTCCTGCGCCTCCAGCCATGCCACCAGCTGCTTGAAGGAGACGAAGCGCACGTCGTCGTACTCGGCCATCTTGCCGATCGCCTCCTCGACGGCGTCCATGTAGATGCCGCCGTTCCAGCGCTCGAAGTGGTTGCCGATGAAGAACGGCGCCCGGTTGGTGGTGTACGCGCGCTCGAAGCCCGCGAGGTAGGTGTCGCGGGCCTGGGTGCGCCAGGCGTCGTACTGGGACTTGTCGCCCAGCGGGTTGCCGCCCGACTGGTTGAACATCATGTTGTAGTCCATCGACAGGACCTGGAAGGAGTGCCCGGAGAACGGTATGGACTGCAGGGGGAAGTCCCAGATGCGGTTGCCCTGCACCTTGCCCGGCCAGATCTGCAGGCCGCCGGGGGAGCTGGCGTCGTACTTCCAGCCCAGCGCGGCCGCCGTGGGCAGCAGGTTGGCCTGGCCCTCCAGGCACGGGGTGCGGCCGCCGATGAGCTCCTTGCGGTAGTCGAAGGGCAGCGGCTCCAGGTCGGTGAAGCCGGTGTTGGTCTTCCACCTGGTGACGAAGCCGACCGCCTGGTCGATCTCGCTGCGCCATTCGGCGGGGGACCAGTTGCGCACGCCGTCGCTGCCGCAGAAGTGCCCGTTGAAGTGGGTGCCGATCTCGTGGCCCTCCAGCCAGGCGGCGCGCACCTGCTGGAGCGTGTTGTGGATGTGCCGGTCGGAGAGGTAGCCGATCGCCGAGGCACCCACCTCGTGCTGCGGCGGTCGGTAGAGGTCCTTCTTGGCCTCGGGCAGCGTGTAGATGCCGGACAGGAAGAACGTCATCTTCGCGCCGTGGCCGGCGGCCACCTTGCGGAACCGGGAGAACAGCTGGTTGCTGAGCTCGCCGGCGCCGTCCCAGGAGAACACCACGAACTGCGGCGGCTTGGCGCCGGCCGCCAGGCGTGCCGCCTTCGGCTGATGGGGCTGGGCACCGGTGTCGGCGGTGGAACCGTCCCCGATGAGCTTCAGCGGCCTGGCCGCCGCGGCGCTGCCGCTGCCGCCGGCCGCGGCGGAACCGCCGCCGTCCACCGACCATTCGCCCCTGGAGCAGCCCGACACCGCGCCCAGTGCGCCGAGGGCGCCCGCCGTCGCGCCCGCCGTCAGGATCCGCCTGCGGGAGATGCCGCTCATGTCCGTCCCCGATTCCGTCGTCCGGGCCCTCGCGGGGCCCGCTTCCTGTGTGGTCGACGGGTTCGATGGGCGGCCCGGCGGAAAAGATCGGCGCCGGGAGCGCGTGTAGCACGCCTGTGACAGTCGTGGCCCGGACATGACGAACCCCGCTGCCCGGGGGGTGGGCAGCGGGGTCCGGGTGCCGGGGATCAGGCCCCGGGCGGCCGGTGTCGCAGCAGGTCAGGCACCGGTACCGGCGCTGAGTACGGTCAGCCGTACCGAGGAGGAGTTCCCGGACACCGGGACCGTGCCGCCCTTCCAGGTGACCTTCAACGCGTCCCGCTCGTCCGGCGGGGTGACCTTCAGCGCGGCCGGGGCCGCCGTCTTGGCGCCGCTGATCTCCGGGTTGGAGAAGGTCAGCCCCGCCCAGGCGCTCTGGCCGGGCTTGAGGGTGACCGTCGTGGGCGTACTGCCCGACTCCCGCTGCGGATCGGCACCGAGCTGGGTGCCGGCGGCGTTCACGAAGGCGGCGCCCGGGAAGCCGCGGACGGTGCAGGTGCGGTCCGACTTGTTGGTGAAGACGATCGGGAAGTTCTCCTGACCGGCCCCCGGGTCGTTGCCGCCCACCGAGGCGGTCAGCTCGGAGGTGCGGCAGCGGCTGCCGGACGCGGTGCCGGCGGTCGTCGTGCCACCACCGGCCGAGGAACCGCCGCCCGTCGACGAGCCGGTGCCCGGGGACGCCGACGAGGATCCCGCGCCCGACGGCGCGGAGCCGCTGTCCGAGGCGCTCGAACCCGCCGAGTCGCCGGTCGCGGGCGCGGCCGTGCCCGAGACGGACTCCGGCGACTTGCCGGGGCTGTCGTTGCCGCAGGCGGTCAGGAGGCCCAGGGCGGCGACCGTGCTCGCGAGCAGGGCCGCCCCGCGCCGCCAGGACTGGGACGTGTGCGCCATGTCTCTCCACCTTCCTGGATGTTCGCGGCACGCTGCGAGGCGTGCCCGAGGCGCTCCGTGCGCCGTCACTCCCATCCGATGCGAGAAACGGCCGAAAAGTTCGGGGGCACGCCGTGATTCGTCGGGTCAGGTGACCCGGATCGACCGGAGTATGCCGTCGGTGGCCGTGTCGTCCGCCGCTCCCTTCTGCCGTACCTGTACGTACACCTGGGGCTGGTCGTCCCCGTCGGCCGGGGCGAGAGCCGCCTCCTGGATCGAGCCGCCCGCGCCGGAACAGCCGCTCCAGGTGCGGACCCGGCCCTTCCAGAGGGTGCTGGTGAAGGCGCGGCTGCCGTCGTAGTGGCACTGCCCGTGGGACAGGGCGTTCACCCTGGCCGTGACGTCGCCGTGCTCGCTCACGCCGATGAAGACGCCGTTCACCGCCGTGGTCAGGTCCTGCCACTCGGACACGTCGTCGGCGACCTCGAGGCCGGGCTCGTGCCCCGCGGCGAGCCCGAGCGCCCGGGGATTCCAGCCGGAGTCGCGCAGCTCGCCCGCCCACCCGGACGGCACCTGCGCCACCACCCGCCCGGTGGAGTCGGTGACCTTCGTCTCGTCGCCCGCCGAGCCGTGCCGGTCGACCAGCGTGACCGCGAGGGCCGTACCCCCGGCCGTGAGGACCGCGGCCACCGTCAGCGTGATGGCGTTGAGCCGTCGGCGGACGCCGTCCAGGCGCCGTGGCCGGCGGGCCGCCGCGGCCGCCGCCAGCCGGTCCAGTTCGTCCGCGAAGGCCTGCGCGGACGGCCAGCGCCGCTGCCGGTCCGGCTCCAGGGCCCGCATCAGCGCCCGCTGGACGTCGTCCCCGAGGCCGGGCCGCAGCCGCTCCGGCCGCACCACCTTCCCGGGCGCCCCCGGCACCGTCCCGGTGACCAGCTCGTAGCCGACCGCGCCCAGCGCGTACACGTCGGCCCGGGCGTCGATGCCCTCGCCCGGTTCGGCCTGTTCCGGCGGCTGATAGCCCGCGGAACCCGCGGCCAGCGTCAGCCCCGACGCCTGTGCCAGGCTCTTCGCCAGTCCGAGGTCGGCCAGCAGCACCCGCCGGGTGCCGTCCTGCGCGGTGCGCAGCAGCACATTGGTCGGCTTGATGTCCCGGTGCACGATCCCGGCCCCGTGCAGGTCCGCCGCGCCGCGGGCCGCCAGCGCGGTCAGCAGCAGCGCGTCGGGGACCGGCAGCGGACCGGCTCCGAGCAGATCGGCGAGGGTGCCGGCGTCGGCGTACTCCATCACGAAGTACGGCCGCCCGTCCGGAAGCTCACCGATGTCGTAGACCTGCACCACCCGCTTCGAGTCGGCCCGGCGCAGCAGCCGCGCCTCGGACAGGAAGCGGTCGTGGATGTCGAGACGGTGGGACCAGTTGTCGGCGAGCACCTTCACCGCCACCGAGGCGTCCAACTGGTCGTCGTGGGCGAGCCAGACCGTCCCGAAGGCACCGGTGCCCAGGCGCCGTTCGAGGCGATAGCGGCCGATCCGCTCCAGGGGTTGCATACGACTATCATGCCTGCCCTGAGATCGACTTCGAGGGGGACCTCCCGTGCCGGACGCCGCGCTGACCGAAGACCTCGCCCGGCGGGCCGCCGCGGGCGACCAGCTGGCCCTGAACCAGCTGCTGACCGAGGTCCGGCCCGACGTCGTCCGACGTTGCGGACGGTTCCTGCCGTGCCGGGAGGACGCCGAGGAGGCGGCCCAGGACGTGCTGCTGCAGATCTCCCGGAAGATCTCCACCTTCGAGGGCCGCAGCCGCTTCAGCACCTGGCTGTACACGGTCGTCGCCAACTGTTCCCGGCAGAAGTACCGGGACCTCAAGCGCCGGTCGGCCGAGCAGCCGGCGACCATCGAACCGGCCGAGCACGTGGACCCGCGCACCACCAGCGTGATCGCCGGTTCCCGGATCGATCTCCTCGAGGCGCTGGACCGGCTGGAGCGGGAGCATCCGCAGCTGGTCGCTCCGCTGGTCTACCGGGACATCTGCCAGCTGGACTACGCCGAGGTCGCCGAACGGGTGGGGATTCCGCTTGGGACGCTGAAGTCACGGCTGCACGAGGCGCGCAAGCAGGTCCGGCCCTGGCTGAGCGCGACGTGACCAGAACGGCGGCTGCGCCGTGACGGGCCGGGCCGGGCCGGGCAAAAAAATAGGGCAAGGAGTTCATCCTCTCCTCGCCACTCTCAACTTATAGCGCACAGGGGGGCTTGCGGCAAGGCCCCCCTCGTCCCGCAAAATCGCAGGCCGAAGCGAGAACCAGCGGTTTTTGGGGGATTCACCAGGTGCGTGTGTTGTTGATGGGATATGGGTCGCGCGGGGACGTCGAACCCCTGGCGGGACTGGGACTGGCGCTGCGCGGACTGGGCGCCGAGGTACGGGTGTGCGCCCCGCCGGACCAGGAGTTCGCTCAGCTGCTGGCCCGGGCGGGCGTGCCGCACGTGCCGTTCGGTCCGTCGGTGCGCTCGGTGGTGACGCGGCCGGATCCGCAGCCGTCGGACGCGTTCCGGCTCGCCGCCGACCTGGTCGCCGCGCACTTCGACGCGGTCGCGGCGGCGGCCGAGGGGTGTGACGTGGTGGTGGCGACCGGCCTGCTGCCGGCCGGCGTACGGTCCGTGACCGAGAGACTGGGGACCGGGTACGTCTTCGCGTGCCCCCACCCGTTCGGGATGCCGTCCCCGTACTTCCCGCCGGCCGGCCGCCCGGGACGCCCGGCCCCGCCCGGCGCCGACCTGCGGACGCTGTGGAAGGTGGACGCCCAGCGGGTGGACGCGCTGTACGGCGAGGCCCTGAACACCCGTCGGGCGGCGATCGGACTGCCCCCGGTGGACGACGTCCGTGACCACGTCCTCACCGGCCGGCCGTGGCTGGCCGCGGACCCGGTCCTCGGACCGTGGCAGGACCTGACGGACTTCGACCTGGTACAGACCGGAGCGTGGCTGCTGCCGGACGAGCGCCCCCTTCCTGACGCGCTGGTGGCCTTCCTGGCGGCGGGCGAGCCACCGGTGTACGTCGGTTTCGGCAGCATGGCGATGCGCGGCGCGCCGGACGCCGCCCGGGTGGCCGTCGAGGCGGTGCGCGCCCGGGGCCGCCGGGTGCTCGTCGGGCGGGGCTGGGCCGACCTCGCCCCGATCGACGGCCGGGACGACTGCCTGGCGGTCGGCGAGGTCAACCACCAGGCGCTGTTCCGGCGCGTGGCCGCCGTCGTCCACCACGGCGGCGCGGGCACCACGACGACCGCCGCGCTGGCCGGCGTGCCCCAGGTGATCGTCCCCCAGATCGTGGACCAGCCGCACTGGGCCGCCCGGGTGGCCGAACTCGGTATCGGCGCGGCGCACGAGGGCCCGGCCCCGACCACCGACTCCCTCTCCGCAGCGCTGGCGACCGCCCTCACCCCCGGGACCCGGGCCCGGGCGGCCGCCGTGGCCGGTGAGGTCCGTACCGACGGCGCGACGGTGGCCGCGCGCCTCCTGCTCGACGGGACCGACGGGACAGACCGGACCGGCTGGGAACCTCCGCCCGTCTCCGCGTGAACCGTCCGGAAGCCGAGCCGCTCGCACCCGCGCCCGCCACCACCGCCCGGGCCCGTCGCCGCACCGGGCACCCCAACGGAGCTGATGAAGTGAACCCCCTGACCACCCGCGCCTTCGACCTCCCCGACCACCTCTCCGCAAAGGCCGATCCGGCCCTGATCGCCGACGACGAGCGGCACTTCGCGGCGATCGCGCGCTGCCTGGAGGAGACGATCGCCGACCTTTCCGAGCGCCTCGACGCCGAACTCAAGGCCCCCGGCGGCACCGGCCGGGCCGCGATGGACCGGGACATCGAGGTCCACCGGCTGACCGGGCGGCTGCGCACCCTGCGCCGTTTCGGGCTCGATCTGTGCCTGGGGCGCATCGTGGGCGCGGACGCCCCCGAGCCCGCCTACATCGGGCGGCTGGGCCTCACCGACAGCGCGGGCCGCAGGCTGCTGCTCGACTGGCGGTCACCCGCGGCCGAGCCGTTCTTCGCGGCCACCCACGCCGGCCCGATGGGGCTGCGCAGCCGCCGCAGATACCGCTGGACCGACGGCCGGATCAGCGACTACTGGGACGAGGTCTTCACCGACGACGGACTCGAGCGGCACGCCGCGCTCGACGACCAGTCCGCCTTCATCGCGAGTCTCGGCGCCGACCGGTCGGAGCGGATGCGGGACGTGCTCGCCACCATCCAGGCCGACCAGGACGCCATCATCCGCGCGGGATCCAGGGGCGCCCTCGTCGTCGACGGCGGCCCGGGCACCGGCAAGACCGTCGTCGCCCTGCACCGCACCGCGCACCTGCTGTACTCCGACCCGCGCCTCGGGCACCGGCGGGGCGGGGTGCTCTTCGTGGGCCCGCACCGGCCCTACCTGGACTACGTCTCCGACGTGCTGCCCAGCCTCGGCGAGGAGGGCGTGCAGACCTGCGTCCTGGCCGACCTCGTCGACGAGGGGGCCGCGGCGGTGCCCGAGGCCGACCCGGAGGTGGCCCGGCTGAAGGCGTCCGCCGACCTGGTGCGGGCGGTCGAGACGGCCGTCCGCTTCTACGAGGAGCCGCCCGCCGAGGGCATGACGGTCGCCACCGACTGGGGTGACCTGTGGCTGAGCGCCGACGACTGGGCCGACGCGTTCCGGGCACCGGGTCCGGGCACCCCGCACAACGAGGGCCGTGAGCAGATCTGGGAGGAACTCACGACCATCCTGCTGGACAGGCACACCGGCGACGACGTCCCGCCGGAGCGGTTCCGCAGGTCGCTCCAGCAGGACCGGGAGCTGACCGACGCCGTGAACGGGGCCTGGCCGCTGCTGGAGGCCACCGACCTGGTCGGCGACCTGTGGTCGGTGCCCGCCTATCTGCGGTTGTGCGCCCCCTGGCTCGACCGTGACCAGGTCCGCCTGCTCCAGCGCGCCGACGCCCAGGCCTGGACCGTGTCCGACCTGCCGCTCCTGGACGCGGCCCGGCAGCGGCTCGGTGACCCGGCGGCGGCCCGGCGCGGGCAGCGGCAGGAGGCCGCGCTCGCCGCCCAGCGCGAACGGATGACACAGGTCGTCGACAACCTGATCGGGGCCGCCGTCGACTCCGGCGCCGACGGGGACGACGGCGAGGGCCTGGTGCGGATGCTGCGCGGCGAGGACGCCGAGGTGAGCCTGGTCGACGAGTCCGAGCTGCCCGCCGTCGCCCCGGACCTGCTGGCCGGTCCGTTCGCCCACATCGTGGTCGACGAGGCACAGGAGCTGACCGACGCCGAATGGCAGATGCTGCTGCTGCGCTGTCCGTCCCGGAGCTTCACCATCGTCGGGGACCGCGCCCAGGCCAGGAACGGATTCGCGGAATCGTGGCGGGAACGCCTGGAACGGGTCGGATTCGGCCGGATCACCCTGGCCTCGCTCAGCATCAACTACCGCACACCGGAAGAGATCATGGCGGAGGCCGAGCCGGTCATCCGGGCCGCGCTCCCGGACGCCAACGTGCCGATCTCGATCCGCGGCAGCGGCCTGCCCGTCGTCCACGGATCCGTCGGCCGGCTGACCGCGATCCTCGACGGCTGGCTAGCCGCGCACACGGAGGGCATCGCCTGTGTGATCGGTGACCCGGCCTTCACCGGGACACCCCGGGTCCGGTCGCTCACCCCCGGGCTGTCCAAGGGGCTCGAGTTCGACCTGGTCGTCCTCGTCGACCCGGAGGACTTCGGCACCGGCGTCGAGGGCGCCGTCGACCGCTACGTCGCGATGACCCGGGCGACCCGGCAGCTGGTCGTCCTGACGGGCACCTCATGAGGAGGTGACCCTTACCACACGCAGGTATGAGCTGGTTGTGTCCAGGTTCGGTCCTTCCTTAATTTTCTGAGAAATCTTCTACAACCATTCGCGTCAGGTGTCCGTCTGGTTAACGCAAGGGTGTGTTGAGGTTGATGTAGAGGAGCTCAGAACGTGACGGTGCGTTCCTTTGCCCGACGGGTACGACCGCGAGTCGAGCGGAAGGCCGCCGAGAAGGTGTGGGAGCTGCGGACCCTGCGCCGCCGCCGCAGGGCAGCGGTCACGGACCCGGTGCTCCGCCCGGTGGCGGTGCGCGGACAGCAGCTCTACGGGCGGGTCGTGACCCGGTTCACCGCCGCCGAGGCGGCCGCCGCCAACCTCGGCCTGGTCCTCGCCGTGCTGGAGCAGGAAGGCATCCCCTACTTCCTGGTGCCGGCCTCGCGCACCCGCCACACCCTCGGCGTGAACGCCCTCGACCGGGAGCGTTTCCTCGTCGCACTGGAGGCGCGGAACGCGGGCACGGCGGTGTTCATCGGCAGGCCGCTGCCCGGCGGGAAGCTCAAGCACCCCGCCCTGTTCATGGACGGCGCCCTGCCCGCCGCGCTGCGCACGGCGCCGGTCCTGCGCATCGGGGAGAACCACCTGGGCCCCGCGGGACAGCTGCTCGCGGGCCCGGAGCTCGCCTGCGACGTCGAGTTCTGGGAGGACGGGGCGGAACTCCTCGCCTCCGACAAGGGCCCGCGGCGGCTGGCCGCGGTCCAGCCGCAGGCGTCCGAGGACATCTTCGCGGAGTCCCTCGTCGCACCGCGGAACAACGGCATCACGGACGTTTTGCCGGCGTCCGAGCAGAAGCCGGCCGTGGTGCGGATCGGCGACCGGGAACTGCCGAGCTTCGTCGCGCTCACCCAGCCGACCGTGCACGACGTCACCTTCCCCGTCGACGTCGTATACACCTGGGTGGACGGCGAGGAGCCCCAGATGCGCGCCAAGCGCGCCCGGTACCAGGAGCGCGGCACCGCCGAGATCCTGGACAAGGAGACCAACGCCTCCCGCTACACGAGCCACGACGAGCTGAAGTACTCGCTGCGCTCGCTCGCCATGTACGCCGACTTCGTCCGCCACATCTACGTCGTGACCGACGGCCAGAAGCCGCACTGGCTCGACGACAGCGCCGCGGGGATCACGGTCGTCGACCACCGCGACATCTTCCCGGCGGACGTCCTGCCGGTGTTCAACTCGCACGCGATCGAGACCCGGCTGCACCACATCCCCGGCCTGTCGGACCACTACCTCTACTTCAACGACGACGTGTTCGTCGGCCGCCGGGTCACCGCGGAGCACTTCTTCCACGGCAGCGGTCTGATGAAGATCCCGGTGTCCCCGCTCAAGATCGGCGTCGGCAAGCCGCACGCCGAGGAGACGGCCACCAACTCCGCCAGCAAGAACGTCCGCCGGCTGCTGCTGGAGAAGTTCGGGCGGATGACCACGAACAACTTCATGCACACCCCGCTGCCGCAGCAACGGGAGACACTGCAGGCCCTGGAGGAGCTCTTCCCCGAGGACATCCGCCGCACCACGGCGTCCCGCTTCCGGTCGCCGCAGGACATCGCCCTGACGGCCCCGCTGCTCTACCAGTACGCCCTGATGACCGGCCGCGGCGTGCCGGGCCGGTTCGGCTTCCGGTACGTCAACATCAGCCGCCCCGACGCGGAGGCCCGGCTGGCCGATCTGCGCCGCAACCGCCGCTTCGACTTCTTCTGCCTCAACGACGTCGACGTGGCGCCCGAGGAACGGGAGCGGGTCGGAGTCCGGATGAGCGAGTTCCTGGAGGACTACTTCCCCTTCGCGAGCCCCTTCGAGAAGCAGGACTGACGGGGGACCGGGGGGCATGGACATCCGTCACCGCTTCAGTGCGCCCGCCGGCCTGCGGGCCGCCGGGAGCCTTCTGACGCGCCTGTGGGCCTGGCTGTCGGCGAGGCTCTGGGCGCTGCGCGCGACCCGGGCCCGACGACGCCTGCGGGCCGCCGTGCCCGGAACCCGGGGGATCACCCTGGGACCGGCGCGGCTGTACGGCCGTACGGTCGCCGCGTACACCGCCTCGGACGCCTTCGAAGCCGATCTCGAACGCGTCTGCACCCTGCTGGAAGGGCTGCGCGTCCCGTACTTCCTGGTTCCCTCCGAGCACGGGCACGGTGCGCCGGGACAGGTAGTGGGCGTCGAGGAGTCGTACCGGGGCGCGGTCCTCGCCCGGGCCGCCCAGCGCTTCGCGGGCACCGCCGGGTACGTCGGTGCCGTCGGACCGGACGGCACCCTGACCACCGCGGTGCTGTGGGCCGACGACAGGCTGCCGCGGGCCGTGCGGCGGGCCCCGGTGCTCCGCACCGGTGTGGTGCGCCTCGGCCCGGCCGGCCAGGTGCTCAGCGGCCTCGAGACGGGATGCGAGATCGAGTTCTGGCGCCATGGCCGTGACCTCGGCACCGTCGCGGGCGGCGCCCCGGGTACCGCCGCCGACCCCGTCTGGCTCACCGTGCCCGGCAGCAGGCTGCCGGACGTCTTCGGCCCGGCGCTCGTCGCCCCGCGCCGCAACGCCGTGGCGGAGGTGCTGCCGGTGACCGCGCGGCGGCCCGCGGCCGGCCGCGGCCGTACCGTCCCGACCTTCGCCGAGCCGGGCATCGACGAGGTGCTGTTCCCCGTGGACGCCGTGTACACCTGGGTCGACGGGGACGACCCGGCGATGGCCGCGAAGCGCCGCGCCCATCAGGAACTCTCCGACAACGTCATCGCTCCGCGCGAGACCGGCGCCTCCCGCTACACCAGCCATGACGAACTGAAGTACGCACTGCGCTCACTGGAGATGTACGCCGGGTTCGTCCGGCGCGTCTACCTCGTGACCGACTCCCAGATCCCCGCCTGGCTGGACGCGGACGCGGAGGGTCTGACGGTGATCGACCACCGGGACATCCTCCCGGCCGACGCGCTCCCCGTCTTCAACTCCCATGCGATAGAAAGCCGTCTGCACCACATCCCCGGGCTGTCGGAGCACTACCTCTACTTCAACGACGACGTCTTCATCAACCGCCCGGTAGGACCCGGCCACTTCTTCCACGGCAACGGCATCGCCCGGATCCCGCTCTCCCCCCTGAAACTCGGAGTCGGTGACCCGCACCCGCTCGAACCGGCCCCGAACTCCGCCGGCAAGAACGCCCGTGAGGTGATCAGGCGCTTCCACGGCAGACAGATCACGCACAAGTCGCTGCACACCCCGCACCCCCAACTGCTCTCGGTCATGCGGGAGATGGAGAGCCTCGGGATCGAGGAACTCGAACGGACCACCTACTCGCGCTTCCGTGCCACCTCCGACGTGGCACCCGCGTCCACGCTCCACCACCACTGGGCGATGGCCACCGGCCGGGCCGTCCCCGCCGACTACCGCTTCCGCTACGTCCAGCTGGGCACCCCGGACATGCGCCGCCGCCTGGCCCGTCTGACGGCCGGCGAGGACGTCGACTTCTTCTGCCTCAACGACGTGGAGACGCCCCCGGAGACCAGAGGGGCCGCACAGGCCGCGATCCACGCCTTCCTGGACCGGAAGTACCCGTTCGCGAGCCGCTTCGAGGGAGCGCCGGGCGACACCGCCCGCCCGGCCGCCCCGCTCACGACGATGATCCCCACCCAGCCGGTGCGAAAGGAAGCACAACGCCATGACTGACCAGGCCCGCGACCGCCGCTAGGCGACCTCCTGCGGGAACAGCGACAGCTCGGCCCAGATCGTCTTGCCCTCACCGTTGTGCCGGGTGCCCCAGCGCTCGGTCAGCTGCGCCACCAGCAGCAGGCCCCGGCCGCCCTCGTCCCAGGTCTTGGCCCGGCGCAGGTGCGGCGCGGTGTGGCTGGTGTCGGAGACCTCGCAGATCAGCCTGGTCGTGTCGTGGATCAGGCGGAGCCGGATGGGGCGGGCGCCGTAGCGGATGGCGTTGGTGACCAGTTCACTGACCACCAGCTCCGCCGTGAAGGCGGCCATGGTCAGGTCCCACACCTCCAGCTGCTCCACCACCTGCTTGCGGATCGGCGCGACCAGGGCGGGGTCGGCGGGCACGTCCCAGGTCGCCACCCGGGACGGCGGCAGGCCCTGGGTACGGGCCAGCAGCAGGGCCACGTCGTCGGCCGCGCCGCCCGACGGCAGCAGAGCGTGCAGGATCCGGTCGCAGGTCTCGTCCAGCGAGTCGCTGTAGGCCGCCAGCGCCTCGTGGAGGAGCCGGCGTCCGGCGTCCGGGTCACGCTGCTGGGAGGTGAGCAGGCCGTCCGTGAACATGGCCAGCACGGTGCCCTCGGGCAGCTCGATCTCGGTGGACTCGAACGGCAGCCCGCCCAGGCCCAGCGGGGGACCGGCGGGCAGGTCCACCTCGTGCAGGCGGTGACCGGGGCGCAGCACGACGGGCGGCGGATGACCGGCGCGGGCCATGGCGCAGTGCCGGGACACCGGGTCGTAGACGGCGTACAGGCAGGTCGCGCCGAGCTCGCCCGGGCTGCCCTCGCCGCCCAGCTCCTCCGACAGCCGGACCACCAGGTCGTCCAGGTGGGTGAGCAGCTCGTCCGGGGCCAGGTCGATGTCGGCCAGGGTGCGTACCGCGGTGCGCAGCCGGCCCATGGTCGCCGAGGCCTGCACACCGTGGCCCACGACGTCCCCGACGACCATGGCGACCCGCAGCCCGGACAGCGGGATCACGTCGAACCAGTCGCCGCCCACCCCGGCCCGGGCGGCCGGCAGGTAGCGGGAGGCGGCCTGCAGGGCGGCGGTGTGCGGCAGTGTCCGCGGCAGCAGGCTGCGCTGCAGGGCCAACGCGGTCTCGCGCTCGCGGGAGTAGCGGCGGGCGTTGTCGATGCAGACGGCCGCCCGGGCCGTGATCTCCTCGGCCAGCAGCACGTCGTCCGGGCCGAACGGGTCGGGCCGCCGGTGCCGGGTCAGCACGGCGACCCCCAGCGTCGTGCCGCGCGCCTGGATCGGCACCGCCATCGAGGAGTGGATGCCGAACTCGCGCACCCGCTCCGCGCGCGGCCCGTGCCAGGTCAGCCACTGCGTCATCTCACCGGACGCCACCTGGGCCACGATGGTGTGCCCGGCGGTCAGCGAGTCCGCCTGCGGGGAGGAGGCCGGGTAGGACTCGTTGTGACCGGGTTTGAGCACCGCCTCGGGGACGTCGGGCAGCACGGACTGGTGCGCGATACGGCGGAGGGTGACCGGAGCGTTCAGCCGGGTCGGGAGGTCGGCGCCGTTCTCCGGCGGGTCGAGCAGGTCGACGGTGACGAAATCGGCCAGGGCCGGTACACAGACGTCCGCCAGCTCCTGGGCCGTACGGCTGACGTCCAGGGTGGTGCCGATGCGCACGCTCGCCTCGTTGACCAGCTGGAGCCGTTTCCTGGCCAGGTAGTTCTCGGTGATGTCGTGTGCGGCCAGGCTCACCCCCTGCACCCGCCCCGCGGCGTCGGTGACCGGCGCCATCCGGGCCAGCCAGGCGTGTGTCCGTTTCTCGCCGCCGGTACGCAGGTAGCTCTGTACGTCCAGCGGGCGGCCCGTGGCCAGCACCTGGAGCATGTCCTGCTCCAGCTCCTCGCTCTGCGGTTTGCCGCTGATCTCGGTGATCCTGAGCCCCTTGATCCGCTCCTCGGGCAGCCCGATGACCTCGGCCATCGCGTCGTTCACCCGGCGCAGCCGCAGCCGCTCGTCGTAGACCGCGATCGCGCACGGCGACTGGATCAGCGCGGCCGTGGCCAGCGGATCGTCCAGGGCGGCCGGAACGTCGCCCGGCACCGGGGAGAAGACCAGCCAGCGCCCGGCACGCTCGTCGTGTGCCGTGCGGTGGTGGGCGACCAGCCAGACCGGGACGGTACGGCCGTCCCGGTGCCGGAGTTCGAGAGTGCCGTCCCAGCGGTCGCCGACGGGCACCGGCGGGGGGACCCCGGCCAGCAGCAGCGCCGCGGGCCGGCCCACGACCTCGTCGGCCGGGTGGCCGAGGAGCCGTCGCGCGCCCTCGTTCCACTCGGCCAGTGTGCCGTCCTCGTCGATGACGGCCCGGGCCGTCGCCGCATCGTCGAAGGGATAGACCCGGCTCATCTCGCCACTCCCAAGCGCACACTCTCCGTCAACAGGTGCACCACAGGTGTTCAGCCTAGTGCGTCGGACCCACCCGTGACCGGCAGGCGCCGGCGGCCGGTCGGCCGGGACCGGATCCGTCCGGGGAGCCGGACAAGGGCCGGTCGACGGGACGAAATCCGGGGCCGACCGCTTCCGGACCCTTGACCGCCGCACGTGGCACGGCGTCAGATTCTGTTTGGCCACGATCAGTTGTGAGTAGTTCTGGGCCCTGATGAGGGAGAGCCGCACCATGACAGTCACACGCAGATCGCTTCTGGCAGCCGCCACGGCAGCCCCGACGGCCGGCGCCCTGCTGGGCGCCCCGGGAGCCTGGGCGGTCCCGGCGGCGGATACGGCCACGCAGGTCACCGGCCGCCGCACGCTCGCCCTGCGGGACGGCTGGCGGTTCGCGCTGGTCGACCCGGGCGGGATCACCGACCCGACCGGCGCCTACGCCGACGCCGCCGACCCCGGGTACGACGACTCGGCCTGGCGCCGGGTCGCGGTACCGCACGACTGGAGCATCGAGCAGACCCCCACCACCGAGCACGGCACCACCAGCGGCACCGGCTTCTTCCCGGGCGGCCTCGGCTGGTACCGGCTGGCCTTCACCCTGCCGCCCGGCTGGGCGGGCAAGCGGATCTCGGTGGAGTTCGACGGCGTCTACATGGACTCGTACGTCTACTGCAACGGCACCCAGGTCGGCCGGCACCCGTACGGCTACACCGGCTTCGCCCTCGACCTCACCGGACTGCTGCACACCGACGGCGCCACGGAGAACGTGCTCGCGGTCAAGGTGCAGAACCAGCTGCCCAGCAGCCGCTGGTACTCGGGCAGCGGCATCTACCGCGAGGCCCGGCTGGTGGTGACCGACCCCGTGCACGTGGCGCGCTGGGGGACGTACGTCACCACACCGGACATCACCGCGGAGCGGGCCGTGGTGCGGGTGCGGACCACCGTCGTCGACGAGTCCGGGACGGGCGCGGACGTCACGGTGGTCTCCCGGATCGTCGGCCCCGACGGCCGTACGGCCGCCCGTACGTCCTCCACGGCCACCGTCACCGGTGAGGCCACCGAGACCCATGAACTGGCTGTCGCGGCGCCGAGACTGTGGTCCTTCGAGGCTCCGCACCGCTACACCCTGCACACCGAACTCCGGGTCGGCGGCACCACCACCGACAGCTACCGCACGGTCTTCGGCATCCGCGACTGCCGCTTCGACCCGGACGAGGGCTTCTCCCTCAACGGCGTGCCCGTCAAGATCAAGGGTGTCGACCTCCACCACGACCAGGGTGCCCTCGGCGCCGCGATCAGCGCCGACGCGGTGCGCCGGCAGATGACCATCATGAAGTCGATGGGCGTCAACGCCTTCCGCACCTCCCACAACCCGCCCTCGCCGCAGATGATCGAGGTCTGCGAGGAACTCGGCATCGTGATGATGGTGGAGGCCTTCGACTGCTGGCGGACCGGCAAGACCACCTACGACTACGGCCGGTTCTTCGACGAGTGGTGCGAGAGCGACGCCACCGAGATGGTCCTCGCGGCCCGTAACTCGCCCGCCGTCGTGCTGTGGTCCATCGGCAACGAGATCCCCGACTCCACCTCCACCGCGGGCCTCGCCATGGCCGACCGGATCATCGCCGCCGTCAGGGCCGCCGACGACACCCGCCCGCTGGTCATCGGCTCCGACAAGTACCGCAGCGTGCCGAAGCCGGGCTCCGCCGCCGACCTGATGCTCGCCAAGCTCGACGGACTCGGCCTCAACTACAACACCGCCAAGTCCGTGGACGCGCTGCACGCGGCCTACCCGCACCTGTTCCTGTTCGAGTCCGAGTCCTCCTCGGAGACCTCCACCCGCGGCGCGTACCAGGAGCCGGAGCACCTCAACACGGGTGAGAACCACACCCCCGGCCGCCGCGCGACCTCGTCGTACGACAACAACCTGGCCTCCTGGACGATGAGCGGCGAGTACGGCCACAAGAAGGACCGGGACCGGAAGTGGTTCGCCGGCCAGTTCCTCTGGTCGGGCATCGACTACATCGGCGAGCCGACCCCGTACAACGTGTTCCCGGTCAAGGCGTCCTTCTTCGGGGCGGTCGACACGGCCGGCTTCCCGAAGGACATGTACCACCTCTTCCGCAGCCAGTGGGTGCGCGAGCCCATGGTGCACCTGCTGCCGATGACCTGGAACCACGAGCCGGGGGACACGGTCGAGGTGTGGGCGTACGCCAACGTGGCCGACGTCGAGCTGTTCCTGAACGGGAAGTCGCTGGGGGTGCGGAGGTTCGACACCAAGACGACGACGGACGGCCGTACCTACCTGGAGACCACCGAGGCCACCGGTGACGACAAGACCTTCACCACCGGCCCCTACCCCGGCAGTTACACCAGCCCGAACGGCAGCGCGGGCAGACTCCACCTGACCTGGGACGTGCCCTACCGGCCGGGGGAGTTGAAGGCGGTGGCCCGGCGCGACGGCAAGGTGGTGGCGACCGACGTCCTGCGCACCGCCGGCACCCCGCACGCCGTGCGCCTCACCGCCGACCGCGGGTCCCTCGCCGCCGACGGTCGGTCACTGGTCTTCGTGACCGCCGAGATCGTCGACGCGCACGGCGTGGTGGTGCCCGACGCCGCGCACCTCCTCTCCTTCGCCGTCTCCGGCGGCTCGCTCGCCGGGCTCGACAACGGCCGCGAGGAGAGCGCCGAGCGCTACCAGGCCAGCACCCGGACCGCCTTCCACGGCAAGGCGCTCGCCGTCGTCCGCGCGGGTACGGAGCCGGGTGCGCTCAAGGTGAGCGCACGGGCGGACGGCCTGCGCGGGGACACCGCCACCGTCCGCACCACGCGCGCCCGCGTCGCGGTCCGCACCCCGGCCCCCGACTTCGGCCCGGACCGTCCGGCGCCGCCGGTCCATCCGCACCCGGACGCCAGCTACTCGGGCCGGCCGGACACCCTCCCGGCCGCCATGCTCGACGGCGACCCGGCCACCGGCTGGTCCAACGCCTTCGCCAAGTCGGCCACCGCCCTGCTGCCCGCGTTCAGCGGTGCCCGCACCGAGGACTGGGTGTCGGTCGACTTCGGACGCAACCGCACCTTCGACCGGGCGGAGGTCTCCTTCACCGTGGACGCGACCCATGCGCTGCCCGCCTCGGTCGAGGTGGCGGTCTGGGACGGCAGGGCCTACCGCGCGGTGGAGGGTACGGCGGTGGACTGGGCCACCTCGTCGGACACCCCGACCGTGATCACCTTCTCCCGCACCGCCGGCTCCCGGCTCCGGCTGACCCTGACCAGCGCCCACCCGGGACAGTCCGCGGGGGCGCTGCGGATCAGCAGGCTCGACATCTGACGCCGCCGGGCGCGGCTCGTACGCCTGACCGGCGAGCCGCGCCCGTAGGTACCGCGGGATTCCGCCCCGACCTGCGGATATTTACGAGTGAGTACCCGCGCGGTACCGTGAAGGACATGCCAGCTCTCAACGTGGAGTTCAGCGACCGCGAGCTAGAGGATCTGCGGCAGATCGCCAAGGAGCGCGGGACGTCCATGAAGGCCCTCGTCCGTGAGGCGGCCGCCGCCGACATCGCCCGGCACCGGGCGCTGCAGGAGGGGGCGGAGGAGTTCCGCCGGTTCTTCGCCGCGCACGCCGCCGAGTTCGCGGCCGCGTTCCCCGATGACGAGCCGCCCGCGAGGGGCGAGGCCGCCTGAGCCATGCCGCCGGTCATCCACATCGACGTGCCCTGGCTCCTGCAGCGCCATGAGGAGGTGCTGCCGGACCAGCCCACCGTCGACGACTTCTCCGCACTGGTCGCCGCCGTCGCCCGGCACCGCGTCGACCCGCCCCGGCTCGGGGTCGACTCCGACCCGGCCTGGCGGGCCGCCGCCCTGCTGCACACCCTCGCCCTGCTCAAGCCGCTGCCCTCGGCCAACGCCCGGTTCGCCTGCGCGACCGCCGTGGCCTACATGTTCGTCAGCGGCGTCGGCATCGACCCGCCCTATGGGGCCCTCGTCGATCTCGCCCGCGACCTGACCGACGGCAAGGCCGACGTCTACGCGGCGGCGGACCGGCTCCGTTCCTGGCAGTTCTGACCCACCCGGACCTGCGGGTCGGGCCGCCTCCGGCGCCTCGGGGGTCGCCGGCCGCGGGCGGAAGGAACGGGGCCGGCGACCTGTTTCGCACGGAAGAGCCGCCGTTCCGTGCGGGGCCGTACGAGGAGGCCGGCGACCAGTGGACCACCCGCACGGGTGGGCCGGGAGCGTGTGCGAGGGGCCGGAGTGGACGCACCGTTCACACGGGGTGTGCGTAAAAGTGAATACGGCCGTGACAGGACAATGGCCACGGCCGCCTTTCTGACATTCTGTCAATGCCGTCGATGTCGTACAGGCGCCTTGTTGCTTGTGTGAGACTTGTGCGAGGGTGAAACATCCCCGCGGGGGGTAATGGCCAGGAACTATTCCGCAGTTGGGGAACGCGACCGACGCCATACCGGTCAATTCCCGCTCGCCGTACGCGCACCGAAGAGGTACGCACCACCGCACCAAAGGAATCCGCTCAGTGCCCACCCCCCACCCGCCTCGCCCCCCTTATCCGCCGCCGGGAGGTGGTGCCGGGGAGTCCGACGAGTCCCTCGCCGCCCCGCTGCGCGCCGGATCCGACATCGAGGCCTCCCGGTCCGCCGCGCTGCTCATGGCCCGGCACTGGCGTCCGGTGCAGGAATACGCGGTCATCTGTCTGGCAGTCTCCGGGCCCGTCGCCCACATGGTCGCGGCCGCCGCGTTCCACCAGGTGCTGGACCGGGTGGCGCTGGGGGAGACCGCCGACGCGCTCCGGCCCCGGCTGCTGGTCTCCGTCCGTGACACGGTCGCCAACTGGTCCGCCGAGGACCGAATATCAGAGGTTCTTCCGGACCTCGGGAAACCGGCCGGTGGGCGTGGTATGCGCGCCACGAAGTCCATGACACCGGAAAACCGTACCCTCGCGGAGCGTTCATTCCTGGGCCTTCCCCTGCTCGCCCAGAGTCTGTTGTGGCACGTCGAGGTCGAGGCGGAACCGATATCCGTACCGGCCGGTCTGTTGGGCATGGACACGGCAACCGCGGAGGCCGCGCTCGAAGACGCCCGGGAGAAATTCCGGGAGGGCTGTGTCCGCGCCCACCGCGAACTCGCGCCGTCCCAGGAGTGCCGCTACTACAACCGGCTGCTGGACGTTCCGCTGCGCCGGGGCGGCGCACTGCTGCCGGATGTCCAGGCGCATCTCGCGGAGTGCCCGTACTGCCGGGCCGCCGCCGAACAACTCGGCCAGGTCGAGGGCGGCCTGGGGGCGCTGCTCGTCGAAGCGGTGCTCGGCTGGGGGGCCCGCCGCTACCTCGACTCGCGGCCGGGACGCAGGAGCGGCGAGGGCGAGCCCCGTACCCGGTCGGGCTCCCGGCGCTCCGGAGGGGGGCGCCGCCGGGTGACGGCACGGAACCGGATCCTGGCCCGCATCACCGTGCCGGTGCGCCGTCCGCCGGGGTCCTGGTCGTCGAAGACACTGCTGACCAGTGTCGGCGTCGCCGGGGCGGGCCTGCTGGCCTCCGTCCTCGCCGTCAGCGCGCTGTCGGGCGGCGGTGACGGCAGCGACGCCGTGGCCTCCGCCGGCCTGGTGCCGGGCGACTCGGACCCCGACGCGACGCCCACCACCGGTACGGCCGCCGGGCTGCCCGCCGCCGCCCACGAGACCCGGCTGCGCAACGTCGCCGCCCAGCTGTGCCTGGACATCAACGGCGCGCCGAAGGCCGGTGCGGGCGTCGTCCTGGCGGTGTGCTCCTCGTCCTCGACCCAGGAGTGGGCGTACGAGAGCGACGGCGAGCTGCGCAGCGTGGCGGACCGCGGACTGTGCCTGGACTCGCACGCGGACGGCGGGGTGGTCATCCTCGGCACCTGCGCGGACGCCGGTACCGAACGCGGTGCGGACG
This sequence comes from Streptomyces sp. NPDC026515, assembly GCF_055567595.1. NCBI lineage: Bacteria > Bacillati > Actinomycetota > Actinomycetes > Kitasatosporales > Streptomycetaceae > Streptomyces > Streptomyces sp. NPDC026515. The sequence goes on from NZ_JBVHQD010000010.1 coordinate 127,391, forward strand.
TGCGCTACGACCTCACCGCCCAGGGTGAGTTGCTGCCCCGCTGGGACCGGACCCTCGCCCTCGCCACGGCCGGCGCCGACCAGGGCGCCGACGTCGTCGTGAAGGTCCGTGACCGCTCCAGCGCCCAGCACTGGCTGACGGACCCGTCGGCCCCGACGCAGAGCTCGGGCTCCTTCTCCATCGCCGGAACCGGAGGGCCTTCGGCCCAGCCGGCGGAACTCTCCGGCAACTAGCTAGGTGTATTGATCACGAGCGGACGACAGGACTTTGCGGACACGGCCTGGGTGCTTCACCCGAGGTGCCGGGCCGGTCCGGCGGTCACTGCGGTGCCGGGCGGTCTCGGGGCTGATCGGTGTCGGGCCCCTGGGCCCGGACCCGTTCGACATGCTCCAGCGAGTCGCGGAGTCCGGTCAGCCAGTCGTTGGTGTGCCTCTGGACCAGTCGCACGCACCAGGCCAGGGCCTCGCTGCGGCTGCGGGCCACGCCCCCGGCGATCAGCGTGTCCAGCACCTGGCGTTCGGGCTGGCGCAACCGGGTCATCACCGGCGCGGCCACATGCGTGAACAGGGCGCGCTGTCCGGAGCACTCCACGCCCCAGGACACCTTGCGGCGGAACTGGTGCTCGGCCTCCCGGGCCACCTCGATCCGGGTCTCCCGCGTGCGCTCCCGGAACTCCTGGATCCGGCCTTCCACGGCGGCCTCCCGCTCGGCGTCCGAGACGCCCTCGGCCGTCCTGGGCCCGGGGATGCGCCCGACGACGGTGACCTCCTCGCGGTCGACCGTCACCTCGACCAGTTCCTCGAACAGGCCGTCGGGCAGCCGGCCGGCGAACCAGCCGCGCACCTTCTCGCGTTGCTCCTGAGTAATCATGTAATGACGATTACTCCGTCATGCCGCGAAGGCAAGGGCTCGCGGAGAAGTCCGCCGACGGCGGAAGCGGAATGTTTCAGGACGATTAACGAGGCGGTGAGAACAGGCCATACGGCCGTTTCGAGCGATCAAGAACCGCACCGTTGGGCGGTCGACGCGCAGGAACTCCGTGACTTCACGCCACTGATTCAATACGCAATGTTACTGAAACCCATGGGTTCGATGTGTGTTTCGACGGAGGACTCGGCAGAGTGGCGCCCGCCGCCCCGGCACCCACCGGGCCGTGGACGGCACCCGTCGAATCGAGCGGAAGGATGCACACAATGCGAACCACCGCGCGCTGGGCAGCGACTCTCGGCCTCACGGCCGCCGCCGTCTGCGGACCCCTGACCGGAGCCGCCGTCGCCGCCCCGAGCTCGCTGTACGCGCCCTCGGCCCTGGTGCTCACCACCGGCCACGGCACGGAGGCGGCCACCGCCACGCCCGAACGCGCCGTCACCCTCAACTGCGCCCCCGCGGCGTCCGGCACCCACCCGGCGGCCGCCCAGGCCTGCGCCGAACTGACCCGCGCCGGCGGCGACTTCGACGCCCTGGCGCCCAGAACCGACGTGTGGTGTACCAAGCTCTACGACCCCGTCGTGGTCACGGTCGAGGGTGTCTGGCAGGGCAAGCGCGTCTCCTATGAACGCACTTTCGGCAACCAGTGCATGAGGGACGCCTACGGCGTCAGCGTCTTCTCCTTCTGAGCCCGGGATCGCACGGTCCTCGTGACTGCCGGAACAGGTCCGCAACTGGGGAGTGCGGCCCCTGGGACGGGGAACCTGCGATCTCGCACCGGGGGTCGGCGGGCAGTGTGGGGCTGCCCGCCGACCCCCGGCATCACCGCCGCTCCCCGGAGCTCCCGTCCCGGGGAAGCCCGGGGAGCGGCGGGAACCGCCCCAGCAGGCCCGAGGCCCTGAGCAGCCGCGGAACGCGGGGCCCCGCGCACACCAGCCGCAGCCGGCCGCCCCGCTCCGCGGCCCGCGCCTCGGCCCGGCACAGCACCCGCAGTCCCGAGCAGTCGAGAAACTCCAGCCGCCGCAGATCGACGAGCACATCCGGCTCGGCCCCGGCGGTGGCCGCGAGCAGATGCTCGGCGAGCAGCTCCGCGGTGGCGATGTCCACCTCGCCGAAGACCTCGACGACGAGATACCTTCCGCACCGGCGGCTCCGCGCACAGGAGTTGGCGGCGGGCAGGCCTGGTTCGTCCGCTTCCGGCGTCATCTCTGCTCCCCCTGGTGCAGGGCGCGTACGGGACCGGTTGGTACCCGCCGGAGGCGGCTGCCACCCCTGATGCGGGCGACGCAAGATCAAGTTCACCCGACCCGGTGAATTTCCCTCAAGTCGCTTGACTGGCAGTGCTGGAGGAACGGCGAAGGGCCGCCGTCTCCCTGCTGACGGCGACCCCTCGGTCTTCGGCGGCTCTGCGACGCTCACCTCACATGTGAACGACCGGTGCCGCGTCCGCGTCCTGCTGCGGCGCACCCCTGCGGAACAGCAGGAAGGCGATCACCGCGCCCGCCGCGAACATGCCGGCCGACCACCAGAACGCGGTCGTGTAGCTCTCGATCGTGGCCTGGGCCTGCACCAGCTTGTCGGTGACGTCGCGCCCGGCCAGGTAGTCCGTCGCCGCGCTCGCCGCGAGCGTGTTGAGCAGTGCCGTCCCGATCGAACCGCCCACCTGCTGCATGGCGTTGACCGTCGCGGAGGCGACACCCGCCTCGTCGGCCGTCACCCCGCCCGTGGCCAGCTGCATGGACGCCGGCATGACCAGGCCGAGGCCGAGGCCGGTGATGATCAGCTGCGGGAGCACCGCGCTGACGTAGCTGGAGCCGACGCCGATGCCGGTCAGCCAGGCCATGCCGGCCGCGGAGACCGCGAAGCCCAGCGGCACGACCGCCTTCGGGCCGATCCGCGGTACGAGGACCTGGGTGCCGACCTGCGCGGTCACCATCAGGGCGCCGATCATCGGCAGGAACGCCAGACCGGTCTTCGTCGGGCTGAAGCCGAGGTTCAGCTGCAGGTAGTAGGTGAGGAAGAGGAACACGCCGAACATGCCGCCCGCGGAGATCAGCACGGCCAGGAACGAGGCCGCCCGGTTGCGCTCCAGCAGGATGCCCAGCGGCAGCAGCGGGTACCTGGCCTTGGTCTGCCACCAGGCGAAGGCCGCCAGCAGCACGACGCCGGCGAGCAGGAAGCCCCAGGTCAGCGGCGAACCCCAGTCATGCGTCTCGGCGTTGGAGAAGCCGTAGACCAGCGAGAACAGACCGGCCGCGACCAGGACCGTGCCCGGCACGTCCAGCTTGGAGTTGCCGGCGTCGCGGTGGTTGTGCAGCAGCGCCATGCCGCCCGCGAAGGCGACGACGGCGATCACGACGTTCACGTAGAGGGTCGAGCGCCAGTCGAAGGTGTCGGTCAGGACACCGCCGAGCAGCAGGCCCACCGCACCGCCGGCACCGGCGATGGCGCCGTAGACGCTGAACGCGCGGGCCCGCTCACGGGCGTCCGTGAACGTGGTGTTGAGCAGCGAGAGGGCGGTCGGGGCGAGCAGCGCGCCGAAGGCACCCTGCAGGGCGCGCGCGGTGACCAGCATCCCGAAGCCGTTGGCGGCACCGCCCAGCGCCGACACCGCGGCGAAGCCGACGACGCCGATCAGGAAGGCGGTCTTGCGGCCGAACAGGTCGGCGATCCGTCCGCCGAGCAGCAGCAGGGAGGCGAAGCTCAGGGCGTACGCGGTGACGATCCACTGCCGGTTGCCGTCCGAGAACCCGAGGTCGGCCTGGGCGGACGGCAGGGCTATGTTCACGATGGTGGCGTCGAGCACCACCATCAGCTGGGCGACGGCGATGACCGCGAGGATCCACCACCGCTTGGAGGAGGCGTCGGCCGGCGGCGCCTCCGTGGCACCGACGCGGACGTCGTCGGTCAGGGTCTTCTCAGACATGGGGGAACCACTCCAGGGAAGTCGTTCGGGATTTCCGGGAAACCGGTCCGGTACGACGGCGCCGGCCGTCTGCGAACGAAACGGTTTCGTACACATGGAGGGTAGACCACTTCCAGCGAAACGGCAACGTTTCGCTGGAACCGCAAGTCGATCATGGCAACCGCAGGCACGGGGCGCCTCCGGCGCGACACGCGCGGGCCGGCTGCGGCCCGCGCCCGCCTGCCGGTTCGATACTCGGTGCATGCGTGTGGAGTGCGCCCCTGAGGCGATGAGCAGTGCGGACTTCTACCGGTTCCTCACCTCGGTCGTCATTCCGCGGCCGATCGCCTGGATCTCCACGGTGACACCGGACGGCCGCACCGAGAACCTGGCCCCGCACTCCTTCTTCAGCATCGCCAGCACCGATCCCCCGATCGTCCAGTTCACCTCGATCGGCAGGAAGGACTCCCTGCGCAACGTCGAGGACACCGGGGAGTTCGTGGTCAACTTCTCGTCCGAACCGCTCCTGTCGCTGATCAACGCCACCGCCGTCGACTTTCCCCGCTCGGTCAGCGAGTTCGACACCGCGGGCATCCAACGCGAGACCAGCAGGTGTGTGCGCCCGCCCAGGGTGGCGGCCGCCCACGTGGTGCTGGAGTGCCGGTCGCACACCACCCTGCGCATGGGGAACTGCACCCTGGTCTTCGGCCGGGTGCTCCATGCCGCGGTGGACGAGGGCTACCTCGCCGACGGCCGTCCCAGCAGCGAGCTGCTGCGTCCGCTCACCAAACTCGGCGGCGACGAATGGGGCACGCTGGGCGAGGTCCTGCACCTGAACCGCATCCCCTACGAGGAGCCCGGCACCGACTGAGCACCACGGTTCACCGCGGTCGGACCCAGTCCAGGGAGCGTTCCACGGCCCGCAGCCAGTCCGCGTACTCCGCCTCCCGCCGTGCGGGATCCATGTCGGGCAGCCACTGCGCGGCCCGGTGCCAGTTGCGGCGCAGCACCTCCAGGTCCGGCCAGTAGCCCGCGGCGAGCCCGGCCGCGTAGGCCGCGCCGAGGGAGACCGTCTCGGCGACCATGGGCCTCACCACGGGCACGTCGAGCACGTCCGCCACGAACTGCATGAGCAGGTTGTCCGCGGTCATGCCCCCGTCGACCTTGAGCTGCTGCAGGGGGACCGGGAAATCGGCGTTCATGGCGTCGACGACCTCACGTGTCTGCCAGCCGGTGGCCTCCAGGACGGCGCGCGCCAGGTGGCCCTTGGTGATGTACGAGGTGAGTCCGACGATGACCCCGCGTGCGTCGCTGCGCCAGTGCGGTGCGAACAGACCGGAGAAGGCGGGGACGATGTAGCAGCCGCCGTTGTCCTCGACCGTCCGCGCCAGGGTCTCGATCTCCGGAGCGCTGCTGATCAGGCCGAGGCGGTCGCGGAACCACTGGACGAGTGCCCCCGTGACGGCGATCGACCCTTCCAGGGCATAGGCCGGGGGCTGGTCGTCGATCTTGTAGGCGACGGTGGTGAGAAGTCCGTGATGGGACCGCACGATGTCGGCGCCCGTGTTGAGCAGCAGGAAGCTGCCCGTGCCGTACGTGCACTTCGCCTCGCCCGGGGAGAAGCAGGTCTGACCGAAGAGCGCGGCCTGCTGGTCGCCGAGCGTGGCGGTGACGGCGACACCCGGGAAGAGCGCGCGGGCCTCGCCGTAGGTCTCGGCGGAGGACCTGATCTCGGGCAGCATCGCGCGGGGCACCCCGAAGAAGGCGAGCAGTTCGTCGTCCCAGGTGAGCGTGCGGATGTTCATCAGCATCGTGCGACTGGCGTTGGTGACGTCGGTGAGGTGCAGGCCACCGTCCGCCCCTCCGGTGAGGTTCCAGATCAGCCAGCTCTCCATCGTCCCGAACAGCACCTCGCCGTCCGCGGCGCGCTGCCGCAGACCCTTGACGTGGTCGAACAGCCAGCGGATACGCAGCGCGGAGAAGTAGGTCGACGGCGGCAGGCCGCACCGTTCCAGGAAGAACTCCTCGCCGGGGCGCTGCGTCAGCTCCTCCACCAGTGGCGCCGTACGGGTGTCCTGCCAGACGATCGCCCGGCCGAGCGGGGCCCCGGTCCGCCGGTTCCAGAGCACGGTCGTCTCGCGCTGGTTGGCCACGCCGATGGCGGCGATCTGTCCCGTGTCGACACCCGCGCCGTTCAGCGCCTCGGGCCCCACACGGCGTAGGTTCTGCCAGATCTCGACCGCGTCGTGCTCGACCCAGCCTGGCCTGGGGAAGTGCTGCTGATGCTCCCTCTGTGCGACCGAGACCAGCCGTCCGCGGTGGTCGAACAGGATACATCGGGTCGAGTTGGTGCCCTGATCGATGGACATTACGTACCGTTCAGCCATGATCGGGTCTGCCTTCCGACGGGTCGGTGGGGCGGTGGGCCGGGCCTACCAGCGAGCGGCTCCCAGATCTCTGGAGATCGCCCGTGCGGCCTCACGGGTCAGGGTGACCAGACTCTGCCGTGGCCGGCCCTGGCCATCGCAGATCCGTTCGACCGGCCCGGACAGCCCGATGGCACCGACGACGAGGCCGCCGTGCCCGCGGATCGGCGCGGCGAGTCCGGCCTCACCCATGGTCATCTCCTGGATCTCGGCGGCCCAGCCGAGTTCCCGGGCCTCGACGAGAGCGCGGGCCAGCCGCTCGCGGTCGGTCAGGGTGTGCCGGGTGTACGCCTCCAGCTCCGGCTGCCGGCCGGGCTCGGCACTCGCGGTCCCGTAGGCCAGCAGTACCTTGCCGAGCGAGGAGGCGTGCAGGGGCAGCAGCGAGCCCACGTCCAGGGTCTGGAACGTGTCGTCCGGCCGGAACACGTGGTGGACGACGAGCACGCTGCCTTCCAGGGGTGTTCCCAGGCGCACCGATTCCCCGCTGCGGGCGGCGAGGGCGTCGGCCCAGTTGAGGGAGCGGGAGCGCAGCTCGTTGACGTCCAGATAACTGGTGCCGAGGTGCAGCAGCGCGGCACCGAGCTGGTATTTCCCGGTCGCCGCGTCCTGCTCGACGAAGTCGACGTGCTGGAGCGTACGCAGGATGCCGTGCGCCGTACCCTTGGCGAGCCCGAGCGAGGCCGCCACCTCGCCGAGCCCCAGTCGGCGGGGACCACCGGCGAGCAGGCGCAGAATCGCCGCCGCCCGTTCGATCGACTGGACTGGGCCGGCCATGAGGCGAGCCTATTACCGTCACGGACGCTTCGCTTCACGTGTGGGAGGCCGCCACCGGCGTGCCGGGAAGATCCGCGTTCGGTAATGGCGACCGCTGTTCATTGACCGCCCTGGATTGAGTCCCTAGCTTGCAATGAGACCGGAATGCGTAGACATGTCACGCCGTACCGGTAGGCAGTCCACCGGGAGAGAGCATGGCGGTACAACTCAAGGCGCCCCTTCGGCCGGTATACGAACACGTGTGTCCGGTACCGCCCGTCGCCGGGGCCGTCTCGACCGTGCGGCGACGGGCGGCGGCCGCACTCGCCGACTGGAACGTGTCCGCCGAGATCGTCGAGGACGCGTTGCTCGTGGTGTCCGAACTGGTGACCAACGCGATCATCCACGCATGCCCCCCGGCCGTGCTGCGGCTGTCCTGGGTACCCGGTGACGGTGTTCGCGCCCTGCGTATCGAGGTGTCCGACGCGGGGCCCGCGCTCCCTTCGGGGTGGTGCCCCGCCGGGATCGACCCGGACGAACACGGCCGCGGCGAGACGATCGTCCACGCCCTCGCGACACGTCACGGGATACATGTCCACCCCGGCGGGATCACCCGGTGGGCCGACATCGTCCCCGGGGCACGGCTCTAGACCAGGTCTGCGGCGGGCGCTACAGCGCGACCGCCGACGCGGACGCCACGGCCGGCTGCCCCTGCGCGGGCTGCCTGCGGAGCAGGAGCAGTGCGGCGTCGTCGTGCAGCCGGCCGCCCACATGGGTCAGCAGCTCGTCGTGGAGCGCGGTGAGCGTGTGCGCCGGGTCGTCGGACACGTGGCGGGCCACCCCCTCGGCGAGCGGATAGAACTCGCGGGCGTGATCGCGGGCCTCGGTGACCCCGTCGGTGTAGAGCAGCAACTGGTCTCCCACCGAGAAGGGCAGCCGCTGCAGGCCGGGCACCTGGCCCGAAAAGGCCCGCAGCCCGAGCGGCGGCGCGGGATGAGCGGGGTCCACCGGCGTGACCTCGCCCGAGGCGGATATCAGCAGCGGCGGAGCGTGTCCGCAGTTGACGACCTCCAGGTGGCCCGACCGGGGGCATCCGGCGACGACGGCGGTGACGAAGTCGTCCGGTCCGAGATTGCGGGCGAGGCTGCGTTCGATCCTGCTGACCACGGCCAGGAGGTCGGGCTCGTCGTAGGCGGCCTCGCGGAACAGCCCAAGGACGAGAGCGGCGGTCCCCACGGCGGGCAGTCCCTTGCCGCGCACGTCGCCGACGATCAGCCTGATGCCGTGCGGGGTGGGTACCAGCGCGTAGAGATCCCCGCCGATCCGGGCCTCCGCCGCCGCGGCGCTGTAGCGCACGGCCACCTGGAACGGACCGACGGTCTGCGGAATGGGCTGGAGCAGCGCGTGCTGGGCGGCTTCGGCGACCGAGCGGACGTCGGCGAGTACGCGCTCCCGTCGGCGGCGCAGCACGCTGGCCAGGGTGCTGGCCGCGGTGACGGCAAGCAGGGCGGACACGACGGCGACCAGCTCATCCGCCGGAACGTCCTGGTCGGTGCCGAGCGTCACGCTCAGTGCGACGGCGAGGAACCCGACGCAGATCACACCACGCGGTCGGTTGGTGGCGGCCGCCAGCGCGGGTCCCACCGCCAGCAGGGGCAGCCAGATCATCCCCTCTCCACCGGTGTTGCCGACGAGGCCGATGACGGCGACGACCAGGACCGGCAGCAGGGAGAGTCCCGTGCGGTTCCCGAACAGCCGTGTCGACGCGTGGTCGCCGTCGTGATGGGGGGCCTGGCTCATGTTTCGTCCGCAGTCCTCGCCTGTTCGGAGATGTATTCCCGGAATGTCCGTTTCATCTAGGAAACGGGCTGGGCGTGGGCTGCCACAAGGAGCGGAATTTCAGATAGTGAGCGAGAGGCTTCTGCTCACCCGGTTCGCGACCGGGAGCAGGCTGGCCGGGATCCCGTGCAACTGGGCCTGCCGTTCCACCGGCAGGGAGACCCCGAGCGAGCCGACTGTCTCCCCGCAGTAGACGGGGACGGCGATGCACACCGTGCCGAGCGCGTACTCCTCGAGGTCCGTGACGGCCGGGGCCGAGGGGGACGACTCGATCCTGCGCAGCAGCTCCGGAACACTCGTGATCGTGCGCGGTGTCAGATCGGGGAGGTGGTGCCTGGACAGGTAGTCCCGGCGGGCGTCCGCGTCCAGCTCGCGCAGCACGGACTTGCCCAGCGCGGTGGCATGTCCGGCGTCCTCGAACCCCACCCACAGGTCGACCCGAGGCGTACGCGGGCCGTCCACGATCTCGGCGACCCGGATCTCACCGTCCTCGTAGAACGTGAGGTAGGTGGCGGCGGCCAGCTCGTCCCGCAGGGCGGCGAGCGCCGGACGGACACGGCTGAGCAGCGTCTGCGCGTGCCCCGTCGAATACAGGGACTCCACCTTGTCGCCCAGGACGAAGCCGCCGTCGTCCAGTTTCCGCACGTACCCGTCGTGCACCAGGGTGCGCAGCAGATGGTAGGCGGTGGCCAGGGGCAGCTCGGTCTGGCGTGCCAGCTGTTTCGCCGGCGCGCCGTTCTCGTGCGCGCTCACCGCCTCCAGCAGGCGCAGGGCCCGCTGGACGGACGCGATGAGGGTGGGGCCGTCCTGAGCTCCCATGGCACCAGAGTGCGCCGGGCACGCGGCACGGGCAAGACAGGGATCCTGGCCGAGGACGTTACCCGCAGGTCACAGCGGGAACACGGAATCGACCGCACACTCCTCGAAGGGCTGATCCCGATGGCCGCCGAACTCACCGGCACCTGCCTCACCCTCGACGACGGCCGCTTCGCCGTCCGGTTCACCCGTACCTACGACCACCCCGCCGAACGCGTCTGGCTGTTCGTGAACGACCCGGACGAGTCCGCCCGCTGGTTCCCCTCGCGTCTCGACATCGAGCCCCGCGACGGCGGCACCGTCCGGTTCAGCGGCGACCCCCGACAGGCGAACGCCACCGGCACGGTGCTCGCCTTCGACGAACCGCGGCACCTCTCCTTCACCTGGGGCGGCGACGAAGTGCGCTTCGACCTGGCGGCGCTGGACGCGAAGCGCACCCGGTTCACGCTGACCCAGGTGCTGGCCGAGCAGAACGCGGCCGCCCGCAACGGCGCCGGCTGGGAGGTGTGCCTGCTCGCCCTCGACGCCCTGGCCCGCGGCGAGGGCCATGCCGGTCCGCACTCCGAGGACGCCGCCGACTGGCGGGAGTTCTACGACGCCTATCTGGACGCGGGGGTCCCCTCCGGCGCCCCCATCCCCGGCCCCGACGCCTGACCGGTCACGTCAGCTGCCGCCGCACCAGCTCGTGCAGCCGCCCTCCGGTGTCGGCGAGCAGCCGGTCCGGCGGGCCCTGCTGGGCGACCTTGCCGTCCTCCATCACGATCACCCGGTCCGCGTCCATGACCGTCGACAGCCGGTGGGCGATCACGATCCGGGTGGCGTTCAGCTTGCGGGTCGACTCGATGACCGTGCGCTGGGTGTCGTTGTCCAAGGCGCTGGTGGCCTCGTCGAAGAAGAGGATGCGGGGCCGCCGGATCAGTGCCTGGGCGATCATCAGCCGCTGCCGCTGGCCGCCCGAGACCGCGCCGCTCCCGGCGACGATCGTGTGCAGCCCCATCGGCATCCGCTTGATGTCCTCGGCGAGGCCCGCCATCTCGGCCGCCGCCATCGCCTCCTCGGGGGTGTACGGCTCGGTCCCGCAGATGACGTCCAGGATCGAGCCGGTGAAGGGCTGCGCGTGCTGGAGCACCACCCCGCACTGCCGGCGCACCGCGGACCGGTCGAGCGCGCCCAGGTCCTGGCCGTCGTACAGCACGCTCCCGGAGACCGGCTTGTCGAAGCCGATCAGCAGCCGCAGCAGCGTCGACTTGCCGCAGCCGCTGGGCCCGACGATCGCCACGAACTCGCCCGGCCGCACCTCGAAGGAGACGTCGTCGAGGACGAGCGGACCGTCGTCGGAGTACCGGAAGGACAGCCGGCGGGCCTCGATGCCGCCGGACAGCGGGCCGGGACGGGTGCTGGCGGTCCGCACCTCCGGCGCGGCCTCCAGGACCGGCTTGATCTCCTCGAACAGCGGCAGCGCGGCCACCGCCGACACGAAGGAGCCGGTCAGCTGGGTGACCGAGGTGAGCAGCATCGTCACCGACGTGTTGAAGGTGAGGAAGGCCGCCGCGTCCATGGCGCCCCTCGCCGGACCCGCGAGCAGCATGAACATCAGCAGGGTGCAGACCGGGAGGTACACCGAACCCAGCACGGTGGTGAGGTTCTTGATCCGGCCCACCTTCTGCTGGAGTTCACGGCTGCGCGCGAACTCGCCCGCCCAGGCCGCGTACGCGTAGTTCTCGGCCGCCGCGACCCGCAGCTTGGGCAGCCCCCGCAGGGTCTGGAAGGCCTGGTTGTTCAGCTTGTTGCCGAGCACCACCAGCCGCCGTTGCCAGCGCACCTGCCACAGCCCGAGCCCCAGGAACAGCGAGGCGATGACGACCAGCATGGCAAGGGCCGCCAGCGCCATCGGGACGCTGTACCAGAACAGCAGGCCCAGGTTCATCGCCCCGACCGTCACCGACTGGGCGACCACCGGGCCGACGCCCGCCAGCAGCCGGCGGATCGCGCTGATGCCCATGGCCGCACTGGCCAGCTCACCGGTCGAACGCTGGGTGAAGAACTTCGTCGGCAGCCGCAGCAGCCGGTCCCAGACGGCCGGCTGCAGGGTGGCCTCGATCCGGCCCTCCAGGCGGAGGATGGTCAGGTTCTCCAGGAGTGTGAAGGCGGCCGCCACCACCGCGCTGATCATCACCGCCAGACAGACCTGCACGATCAGGTTCGTCTGCGCCTTCGGCACGTACTCACCCAGCACCTTGCCGGTGGCGATCGGCACCAGGGAGCCGATCGCCACCGTCACCAGCCCGGCGAGGAGCAGACTGCCGAGGTCCCCGCGGGTGCCGCGCAGACTGAACCGGAGCAGACCGAAGGGAGTGAGCGCCCTGTCGGGCAGCGGGCGGTAGAACATCACCGCGCGCGGCTCGAACTCCGCCGCGTTCGCCTTCTCGATCGGCGTCTCCCGGCCGGTCGCCGGATGGACGGCGACATATCCGCCGCGCCGCCACAGCAGCGCGACCGGAGCACCGGACAGGGCACGGTGACCGACGAGCGGTCCCACGTTCTCCCGCCACCAGCGGCCGTCCAGGCGGACCGCCCGGACGCGCACCCGGGAGGCGAGGGCCACCCGTTCGACCGGGTCGATGCGGTCGCTCTCGGTCCCACCCTGCGCGGGCTCGGCCAGGGTGATGCCGGCCGCCTCCGCGACGAGCCTGCAGGCCGCGTAGGACGCGTCGGCGTCGGCGGCGGTCGTCCCCTTGGCCCCCTTCCCTATGGAGGCCAGCAGCGTCCGGTCGGCCTGGGCGCGGACCGCCTCACCGGCCTTGATGCCGGCCGCGGTGCGGGTCTCGTGGGTGTGCTCCAGCTGCTCGATCCACCGGTCCAGGGTGGTGAGCAGGCGGTACTGCTGGTCGACCAAGCTCTGCCACAGGGCGGGGTCCATCAGCAGGTCGGCCGCGGCCTCCGCGCCGTACAGCGAGCCGTACTGCACACTGCCCGGCGGCACCTGCATCCAGAAGACGTCGTCGTCGGTGGGGGCCGCCGCCCGTTCACCGGTGGCCATCGGGGCCTGGAAGAGGATGGACAGGCCGCGGCCGACGCCGAGTGCCAGCGCGTACTCCAGGGGGCTGGTGGTCGGCGGCACGTACTGGGGGGTGCCGTACTCGTCGTAGGACCAGGTCTGGGTGGAGGCGGGCTGGTAGAGCTCGCGCAGGCCGATCCGGTGGACCACGCAGTCGCGCAACGGGCGGGCCACCAGGGTGTGCTGCGGACCGGCGACCGGACCGAGCAGCAGGGCACCTGCCTCCAGCCGGCCCAGATGGTGCCACTGGCCCTGCTGTTCGGCGTCCACCGCGAACAGGTCCAGCGCGCCGGAGACCACCAGCCACAGCACCTGCGGCCCTTCGAGGTCCAGCCGGTTGAGGCCGGTGCAGTCGATCCGGGCGCCCAGCGCGCCGAGCGCCCCGAGAACGAGGTCACCGTCGTCTGCGGTCGTCATCTCATCGCTCCCTGACCAGCGCGGCGTACGCCCCGCCGTGTGCCACCAACGCCTCGTGCCGCCCGCGTTCCACGATCGTGCCGTGCTGGAGGACCACGATCTCGTCGCTGTCGCGGACCGTGCTCAGCCGGTGCGCGATCACCACACAGGCGCAGCCGCGCCGGCGCAGGTTGTCCATGACGGTCAGCTCGGTCTCGGCGTCCAGCGCGCTGGTCACCTCGTCGAGCACGAGGATGCTCGGTCCGCGCACCAGCGCCCGCGCGATCTCCAGGCGCTGGCGCTGACCGCCGGAGAAGTTGCGGCCGTCCTGCTCGACCCTGCTGTGGATACCGCCGGGCCGGCGCGCCACGACGTCGTACAGGGCCGCGTCCCGCAGCGCCTCCACCACCGCCTCGTCCGGGATCGACGGGTCCCACAGCGCCACGTTGTCGCGCACCGAGCCCTCGAAGAGGAAGACGTCCTGGTCGACGAAGGAGACGGAGGCCGCGAGGGCGCCGCGCGGGATGTCCTCCAGGCGCTGCCCGTCGATGCGGATCACACCCTCCCAGGGGGTGTACAGGCCCGATATCAGCCGGGAGACCGTCGACTTGCCGCTGCCCGAGCCGCCCACCAGGGCCACCTGCCGGCCGGGGCCGACGGTCAGGTCGAAGCCGGTGAGCAGGGGCTTGTCGAGCGGGCTGTAGCCGAAGCTGATGTTCTCCAGCTCGACATGGCCGTGCAGCCGCCGGGTGGAGTCGCCGGCGCCGCGGCGTGCGTAGACCGGATCGGCCTGGAAGTTCTCCACGTCCTTCAGGCGGGCCACGTCGGCCGCGAAGTCCTGGATCCGGCCCGCGACGCCGTTGAGGCGGGTGAGCGGGGCGGTGAAGCGGGTGACCAGGGACTGGAAGGCGACCAGGAGGCCGACCGAGATACCGCCCTCGACCGCCCGCATCCCGCCGATCCACAGGATCAGTGCGCTGTTGAGGGTCGCGAGCGTCGGCGCCACCATCCCGAGCCAGGCGCTCGGCACCCCGAGCCGCTGCTGTTCCTCCAGCGTGCTCGCGTGCTGCCCGGCCCACTTGCGGAAGTAGCCGTCCTCGCCGCCGGTCGCCTTCATCGTCTCGATCAACTGGAGCCCGGTGTACGAGGTGTTGGTGAGCCGGGCGCTGTCCGCGCGCAGCTTGGCCGTCCGGGTCGCGCGCAGCCGTACGACGAACCGCATCGCCACGATGTTCAGCAGGGCCACGCCGATGCCGAGGAAGGTGAGCTGCGCGTCGTAGGTGTACAGGAGCACCGCGTAGAGGACCACGACCACCGCGTCCACACCAGCCGCGGCGAGGTCGCGGGCCAGGGTCTCGGCGACCTGGTCGTTGGACTGCAGGCGCTGGACCAGGTCGGCCGGGCTGCGCTGGGAGAAGAAGGTCACCGGCAGCCGCAGCAGATGGCGCAGGAAGCGGGCGCTGGACAGGGTTGAGGAGACGATCCGGCCGTGCAGCAGGTTCGCCTGCTGCAGCCAGGTCAGCGCCAGGGTGAGCAGCACACAGGTGCCCATCGCGGCGAACAGCACGCCCAGCAGCGAGGTCTGGCCGCCGATGAGGAACATGTCGATGTACTGGCGGCTGAGCGCGGGCACCGCCGCGCCCACGGCCACCAGCAGCAGGCTGGCCAGCACCGCCGCAGGCATGGTGCCCGCGGTGCCGCGCAGCCGGGCCGGCATCGCGCCGAGGACACCGGGCCTGCGGCCGCCCCGCTCGAAGCCGTCGCCCGGCTCCAGGATCAGTACGACCCCGGTGAAGCTGCCGTCGAACTCCTCCATGGGCACGAAACGGCGCCCCTTGGCGGGGTCGTTGATGTAGATGCCCCGGCGGCCGAACCGGCGGCCCATGCCGTCGTAGACGACGTAGTGGTTGAACTCCCAGAACAGGATGGCCGGCCCCTGCACGTCGGCGAGGGCGGCCAGGTCCATCTGCATGCCCTTGGCCGTGAGGCCGTAACCGCGCGCCGCCTTCAGCAGGTTGCTGGCGCGCGAGCCGTCGCGGGAGACACCGCAGGCGATCCGCAGCTCCTCCAGCGGGACATGGCGGCCGTAGTGGCCGAGGACCATGGCGAGTGAGGCGGCACCGCACTCGACGGCCTCCATCTGGAGCACGCTCGGGGTGCGGACCGTGCGGCCGCGGCCCTTGGGCACCGGCCGCTTGGGCGGGGCGGCGCGTCTGCGGCCGCGGGTCTCCTGGGTCTCCTGGGCGGTGGTCACGGGAGCAGCCAATCGACGGGGTGCTGGTCGGCCAGCCGGATCGCGCCCGAGGCCGGGGTCATGGAGTCGAGTGCGAACGGCGGTCCGTCCGCCGAGGACCACTTGTAGCCGCTCTTCGTCCTCCGCGAGGGGTCCAGCCGGACCAGGACCGCCACCGGGCGGCCCTTCCTGGTGAACTGCTCACCGAGCTGGGTGTCGCCGAGGAACGCGGAGATCGACTGGGCCGACTGGGCGGCGCGGTCCACCGACTTCACATGGCCGCGCAGCACGCCGTACTCCTGGGTCGACACCGACGACACCGTCAGGTCGACCGGGGCGTTCGCGGGGATGGCCGAGGCGTTCTCGGCGGGGACGTAGACCGTCGCGTAGAGCGGGTCCGAGGCGTGCGCGATCTTCTCCACGGCGGCGACGTCCGCCCCGGTCTGGATGATCTGCCCGATGGTGGCGGCGAGCGCGCTGATCCGGCCCGCGGCGACCGTGCGCACCACCGAGTCACCCTGGTCGGTGCGTACTTTGAGGACGGGCGCGCCGGCCGGCAGCCGTTCACCCTGCCGGGCGAGGACGGCCGTGACCTGCCCGGCGACCGGGCTCTGCAGGATGTAACTGCCCTGTCCGTGGGTGAGGATGGCCTCGGCGGTCACCGTGGAGGAGACCGACCCGGTCACCGCCCACACCGAGGCGGCGGCCATCACGACGACCGAGACGGACAGCGCGAGCCAGCCCTGCGGGCGGGCGAAACGCACCGGAAGATCGAGCTCCTCCGGTGACTGGAGCTTGGCGAGGGCCTGTTGGCGGAACTGCACGGAACTTTCCCTCACCTGTGGGAGAGATGCTGGTGAAAGGGGTGTCTCGGGGGTCCCGAAACGCCCGAGAGCCCCGGGGCCGCGGTACGGCTCCGGGACTCAGCGGCAACGTGGTGCGCTCAGATACCGGCGACCAGGTTGGTGACCGGCTGGGTGTTCAGGCCGGTGACACCCTCGACGGTGCCGACCGCGGTGTTGAGCAGGCCGGAAACCGGGGCAACGCCGTCCACCAGGCCGGTGACGGTGCCGAGGGCGTTCACGGACAGACCGCCGGAGACGTTGTCGAGCTCGGCGTCGGAGATCTCGACGGTCTCAACCTGGGGGGTGGAGTTCATGATGGAACTTCCCTTCATATGGATATTCACAAGGGGGAGAGCGGCCCCCCAACGGCCCTGAGGGGACGGTACGGATGGCCGCGACCGCAGGCGCCGGGCGCCCGTCTCCGGGAGACCCAGGCGACCTTGCGGTGCCATGGATCAAAGCACGGCCGCAGTCCGCGCTTCCAATCAATCACGCGCCTCACCTGGGCACTTGAGCCGCGCAGGGCTCTATCCGTGCAGGCGTGGGCACGGCTTGTCGGCGACTCCTTCACAGACCGCACGACTTCGACCCAGCCCTACGGCTTGCCCTGCCGGCGGCGAATCCGGCACTCCGCTCCAAAGGCGCGGCAGGGGGCGCGCGGTTGTGCAGATCCGCCGCTCCCCGTGACCCGCTTGGGTATTGGATGTGCAGATTCCCTGAAGCAAGGGCTCGGGTACGTGATTACTACTGAACGTGAGTGATCGACTGCCGATCGTGCCGGCCCGCGGCGTGGGTTCTCACCCCAGGAGCGCGTAGACGGTGCTCGCCCGGGCCGCGATCGAGCCCGACCGCTCGTCGCGCATCGTGATGTCGGCGAAGGCCATGCGGCGGCCGAGTTTGGTGAGCACCGCCTCGATCAGGACATCCGAACCGGTCACCGCGCGCTGGAACGACGTCGACTGCTGCACCGTCGTCATCGGCACGAAACCGCCCCGGGCCGCCGAGACCGCGATCACCGTGGCGGTGTCCGCCGCCGCCATCAGCGCCTGGCCCGACAGGCCCCCGCCCTCCCGGGACAACCGGTCCGACCAGGGCAGACGCAGGACGGCCCGGTCGTCGCCCACCTCCTCGACGGACAACCCGAGATCGAGCACCCAGGGGGCGAAATCGGCGGAGAGGATCTTGTCGGCTTCGGCGGCGGTCATCGTCATATGGGGGATTGTTCCCGGGCCCGCGGCGTCGCACGCGCAACCGCACCGACTCCCGCGCGGCGTGGCCGATTCGCCGTCGGTCAAGGGAAGCCGGGAACCGGAGTTGAACGCACCGTGTGACCCGCCCGTACCTATGGCCATCCAGGCGCCGCTCATGAACGACTGCCCGAACACGGCAGGCACTCCGTCCCTTGGAGGTCGAGAAGTTTGAGTCACAAGCGAATTCCGAAGCGCAAGGCCGCAATCGCGGTGGGCGGTGTCGCGGCGCTCGGAGCCGCGGCCTTCCTGCTGCCGATGGCCAACGCGTCCCAGGACAACGCCTCCGGCGCCACGGCCACCGCTCCCAGGACGCTCAAGTCGGCGAGCGACGCCTCGGATCTTGCCGCGCAGCTCCAGAACGTGCTCGGCCAGGCCTTCGCCGGTTCCTACTACGACGGCGGCAAGCAGCAACTCGTCGTCAACGTCATCAACGGCGACAGCAACGTAGTCGTCCAGGCCGAGAAGGCCGGCGCGGTCGTCCGCCAGGTGCAGAACAGCAACTCCGAACTGGCCGCTGTGGCCGGCACCCTGAAGGCCAAGGCGACCATCCCGGGCACCGCCTGGGCCGTCGACCCGAAGACCAACAAGGTCGTGGTCACCGCCGACTCCACCGTCACCGGCACCAAGTGGGACACCCTGGAGTCGACCGTGCAGGGCCTCGGCTCGGACATGGCGACCCTCAAGAAGTCGTCGGGCACCTTCAAGCCCCTCGTCTCCGGCGGCGACGCGATCTTCTCCCAGGTCGCCGAGGGCACCGTCCGCTGCTCCCTCGGCTTCAACGTGACCGCCTCGGACGGCAGCCCCGCCTTCCTGACGGCCGGTCACTGCGGGGTCGCGGCCAAGGACTGGTCCGACTCCGAGACCGGTGCGCCGATCGCCACCGTGGACCAGGCCACCTTCCCCGGCGAGGGCGACTTCTCGCTCGTCAAGTACAACGACCCGGCCACTGCCGCGCCGAGCGAGGTCAACACAGGCAACGGCCAGACCGTCGCCATCAATCAGGCCGTCGACGCCACCGTCGGCGAGACCGTGTTCCGGATGGGCTCCACCACCGGTCTGCACGACGGTCAGGTCACCGGCCTCGACGCCACCGTGAACTTCCAGAGCGAGACCGACCCGGGCGGAGTCGACACCGTCACCGGTCTCATCCAGACCGACGTCTGCGCCGAGGCCGGCGACAGCGGCGGCTCGCTGTTCACCCAGGACGGCGGCGCGGTCGGCATGACCTCCGGCGGCAGCGGTGACTGCACCTCCGGCGGCGAGACCTTCTTCCAGCCGGTGACCACCGCCCTCCAGGCGACCGGCGCGACCCTCGGCGACGCGGGCGCGGGCGCCGGTGACGCCGGTGCCACGGCCGACCCGTCCGCCACGGCCGGCGACGGGACCGGGGCCGGCGACCAGGCCGGCGGCGACCAGATCGGCGGCGCCGCCGACCCGTCCGCGACGGCCGGCGACGGGACCGGCACCGGGGACCAGTCCGGCACCGGCGTCGGCTCGTCGGCCGACGACGGTTCGTCCTCCCACTGACCCGCCGCCTGCCCTGGCACCGTCCTCGGCCGGTGGCGGACGGTCCGGCCCTCCGGCGGGAGGGCCGGACCGCGGCGCACCCCGGACACGTCAGCCGTCGGGACATGCTCTGAGCAAGAGCACCGCGACATCGTCGACACGCTCCTGCGCCGCCGCACTGTGTCGCACGAGCGTGTCGGCGAGCCTGTCCAGCGGCTGGTCGCCGTTCTCCGCGAGCAGCTCACCCAGATCGACCAGCGCGTCCTCGATGTCCACCCCGGGCGACTCGACCAGCCCGTCGGTGTAGAGGGCGAGCACCGAGCCCGGCGCCAGCGACACCTCGGTGGTCGGGTACGTCGCCTCCGCGTCGATGCCGAGCAGCGGGCCGCCGGCCAGGTCGAGCACCCGTACCCGCCCGTCCGGGCGTCTCAGCAGCGGCGGCGGATGCCCGGCCCGGGCCATCACCGCCCGACCCCGTTCCGGGTCCAGCCGCAGATACAGACAGCTCGCGAACAGATCAGCCCCGAAGTCGATGAGCAGCCGGTTGGTGCTCCGCATCACGTCCTCCGGTGCCTGGCCGACGGTCGTGAAGGCCCGGACACCGGTACGGATCTGGCCCATCAGCCCGGCCGCCGTCACGTTGTGCCCCTGCACGTCCCCGATCACCGCCGCCGCCAGCGGCCGGGTCGGCACCAGGTCGTAGAAGTCGCCGCCGATCTCCATGCCGTGCATGGCCGGCAGATAGCGCGCGGCAGCCTCGATACCGGCCGGCGGAGCCAGCGAGTGCGGCAGCAGAGCCGCCTGCAGCCCGTGCGCCAGCTGGTTCTTCGCGTCGTAGAGCAGCGCCCGCTCCAGCGCCTGCGCGATGAGCCCGCCGAGACTGGTCAGCACGGCGCGCTCGTCCGCCGGGAAGACATGCGGCTCGGCGTAGGCGAGGACACAGGTGCCCACCGGCCGGCCCGACGCGATCAGCGGCAGATACGCCCAGGCGGCGAACCCGTCCAGGGTCTCGTACCGCCCCGGATACAACCGCTCCAACTGCTCCTTCGACTCGAAGAAGGCGGGCACACCGGTGTTCAGGACATGGGTGCCGGGCGTCCGTTCGGCCAGCGGCAGGCCGTCGAAGCGCTCCACGGTCCGCGGGTCGTCGTACCCGCGCTGCCCGAGGACGTGCAGCCGTCCGCCCCGGGACCCGAGGATCACCAGCGCCTGGCTGCCGACGGCCGGGGCCACCTCGTCGGCCACCAGCTGCACCACGTCCTGGACGCCCACGGCCTCCGTCAGCGCCCCGGCCAGGCTCAGCACCTGGGAGATGGTCACGAGCCGGGAACCGGGCGACACGTCGGCGCGCGGCAGCGCGCCCACCATCTCGGCGACCGCCCGGGCCCGGCTGATCCGGGTGGTCAGCCCGGTGGTGCTCGGATACATCCGGAACGACAGCCAGTCGCCCGGCGGCTTCAACGCCACGAACGACGTCACGTGCTGGCTGATCAGCGCCGCCCGGTAACGGTCCTCGTACATCGGGTCGTTCAGCCAGGGCACCGACACCCACGGCTGGGTGCCGAGGAGATCGCCGACCTGGACGCCGAGCAGCTCGGCCGCCGCCGCGTTGGCGAAGGCGACCCGCCCGTGCAGATCGAGCGAGGCCAGTCCGTACGGCAGCCGCGCCACCATCCGGGTCGCCTCCACCGTGCCCAGCGTGCCGGCCACCCCGGACGGCGGTGCCGCCAGCAGATCCGGCTCGGCCCGCAGCGGACGCTGTCGGCGGGAGATCCGTGCCAGCCGCTTGGCCAGCCGGTCGGCCGCCGTGGTCAGTTCGGCCCGTTCCCGGTCGGAGAGCACCGTCGGATGCGAACCCGGCCAGGTCACGTACAACGCCCCGTACACGGTGTCGGCCGTCGCCACGGGCACCGCGGCCAGCGCGAACGGATAGGGCAGCACCACCGCGATCCGCGGATACCGGCGCGCCATGTCCTCCTCGCCGCCCACCCACACCAGGCGCCGCTCGCGCACCGCCTCCGCCACCGGGATCGGCGTGCTCAGCCCGACCCGCTCCCAGGGCGCCACGAAGGCCCGGGGCAGACCCGCCGTCACCGCCATCTCCAGGACCGGTTCATCGGCGGCGAGGAGATAGATCGCACCGGAGTGCGCCCGGACCTCCTCCAGCAACGAGGCCAACGCGAACGACAGCAGCGGCGGCCGGCCGGACCGGGTCGCGTCGGCCGCTCTCTCCTCCGGGCCGGGCGTCGACGGCGCGGGAGGGGCCCCCATTCTGTCGGACACGCCCGACCACCTCCTCGTCCGGCCGCGCGTCGCGTCCTCGGGGTCAAGACTCCCTCGTGGCGGCGGCGGGCGCACGGCGAGAGCGGCACCGGCCCACCGTCGCGGGCCGCCTCGGCCTACCCCGTTCGCCCCGGCACATTCCCCCGCAGCCGAAGCGTGCGGCGGCACCCGGGCGCCGGGCGTGCGCCCCCGCGCGCCTGGATGGCCGGAACTTCGCGCCCACGAGCCGTCGTGGACGCCAAGAATGGGGCACGCGTTCAACACCATGAACCGAAGAGCCGAGGTTCGGCTGAGGGGGGCGGCGGTGATCCGGGTACTTCTGGTGCACGACGCGTGTCTGGTGAGGTCGGTCCTGGCGGAGTGGTTACGCCGGGAACCGGGGCTCCGCGTGGACGACACGCCGTGGCACAGCGCGCGGGGGCGGGTCCGGGCGGTCCGCCCCGACGTGTGCGCGGCGGACCTCGAAAGCTCCGGCACCAACGGGGTGCCCCCGCTGGCCGACCTGCGTCCGGCGGGTACCGGCGCGACACTGCCGCGGCTGGTCGTGCTTGCCGGTGCGAACAGACCCGGATTGCTGAAACGGGCCGTCGAAGCGGGGGCGCTGGGTTACGTCGACAAGGAGGGCGCGCCCGAACGCCTGGTGCGCGCGATCCGGCGTGCCGCCGAGGGGGAACGTTTCATCGACGACTCGCTGGGCTTCGGTTTCCTCAGGGCCGCCGAGATCCCGCTCACCCGACGGGAGCTGAGCGTGCTGGAGCTGGCGGCGGGCGGGGCGTCCATCGCGGAGATAGCGGGGAGCCTGCACCTGTCCCACGGGACGGTCCGCAACTACATGGCGGCGATCACCCGCAAGACCGGCGCCCGCAACCGCGTCGACGCGATCCGGATCTCCCAGGGCGAGGGGTGGCTCTGAGCCCTGCTCAGCGGGGAGCCGGCGGCCGTGCCGGCGCCACCAGGTCCTGGTAGAGGGCACAGGTGCGCAGCAGCTCCTGGTGGGTGCCGTACGCGGTGCGCGGGCCGTCCATCACGAGGACCCGCTCGGCTCGCGCGGCGGAGGAGATCCGGTGCGCGACCACCACCAGGGCGGAGCCGGGCCGGGCGGCGAAGGCCCGCTCCGCACGGGCCTCGGCCGCCGGGTCCAGATGACAGGTGGCCTCGTCGAGAAGGGCGAGCGGCGCGGGGGACAGGTAGGCACGGGTGAGCGCGATCAGCTGCCGCTCGCCCGCGGACAGGTCCGCCGGGCGCACCGGGGAGTCCGGGCCGCCGCACCGCTCCAGGAGCGGGGTGAGCCCGACCGCCTCGGCGGCGGTCAGCAGCTCCGGCTCGGGGACGGGATCAGGGCGCAGCAGCCCGAGGTTCTCGGCGAGCGTGCCCGTGTGGACGTAGGCCTCCTGCGGGATCAGCGACCGCAGTGCTGCCGCCCGGACCCCGGGCACGGGGTGGCCGTACAGCCGGATCTCGCCGCGGGACGGGGTCAGCAGGCCGGCGGCCACCGAGGTCAGCGTCGACTTGCCGATCCCGCTCGGCCCCACCACGGCGAGGTGACCGCCACGCGCGACGCACAGGTCGAGCCCGTCGAGGACGGGGGTGCTCGCCGGACCGTAGGCGAAGGTGACCGCCTCGAAGCGCAGTGCCGGGGGACCGGCGGACGGGGACGTGCGGACGGGGCCGCGCACGTCCCGGCGGGGTCCGCCGGAAACAGCGGCTGCTGCACCGCTCACGGGTCCGCGCCGGACCCCGCCGGCCGCACCGGGCTCCGGGCCGTCGGGGGTCCCGGCGGGTGCGCCGGTGTCGCGGGGGGCACCGGCGGACGGGGCGGGTGCATCGGCTTCCGGGGTGCCGGGGGTTTCGGTGGGTGTGCCGGTGTTCGAGGTGTCGCGGGGTGTGCCGGCGGGTGGGTTCGGTGCATCGGCCTTCCGGGTGTCGGGGACCTCGGAGGGCGTGCGGGAGTTCGTGGGACCGGCGGGTCGGCGGAGTGGGCCGGAGTTCTCGGGGCCGGTGGCTTCGCAGTCCGTGGGCGGGCGGAGTCTGCGCAGGACCACTGTGAGGCGGGCTCCGCCGGTGCCCAGGCCGTGCACGAGGTTCTGCAGGGCGGGCAGCAGCGACTGGGTGACATAGGCGAGCGCGCCGACCAGGGCACCCGCTGTCACACCGTGGGTGAGCAGCCAGGGGGCGGTGGCGAGCAGCAGCACCAGCGGCAGCCGGCCGCCGACCGCCAGGGCCGCCACCCGGACGACGCTCCACCGGGCCAGCGCCCGGGCGGCCCGGAACTCGCCGTCGACCAGCTCCGCGACGCGCCCGGCCACGTACTCCTCGGCGCCCGCCGCCGTGACGTCCCGCAGCCCCGGACACACCTCGCCGAGCTCACCCGCGAGGGCCTCGTCGGCGACCAGGAAGGCTTCCTGCCGCCGGGCCAGCGGGCGCAGCGTCGCCGCGAACAGGCCCAGGCCCGCGACGAGCGGGGGGATGACGACCAGCAGCAGCGGCGGCGCGAGGGCACACAGCCCGGCGAGGGCGCCGACGACCGTGAACACGAACGAACGGGACACCATCACCAGCCCCGCGAGGGTGTCCCGGGCGAGCTCCACCTGCTGGGTCAGCCCCGACAGCGCCCCGCGGTCCCCCTCCCGCACCCCGCGCGCCACCACCCCGGCCACCAGCCGGTCCCGCACCGGTTCCACCAGGTCGGCGACCACCCCGTACACCCGGCGCGTCCCGAGCGCCCCGACCCCCACACCGAGCGTGGCCGCCACGAGCCACCGCAGCCCGGTCCGGGCGTCCCCGGCCAGGAACCCGGCATCCAGCGCGCGGGCCAGGGCGTACCCGAGGAGAAAGGTCTGCCCGGCTTCCAGGACCGACCAGAACACGAGGCGCGCCAGGACCGGCCGCCGCACCTGGAGCAGCCGGCCGGTCACCGCGCCACCCCCTCGGTCACGGGCGCCGCGAACACGGCCCGGTACTCGGGGTCCCGCCACAGTTCCGCGTGTCTCCCCACCGCCCGCACCCGCCCACCGTCCAGCCAGGCCACCGAGTCCGCGCGGGCCGCCGTCGCCGCCCGGTGGGCCACGATCAGCCGGGTCGGTCCGTGGCCCGGGGCCAGCAGGGACTCGGTGATGTGGTGTTCGGTGACCGTGTCCAGGCTGGAGAGGGCGTCGTCGAGGATCAGCAGCCGCCCGGGATGGGCGAAGGCCCGGGCCAGACCCAGGCGCTGGGCCTCGCCGCCGGAGAGGGGGGCGTCGGAGAGCCGGGTCGCGCAGCCGTCGGGCAGCCGGCGGAGATAGACGTCGGCCCGGGCCCGGCGGACGGCGGAGGCGACCTCGGCGGGGGAGGGGGCGGTGAGGCCGAGGGCGATGGTGTCCCCCACGGTCGTGCCGAGGAGGGCCGGGCGGGCGAACGCGTAGGTGACGGCCCGGCGCAGCTCGGCGTGGGCGAGTGCGGGCAGCGGAACGCCGTCGAGGAGGACCTCTCCGGCGTCCGGGTCGGTGAGGCGGCCCGCGAGCCCGGCCAGCAGCGACTTGCCGGTGCCCGAGCGGCCGACGACGGCGAGGACGCTCCCCCCGGGAACGGTCAGGTCGACGCCGTCGAGGACGGGACGGCCGCCCCGGTGGGCCGCGACCCCGCGCAGATCGAGGCGGCCGGGGCCCGGTGGCAGCGGGCGGGTGCCGTGCGGGGGCGCGGGGCACGCGGTCACCTCGGCGAGGCGCCGGGCGGACGCGCGGGCCCGGCCGAGCGCGGCGAGCCGGCCGACCAGGACGCCGACACCGGTCGCCAGGACCGCGTAGCGGGACGCGGCGAGGACCTCGCCGACGGAGATCCGGTGCCGCAGGAGCAGCGAGGCCGCCGCCGCGACGACGGCGAGCTGGAGCAGCGGGCCCACGGTGACCGCCTGTGCGGCGGCCCGGCCCTGCACCCGCCACATCCGCTGCCCGGCCCGCCCGAGTCCGGGCAGCGGGCGCAGGACCCGGGCCGTCTCCCGGTCCTGGAGGCCGGCCGCCGCGATGGTCCGGCGGCCGTCGACCGCCTCCGCCAGCGCGCTCGCGATCCGGCCCTGCTCCCGCTGGTAGTCGGCCACGCACGCGGAGGTGTCCCGGGTGAACGCCCGCAGCAGCAGGGCGAGTACGGGTGCCCCGGCCAGGAAGACGGCCGCCAGCCAGGGGTCGACGACGCCGAGCGCGACCACGCCCCCGACCGGACCGGCGAACGCGGCCAGCAGCGCGGCGAGTGCGGCGGGACCGGTGCCGGCCTGTGCGGCGTTCCCGACCAGCCGGGCGACCAGGTCCCCGGCGCCGAACCGGGTCAGCGCGCGCGGCCCGAGGGCCAGTACATGCGCGGTCACCTCGTGGCGCAGCCCGGCCGTGGCCCGTGCGTCGACGGTTCCGGCGAGCACGCTCGCGGCGGCGTCCAGCAGGGCGAGCAGCAGCACCAGGGCGGCGGACCGGCCGATCCAGGCGGCCGCCGCGTCACCCGCCAGCAGCAGGTCCAGGGTCCGGCCCAGTACGGCGGGCAGCAGCAGCTCCGCCGCCGTGCCGGCCGTACCCACCAGGCACAGGACGGCACCGGGCCCCCCGGTCCGGCGCAGGGCGGCGCGGGAAAGGTCTCGCGGGGACGGAACGTCCTGGACGTCTGCTGTCATAGGCCGGGTGCCTCGCCTCGGGTGACGGCTTCGGACGAAGGCCCCGGACGGGCCCCCTCCCGCGGGAGAGGGCCGCCCGGAGCCGGTTCGTGGTGCTGGTCAGAGACAGAGCAGGACGCTCGCCGCCGACACGCACGACAGGAGGCTCACGGTGCTGGCGCCGCCGCCGTCGTGACGCTCTTCGGACTCCAGGGTCTGCAGGTCGAGAAGGGCCATCGGGTGTCCTTTCCGGGGACCGAGCGGTCCCTCGCGGTGTTGTCGGGGACGGGGTTGTGCCACGGCTGCGTCAGTGTGCGCAGCCGCGTGCGGGGGCCGCCGGTGGCGGCGGGAGGAACGGCAGGTGGGCGGCGCGGTCGCCGTCGAGGGCGGCGGTCAGCGCCAGCAGGCACCCGGCGGTTCCGGTACCGAGGTCCATGGAGAGCCGCATCATCTGGTGCCCGGGGAAGGCGAGTTGGCCCTGGTAGGCCATCGCGAACCAGCCGAGCCCGTCGACCTGGGCGGCGAGCCGCGCCGGGTCGGCACCGGTGCGGGCGAGGTACAGGATCATCCCGGCGCGGCCCTGGAAGAGGCCCGGCTGGGCGTAGAAGCGTGCGGTGGCGGCGGTCCGCACGGCAGCGCGGGCCCGCTCGAAGACCCCGGTCGGGTCGGTACCGTGGGCGAGCCAGTCGTCGAGGACCAGCCCGATCCCCGCGCTGCCGTCGCCGAGGTAGGGGAGCGTGCGCCAGCCCTCGTCGACCTCGAGACCGCCGCCCTTGTGCACCACGCAGCGGTCCAGGTCCCGGCGCAGCGCCTCGCCGGCCGCCGCCAACAGGCCCGGCTCGCCGGTCCGTTCGTACCGCCGCAGCAGGAACAGCGCGGGCCCGGTCGCGCCGCGCAGCAGCCCGGCGCGCCGCCCGGGCGACTCCGGGAGCGGTTCGGCGAGCCGTCGCAGGAGGATCTCGGCGGCCTCCGCGGCCCGCTCGCGCAGTTCCGGCTCGTCGGCCGAGTCGGCGAGCGCGTCGAGCACCAGGCCGAGACCGGCCAGGCCACCGTGCAGGTCGGAGGAGAGGTTGCGCCAGTTCTCCCGGAGGATCCCGGCCACGAGGTCCAGGGCGCGCTGTTGGTGGCCGAGCCCGTCCAGGACGTGGGCGACGCCCGCGAGACCGTCGTACAGGCCGAGCGGGGTGCCGGGCGGCGGCGCTGCCGTGTGGTCGAGCAGCCAGCGCTCGCCCTCGTCGTAGCGTTCGGCGCCGGCCCGGTCCAGGGCGTACAGCACGCCGGCCGCGCCGTGCGCGAGGCCGAGTCCGCCGCCGTCGCCGAACTGGGCGATGTCACCGGGGAAGAGCCGGTCGTCGCGCTCGGGGGTGGCGGCCGCGAGGATCGCCTTGACCATCGAGTCCCTGCTGTGCGGCCAGTCCGCCGGTACGACGGGCCGCGCGGCCGGGGCGCCCCGGGTGATCTCGGCGACCGCCTCGTCAAGGAAGGCCCGCGGCACGTCCGGGAACTGTCCGGCGATCACGTCCGCGAGATGGGCCGCCTTGCCCCGGTCGACGACGAACAGGGTGGTGACCGGCAGGAACAGGGCGATCCGCAGACAGGCGAGTGCGTACCGGTCGACCTCGGCCCCCCTCCGGTCCGGCGGGGCGAAGAAGCCCGGGTGGGCCACGGTCTGACGGCCGTTCTCCGCGACGGGCGCGGCGGCCTCGAAGTCGATGAGGAACACCGATTCCTCGTCGGGCCCCACCATGATGTTGAAGACGTGCAGGTCGTTGAAGACGATCCCGCGCGCGTGCACCGCCTCGACGGCCGCCGTCACCTTCCGGTGGATGCGCAGCGCCCACCGCGTGTAGGCGCGCACCGCCTCCGGGTCGGGGTCCGGGGTGAGCAGCGGATGCCGTTCGGCGAAGAAGGCGTTGAGCGGGCGGCCCTCCAGGAACTCCATCACCAGGAACCGGTGGCCGCCGAGCGTGAACCAGTCCCGCACCTCGGGCACCACCCCGGTGCCGGCCGCCGCCTCCAGGGCGGCCTTCTCCCTGCCCAGCCGGGCCACCGCGTCGGCGCCGTCGGCCGCGAGCCCCGCGTGCGGCCGCCCCTCCTTGAGCACCACCCGCCGCCCGCTGCGGGTGTCGGTCCCGGTGTAGACCCCGCCGCCGTTGGAGAAGTGCAGCGCCTTCTCGATCCGGTAGGGCAGCTCCCCCACGGTGGTGGCGTCCCGGGCCGCCAGCTGCGGGCGCAGGAACTTTGGCAGCGTCACCCACCCAGGCACCTGGAAGGAGGGCGCCCGCCGGTCCGGCACCAGCCTGCCCCCGCCGTCCCGCACCGCCGTCACCAGCGCGCCGCGCTCGTCGACGACGTACGTGCGGGCGAACGCGCCGTAGCGGACGTACAGCGGCCCCTCGTGCCAGCGCAGGTCGGTCAGGATGTAGGGCCCTTCGAAACCCTCCAGGAGCGCGCCCAGTTCGCGCAGCACCTCCTCCAGCCGGTCCTCGTCGGCCGGGTAGACCGTCACGAACTTGCCGCTGGTGTCGCGGCCCGCGTACTTGGCGTTGCGCAGATGCAGCAGATGCGGTCCGGGAACGAACTTGAACGGGATGCGGCGCGGCACGCAGTAGTCCCACACGATCGCGGCGATCCGCTCCGCGTTCGTCCGGGTGGCCGAGGAGTGGATCTTCCAGCCCTGGGCCGGCGACGGCAGCGGCGCACCGTCAGGGCCCACCGGCGTCATGGTCAGCCAGTCCCCGGAACGCGCCGCGTGCCAGCCTTCCGGCACCGTGCGGCGCGCCGTCGTGAACAGCGGTTCCGTCTGCGGCCCGCCGGTTGCGAGCCGGTCGGGTGTTTCGTAGAAATGCCCGTCGGCGAGCGCGTACACCTCGTACCGCCTGTCCATCCGCCGCCTCCTCCGTGGCCCGGCCCCGACACTCGCAGGCGGCGCACGGTCGCGGACAGTCATGTCTGTCACGAGGTCGCCGTGCGGAACGCACGGGTCAAGTCATGTTCGGTGCCTTTCGAGCGCAACCGGCTCCCGGCCTCCACGGAACGGTCACAGGGGCTGCGCGGACGCCCCATAAGCGCTGTAATGGCGGCGTGGTCAGTGAGGGCGCTGCGGTTCGCGGAATCGGAACGGAGCGCGCCGAAATCGCCCTCGAAACGCTCACGGGCGATCCCGGCGCACCCGACCGGCTCCGGCGCGTCCTCGAACTGGCGCTGGTGCTCGCCGGCGCCGCGTTCGCCGGGGTGTACACACCGGGCGACGACGGCTCCGTGCTGCGGCTCGCCGAGTCCGCCGGACTGCCCCGCACCTTCTTCGGACTGCGCGACGCCTACCCGGCGGTGGGGCAGTCCCCGGCCGCCGAGGCCCACGGCACCGGACGCACCCGCTGGCTCGGGCCCGAGGAACTGGCCGACTGCCCGGACGCGCGGCGCACCCCGTCCCAGGAGTTCTCGCTGGGGGTCCTGCCGGTGCCCGGCCGCGCCGGACTCCTGGTCGTGGTCGGCGAACGCGACGGCGGGTTCGACCTCGAGGACCGCGCCTGCCTGGAACTGGTCGCCGCCGCGATCGCCCTGCCCGCCACGGTCCCCGTCGTCTCCGACACCGGCGAACTGCCCGCCGACGCGTTCAGCCTCGCCATGGACACCGGCCGGATCGAGGTCGGCGACGCCATCCTCGGCCTCTTCGGCATGAGCCGGGACGACTTCGACGGCAAGGTCGAGACACTGCTGGGCCGTACCGTGCCCGAGGACGTGCCCGCCCTGATGTCCGTCGTCGAGGCCGACCACATGTCCATCGGCGACCGCGAGCTGGAGTTCCGGATCCTCGAACCCTCCGGCTCGCCCAAGTGGCTGCGGTTGCGCGGCCGCATGGTGCCGTCGGCCGAGGGGCGTCCGGCCCGGCTGGCCGGCACCGTCGCCGACGCCTCCACGCTGCGCTCCGAGGTCACCGACGTGGCCCGGGTGCAGCGGCTCGCCGCCGCGCTGGCCACCGCCGGCACGGTCAAGGACGTCGGTCAGGCCGTCGTCACCGCCCTGCGCGGCCCCCTCAAGGCCGACCGCATAGCCCTGGCCGAACTGGAGAACGACCGCCTCGTCGTCACCGTCCTGGACCCGCCCGAAGCGGAGTCCTGGCCCGAGCTGTGGCGCAGCGAGTGGCGCACCGAGTGGCCCGACGCGCCGGTGCGCGCCATGCCCACCCTTGCCGCCGTCCTGCGGGAGGGCCGCCCCCGGATCTGGCCCGCCCCGACCACCCTGGAACCGGCTCTCGCCGAGGTCGGCCCCGGCGGACTCGCCGTCCTCCCGCTGCCCGCGGGCGGCCGGATGGCCGGCGCCTGCCTGATCGGCTGGGACAGTCCGCACGACTTCGGTCCCGACGAACGTGCCCTGCTCACCGCCTCCGCCGGCCTCGCCGGCGAGGCGCTGATGCGCGCGCACGCCTTCGACGCCGAACACGAGCTCGTCGGTATGCTCCAGCGCGCCCTGCTGCCCCGCCGGCTGCCCCGGCTGCCCGGCGCGGTCGCCGTCGCCCGCTATCTGCCCACCACCCAGGGGCTGGAGGTGGGCGGCGACTGGTACGACGTGATTCCGCTGATCGACAACCATGTCGCCCTCGTCATCGGAGACGTCCAGGGCCACAGCGCCGCGGCCGCCACCCTGATGGGGCAGATGCGCACCGCGCTGCGCGCCTACGCGACCGAGGGGCACACCCCCGACGTGGTCGTCTCGCACGCCAACCGGCTCCTCATGGACATGGAGAGCGACCTCTTCGCCACCTGCTGCTACGTCGACGTCGACATGGAGGCGGGCATCGCCTGGTGCGTGCGTGCCGGACATCTGCCGCCGGTGCTGCGTCACCCGGACGGCACCACCGAGGTCTGCCGGACCGAGGGAGGTCCGCCGCTCGGCGTGCTCGACCGGGCCGACTTCCCCATGACCCAGCTCAGCCTGCGCCCCGGCACCCTGCTGGCGCTCACCACCGACGGCCTGGTCGAGTCCCCCGACGCGGACATCGACGACGGCATGCGGCGCTTCGCCCACGACCTCGGCGCCTCGGACCCCTCCCACCTCGGCGTGGTGGCGGACGCCCTGCTCGGCAACGCCAACCGCACCGACGACGTCGCCCTGCTGCTGATGCGTTACGACGGCATGGCCGTGCGCCCGCTGCGGGAGAGCTGGACGGTGTGGCGGGTCCCGGAGGCGGCCCGGCACGCCCGCCGCTTCAGCCGCCGCACCCTGCGCTCCTGGGGCGTCACCGACGACGCCATGGACACGTGCCTGTTGGTCGTCTCCGAACTCGTCACCAACGCCCTGATCCACACCGACGGCCCGGTCCGGCTCGATCTGACCCTGGTCGACCACCGGCTGCGGATCGCCGTCGCCGACGCCTCGCCGCGCAGCCCGGTCAAGCCCGCGAGCATCGGCTGGGAGGCCACCGGCGGACGCGGCATCCTGCTGGTGGAGG
This sequence comes from Streptomyces sp. NPDC026515, assembly GCF_055567595.1. Classification (NCBI taxonomy): domain Bacteria; kingdom Bacillati; phylum Actinomycetota; class Actinomycetes; order Kitasatosporales; family Streptomycetaceae; genus Streptomyces; species Streptomyces sp. NPDC026515. The sequence continues at coordinate 158,692 of NZ_JBVHQD010000010.1, forward strand.
CCGTGTCGGAGGCCTGGGGAACCGTGCCGGTCAGCGGCGGCAAACTGGTGTGGGCGGATCTCGTCCCGCCGGACCGGCCGGGGGACTGAGGGCACCTGGGCGGGTACCGGGCCGTCTCGGGAGGCGGGGCGCGACGACCATCCCTAATGTCCTTGATGTGGCACACACCTTCGACGAACTCGTGGCGAAGCACCGCGCGGCCGACGCGGCCCACGACAAGGTTCTGGAACTGCGGGACACCTACGGCCCGCCGGCCCTGCAGCATCCGGGCGGCGGCGCCCAGTCCGAGACCTACGAGACCGCCCTGCGCGCCTGGCGCGACCTGGCCCGTGACGAACTGACCGCGGTGAGCGAGTTCGCCCGCGACGAGGGCCGGCCGCGGTCCGAGGTCGAGGCGGAGGTGGAGCGGGCGGCGGCCTGGCCGGAGGACGCCTGAGCCGCTCCGGAACGTGCGCCGAAATCATGGTACAAAACGGACGAGATGCCACTTCGGAGCGTCTCGTGGCCACATGACGTCCGCACCGAGGCCATACTGTCGTAACCCAGCAGGAAAACAGAAGAACGTCTCAACCAGATGTTCACCTATAAGGTGTAGTGAATGAAGGCTTTGGTGCTCTCCGGCGGTGCCGGCACACGGCTTCGGCCGATCACCCACACATCGGCGAAACAGCTCGTGCCGGTGGCGAACAAACCCGTGCTGTTCTACGGGCTCGAATCCCTCGCCGCGGCGGGCGTCACCCAGGTCGGGATGATCGTCGGCGACACCGCCGCCGAGATCGAGGAGGCGGTCGGCGACGGGTCGAAGTTCGGCCTCGACGTCACCTACATCCCCCAGGAGCGTCCGCTGGGCCTGGCCCACGCGGTGCTGATCGCGCGGGACTTCCTCGGTGACGACGACTTCGTCATGTACCTCGGCGACAACTTCATCGTCGGCGGCATCAGCGGCCTGGTCGGCGAGTTCCGCGAGACCCGGCCCGACGCGCAGATCCTCCTCACCCACGTGCCCAACCCGCGGGCCTTCGGTGTCGCCGAACTCGACGCCGACGGCCAGGTGGTCGGTCTGGAGGAGAAGCCGCAGGAGCCCAAGAGCGATCTCGCGCTGGTCGGCGTCTACCTGTTCACGCCGGCCATCCACGACGCCGTGCGCGCCATCAAGCCGTCCTGGCGCGGCGAGCTGGAGATCACCCACGCCATCCAGCACCTCATCGACCAGCGCGCCGACGTGCGCTCCACGGTGATCAAGGGCTACTGGAAGGACACCGGCAACGTCGTCGACATGCTGGAGGTCAACCGGACCGTCCTGGAGGCGCAGGAGCCGCGCATCGACGGCGAGGTCGACGAGGCCAGCCAGATCGTCGGCCGGGTGGTCGTCGAGGCGGGCGCCAGCGTCACCAACTCCCGGATCGTCGGTCCGGCCGTGATCGGCGCCGGGACCGTCGTCGGCGACTCCTACGTGGGCCCCTTCACGTCGATCGCCGAGAACTGCCGGATCACCCAGAGCGAGCTGGAGTTCTCCATAGTGCTGCGGGACTCCTCCATCGACGGGGTGGGCAGGATCGAGTCCTCGCTGATCGGCCGGCACGTCGAGGTGACCCCCGCCGCCGGCACCCCCAGCGCCCACCGCCTCGTCCTCGGAGACCACAGCAAGGTGCAGATCCGTTCATGAATCTCCTCGTCACCGGCGCCGCCGGCTTCATCGGCTCCACGTACGTCCGCGGCCTGCTCGCCGAAGGCGCCCCCGACGCGCCGCACATCACCGTGCTCGACAAGCTCACCTACGCGGGCACCCTCACCAACCTGCCCGAGGCGCACCCGCGCCTGACCTTCGTGCAGGGCGACATCTGCGACGCCGAGCTGGTCGACAAGCTCATGGCCGAGGCCGACCAGGTGGTGCACTTCGCCGCCGAGTCGCACGTGGACCGCTCCATCGACGGGGCCGGCGCGTTCGTCCGCACCAACGTGGTCGGCACCCAGACCCTGCTGGACGCGGCCCTGCGCCACGGCGTCGGCCCGTTCGTGCACGTCTCCACCGACGAGGTCTACGGCTCCATCGAGACCGGCTCCTGGCCCGAGACCCACCCGCTCCAGCCGAACTCGCCGTACTCCGCCTCCAAGGCCTCCTCGGACCTGCTCGCGCTGGCCTTCCACCGCACCCACGGCCTGGACGTCCGCGTCACCCGCTGCTCCAACAACTACGGGCCGCACCAGTTCCCCGAGAAGGTCATCCCGCTCTTCGTGAGCAACCTCCTCGACGGCAGGAACGTGCCCCTGTACGGCGACGGCAGCAACGTCCGTGACTGGCTGCACGTCGAGGACCACTGCCAGGGCATCGACCTGGTCCGCACCGGCGGCCGGGCCGGCGAGGTCTACAACATCGGCGGCGGCACCGAGCTGAGCAACAAGGAACTCACCGGACTGCTCCTGGACGCCTGCGGGGCCGGCTGGGACCGGGTCGACCGCGTCGCCGACCGCAAGGGCCACGACCAGCGTTACTCCGTCGACTGGAGCAAGATCCACGACGAGCTGGGCTACACCCCCGGGCACGACTTCACCTCCGGCCTCGCCGCCACCGTCGCCTGGTACCGCGACAACCGGGACTGGTGGGAGCCGCTGAAGGAACGCGCCGCCCTGGAATCCCGCAAGGAGCAGGAGAAGCACCGATGAAGTGGCTCGTCGCCGGCGCGGGCGGAATGCTCGGCCACGACATGGTCGAGGAACTCACCCGCCGGGACGCCGAGGTGGTGGCCCTCGGCCGCGCCGACCTCGATGTCACCAGTGCCGACTCGGTGGAGTCGGCACTCGCCGGGCACCGGCCCGACCTGGTGGTGAACTGCGCCGCGTACACGGCCGTCGACGACGCCGAGACCGACGAGGAGCGGGCCCTGCTGATCAACGGCGAGGGCCCGCGCCTGCTGGCCCGCGCCGCCGCCCGGCACGGCGCCCGCCTGGTGCACGTCTCCACGGACTACGTCTTCGACGGCGAGGCCCGCACCACGCCGTACCCGGAGGACCACCGCACCGGTCCGCGCACCGCCTACGGCCGCACCAAGCTCGTCGGCGAGCGAGCCGTCCTCGCGGAGCTCCCGGGTGCGAGCGCGGTGGTCCGTACGGCCTGGCTGTACGGAACGCACGGAAAGAACTTCGTGCGCACGATGATCGAACTCGAGTCCCGCCGGGACACCCTCGACGTCGTCGACGACCAGCGCGGCCAGCCCACCTGGAGTGCCGACCTGGCCGCCCTGATCGCCGACCTCGGCCCGCGCCTCGGGCGGGACGCCCGCGCGCACGGCGTCTTCCACGGCACCGGCTCCGGTGCGGCCACCTGGTGCGAGCTGGCCCGCGAGGTGTTCCGGCTGCTCGGCGCCGACCCGGAGCGGGTGCGTCCCACCACGAGTGCGGCGTTCGTCCGGCCGGCCCCCCGCCCCGCGTACAGCGTCCTCGGTCACGACCGGTGGGCCGAGGTGGGCCTGGAACCGCCGCGTGACTGGCGGGCGGCGCTGCGCGAGGCGCTGCCGCTCCTGCGCAAGGAGCTCTCGCTGTAAAAGCTGTGGGGCACCCTCGGGTGCCCCACAGTCGTCAATGCCGGGCCTGCCGGACAGACTTTCCGTACTCTGTGGCGTTCACCACTTGTGGATCCGACTTCATCACTACGATGATGCTTTGAATGTCTTGTGGGTCGGATAGGGAAAGGATTTGTCCCGCGATGTCGATGCGAGCGACCGTGAAGTCCGTACTGGGTGAGAAGAATGTGCGGGCCCTGCGACGACTGAAGCGGCGCCTGTCCGCCCGGCCGGCCGGGCCGGCAAAGCCGACCGGGCTCGACGCGATCTCCGGGGATCTCAACAAACTCGCCCAGCACTTCAAGACGGACAAGTGGGGGATACACCGCTACACACAGCACTACCAGCGCCACCTCGGGCACCTGAGGAACGATTCGTTCAATCTGCTGGAAATCGGCATCGGCGGGTACAACAGGCCAGGTCAGGGTGGTGCTTCACTGCGCATGTGGAAGCAGTTCTTCCCGAAGGCGCAGATTTTCGGAATGGACATCCAGGACAAGTCATTTGTCGACGAGGACCGCATCACGACGTTCATCGGAGACCAGTCCGATCCGTCGTCCCTGAACGCCGTCGTCGACAAGATCGGTGAACTGGACGTCATCATCGATGACGGCAGTCACCGCAGTCCGCATGTGCTCACGACGTTTGCCACGCTCTTCCCCCGGCTCAAGGACGGTGGCATCTACATCGTCGAGGACACGCAGTCGTCGTACTGGCCCGAATGGCAGGGCAGCGAGGATCTCGAGGCGGCGCACACCAGTATGGGGATGCTGAAGCGGCTGACGGACGGGCTGAATTACGAAGAATTCGTGACCGAGAACTATCAGCCCACGTACACCGACCTCAATATCGTCGGCATGCACTTCTACCACAACCTGGTGATCATCGAAAAAGGCAGGAATGCCGAGGGCAGCAACAAGCGCAGCGCGCTGAAACAGCGGTACGCCAAGTCCTGACACCGCCCGCCCGAGGGGGGCCGAGCCGCGGCTCGGCCCCCCTCGGCGTGCTCAGGCCCGCAACCGCTCGTAGTACGCCAGGCAGTCCGCGTACGACGGCAGCAGCCCCGACGCCGCGGCCTCGGCGAGGGACGGCGCCTCGGCGTCCTTCTCCGACAGCACCGGCTCGACGTCCTCGGGCCACTCGATGCCCAGCTCCGGGTCGAGCGGGTCGATGCCGTGCTCGCGTCCCGGCGCGTATCCGGCCGAGCACAGGTACACCACGGTGGCGTCGTCGGTCAGCGCCATGAACGCGTGCCCGAGGCCCTCCGAGAGGAACACGGCGTGCCGGTTGTCCTCGTCCAGCCGGACCGCCTCCCAGCGGCCGAACGTGGGGGAGCCCACCCGGATGTCCACGACGACGTCCAGCACCGCCCCGCGCACGCACTTGACGTACTTGGACTGGCTCGGCGGCACGTCGGCGAAGTGGATGCCGCGCAGCACACCCCGCCGTGAGACCGAGCAGTTGGCCTGCGCCAGGTCGAGGTCGTAGCCGAGAGCCTCACGGAACTCCCCGGCCCTGAACCACTCGTGGAAGCTGCCCCGGTCGTCGGGAAAGACCTTCGGCTCCTGGACCCAGGCGCCTTCGATGTCCAGCGGTCGCACGGTTCCTACTTGCCTTCCTGTCGTGCGGGCTTGCCCTTGCCCAGGGCCCTGACCAGTGCGCGGCGCACCGGCAACGGGAGCTTGCGGGCGAGGCGGCGCGCCGCGCTCGGCCTGGGCTTCGGTTTGGCGGCGGGCTTGGGCGCCGCCGCCGCGGGCTTCTTCGGAGCCGGCTTGGCCACCTTCAGGCCCTCGGGGGAGTTGCGCACGACGAGCGGCAGCGTGAAGAAGCGCGGCTCGGGCGCGTCCGCGACCAGGCACAGCGCGAGCCGCCAGCCGCCTTCCTGGAGCGAGCGCACCGGCAGCGGGGCGTCGAGCACCGCGCCGCCGCTCCCGGCGGGCGAGAGCGTGGCCGGCACCTCCAGCACCTCGGCGGCGGGCTTCGGTCCCGTCAGCCGTACCGACGCCTTGACGTCACCGGCGACGTGGAAGGGCAGTGCCCCGCGCAGCCGGTCGCCCGCCACGGTGAAGTCCTCGGGCGTGAACGCGTCGAAGCCCAGCCGCTTGCCCGCCATGTCGACGTCGAGCGCGAAGTTGTCCTTGACCGTCCAGTACGGCAGAACCCGCAGGCCGCCGACCACGCCCGGCGACGGCATCGCCGGGAACGGCTCCCGGGACGCCGGGAAGAGCCGGTACTCCCGGGTCCAGCCGCCTATGGTCAGCCGGACGAACGCGTCCCACAGGCCGGCCGGCAGCGGAGTGCCGCTGGCGGCGGTGGCCGGGTCCACGGTGGCCGTGGCCCTGACCACCAGCCGGACCCGGCCGGGTTCGCCCTCGACGGGCACCGTCTCACGGGTGATCTCGACCGGCTGGAAGAACTGCGCGTGGGTCTCGCGCTCCCGCATCATCAGGTCGACGTTGGCCTTCCCGAAACGGGCGGCGGTGCTGCCCTCCAGCCACGCGACGGCGTCGGCCACCGTCTCGGGCGGGCCGTCCAGCGGGACCACGGCGGTGTCCGCCGGATAGGTCTTGGGCGCGCCGTCCGCGCTGTACTCGGCCGTGAAGTCGACCTTCAGCGCGCCGCCCTCCCAGGCGATGCTCTCCAGGGCCGTCGAGGGGCCGATGGACGCCTCCCACTCGGCGAGCGCGAGCACGTCCTCGTAGCGGCCGGCGCCGGCCAGCTCGGTGACCACCCGGTGGGCCGGCTCCAGCAGCGCGAACACGGAGGGGCCCATGCGCTCGGCGATCACCTTGTGGATCTCGTCGAAGAGCTCCCGGCGGTAGTCGTCCGGCAGCTTGAGGAAGCGGTTGCCGCGCAGCCGCTCGCCCATCTCGCTGCGCAGCCAGCGGCGGAACATCTTGTCCCGCTTGGGGCCGGGCTCGGTGTAGCGCTCGACGACGTCGAGCGCCTCCCGCAGGTTGGCGAAGTAGCCGACCGGGTCGAAGCGCTGGAAGCCGGCGTTGGAGGCGTCGTCGCGCTTGAGGTGGTAGTAGCAGACGTAGTCGCTGAGCACGGAGATGTTCGACGCGCGCAGGTACGCCTCGGCGACGAAGACATGGTCCTCCAGGCGCCGGCGGCCCTCGGGGAAGCGCAGCCCGATGCGGTCCAGGAAGGACCTGCGCAGCATCTTGTGCGGGGTCAGGCTGTCCATCAGCGGGGCGTTCTCGACGGTGGCCCGCGGGTGGTTGCGGCGGAACAGCTCCACCGGAACGGGACGGCCCTTGCCGGCCATCTTGCCGATGATCAGGTCGGCCTCGTTCGCGACGCCGTAGTCGTACATCCGCTCCAGGGCCTCGTCGCCGAGGAAGTCGTCGTTGTCGACGAACATCACGAACTCGCCCTTGGACGCCTCGATGCCGACGTTGCGCGGCTTGCCGGACCAGCCGGAGGCCTCCTGGTGGATGACGTGGATGTGCGGGTGCTCGGCGGCCACCTCGTCGAGCCGGGCCGGTGTGCCGTCGCTGGAACCGTCGTCCACGAAGATCACTTCGTACTCGTCACGCGGCAGCGACTGCCGCAGCACCGAGGCGATGCAGTCCTCGATATAGGGCCCCGGGTTGTAAACAGGGACGACAACACTGACCTTGACCGGCATCCGGCTTCCTAGCCCCCTGGATAGGCCGTCCGTTCTCCTGGACGGCACGTACGTGTGGCCGAATGCTAACCCGGTCTTGGCCACGGGGTTTCTCACTCCTGGGTCAAGACCGGGTCGTGAAGGGTCAGCAGGGTGTCAAAGGACCCGCTCAGCCGTGGGTCTTGGCCAGCAGCTCCAGGACCTCGGCCGTGCTGCCGGATTCACCCAGCCGCGGGAAGATCCGCTCCACGCTGCCGCGGTGCGCCTCGGGGTCGGCGTCGGCCATGGCGTCGGTGGCCAGGGTCACGTGGTAGCCGTGCGCGTAGGCGTCACGGGCGGTGGACTCCACGCCGATGCTGGTGGCGACGCCGGTCAGGACGATCTGGGTGACGCCCCGGCGGCGCAGCTGGTCGTCCAGGGCGGTGCCGTGGAAGGCGCTCCAGTTGTGCTTGGTGACCCGGATGTCGCCGTCGTGGCCCGAGAGCTCGTCGACGACGACGTCCCAGCCCTGCGGGAAGGCGAGACCGCGCGGCTGGCGCTCGGTGCGGCCGGGGACTGCGTCGGCGCCGTCGGCGGCGAAGGACACCCGGACCAGGACCACGGGCAGGTTCCGGGCGCGGAAGGCGTCGGCGAGCTCGACGCTGCGGGCCACCACCTCGGCACCGGAGTACGGCTGGGTGGGCATGGCCACGATGCCCTGCTGCAGGTCGATGACGACAAGGGCGGTACGCGGGTCGAGCGTGGTCAAAGACATGGGGTGGATCAGGCCTTTCGGGGGGCTTGGGGGAGTCGGGGGGTGAGCCGGGCCAGCGAACGGTCCGGCAGGGTGATCGCCAGCAGCAGTACGGAGCCGGCGAGCATGAACAGGGCCAGGCCGTGCAGCCCGCCCGTGTCGGCGCGGTGCGGGTAGAACGCCGCGGTGGCCGCGGAGGCACCCAGCGCGCCGAGGTACATGAAGGTGCGCAGCAGCCCGGCGGCCGAGCCGATCCGCTCCGGGTCGGCCTGCCGGTACAGCGCCGTCTGCGCGGCGAGTCCGAGCAGGCCCTGCGGTACACCGAGCAGCGCGCCGACCGCGAGCAGCAGCCAGACCGGACTGCCGGCCGAGACCAGCAGCAGGGCCGCGCAGCCGGCGATCTGGAGCACGGAGCCGGTCACCAGCTTGGAGCGGACCGCCTCCCGGCGGCCGGTGAGCGTGGCGGTGACGAGTGCGGCCGCCGACAGCGGGAGCAGCGCGAGCCCGGCCGTGGAGGCGCTGAGGCCGCGGCCCTGCTCCAGCCACTGCGTGTAGCCGTACAGGAAGGCGTACGCGGTCGTGTACGCGAGCAACTGGCGCACGTAGGTGACGACGAGCGGGACGTTGCCGCCGAGGACCCGCAGGTCGACGAACGGAGCGGGGGCCCGCAGCTCCCGGGCCGCGAAGGCCGCGGCGGCGGCCACGGTCAGCGCCGGCAGGTACCACAGGCCGGGCCGCGGGCTCATCAGGAACAGCATCAGCGAGACCAGCAGGACGGCGAACAGCGCCATGCCGGGCAGGTCCATGCCCTGGCGCCGCCCCGGGGTGCCGGTCCTCGGCAGCCACTTCACGCCGAGGACCAGACAGGCCGCGGAGAGCGGCACGTTGACGGTGAACACCAGGTGCCAGCCGCCGGCGCCGATCAGCACCCCGCCCAGCGTCGGACCGATCACGGCCACGGTCTGGGCGGACACGGCGAGCGCGGGCCGCCGCCCGGGCGCCGGGTGCGGCGCCGAAGTCCCGGAGACGAGCAGTGCGAGCGCCGTGATCCACACCCCCCACGAGGGGGGCCGCGCCCCCATCCGACCGGTGACGACC
>NZ_JBVHQD010000010.1:167705-383873 GCF_055567595.1 Streptomyces sp. NPDC026515
GAGGGCCCGACCGGCAAACCCAACCACCCCCATCCCCATAGGGAAACCAGCCAACCCCGGGGGCGGGGGAAAAAAGCAGCCGGTAAAAACACCTCTCTCTTTCTGCCTTGCCCTCGCCCCCCCCCCCCGCTCCGGGTCAGCCGCATGGCCGCCGGGTACGCCGCCGACGTACCGAAGCCGAGCAGTACGCGCGCCGCGATCAGCACCCCCAGCGAGGGGGCCAGCGCCCCCATCAGACCGGCGACGCCCACCAGGCCGGTACCGGCGAGGTAGAGCCGGCGCGGCCCGTACATGTCCACGAGCCGGCCGATCACCGGCTGGCCCACGGCGGTGGCCAGGTACAGCGCGGTGACCAGCCACACCGTCTCGGCGGGCGGGGCCCCGAAGGCGATGCCGATCGGCACCAGGGCCACGGCGATCATCGAGGAGTTGATCGGGTTCAGTACGGAACCCAGGACCATCGGCGCGATCAGCCGCCGGTCGAAGCCGTCGGGGGCGGGGCGGGTGTCCTGCGGGGTGCGTCCGGTGAGCTTGGGTATCACGGGCGCGAGAGCCGTTCCAGCAGTTCGAACGCGGTGAGCATGGTCTGGCGTTCCTGCTCGGTGTAGCGCTCCTCGAAGGCGCGGGCCAGCCACTCGTCGCGCACCTGCCGGTTGCCCTCGACACGGGCCTGTCCGGCCTCGGTGAGGGTGACCAGCTGGCGGCGGCCGTCGGTGGGGTCGGGGCTGCGCCGGATCAGCCCCTGCTGGTCCAGGGCGGCCAGCGTGGTCGCCATCGACTGCGGCCGCACCCCCTCGGCGGAGGCCAGCGCGCTGGCCGTGGCGGCGCCGTGCTTGGCGACCAGGGTGAGCGCCGACTCCTGGGACGGGGTGAGGTCCGCGTCCTGCGCGACCTCCCGGATACGGCGGCGCAGTCTGCTGAACGCCACGCGCAGGTCGCGCGCCGTACGGGTCGCGGAGTCGGAGATCTGAACCATGCGGCCACCCTAGGGCCGTCAGTGGAAACTGTCCAGCTGCAACTGTTAAGTTCCGGCTGAAGATGCGGGGCGGTCGTTACGCTGGTCCCGTGCGCCTGCTCCTCACCACCGACACGCATCTCCCCGTGCGCGCCAGGCGGCTCCCGGACCGGCTCCTCGCCGAACTCCCGCGCGCGGACGTCGTGTTCCATGCCGGCGACTGGGTCGACGAGGCGACCCTCGACCTGTTCGAGAGCCGCAGCCGCCGTCTCGTCGCGGTGTACGGCAACAACGACGGTCCCGGCCTGCGCGCCCGGCTCCCCGAGGTGGCCTACGCCGACCTGGGCGGCCTGCGTTTCGGTGTGATCCACGAGACCGGTGCCGCCCGGGGCCGCGAGGCCCGCTGCGCCGCCCGCTTCCCGGACCTGGACGTCCTGGTCTTCGGCCACAGCCACATCCCCTGGGACACCACGGCCCCGGCCGGCCCGCGCCTCCTCAACCCCGGCTCGCCCACCGACCGCCGCCGTCAGCCGCACTGCACCTACCTCACCGCGACCGTCGCCGACGGCGCGCTCACGGAGGTGACACTGCACCGGCTGCCGCCGCGCCGACCGGCGCCGTGACAAGGAGCGCGGACCGTCTCCCGGGATGCGTCAGGGGGCGATTCCGACCCCGTCGATCCTGCTCCACCGGGTCTCCTGGGCCGCCGTCATGGCCGGCCAGCGCAGTCCGCCCGGCCGTGGGCGGACCCGCGAGGCGTAGGAGCCGGGGTGGAAGTCCGGGTCGTAGAAGCAGCCGGTGGCGTAGGTCCGGTCGAACGCGGCGCACGAGCCGGCGATCGCCCGGGGCGCCGGCTTCCTGCCGGTGCGCACCCAACCGTCCAGCGCCGCGACCGAGTTGGCGTACTCCGCGTCGCTCAGCGCGCTGTGCTCGGACTCGTGGGTGAACGTCTGCACGAGGTACCGGTCGCGGTGCGCGCCGCGCAGGGCGGCCCGGTAGGCCGCCTCGTGCTCCACGAACGCCGTCGGATCGTCGATCGCGTGCATCGTGAGCACCGGGATCGACACCCTGCCGGTGAGATCGCTGTCGTACGACAGGTCGCGCACCGCCGTCGGATCGGCGGCGAACCGCTCCACCCCGGCGTTGAGGGCCGTGTCGTCGTGCGACCCCGAGTACCGGACACCCAGGTTCGAGAACGGGTTCCGGCCGCCCAGCCGGTCGCGCACGATGTCCCGGAAGGTGAAGACCGCGAACCGCAGATGCGACTCCAGGGTCCGCTCGGGAACGCCGGTCACGGCGAGGATGTCGTCCAGGTTGCGTTGCTGGAGGGCGGTGCGTTCCTGCGGGGCCGAGGCATAGCCCGTGCACTCCTGGAGCCGGGCGCGCAGTCCGGCCGTGGTCAGCGTCGAGTCCGCGCGCAGCCCCTGCCACAGCGGGTAGGGGGGTTCGGCCGGCCGGGGCATGTTGCGGCAGTAGTACTGGTAGACGACACGGAGGTCGACGCGGTAGTCGTACCCCCGGGACCCGCCGCCGAGGACCCCGCTGGTGAGCAGCGCCCCGTCGTACGGTCCGCCCCGCCTCCCGTACACCTCGACGACCTTGGCGGCGACGTCCCCGCCCCAGGACTGGCCGTGCACATAGGTCCGCCGTGGCCCGCCGAAGTTCTCGACGAACAGCCGGCGCACGTTCTCGGTGTCCTCGGCGGCCATGCGGGTGCCGTAGCCGCCCCTGCGGTAGGACGAACCCGCCCAGGCATAGCCCTCCTTCACCATCACCGACCAGCGGGCCAGGTCGTCGACGCTGCGCGCCGGGTCCGAGCCGGTACCGAGGTCGGGGCCGCCGTGGGCGTGCACGACCAGGGAGCCGTTCCAGTGTGCGGGGACGGCGATGGCGTAGTAGGCGCCGTGGATGTCCTGGCCGGTGTAACAGGTGGCCCTGCCGTCGAGTTCCGCCGGGCACACGACGGCGGCCGGCGGCGCCGCCTGCGCCTGCGCCTGTGCGGGCGGGGCGCCGGCGACGGCGGCGGTGAGGGCGGCCGCCAGTGAGGCGAGCACTCCGGTGCGCCGGCGGCTCGTCCGGCGGCTCCGTGCGGGGGTTCTCGACTTGTCCAAGGCGCGGCTCCCTGTCCTCGTCGGCGCTGCTTCGCGCCGTCCGCGGCGATGCTAGGGAGCGGGCCGGGACCGGAACCATGGCGCGGGCGTTGTGTTCATAGTGTTCGGCGGAGGGAACACGTCGTCGCGCGCCCGGCCGGGGTCCGGCGCGGCGGCCCGTTCGGGGAGTGCGTGCCGGGCGGCCCCGACCGGGACGGGGACGGTGAACTCGTGGTGCGGTTCGGCTCACCCCTCCTGGCTGTCAGTGCGCGGCGGCCGCGTGGATGGCCCCGCTGGTCGTCGTCAGCGGCGCACCGCTGCCGCCCCAGCGCAGGGCGACGACCTCGGCGGCGACGGACACCGCGACCTCCTCGGGCGTACGGGCACCGAGGTCGAGGCCGAGCGGGGAGCGCAGCCGGGACAGTTCGGCCACGGCGAGCCCGGCCTCGGACAGCCGGGCGCGCCGCTCCTCGTGGGTCCTGCGGCTGCCCATCGCCCCGATGTAGGCGGCCGGCCGGCGCAACGCCTCCTCCAGCAGCGGCACGTCGAACTTCGGGTCGTGGGTGAGGACACAGATCACCGTGCGGTCGTCGGTCGCGGTGGAGCGCAGATAGCGGTGTGGCCAGTCCACGACCACCTCGACGGCGGCGGGGAACCGCTTGGGCGTGGCGAAGACCGGGCGCGCGTCGCACACGGTCACCCGGTAGCCGAGGAAGTCACCGATGCGGGCCACCGCCGCCGCGTAGTCGATCGCGCCGAAGACCAGCATGCGCGGGGGCGGCGCGAACGACTGGAGGAACACGGTCACCGCGTCCTCCCGGCGTTCCCCGTGCGGGCCGTAGTGCCTCAGGAGCGAGGCGCCGAGGGCGAGTTCGCCGCGCGCGTCGGCGGTGACGGCGACGTCCAGGCCGCTCGTGCCGAGCGTGCCGGCCGCCCGGTCCGGCCAGACGGCGAGGGTGGCACCACGTGGTGCGGGGCCGTTCACCACGGTCGCCGCGGTCACCGGCTCGCCCGTGGCGACCGACGCGGCGACCGCGCCGAACGCCGGGTCGGAGCCGGCGGTCACCGGCCGGACCAGCAGGGTGATCTCGCCGCCGCAGGTCAGGCCCACCGCGAACGCGTCCTCGTCGCTGTAGCCGAAGGTCTGCAACCGCGGCTCGCCGCTCGCCGCCACCTCCTGCGCCAGTTCGTAGACGGCGCCCTCCACACAGCCCCCGGAGACGCTGCCCACGGCCTCGCCGTCCGGGCCCACCGCCATCGCCGCCCCGGGCCCGCGCGGCGCGCTGCGGCTGACCGCGACCACCGTGGCCAGCCCGAACGTGACCCCGGCCGCGTGCCAGTCGGCCAGCACCGGCAGGATCTCACGCACCTTGCGCTCCCTTTCCCGAGGCCGCGTCCCCCCGCGCCGCCCGCCGCTTCAGGAGAGGCCAAAGGTGCGGTGCGCATGCGTCGAACGGACGTGGTGCTGATCACTCTATGGCCGGGTCCGGGGAGCGGCGAGCGCTGCGGGCGGCTTGCGGCGACCGTTAATCCGTTGCCGTGGGGTGCGGTGCCCTGCTGCACTTCTTCCCGACCTTGATGACCCGACGGCCCACCGAGAGGACCAGCGATGCGCGCTGCGTGCATGTCCACCCAGGAAGGAATCCCACCCATGCCGAAGGACATCACGCTCCGTGCATCTGCTCAATCTCGGAATTCTCGCGCACGTCGACGCAGGTAAGACCAGTCTGACCGAACGGCTGCTGCACGCGGCCGGGGTCATCGACGAGATCGGCAGCGTCGACGCCGGCAGCACCCGGACCGACACCCTCGCCCTGGAGCGGCAGCGCGGGATCACCATCAAGTCCGCGGTCGTGTCGTTCCCCCTCGACGGGGTGACCGTCAACCTCCTCGACACCCCGGGCCACCCGGACTTCATCGCCGAGGTGGAACGCGTGCTCGGGGTGCTGGACGGCGCGGTCCTGGTCGTCTCGGCCGTGGAAGGCGTCCAGGCGCAGACCCGTGTGCTCATGCGGACCCTGCGTCGGCTGAGCATCCCCACGCTGGTCTTCGTCAACAAGATCGACCGGCGCGGTGCCCGGCACGAGGCGGTACTCGCCCAGCTCGCCCGCAGGCTCGCCGTACCGCTCGTCCCGATGGGGCGGCCGGCCGCGCTCGGCACCCGCGCCGCGCGCTTCGAGCCGGGCCTGGACCCGGGCGCGGTGGACGTGCTCGCCGACCACGACGACGCGCTGCTGGCCGCCTGCCTGGACGGCGAGGTCCCCGACGCCCGACTGCGCGCCGCACTCGCCGACCAGACCCGGCGGGCCCTGGTCCACCCGGTCTACTTCGGCTCCGCCGTCACGGGCGCCGGGATCCCCGACCTGATCACCGGCGTCGAACGGCTGCTCCCTGCCGCCGACGGCGACCCGGCAGGACCGCTGTCGGCCACGGTCTTCAAGGTCGAACGGGGTCCGGCGGGGGAGAAGATCGCCTGTGCGCGCATCTTCGCCGGCTCCCTCAGGGTCCGCGACCGGATCCCCTTCGGTGGTGGTGCAGCCACCTCAGGCGGGCGGGCGGAGGGGCGGGTCACCGCGCTGAGCGTCGCCGAGGCAGGTGCGGAGCTGCGGCAGGACCGTGCCGAGGCCGGGCGGATCGTCAAGGTGTGGGGGCTCGGCGGCGTCCGCGTCGGCGATGCGCTCGGCGTTCCCGGCCGGGGACACGGGCACCACTTCGCGCCCCCGGCCCTGGAGACCGTCGTCGTCCCCGGACCGGCCACCGACCGGCGCACCCTGCACGTCGCGCTCACCCAGCTGGCCGAGCAGGACCCGCTGATCGACGTCCGGCACGACGAGGCACGGCAGGAGACCTCCGTCTCCCTCTACGGCGAGGTGCAGAAGGAGGTCGTCCAGGCGACCCTCGCCGACGAGTACGGCCTCCACGTCACCTTCCGGGAGACCACCCCCATCTGCGTCGAACGTCTCACCGGCAGCGGAGCCGCCGTCGAGTTCAACAAGAAGGACGGCAACCCCTTCCTGGCGACGGTGGGTCTGCGGGTGGAGCCGGCCCCGCCGGGCGCCGGCGCCGGCTTCCGGCTGGAGGTGGAGCTGGGCTCGATGCCGTACGCCTTCTTCAAGGCCGTCGAGGACACCGTGCGCGAGACCCTCGGCCAGGGGCTGCACGGCTGGCGGATCCCCGACTGCACGGTGACCATGACCCACTGCGGCTACTCGCCCCGGCAGAGCCATGCCCACCAGGGGTTCGACAAGAGCATGTCGAGCACGGGACACGACTTCCGCGGACTCACCCCGCTCGTGCTGACCGAGGCGCTGCGCCGGGCCGGAACCCAGGTGCACGAGCCGATGCACCGGTTCCTGCTCGAGGCTCCGGCGGACACGCTGGGAGCGCTGCTTCCGGTGCTCACCCGCCTCGGCGGGCTGCCCCGGCGGACCAGGACGCAGGGAGCGCTCTGCCTGCTGGAGGGTGCGGTGCCCGCCGGCCGGGTGCACCGGCTGGAGCAGCTGCTGCCGGGACTGACCCGGGGCGAGGGCGAAATGGAGAGCGTGTTCGACCACTACGCGCCCGTCGCGCACGGCACCGTCCCCGAACGCCCACGGACCGATCACAATCCGCTCAGCCGGAAGCGGTACCTGTTGAACGTGACGGGCCGAGCGAGCGGTTGAGTCCCAAGTGTCTGACAGGCATTCAACTTACCCATGAGTCAGAAGTATTGACGGTGTCCGGAAATCACCGGACTGTAGTGGACATGACTACTATCCGGGCACGTTTGGTCGTTGTCCTGGTTGTCCTCTGCGGATTCCTCGCGGTGGCGGGCGCTCCGTCCGCCGCCGCGGCCACCCCGTCCGACTCCCTCTGGTTCGACGGCACCTCGCTCACCGTGCAGAACGGCCGTTTCGTCGACGGCCAGGGCCGCGAGGTGGTGCTGCGCGGCTACAACGTCTCGGGGGAGACCAAGCTGGCGGAGAACGACGGGCTGCCGTTCGCCTCCGCCGCCGACGCCAAGAAGTCCGCCACCGCGCTGCGCGCCCTGGGCGGCGGCAACGCCGTGCGCTTCCTGCTCTCCTGGGCTTACGCGGAACCCGTCAAGGGCCAGGTGGACACCGCGTACCTGGCCGCCGCGACCGCGCAGATGCAGGCGTTCCTCGACTCCGGCGTCCGCGTCTACCCCGACTTCCACCAGGACCTGTACTCCCGCCACCTGTTCAACCCGGGCAGCTGGTACACGGGCGACGGCGCCCCCGCCTGGGCGGTCGCGCTGGGGAACTACCCGGCCGAGTCCTGCGGCATCTGCCTGTTCTGGGGGCAGAACATCACCCAGAACGCGGCCGTACAGAAGGGCCAGTACGACTTCTGGCACAACAACTACGGCCTCCAGGACGCCTTCCTGGCCACCGCCCAGACCACCATGGCCTACCTGGCACAGCATCTGACGTCCGACCAGTTCGCCGGTGTCGTCGGCTTCGACCCCTACAACGAGCCGTACGCCGGCTCCTACGACTCCGGCCAGACCTCCCGTACCTGGGAGCAGAACCTGCTGTGGCCCTTCTACCAGAGGTTCCGGGCCCGGATGGACGCGGCCGGCTGGAGCGCCAGGCCCGCCCTGGTCGAGCCGAACCTCTTCTGGAACGCCAACATCAGCACCCAGAAGCAGGAGGGCGGCCTGCTGGACGCCGGCACCCTCGGCCCGCGGTATGTCCTCAACACCCACTTCTACGACCAGAAGGCCATCTCCGGCATCCTGATGTGGGGCAACGCCTCCGACGGCCAGTACAGCACCGACCTGGGCACCGTCCGCGACCGCGCCTCCGCCGCCGGAACCACGGCGGTCGTCAGCGAGTTCGGGCATCCGCTGTCCGGTACCACCGCGGGCAAGGCGCCGACCGTCGACAAGGCCATGTACCAGGCCCTCGACTCCCGCCTGCCCGGGTCCACCTGGTGGTCCACCCCGGCGTCCTCCGGGCCGGTGCTCTCCGGCAGCCAGTGGCAGTGGGACATCTACAGCGGCCGCCACCACGAGCTGATGAACGACAACCCGGAGAAGGTGCTCGTCACCGGCGACGCCTGGAACGACGAGGACCTCTCGGCCGCCGCCATGAACGACTCCGGCGCGGTGACCCTCCGTCAGGACGCCAGGCTGCTGGACCGGATCTACCCGGGCGCCACCTCCGGCTCCACCCTCGCCTTCACCTACGAGGACCGCTCACGGGACGGTTCGACGACCCTGACCTGGAACCCGGTGCCCAGCTCGCTGCCGAACGTGGCCGCGCTGGTGGGATCCGGCCAGTACGCCGTCCAGGTCTGGCGTTCCGGCAGCGCCACCGCACCCACCGAACTCCACCTCCCGGCATCCTTCCCGAGCGCGTCCACCACGGTCGTCTCGGACCTGGGCACCGTCTACGCACCCCCGTCGTACACGTCCTCGACCCCGGTCGGCGTGGCCGTCGAACCTGGTGGCACGGGCAGCCGCCGACTGCTGCTCAGCGACTCGGACTCCGGCGTGGCTCACTTCGCGCTGGTGACCAACGGGGCGGCCTCGCCCGGCTCCGCCCTGCTGAACGCCGCCAGGTCGGAACTGGCCGCCTGGGTGGCGGCGAAGTTCTGAGGCGTGTCCTCGTCCGCCGGGCGCCGTACGGGCCCGGCGGACGAGGACACAACGGCGTTGAGACCCAAGCCGACTTACCGGAAAGTAAGGTGGGGTGACGTGCTGATCAAGAGACGGCGGCGACAGAATTGGTCATCAGGCGGATGACGGAGGGGGCAATCGTGCCGGGCAGGCTCAAGGCGCCGACGGGACGCTACGGCGGCCGGTCCGCCGAGGAACGCAAGGCCGAACGGCGCCGGCGCTTCCTCGACGCGGCGCTCCAGCTCTTCGGTGACGCGCCGGGATACCGCGCCACGACCGTCGCCGCGCTCAGTCAGGCGGCCGGCCTGTCCACCCGGCAGTTCTACGAGGAGTTCCACACCCTGGAGGACGTGCTCGCCGCGCTGCACCTGGAGGTCAACGGGTGGGCCGAGGAAGCGGTGCGGGACGCGTTCGCCGAGGCGAAGCCGCTGTCGCTGGTGGAGCGGGTGACGGTGCTCTTCCGCGCGTACGCCCGTGACGTCACCTCGGACCCGCGCCGTATCCGGGTCGCCTTCGTGGAGATCATCGGCGTCAGTCCGCGCCTCGAGGACCAGCGCCTCGCGCGGCGGGCGCGCTGGGTGGAGCTGATATGCGGCGAGGCGGACGCGGCGGTGGCGCGCGGTGACGCGGCGCCGCGGGACTACCGGCTGGCGGCGACGGCCTTCATCGGCAGCGTGAACGGATTGCTGCACGACTGGAGCGCCGGCTGGGTGGACGCGACGCTCGATGACGTCGTGGAGGAACTGGTGCGGCTGCTGGTGGGGATGCTGCGACCGGAGGACTGGACGTCCGGGGGCGCCCGGCAGGGAGTGAACTGCCCCTGAGGCATGGCAAGTTCACGCCTGCCCCACCCGTTGACCCCACCCTCCGCCCGCTCTGCGGCGCCTCCGCGCTCAGACCGACAGTGAGATCACGGTCGCCGCCGTCCAGAGGGCGCAGGCGAGCAGGGAGCAGGCCAGCAGCCGGCGGCGCAGGATCCGGTACCTCTGCTCGTACTCACGCCTCAACTCGACGCTGCGTTCGGCCGTGCGGCGCCATGAGGCACGGCTCAGCGCCAGGTACTCGACTGCGACCTGACACTCCAGGTCCTCCCGTTGCGTGTCCGTGAGCCAACCCAGTCGATCCGTCAGGCGGGCAGCCGCCGCGCGGCCCTCCTCGCGCGTCGCCGCCAGCAGCAGGTGTCCCTCGATCTGGGCGACCAGCGCCCGCTCCTCCTTCCGAGCCGTCATCGCGCGCTCAACTCCCGCTCCCTGAGGGGCACTTCGGGATGGTGCAGATCGAACGCCGGGGATTCGCTCCGTATCCGGGGGAGGGACACGAAGTTGTGTCGCGGGGGCGGGCAGGACGTAGCCCACTCCAGGGAACGCCCGTACCCCCACGGATCGTCCACCTCGACCTTCTCGCCGTACTTCGCCGTCTTCCACACGTTGTAGAAGAACGGCAGCAGTGATGATCCCAGCAGGAACGAGAAGATCGTCGATACCGTGTTGAGCGTGGTGAGGCCCTCCACCGCCAGGTAGTCGGGGATCCGGCGCTGCATGCCCTCCGCGCCCAGCCAGTGCTGGACCAGGAAGGTGCCGTGGAAGCCGGTGAACAGCGTCCAGAAGGTGATCTTGCCGAGCCGCTCGTCGAGCATCTTGCCCGTCATCTTCGGCCACCAGAAGTGGAAGCCGGAGAACATCGCGAAGACGACCGTGCCGAAGACCACGTAGTGGAAGTGGGCCACCACGAAGTACGAGTCGGAGACGTGGAAGTCGATCGGGGGCGAGGCGAGCATCACGCCGGTCAGCCCGCCGAAGGTGAAGGTGATCAGGAAGCCGGTGGCCCAGAGCATCGGTGTCTCGAAGGACAGCGAGCCCTTCCACATGGTGCCGATCCAGTTGAAGAACTTCACCCCGGTCGGGACGGCGATGAGGAACGTCATGAAGGAGAAGAACGGCAGCAGCACACCGCCGGTGACGTACATGTGGTGCGCCCACACCGTCACGGACAGACCGGCGATCGCGATGGTCGCCGCGATCAGACCCATGTAGCCGAACATCGGCTTGCGGGAGAAGACCGGGATGACCTCGGAGATGATGCCGAAGAACGGCAGGGCGATGATGTACACCTCTGGATGGCCGAAGAACCAGAAGAGGTGCTGCCAGAGCAAGGCTCCGCCGTTCGCCGCGTCGAAGACGTGTGCCCCGAACTTCCGGTCCGCCTCCAGCGCGAACAGCGCGGCGGCGAGGACGGGGAAGGCGAGCAGGACCAGGACCGCGGTCAGCAGCACGTTCCACACGAAGATCGGCATGCGGAACATGGTCATGCCGGGGGCGCGCATGCAGATGATCGTGGTGATGAAGTTGACCGCGCCGAGGATGGTGCCGAAGCCGGAGAAGGCCAGACCCATGATCCACATGTCGGCGCCGATGCCCGGGGTGCGCACCGCGTCCGAGAGCGGGGCGTAGGCGAACCAGCCGAAGTCGGCGGCGCCCTGCGGGGTGAGGAAGCCGCCCACCGCGATGGTGGAGCCGAACAGGTACAGCCAGTAGGCGAACATGTTCAGCCGCGGGAAGGCGACGTCCGGAGCACCGATCTGCAGCGGCATGATCCAGTTCGCGAAGCCCGCGAACAACGGGGTCGCGAACATCAGCAGCATGATCGTTCCGTGCATCGTGAACGCCTGGTTGAACTGCTCGTTCGACATGATCTGCAGGCCCGGCCTGGCCAGCTCCGCGCGCATGAACAGGGCCATCACGCCACCGACGCAGAAGAACGAGAACGCTGTGACCAGGTACAGCGTGCCGATCGTCTTGTGATCCGTGGTCGTGAGCCACTTGAGGTTCCTCATACCCCGCCTGTGTCCGGGCGGAGCGCACCGGTCACACTCGAGGGATGCGACGAGCGTCACGGAAAGAGGTGTGACGATCGGAAAGGTGCCGGACAAGAACCGAACATGAGCAACGACGAGATCTTCGCCGCTGCCTATCGCGAGCACTACTGGGCGGTCAGCCGCTATGTCGCGCGGCGACTGGACGGGCGGACCGGCGAGGTGGAGGAAGTGGTGGCGGAGGTGTTCACGGTGGCCTGGCGGCGCCGCGCAGACCTCCCGGCGACCCCGCTGCCCTGGCTGTACGGCGTGGCACGCAACTGCCTCGCCAACGCGGTACGCGGCTACGGGCGCAGGCGCCGGCTGCTGGACCGGCTGGGCAACGACGAGACCGCCCACGGACGCCACACCGTGGCCGGTCCGGACAGCGAACGGCCCGGCTCCTGGGTGCACGAGGCGCTGGGCCGGCTCTCCCCGGCCGACCAGGAGGTGCTGCGGCTGACCGCGTGGGAGGAACTCGGCGTGGACGAGGTCGCGGTCGCCCTGGGCTGCGGCAGCCGGGCGGCCGCGATGCGGCTGCACCGGGCCCGTCGCCGGCTCAGAGCCGAGATCGACCGACTGCGGCCCCCTGCCGTCGACGCTCTTACCGAGGAACACCGCCATGGCTGACGAACTCCACCTGCTGCGCGCCGCCGACCCGGTACCCGCCGCGGGCCCCCACTTCGGCGACGGTCCCCTGGACCACACCGCCGAACGGCACCTCGCCCGGTTGCTGCACGAGACCCCGCGTCCCCGGCGCCGGACCAGGCCCCGACTGGCGTGGTCGCTCGCCGCGGCCCTCGTCGCCGTCGTCACCGTGGTGACCGTGCTGGTGGGCGGTCCGGCCGGCACGCCCGCGGTCGCCGCGCCCCGGCCGCTGGCCGTCCGCGTCCACTCGGTGCCGGTACCGCTCGCCGAGGTCGCGGAACTGGCCGCCGTGGCGGCCCAGGACGGTTCCCCGGCCCTGCGCCAGGGCACTCACGTGCAGTCCTGGAGCCTCGGCATGAGCGACGGCAGGCCGCCGGTCACCCTGCCCGAGGAGCGGGTGGAGCGATGGGCGGCGGACGGCAGTCACACCGAAGTGGTCGTGGCGACCGACCCGTCCCACCCCGGCCGCCCGGTCCTCACCGACGACGGCGACCGGTCACGGCTGGTCGGGGACGGCCACGTGCTCAGCCGGCGCACCTTCCCCCCGATGTGGGGCGACGGGCCGCCGCTCGGCACACCCCCGCACGACCCGGCGGAGCTGCGCGCCTACCTCATCGAGCTGGTCTACGGCCACACCCGCACCCTCACGACCTCCGAGCTCCTGGACGCCACCCACGAGCTGCTCGACAACTGGACGCTCGGCGCCCGGGAGTCGGCCGCCCTCGCCGAACTCCTCGCCGACGCCCAGGGCCTGCGCCCGGCCGGCCAGGTCACCGACCGGCTCGGCCGCACCGGGCAGGCGTACGTCCACGACGAGGGCTCGGGCGCCCGGCGGATGCTGATCCTGGATCCGGGCACCGGTGCCGTACTCGGCCTGGAGACCACGTTCACCCGGGACGATCCCGAGTACGGCGTACGGGCCGGTGACGTCATGGAATACAGCGCCTGGATGCGCTGATCACCCCCCGAGCTGCCGGGCGGCGGCGGTGACGGTCTGCTCCAGCAGTACGGCGATGGTCATCGGGCCGACGCCGCCCGGCACCGGCGTGATCAGCGAGGCCCGCTCGACGGCGGTGTCGAAGTCGACGTCACCCACGTTGCCCGCGTTGTAGCCGGCGTCGAGCACGACGGCGCCCGGCTTGATGTCCTGGCCCCGGATCAGCCCGGGGCGGCCGACGGCGGCGACCACGATGTCCGCCTCCCGTACCGCCGCCGACAGGTCCCGGGTGCGGGAGTGACAGTAGGTGACGGTGGCGTCGCGGGCGAGCAGCAGCATGCCGGCCGGCTTGCCCAGGATCGCGCTGCGGCCGACGACCACCGCCCGCTTCCCGGCCGGGTCGACGTCGTACGCGTCGAGCAGGCGCAGGATGCCGCCGGGCGTGCAGGAGACGAAGCCCGGCAGGCCGAAGCTCATCGTCGCGAACGACGCGAAGGTCACGCCGTCCACGTCCTTCTCCGGCGCGATCGCCTCGAACGCGGCCCGCTCGTCGATGTGTTCGCCGACCGGGTGCTGGAGCAGGATGCCGTGCACCGCCGGATCGGCCGACAACTCCCGCAGGGTGGCGACGAGTTCCGCGGTGGTCGTGGTGGCGGGCAGCGCCACGTGCCGGGAGGCGATACCGGCCTTGCGGCTGCGGTTCTGCTTCATCCGGACGTAGGTGACGGAGGCCGGGTCCTCGCCGACCAGCACGGTCGCCAGGCACGGCGTGGTGCCGGTGCGCGCGGTGAACTCGGCGGCCCGCTGCGCGGTCTGCTCGACGATCCGGCGGGCGACGGCGGTTCCGTCCATGAGAGAGGCATGGGTCATGCGGCACACTCCTGAGCTGGTCAGACCTTGATCGCCCAGGCGCACGGCTCGACAGTGCGGGCCGCTCCACGGTGGTGCTCCACCTCAGCGCCAGTCACGGCCCGCGCCCAGAGTAGCCGAGGCGCTCAGCGTTTCCCACGGCGGTGCGCCGCCCGCAGGAGCGTGCGCAGCAGGACGACGGACCCGCCCGGCCGGGCTCGGCGGCTGTGCCCCAGTCCGGCCCGCGCCGAGAAGGTCCAGGTCAGCCGGGCGCTGACCTGGACCCTCGCGGCCCTGGCGGCTACTCGTCCCATGCCTGGATCGTGATCTGTTCGGCGATCTTGCCATCACGCAGCGTGACCATCGATTCGGCGAGCACCCGGACGCCGTCCGCGTACTCGCAGGACTCGCTGTAGGCGGCCCGGTCACCCTGCACGATGCACTGGTCCAGCCTGTGGGTCATGTCCCGGCTGTAGACGTCGTCCAGCAGGGCGGCTATGTCCCGGCGGCCGTGCAGGACCCTGGGGTGGCTGGGCTGGTCGGTGCGGTCGACGATGCGGATCTCCGCGTCGTCCGTGTAGAGCGCCAGCAGGGTGTTCCCCGTGTTTCCCTCTATCGCCCGGCGCAGCGTGTCGGTGTCGAACGTGGGGCCTGTCGCGGTGCCCATGGTGACCTCCTGCGGGAGCCCGCGGCCCGATGCGGAGCAGGCCGCGACGGCCCCTGCTTCGAGCCTCCTCCGCCCCGCCGGGCTCGGCAAGCGCAGGCCGGGCACTCCGCCTGACGGGTGAGGGGGACCGGCTGCCCGTGACCGGCCGGGCGCCCAGCCCGTTGCTGGAGACATGATCTCCACACGACGTATCGTCGCCGCCGTCGGCCTCGCCGTCGGGGTCACCGGCCTCGCCGCCCCGCTGGCGAACGCGGCCGACGCGAGCGCGCCGCACTCCGGGAACCCCACCGTGCTCGGCGTGCTCGACTCGGTCTCCCGCATCGGCATCCCGGCCGAGCACCAGGACGAGATCCCCAGGATCTCGGAGCAGGTGCAGGGACTGAACGGGCTCCAGAAGCTGGGCGAACTGCACCAGCTCACCGACATGGCCGCGCCGGCCACGGGACTGGTGCCGGCCATCGAGTCCTGACCCCGGACCGCACCCCGAGGGCCGTTCCGCACCGGGGGCGGCCCTTCGTCGTACGCGGTGACCGGTGGCCGGCCACCGCGGCCTCAGTCCGCGGCGGACAGGAACTGCGTCGCCGCCAGTTCCGCGTACAGCGGGTCCGCCGCCACCAGCTCCCGGTGCGTGCCCACCGCGCGGACCCGGCCCGCGTCCATCACGACGATCCGGTCGGCCGTCGTCACCGTCGACAGGCGGTGCGCGACCACCAGCACGGTGGTCGACCGTGCCACGTCGGCGACGGTGTCCCGCAGGGCCGCCTCGTTCACCGCGTCCAGCTGCGAGGTCGCCTCGTCCAGCAGCAGCAGCCGGGGCCGGCGCAGCAACGCCCGGGCGATCGCGATCCGTTGCCGCTCGCCGCCGGACAGCTTGGTCCCGCGGTGCCCGACCAGTGTCGCGAGGCCCTGCGGCAGCCGCGCCACCAGGTGGTCCAGCCGGGTCGTCTTCAGGACCCGTGCCACCGTGTCCTCGCCGGCCAGCGGATTGCCGAGGAGCAGATTGTCCCGCAACGATCCGGACAGGACGGGCGCGTCCTGCTCGACGTATCCGATGGCCGAGCGCAGCAGGGGGAGTTCCCAGTCGGCGAGCGGACGGCCGTCGAGGGTGATCGTGCCGGACTCCGGGTCGTAGAAGCGCTCGATCAGCGAGAAGACGGTGGTCTTCCCCGCTCCGGACGGACCGACGAACGCCGTCATGCCCCGGGCGGGTACCTCGAAGCTGACGCCGTGGTGCACGTACGGCAGGTCGTCGGCGTAGCGGAACCGTACGGCGGTGAAGGTGACGGCGGCCGGCTCGGCGCCGGGGGCCGGCAACTCGGCGGGCGCGGACGGCGGTTCGGCGGGCAGTCGCAGCGCCTCCTGGATCCGGGCGAGCGCGCCGGCGCCGGTCTGGTACTGCGTGACGGCGCCGACGACCTGCTGGATCGGTGACATCAGGTAGAAGACGTAGAGCAGGAACGCCACCAGCGTGCCGATGCCGATGGCACCGGTCGCCACCCGTGCCCCGCCCACCGCCAGCACCGTGATGAACGCCAGTTGCATCGCGAGCCCCGCGGTGTTGCCCGCCACGGCCGCCCACTTGGCGGCCCGCACGCTCTGCCGCCAGGACTCCTCGGCGGCCTCGTGCAGCACCCGTTCCTCGCGGTGCTCGGCGCCCGACGCCTTCACGGTGCGCAGCGCGCCCAGTACCCGCTCCAGTGAGGCTCCCATCACCCCGACCGCGTCCTGCGCCCGCCGGCCGGCCCGGTTGATACGCGGCACGATCATGCCGAGGACCGTGCCCGCCCCGGCGATCACCGCGAGCGTGACGCCCAGCAGTACCGGGTCGACCACCCCCATCATCACCACCGTGGCGACCAGGGTGAGCCCGCCGGTGCCGAGCGCGACGAGTGAGTCCGTGGTGACCTCGCGCAGCAGGGTGGTGTCCGAGGTGATCCGCGCCATCAGATCCCCGGGTTCGGTGCGGTCCACGGCGGTGATCCGCAGCCGCAGCAGGTACGACGACAGGGTGCGCCGTGCCCCCAGCACCACCGACTCGGCGGTGCGCCGCAGCACGTACGAACCCAGGGCGCCCACCACGGTGTTGGTGACGACCAGGCCCGCCATCGCGAGCAACCTCCCGGAGACGGAGCGGTCGTGGGACAGGTCCTCGATCAGTCCCCGCGCCACCAGCGGCAGCAGCAGCCCGGTCGCCCCCGTCAGCAGCGAGAGCACCGCACCGGCCGACAGGGCCCAGCGGTGCGGCCGTGCATAGGAGAGGAGCAGCCGGAACGGGGACGGACCCGTCCGGTCTCCGGTCCGTCCCGGCGAAACAGCGTCTGCGGTGGTCACGGTGCTCCTCGTCCGGGCGGTGGGCGGCGCCCCCAGGCTACGTCGGGCACATCGGCCACCGTGGGGCTCAGGGCCCCACCGGTCGGCTGACCGGCGGGAAAGATCCGTGATGATCGACGTGCTCCGTGCCGTTACCGAGCGGTCACGCGTAGGGTCGGAATACAGGCACGTCAGCAGAGCGACGAAAGGGTCAGGTCCATGGCGCAGGAAGTACGCGGCGTGATCGCACCGGGCAAGGACGAGCCGGTGCGGGTCGAGACGATCGTGGTGCCGGACCCCGGGCCGGGCGAAGCCGTCGTACAGGTACAGGCCTGCGGGGTCTGTCACACCGACCTGCACTACAAACAGGGCGGGATCAACGACGAGTTCCCGTTCCTGCTCGGCCACGAGGCCGCCGGTGTCGTGGAGTCGGTCGGCGAGGGTGTCACGGACGTGGCGCCCGGAGACTTCGTGATCCTCAACTGGCGTGCGGTGTGCGGCCAGTGCAGGGCCTGTCTGCGCGGCCGTCCCTGGTACTGCTTCAACACCCACAACGCGAAGCAGAAGATGACCCTCGCCTCGACCGGGCAGGAACTGTCCCCGGCGCTCGGCATCGGAGCCTTCGCCGAGAAGACGCTGGTCGCCGCCGGACAGTGCACCAAGGTCGACCCGGCCGTCTCCCCGGCGGTGGCCGGCCTGCTCGGCTGCGGGGTGATGGCCGGCATCGGTGCCGCGATCAACACGGGCAGCGTCGGCCGCGGCGACTCGGTCGCCGTGATCGGCTGCGGCGGGGTCGGTGACGCCGCGATCGCCGGGTCGAAGCTGGCGGGCGCCGCGAAGATCATCGCCGTCGACATCGACGACCGGAAGCTCGAGACCGCGCGCACCCTGGGCGCCACGCACACGGTCAACTCGCGGACCAACGATCCCGTCGAGGCGATCCGCGAGCTGACCGGCGGCTTCGGCGCCGACGTCGTCATCGAGGCGGTCGGCCGCCCCGAGACCTACCGGCAGGCCTTCTACGCCCGCGACCTCGCCGGGACGGTCGTCCTGGTCGGCGTACCGACCCCCGAGATGAAGCTCGAACTGCCGCTCCTGGACGTCTTCGGCCGCGGCGGCGCGCTCAAGTCCAGCTGGTACGGCGACTGCCTGCCCAGCCGGGACTTCCCCATGCTGATCGACCTGCACCTGCAGGGCCGGCTGCCGCTGGACGCCTTCGTCACGGAGACCATCCGGCTCGACGAGGTGGAGAAGGCGTTCGACCGGATGCACCAGGGCGACGTGCTGCGTTCGGTGGTGGTGCTCTGATGACCACCCGGATCGAACGCGTCGTCACCGCCGGGCAGTTCACCCTCGACGGCGGCTCCTGGGACGTCGAGAACAACGTCTGGATCATCGGCGACGAACGTGAGGTGATCGTCATCGACGCGGCCCACGACGCCGAGGCCATCGCCGAAGCCGTCGAGGACCGGGTCCTGAAGGCGATCGTGTGCACCCACGCGCACAACGACCACATCTCCGCCGCGCCCGCCCTCGCGGACCTGACCGGCGCCAAGATCTGGCTGCACCCCGACGACCTGCCGCTGTGGAAGCTCACCCACCCCGACCGCGACCCCGACAACCACCTCTCCGACGGGCTGGTCATCGAGGCGGCCGGCGCCGATCTGACCGTGCTGCACACGCCCGGCCACGCCCCCGGCGCCGTCTGCCTGTACGAGCCGGGCCTCGCCACCGTCTTCACCGGTGACACCCTCTTCCACGGCGGCCCGGGCGCGACCGGGCGGTCCTACTCCCACTTCCCGACGATCATCGACTCCATCCGGGACAAACTGCTCACCCTCCCGCCGGAGACGAAGGTCCTGCCCGGACACGGCGATTCGACCACCATCGGCGCCGAGGCTCCCCACCTGGCGGAGTGGATCGCCCGCGGCCACTGACGCGAGGAAAGCGGCGGAGGCCGTCAGGCCTCCGCCAGCGGCAGGCGTCCCGGGTGACCGGGCGGCAGCGCCAGGTCCTCGCGGACGGCCGCGTAGAAGTCGTCCCGGCCGTCGCGCTGCCGTTCCAGCAGGATCCGCCACGCCTCGGGATCCCGCCGCTCCTCCCGCAGGAACCGTTCCATCGCCATCACCGCGAGCACCCACTCCTGTCCCTTGGCGACCACCGCCGGGCTGCCCAGCATGATGAGCTTCTCGCCGTGCGGATCACGGGCCGACTGGGCTTCGGCAAGCAGGGGTTCGGCCTCCTGCGGGGAGAGCGGGCGGGGATGGGGGTCGTTGCCCAGATGGGCGGCCACCCGGTAGTCGACGGAGACGGTCCTCTTCAACGCCTGCGCCCACTGCGCGTACACGGTCAGCCGGCGCTCGTCCCAGCGCGCCTCCTGCTCGCGCCGGAACCGCACCCGATCACCCCGTACCACCGCGAGATACGAACCGAGGGCGCCGATCACGACGCCCAGCAGAGCCGGGAGTTGCTGCAAGAACGCGGACATGCCCGCACGCTATCTGTCCTGTTGATCCTTCGGCCCGTACGGTCGTGCCATGACCGGACTCAATCGCTTTGCGGGACACGGGGTTCTCGTCACGGGCGCGGCCCGCGGCATCGGCGCGGCCGTGGCCCGGCGGCTGGCCGAGGAGGGCGCACGGGTGCTGGCGGCCGACCGGGACCTGGCCGAGGCGGAGCTGACGGCCGCCGCGTTGCGCGAACAGGGTCTGGCGGTCGAGGCGTTCGGCTGCGACGTGGCCGACCGGGACTCCGTGAGGGGCGCCGTCGAGCGTGCGGCCGCCGCCTTCGGCGGACTCGACGTGCTGGTGAACTGCGCCGCGCACTGCACCCCGGACGTGCCGCTCTTCGAGGACCAGCCGGAAGACGGCTGGGATCTCGACCTCGACATCACCCTCACCGGCGTGTACCGCTGCTGCCGGGCCGCCCTGCCGCACCTGGCCGCCTCGGGTCGCGGCGCCGTCGTCAGCATCGGCTCCGTCAACGCCGGGGCCGACTTCGGCAATCACGCCTACAGCGCCGCCAAGGCCGGCCTCGGCTCGCTGACCCGCACCCTCGCCGGGCACGCGGCCGCGCGCGGGGTCCGGGTGAACCTGGTGGAGCCGGGTACGGTCCGCACCTCGGCGTGGGCGGACCGGGAGGACGAACTCGACGCCCTCACGCCGCTCTACCCTCTCGGCCGGGTCGGCGAGCCGGCGGACGTCGCCGCCGCCGTCGCCTTCCTCGCCTCCCGTGACGCCGCCTGGATCACCGGCACCACGCTCCGCGTCGACGGCGGTCTCACCGCCGTCCACGGCGGTTTCCACGCGGCGCTGCGGCCGCACCGGGAGATCCGGCACGCCTCACAGAGCGGCTGACGCCGCCGTGACCGCGGCCAGTACCCGCCGGGTGTCGTCCTCGGTGGTCCGCCAGTTGCTGAACGCCGCCCGCAGTGCCGGCACCCCGCCGTACACCGTCGGGGTGAGGAACGTCTCCCCGGACGAGGCCAGCGCCCGGGCCAGGGCGTCCACCCGCTCCTGCGTGGGGTCCTCGGCGAGGGTGAAACAGACCACGTTGAGCCGGACCGGGGCGAGCAGGCGCAGGGCCGGGAGGGCGTCGACGCCCTCCCCGAGGCGGCGGGCCTCGGTGACGTTGCGCTCGACGATCTCGCGGTGTCCGGCACGGCCGTACGCCGTCAGGGAGAACCAGGCAGGCAGCGCCCGCAGCCGGCGGGAGGTCTCCGGGGTCAGGTGCAGGAAGTCCGGATCGCCGGTGGGCGGCCCCAGATAGGGGGACTCGTTGTGGAAGACGGCCACCTGGAGGTCGCGGCGGCGGGTGAACTGCACGGCCGCGTC
Source organism: Streptomyces sp. NPDC026515 (assembly GCF_055567595.1). Classification (NCBI taxonomy): domain Bacteria; kingdom Bacillati; phylum Actinomycetota; class Actinomycetes; order Kitasatosporales; family Streptomycetaceae; genus Streptomyces; species Streptomyces sp. NPDC026515. The sequence continues at coordinate 188,469 of NZ_JBVHQD010000010.1, forward strand.
GTAGGGGACGTTGAGCCACTTGTGCAGGTCCACGCAGACCGAGTCGGCCGCGTCCAGACCGGCGACGAGCGGGGCGTGGGCGGGGGAGAGGGCGGCGAAGGCGCCGAACGCGGCGTCGACGTGCAGCCAGAAGTCGTACCGCTCCCTGAGCGCGGCGATCGCCCGCAGGTCGTCGAAGTCGACGGTGTTCACCGTGCCGGCGTTGGCGACGACGATCGCCGGCCGCCCGTCCAGCGCGGCCAGCGCCGCGTCCAGCGCGCTCACGTCCACCGCCTCCCGGTTGCCGGGCAGCAGCGGGACCGGCCGCAGCCGGTCCCGCCCGATGCCGAGCACCGACAGTGCCTTGCCGACACTGGAGTGCGGGCTGCCGGAGAGCACGTCGACCGGGCCGAGAGCGGCCGAACCCGCCCGGGAGACGTCCACCCCGAGCCGCTCGCCGAGCCACTGCCGGGCGACCGCCAGACCGACCGTGTTGGACATCGTGGCGCCGGTCACGAACGCCCCGCCGTGCGCCTCGCCGAGCCCGAAGAGTTCGGCCAGCCAGGCCACGGTCTCGCGCTCCAGGGCGGTACCCCAGGAGCCGAGGGCCCCGGCCGCGTTCTGGTCGTACGCCGAGGTCAGCCAGTCGCCGCTCAGGGAGGCGGGCGTCACACCGCCGGTGACGAAACCGAGGTAGCGTGGGCCGGCCGAGGCGGAGAGACCCGGCGCCCACCGCTCGGTGAACCGGGCCAGCGCGCCCTCTCCGCCCTCCCCCTGTTCGGGCAGTGCCGCCCGCGCGGGTACCGGGCCGGGCGCGGCCACCGGCCGCTCGTCCAGCCCGGCCAGCGCGCGGACGGCGACGTCACGGGCCGACCGCAGAAGTCCGGGGAACCGGGCGAGATCGTCGGCAAGCATGCGGTGCATGGACGGCAGCCTAGGCCGCCCGCGCGGACGACGCCGAAGTTAACCGTTTCGTCACAGCCTGGCCGGTGCTACAACCAATGCCCTCGATCGGCCGGTCTAGGACCACGAGATCGCAGGACACAGGAAGGAGACAGACTTCACATGGGGGACATACGCAGACGAGGTGCCGTCGTACTCGGCGTCACCGGACTGGTGGCGCCGCTCACGCTGGCGCTCACCTCCGCTCCGGCGCAGGCCGCGAGCTGCACCACCCAGGCGGGGCCGTACCAGAAGCAGGTGGAGAAGTTCCTCGGCCGGCCGGTGGACGGCAAGCAGTCCGCCGCCGACTGCAAGGCGATCAAGGCCTTCCAGGACAAGCACGGCATCACGCCCGACATCGGCTACGCCGGCCCCGTCACCTGGGGCGTGATGGACCTGATGAACAAGCAGAAGGCCGTCGGCAACAAGCCGAACAAGGACGGCAAGTGCCCCACCAACAAGGGGCGCATCGCCTGCGTGAACCTCACGCTCCAGCTCAGCTGGATCCAGGACGGCAACAAGCTGGTCTACGGCCCGGTCCCGGTCCGTACCGGCCGCAAGGGATACGTCACCCGCACCGGCCTGAAGAAGATCTACTGGCGTGACATCGACCACGTCTCCTCGCTCTACAACGTGCCGATGCCCTACAGCCAGTTCTTCGACGGCGGCCAGGCCTTCCACTCGGTGGGTCTCAGCATGTGGAACCCGCCGGGTTCGCACGGCTGCGTCAACATGACCACCGCGACCGCCAAGAAGTACTGGTCGCTCCTGAAGAACGGCGACGACGTCTACGTGTACGGCCGCAAGCCGGGCACCTGACGGCACCCGGCCCCGGCCGCCGCCCCGGTCAGCTCTCCGGGGCGTCCCCGAAGTCCGGGATCTCCAGCCTGGCCCCGCCCTGCCGCGCGGACTCGTGCGCGATGATGCCCGGCAGGGTGTAGCGGGCGGCGACCCACGCGTTGACCGTCGGCAGGGAGCGCGTGTTGACGGCCGTCACGAAGTCGTCGACCAGGAAGTGGTGGCTGCCCTCGTGCCCGTTGTGCAGCGTGTCGAACTCCCGCGGCAGCCGGGCCCGGTCGTGCACCGGTGCCGAACCGGAGGTGAAGGCCGCCCGCAGCTCCGGCGCGATGTGCTGGAGCGAGGGGTCGTCGGGCGACATGGTGGGCTTGGGCTCCAGGAGTTCGCTGATGTCCTGCACGCCCTTCTTGTCCTGCCACAGCGCCACCGTCGCCAGCTGCTCCATGCTGGCCTCGGTCCCGAAGAACCGGAAGCGCGATTCCCTGATGTGTGACGGGTAGCCGACCCGGCGGAACTCGTTCGTACGGAACGAGCCGCCGCCCGCGACCTCGAACAGCGCGGTGGCGTTGGACACGTCGTTGCCGAACTGGCTGACGTCCTTGTCGAAGACACCGTCCCCGCGGTCGTCCACCACCCCGATCGCCGACACGCTCACCGCGTGCGTCCGCCAGGCGCCGAGCACCCCGCCCACCGCGTGCGTCGGGTAGAGCAGCGGGGGATAGCTGGCGGTCGCCTTCCAGTTCTCGCCGCCGCTGTAGCGGTACGCGTCGTAGAAGCCCAGGTCCATGTCGTGGACGTAGTCGCCCTCGGCGTAGAACAGCCGCCCGAAGGCGCCCTCGGCGATCTGGTTGCGGGCGTGCACGGTGGCCGGGTTGTACTGGCTGGTCTCGCCCATCATGTACGTCAGGCCGGTCGTCCTGACCGCGTCGATGATCGCCGCGATCTCCTCGGCGGTGATCGCCATGGGGACCGCCGAGTACACGTGCTTGCCCGCGTTCAGGCCCGCCAGGACCAGCGGGCCGTGCGTCCAGCGCTGGGTGAAGATCGCGACCGCGTCGACGTCCGCCGACTCCAGCATCGCCTCGTACGACGGGAAGGTCCCCGCCAGGCTCTGGGCGGCGGCGAGCTGCTCCGCCCGCTCGGGCAGCAGGTCGGTGACGTACACGTCGCCGACGCCGGGATGGGCCTGGAACAGGGTGGCGAACTGGCCGGAGAACTGGCCGGCGCCGACGATGCCGAGTGAGAAAGTCATGGTGGTTACTTTTGCGTCGGAAGAATCTCGCCGTCAAGGGGTGGAAGGAAGCGGGAGGGACCTCAGGAGGGCGCTTCTGCGGCGCACCCGGTGCACAGTAGGGTGGCCTGGTTACTTCAGTTACGGAAGAAAAGGGATACCGTGTCCGACTGGCTGCCGCTGAGCCCCGCGGAGCGCTCCGTGGCGATCGAGGTGCTTGTGAACGGCCCGCTGTCGCGCACCGGGCTGGCCCGCCGGCTGAACCTCTCGCAGGGCAGTCTCACCCGCCTGACCAAGCCGCTCATCGAGTCCGGGCTGCTCGTCGAGACCCCGTGGTCGGGCGCCCCTGCGGAGGCGCGCCAGGGCCGCCCCTCGCAGCCGCTGGACGTGGTCGCCGAGTCCCGCTGCTTCCTCGGTTTCAAGGTCACCGACGAGACGGTGTACGGCGTCGTCACCACCCTCCGCAGCGAGATCGTCGCCCGCCTCGACCGCCCTCTCGTCAGCCACGACCCCGAGCGGGTCGCCGACCTGCTGGCCGAGATGGCAGCGGAGCTGGCCGTCCGGCACCCGGCCGTCGCGGGCATCGGCATCGGCGTCGGCGGCTTCGTGCGCGAGCACGCGGTGGTCGGCGAGTCGCCGTACCTGCGCTGGCGTGACGTCCCGCTGGCCGAGCTGGTGGGCGGACGCACCGGGCTCCCGGTCGTGGTGGAGAACGACGTGGCCGCCCTGGTCGAGGCCGAGACCTGGTTCGGCGCGGGGCGGGGACTGGACCGCTTCGTCGTCCTGACCATCGGCGCCGGCATCGGCTACGGGCTGGTGCTCGGCGGCCGGCGGGTCCCGTACGCCGAGGAGGACCGGGGCTTCGGCCGGCACTGGATCATCGACCCGCTGGGCCCGCTGACCCCGGACGGCGAGCGCGGCAGCGCCGTGTCGCTGCTCACCATCCCCAGCATCCGCTACCAGATCCGGGCCGCCACCGGCCTGGACGCGTCCTACGAGGAGATCCTGGCGCGCGCCGCGGCGGGCGAGCCGATGGCCGCGCGGGTGATCGGCGAGGCCGGCCGGGCGCTCGGCACCCTGCTCGCGCACATCGCCAACTTCGTCGTGCCGCAGAAGATCCTGCTCGCCGGGGAAGGGGTCGGCCTGATGGAGGTGGCCGGGGACGCCGTGCGGGACACCCTCGGCGGCCACCGGCATCCGCTCGCCACGCCGGTCCACCTGGAGACCAAGGTCTCCGACTTCCACGACTGGGCCCGTGGCGCGGCCGTGCTGGCGATCCAGGTGCTGGTGCTCGGCGGGAACGGCGGCTGAACCGGCGTTCCCGTCCGGACGTCCGGCGGCGCCCGGAAGACAACTCCGTTCTCCCCTCGGCTCATTGACGTGATGATGAACACGGTCCGATATGTCCGTATCGGTCGTACTTACTCACGGCGCCTTCACGTCGACCGGCATATGCTTCACACCATGTCCACCACTGTTGAAGCCGTCACCGAGCGATCGGCCGACGAGGTCAACGAGGAGATCCGGGCCCTGTGGCTCCGGTCGGGCGGGACACTGAGCACCGAGCAGCGCGAGGAGTACCGGCGGCTCGTCCTCGAATGGGCGGCCGCGTCCCCGCACCAGCCGGACCAGGCGGCCTGACCGTCCGTCCCGGGCGCCCGTCCGGACGGGCGCCCTTCTCGTAGCCCCGTGGGACCCGCCGCGGCCCCCGGCCCCGCCGTCAGCCCCAAGTCGCCGAGTAGTAGCGCTGGTACGCCTTGCGGTCCTGCTCCGCCCGGAAGTAACGGGTCGCGACCAGAGCGACCAGACTGCCCCCGATCACCAGCAGACCCGGACCGACGTTACGGGTGTCGGTGAGCTTGGCGACCAGGCTGGTGTCGTTTGAGCCGCCGACCGGCGCCGCCGAACCCGGCGAGGCCGCGCTCGGCGCGATCGCACTGTGGGTGGCCGCCCCCGACGGCGCGGGCGAGGCGCCCTGCCCCGCGGCCGCGTTCTGCGTCGACCCCGCCAACTGAACGTTCAGCGCCGCCAGCGCCCGCGTCACCGGCTGGAAGAACGTCACCCCGCCCGCGGTGCAGTCGCCGCTGCCGCCCGAGGTCACGCCCAGGGCGATGCCCTCGGAGAACAACGGGCCGCCGCTGTCCCCCGGTTCGGCGCACACGTTCGTCTGGATGAGTCCGGTGACCGTGCCCTCGGGGTAGTTGACGGTCGCGTTGAGCGCGGTCACCGTACCGTCGTGCAGCCCACTCGTGGAGCCGCTGCGGAACACCTTCTGCCCGACCGTCGGATCGGCCGCCCCCGTGATCCGCACGCCCTGGCCGTTGCCGATGGCGACCACGTCCGCGTTGTCACCGGCCTTCCCGGACGCGTACTGGATCAGCGAGAAGTCGTTGCCCGGGAACTGCGTGTTGATCGTGGTGCCCAGCTGCTGGTCGTTGCCCTGGCCCTCGTCGAACCAGACGGTGTTGGCGGGACCGCAGTGACCGGCGGTGAGGATGAAGTCGGTCTGTCCGTTGGTGACGTTGAACCCCGCCGAACAGCGGCCGCCCGTCGACAGGATCGGCTGCGCGCCGTTGAGCCGGGGCGAGAACGTGCCCTGGGAGCGCTGCATCTGCACGAAACCGCCGATGCCCGCGGCGACCCGGCTCAGGTCCGACCAGTCGGACGCGGACACCGTGGTGTCGGCCTCCACCATCACCCGGTTGGTCCGGTAGTCCACCGCCCACGCGGTGCCGGCCACCCGCGGTGCCGCGCGCAGCGCGGCGGTGGCCGCCTTCAGCTCGTTCATGCTGTGCGAGACCATTCTGGGCTCGGCACCCGCCCGTTTCACCGCCGCCGCGGCCTGCGCGTCGGTCACCGCGACCACCGGCTTGCCGTCGGCGCCGATCCAACTGCCCGCCGTACGGGCCGTACCGAGCTGGGCCACCAGCGCGGCGCCGGTGTCACCGGCCCGTGCCGCGGAGCTGAACGGGACGGCGGCCGTACCGGGAGTCTCGCTCGCCATGGCCGTGGTGACCATCGCGCCTCCCAGAAGGAGTCCGCCGACCGCCGCCAGCTGCGTCCCCCGCCTGACGACCCGTCGTCGTGCGTGCCTCATCCATGGCTCCCGAAACCCCGAACGCGCGGTGTCGACACCGCGGGGCCCTCCGGTCGTCGAGCGCCCTGCTCTCCATACGGGGCCGGGCGCGACGGTGTTCACCACGACGGTGATCTTTGCGATCCCATGGGGGTACGACATGGCCTTCCGGGCGTGTTCCCGGGCACCTCCGGGCCGCCTATCTTGAGCCCATGACCAGCATCGAGCAGGAGAACCCGGACGAACCGAACCCGTTGCGCGCGCTCACCCTCGACCGGCTGCGACGCCGTACCAGCATGAAATGGCGCACCTATCCGCAGGACGTACTCCCGGTGTGGGTGGCGGAGATGGACGTGCCGCTCCCCGTCCCGGTCGTCCGCGCGGTCACGGACGCGATGGCGCTCGGGGACACCGGCTACCCGGCGGGCACCGGCTACGCCGAGGCCCTCGCCGCGTTCGCCGCGAAACGCTGGGACTGGCACGGGCTGGACGTGGCCCGCACCGCGCTCGTGCCCGACGTGATGCTCGGCGTGGTCGAGATGCTGAAACTGGTCACCGGACCCGGCGACCCGGTGGTCGTCAACTCACCGGTGTATCCGCCGTTCTACCAGTTCATCGAGCACATGGACCGGCGGGTGGTGGAGGCTCCGCTCGGCCCCGGCGGGCGGATCGACCTCCACGTCCTCGCCGACGTGTTCCGCGGGCTCGGCGGCAGACCGGCCGCCCACCTGCTGTGCAGCCCGCACAATCCGACGGGCACCGTCCACACGGCCGGGGAACTCACCGCCCTGACGGAACTGGCCGACCGGTACGGCGTCCGGGTCGTCGCCGACGAGATCCACGCCCCGCTCACCGCGCCCGGCGTGGACTTCGTGCCGTATCTGAGCCTGCCGGGCGCCGAGCGTGGGCTGTCCCTCATGTCGGCCTCCAAGGCCTGGAACCTGGCGGGCCTGAAGGCCGCGGTCGCGGTCGCCGGACCCGGGGCCGCCGCCGACCTCGCCCGGTTGCCGGAGGAGGTGAGCCACGGCCCCAGCCATGTCGGCGTCATCGCGCACACGGCCGCCCTCACCGACGGCACCGCCTGGCTGGACGCCCTGCTCGACGGGCTGGACGAGAACCGGCGTCTGCTCGCCGGCCTCCTCGACCGGCATCTGCCCGCGGTCCGCTACCGGCCCGCGGAGGCCACCTACCTCGCCTGGCTCGACTGCCGAGCCCTCGGACTCGGCGACGACCCGGCCGGGGTCTTCCTGGCCCGCGGCCGGGTGGCCGTCAACTCCGGACTCCCCTTCGGTACCGGCGGCGCCGGGCACGTACGGCTCAACCTCGCCACCTCGCCCGAGGTGATCACGGAAGCGGTACGGCGGATGGCGGCCGCCCTGGTCTGAGGCACAGCGCCACGGAGCGCCCCCTACACTTCCGGCATGGACGACACCTCCGGGACCGACCTCGACCGGCTCGGCGCCGGCAAGTACCTGCTCGTCACGAGCTTCCGCAAGGACGGCACCCCTGTCCCCACCCCGGTCTGGGTGGTCCGGGACGGCGAGACGCTCGGCGTCTGGACCACCGCCGACTCCTTCAAGGTCAAGCGGATCCGCCGCCGCGCCGATGTCCGGGTCGGCCCCTGCGACCTGCGCGGACGGCCGACCGGCGACCCGGTCCCGGCCTCCGCCGAGATCACCGACGAGGCCACCACCGCCCGCTACCGCGGCCTCATCGCCCGCAAGTACGGCATCACGGGCCGCCTCACCCTGCTCGGCAGCAGGCTGCGGCGGGGCCGCGAGGGCACCGTCGGCATCCGGGTGACCCTGACGCCCTGAGGGTCCGACCCCCCAGGGCGCCGGAGGCGTGGGACGCGTCCGGCGCGGCGAGGAGCGCTACGAGGCGTCCAGCACGGTGCTCTTCGGCAGCGGACCGTCAGGCAGCGGCGTCCCGTCGTCGCCGCGCTGCCCGACGCCGGGAGGTACGACCGTGGCCTGGTGGTGGTACATCCGCCAGCCGGCGGCCTCGTCGCGCTTGCGCCACAGGGAGCTGTGCCAGGAGCGGCGTTCGCCGAGGCGGGCCTCGAAGGTCAGCTGTACCAGCCCGGGGGCGAGCACGACCCCGGTGATGTCACCGGGCTCGTAGCGCGGGCCGTCCGGCGACGCGCCGGCCCTGTCCGGGAGTCCGCCGAGTGCCTGCTCGTACGTGTACCGGCGGCCGGACGCGCCGACCTCCACGAACTCCGCATCGAGCAGTTCACCCGCGAGCTCCCGCGAGGCCCGCACCTCGGGGTCCATGAGTCGCAGCTCGCCCGCGATCGCCGCCTCCACCTGGGCCGATTCCTCGCTCATGGACGCATTCTGGCCCAGGCCGCCCGCTGCCGCGAACCGGATTCCGCGGCGTCAGCTCCAGGCCCGGTACGGCTCGTCGAGCAGTTGGAAGACGGGCTCGCCCCGCACCGGGTCCTTGGCCGTGGAGAGCTTGACCCGGTCACCGCTGTGGATGCCGATCGGCGGCCCCATCACGCGGCCCCGCACGACGAACCCCTCGGCCATCTCGATCAGGGAGACGTTGCGCGCGGCGGGCGTGTTGCGGTGCACCACCGTGGAGTGGCGGACCGTACCGGCGCCCTCGCTGCGCTCCGTGCGCAGTTCGCTGCCCTGGCAGACCGGACACAGCAGGCGGTGGTACATGGCGGTGCCGCACCAGGTGCAGCGCTGGAAGACGATGGCGTCCTTGTGGTGCTCCGCGGTGCGGTGTTCCGCGGGCGCGGGGGCGAGAACGCTCGTCGCGAATCCGACCGCCGACTGCGCGGCGCTCGCTGAGTGGTGGTACACGCTGGTCAACTCCCTGCGCTCGCCCGGAATCACGAATCGCGCATGCCCGGACCCGGCCGCGCACGCATGTGCCCGGTTCGTCGTGCCACCGTGCACGCCGTCAGCGTATGGCACTCAGTGCCAACCGTAAAGGCACTGCGTACCCCAAAATTACGGGGATTCCGGGGACGGCCGCCGGAAGCCGGGGCCGTCAGGCACGGCCGAACGCGGCTTCGATCTCCTGCACCACCCGCCACAGCGGGGCGTCCCGCCGGGAGACCAGGACGACCACGTCGTCCGGATGTCCGGTGGGCCCGCCGAACAGCGCGGCCGGGCTTCCGCCGGCGGCGGCCCCGGGGGCGGCCTCGGTGCCGAACGCGGTCTGGACGTACCCGAGGGCGTGGTCGACTGTCGCCGCCGCGTCGCCCTCGCCGTCCGAACGCAGCCAGGAGCGCAGCGCGTTGTTGTGCGCGGCGACCACGGCCGCCGCGACCACGTCCGCGCGCAGCGTCCCGTCCGGGCGGCCGGCGTACCGGCCCCGCAGGTATTCGGCCAGCGCGCGCTCGTAGCGCCACACCACCGACAGTTCGTACGCGCGCAGCCCCGGGACCCGCCTGGTCAGCCGGTAACGCTGGACCGAGAAGGTCGGGTTCTCCGCGTACATCCGCAGCACCAGCCGCGCCGCGTCGCACACCCGCCGCACCGGTTCGCACTCCGGGGTGCTCGCCGCCAGGAAGCCGGTCATGTCGGCCAGGCAGCCCTCGTGGTCGGGGAAGACCACGTCCTCCTTGGAGGGGAAGTACCGGAAGAACGAGCGCCGTCCGACCCCGGCCAGGGCGACGATGTCGTCGACGGTCGTCTGCTCGTAGCCGCGCTCCAGGAAGAGCCGGAAGGCCGCCGCCACCAGGGCGTCCCGCATGGGCGGCTTCACGTGCGGCGCCGTGTTGCTGGAGCTCATGGACGCGAACGTAGCACTTCACCGCAGCTCATGGCACTCAGTGCACACGCGGCGGGGAACTGAGTGCCCTCCGCCTTCGCGGGTCCGCAGCGGATGAACCGGTGGGGCGGTCCCGCCGTATGTGTTCCCGGGGATCGCCGACGTCCCGCGCGCACGGGACGTGGAAGGAGAGCAGTGTGTCGACACCGCCCGACCCTGAGCAACCGCACCGCGGGCCGGTCCTGGAACCGGTCCGGGTCCTGCGCCCTCGCCGACTCGACGCTCTCGCGGAGCTGATGCGCGAGATCCGGGAGGAGGCGGAGGCCGACGAGAAGGCGAGGGAGGCCGGCCGGCGGCCCGGGAAACAGCCCGGGAAGGAGTCCGGCGAGCAGCCCGGTCCGGCGGGCTTCGAGGCCTTCCCCGGGGAGCGCCGGCCCGACGCCGGCACGGAGGACGACACCCAGGAGCTGCCGCCGGTCCCGGACGGCCCGCGCTCCGCGCGCGGCGGCCACGGGGCCGGCTCCTCGCACGCCTTCGGCTTCGGCCCGGGACTGCGCCGGGCCGCCGCCCTGGTGGCCGTCGGGGCCGCCGCCCTGGTCGGCTTCGGCTGCGCTCTCCTGTTGCCCGGCCGCGAGGGCACCGCCGAGGCCGCCCCGTCCGCCACCACGTCACCGGCGGCCACCGCGCCCGCCTCGGACACCTCCACCGACCCCGACGGCGCCGGCACCCTCCGCGAGGGCGCCAGCGGCCCGGAGGTCGTCGACCTGGAGCAGCGCCTGCTGCGCATCCCCGACGTCTACCGTGACGGCTCCACCGGCGGAACCTACGATGCCGCGCTCACCGCGGCCGTGGAACGCTTCCAGATCTGGTACGGCATCAGCGGCGACGAGCGCGGTGTCTACGGCGACGACACCCGCCGCGCCCTGGAGTCGCGCACCGGCCCGGTGGACGGCTGACCGCCCCGGCCCGGGCTACGGCTCGTCCGTCGCAGGCACCCGGATGTCCAGCACGCAGACGTCGTCGCGCAGTTCGCCCTCCAGCATCGTGGTGAGCAGCTCGTCCAGGGACCCGGGCTCGGGGGTGCCGACGGCCTCGGCCAGGCGGCCCAGGCCCAGGTCGACGTCCTCACCGAGCCGCTCCACCAGCCCGTCGGTGTACAGCAGCAGCCGGTCGCCCGGCTCCAGCTGGAACTCGGCGGACTCGTAGACCGGGTCCGTCGAGGCCCCGAGCAGCATGCCGTCGGGGCGGTCGAGTCGCCGGACCTCGCCCCCGCGCACCAGCAAGGGCGGCAGGTGACCCGCCTGGGCCCAGACGAGCCGCCGCCCGGCGGGCTCGTACCGGGCCAGGACGAGGGTCGCGGTGGACTGGCTGTCACGCGAGTGCAGGAGCAGGAAGTTCAGCCGGGCGAGCGCACCGGTCAGCGAGGAGCCGGTGGTCACCATGCCCTTGGCGGTGAACCGGAGCTGGGCCATCGTCGCGATGGCGTCGACACCGTGGCCCGCCACGTCGCCGACGACGAACAGCGCGGAGTCGTCGGGAAGTTCGATGGCGCTGAACCAGTCGCCGCCCACGTGCACCCCCGCCTGCGCGGGCAGATAGGCGACCTCGACCCGCAGTCCGCACAGCTCCACCGGCCCGCCGGGCAGCGGGAGCAGGGCGTGCTGGAGCCGGATGCCCAGGGCGCGCTCGGCGTCCAGGACGCCGCGCTGCACCAGGATCGCCCGTTCGCTGTCCACCAGGGCGAGTTCGGCGCTGCGCTGCGCGGTGAGGTCCTGGACGAAGCCGTGCACCTCGACGACCATGCCGTCCGCGGCGGTCACGCCCTCCGCCACGGCCCGCAGATGCCGTACCGCGTTCCCGGTCCTGATCCGGAAGGGGACATCGAACGGCCGTCCGGTGCGGGCGAGTTCGGCGACCGCACGGGCCAGCGCGTGGGCGTCCTCGGGCAGCACCAGGTCCGGCAGCAGGTCCAGCGCGACCGCTCCGCGTCCCGGGTCACGGCCCAGGATCGTGTACACCTGGGGCGACCAGTGGACCTGACGGGTGAGCAGGTTCCAGTTCACCCAGCCGAGGTTGCCCAGCCGCTGCATGTCCGCCAGACGCTGTTCCTGGCGCCCCTCCAGGTCGTGCCGCTGCCAGGTCACCAGCAGTCCGTCGCCGAGCCGGGAGGCCCGCACCGAGTAGGCGGCACGCACGGTCGTCCCCGCGACGGCCTCCTCGTGGACGTAGGGCTCGCCCTCGTACGGTTCTCCGTCGAGGGCCTTGAGGTACCCCTGCCAGAGCGACTCCCCGGCGACGGAGGGATAGCTCTCCAGGATGTGCGCGCCGACCAGCTCGCGGCCGCTGCGGCCGAGGATGTCGACGGCGTTCGGGGTGGCCGCCTCGATGCGGTAGTCCTCCACGTCGCCGGCGAGGGTGCGCAGCGGGGTCAGCAGCACCGTCGCTCCGGGCAGTGCGTCCAGCACCGACTGCACGGTCCGGGAGAAGTCCGGGGCGGGCGGCTCGGACGGGGTGCCGAGGGCGGCGAGCCGGCCCGCGCACAGTCGCGCGACGGCCCGCAGCAGCCCGCGTTCCTCGGGATCGAAGACCGCGGCGGTCCGGCGCAGCACCCCGAGGGTCACGCCGGCCGCGTCCCCGGTCGTGACCGGCAGCCAGGCCCGGGACGGCCAGCGCCCGGGCGGCTCGTCGATGAGCCGGTACCGCTGCCGGTCCTCGGCGAAGTGCTCCAGCCACAGGGGCTCACCGGCCCTGAGGCTCTCCAGCGGGGCGAACCCGTTCAGCGGCGGCACCCGGCGCCACTGGGCGGCGAGCGTCGCGTCGATGCCGGCGTACCCGATGAGGTCCAGGCCCTGGCCGGGCGGCCGCCGGTAGAGCAGCACCGCGTCCGCGCCGGCCTCGGCCGCCAGGTGAGCGAGGAGGGAGCCGGCCAGCTCCTGCGCGGAACCGACGTGTACCAGAGCCGTGCCGAGGCGGCCGAGTGTTCCGGCGGTGCCGGGCGGGGCGGGTGCCTTGCGGGGCGATGCGAGCGCGGGGGGTTCGGTGACGGGGTCGCCGGCCGGGGGCGCGGCGGGTATCAGGGCGCCGAGGGTGAGCCAGCACTCCTCGAGCAGCGTGCGCCGGCCGGCCCGGGCCCGTTGCGCAAGCGTTTCGTGCGCGGCGTCGGGGGAGCAGCCCGAGGCGGCCATCAGGGCGCCCGTGGCCCGTTCCACCACGGCGTCGGCGGCCGCCTGGTCCCGCAGCCGGTTCATCTCGGCGCGCTGCCGGGCCACGATTTCGGCCAGGGCCGCCGGGTCGGCGCCGGATCCGGTGCCGACAGGCGGTGCCTGCTCGCTCGTCACGGATCGAGCATGGCACAGGAAGGGCCGTCCGATCACACCCCTGCCGGATCGGTGACGGAGCCGAGCCCTCTCGAACCGGGCCCGAAGCGGACCTGAAGCGGACCCGAAGCGGACCCGAAGCGGACCCGAAGCGGAACCGACGTGGAACCGAAGCGGACTGCGAGCGGGAAGGGTCAGCGGCCGGTGCTGTGCCCGACGAGCGCCTCGGTGACCACCCGGACGCTGCGCGCGATGTGCTGGAGCTGCAGCACCTCCGCCGCGTACAGCTTGATGGTGTGCTCGATGACCGACTCCGGCAGTCCCAGCAGGGGGAGTTCGGCCCGTGCGGTCTGCAGCGCCGTGCGGGCCACCCGGATCTCGTGCTGGACCTGGATCTGCGCGTGCCGCGCGAGCAGCACGGGGTGCCGGATCAGCGCCGGGTAGCTGGCGTAGCGGGCCGGCACCAGTTCTCGCAGCCACTTGGTGGCGGAGCGTTCCCAGCCGTAACTGCCCGGCGTCTTGACCTGGCAGGGCCAGTCGGCAGTGATGCGGGTGGTCGTCGTCAGGGTCATGATCATCGCTTCCGGGGTGCGGCGTCGGGAAGGGTGGTCGACGGATGTCTGGGCGGCTCCGGCCTAGGGGATGGCCGGAGCCGCCGCGGGCGAATCGCGCAGGCGATGCCCGTTCGAACACCCCGGGCGCCGACGCGGGTAGGAGACGGCGGCAAGGGGTGTCCGTGCAGGGACCCCGGGCGTCGGCCGCCGGCACTGCGGGTGGAGCTGCGCGCGCATGGGCGGTCCGTCGGCTTTCTCGGGGCGGTGGGGAGCGGTGCGTCCTCGGAACGGAACGTGCCCGGAGGGTGCCGGGGTGATCCGTGAGCAGTATTTATATATGCCGACCGGTTTTCAAGACGTATGAAAACATTCATGCGTGAATTGCGGTGAATGATCCCCCTACGGGATTCCCCCGGGCGGAAAGCGGGGGCGGAAATCGGGGAGGCGTGAAGAGGGTGGCGGACGGCGGGTGCGCCGGGCGCCGGGTTCAGTCCTTCAGGAAGAACTGGTGCTGCTCGGCGACGTGCTCGTACTCCTCCAGGCGCGCCTGGGTGCGCTCGGGGTCGGCATCGGTCATGGCCTGGAGCAGGGCCGCGGCCATCAGACCCGGCGCCGCGTAGGTGTCGAAGACCAGGCGGGACCCGATGCCGGTGCTGAAGGTGACGTCGGCCTCGTCGGCCAGCGCGCCGAGCGCCAGATCGGTGACCAGGGCGACCCGCAGACCCGCGGTGCGCGCCACCTGGATCGCGGTCAGCGTCTCCTGCGCGTGCCGAGGCATCCCGAACGCCAGCACCCAGGTGCCGCCCGCCTCCCGCGACTGCAGCAGCGCGTCGTAGGCCACGCTGCCGCCCCGGGTCACCAGCCGCACATCGGGATGGATACGGCGGGCTGCGTAGGCGAAGTACTCCGCCAGCGAGACGGAGATGCGTAGGCCGAGCACGGTCAGCGGGGACGACTGGGACAGCTCCCGGCCGATCCAGATCACCCGGTCCGGGTCGGCGAAGTCCCGGCGCAGGTTCTCCAGGTTCTCGATCTCGGCGTCCACGGCCGCCTGGAGTTCGTTGCTGCGGTGCTCGGTGGCGGCTCCGGCGCCGCCCGCCAGGGTGCGCAGCGCGATCGACTGGAGCCGCTCCCGCAGCGCCGGGTACCCGCTGAAGCCGACCGCGCCCGCGAACCGGGTCACCGACGGCTGGCTGACCCCGACCCGCTCGGCGAGGTCGGTGATCGACAGGAAGGCCGCCTCGGTGATGTGGTCGATCAGGTACTGGGCGATGCGCCGCTGGCCGGGGGAGAGCCGGGGGCCGTCGAAGAGTTCGCGGAGCTGGGAGGTGGGCGCGGCCTCCGCCTCCGGCACCGTTTTGCCCGAGGTGATCGCGGATGCCTGAGCGCGAGCCTGCTGCGGCGATGGCACCGAAGCGCCTCCTTTGTCTCCCACGAGGACTCAACATAGCTCACGGACCGTGGTGACCAGGGGTTGTGCCGACCGTCCGACCGCCTCGGCGGCCGAACGCACAACGTGCGGGGCGGGCGCCGGGGTTCCGGCGGTCACCGCCGGTAGACGGTGATCGAATGCCCGACGTCGTCGACGGCGCGGCTGGTGTCGATCAGCGCCGCCAGCCGGCCCCGTGCCTTGGCGGCCGACGAGTCCGAGACGACCAGCAGCCCGTGCACCTCACGGGCGGGCACCGTGCGGGGATCGGTGGCGTCGATACCGTAGTACGCGGGCAGGCCGCTGCCCTTGTAGACCAGCCAGACCCGCTCGCCCGGGTAGCGCTCGCGCAGCCGGTCGGCGAGCCGGCCCAGGTCCTGGCCCCAGTCCACGTTGGAGTCGTGCAGCCGCAGATGCGTCTTCGCCGGACCGCCGAACGCCTCGTTGGAGTACGGCAGATAGAACGGGAACGCGCGCAGCGAACTCACCGCCACGAACAGCAGCAGCGCCCCGCCCGCCGGCCGCGACCACCGCCACCGCACCGCCAGTACCGCGGCCCCGCCCACCGCCAGGAACATCGGCATGAACAGCGCGTAGCGCGTCCCGAAGTCCCGAGACCCGCTCATCGCCGAGGCCAGCAGCACGGCCGGCGGCAGCAGCAGGTACGGCGCGGCCGGCCGCAGCCGTCGTACCGCCGCCACCGCGACCGCACCGGCCGCCCACAGCGCCAGCATGCCCAGCGGCGTCTTCACCAGCAGGGCGGCCGGCAGGTAGTACCAGCGGGAGCCGGTGTAGAGGTGCCCGAACAGATAGCCCTGCCAGGGGTAGTCCTCCATGCCGAACTGCAGGCGCATGCCGTCCCGGTAGGCGTGCGGGAAGGGCATCAGATCCACCAGCAGACCGCGCGGCCCGTGGATCGCCGGGACCGGCACCGCGGACACGGAACGCAGCCGTGGATCGACGGCCAGGTAGGAGAGCCACACGACGGCGACCGCCGTCACCGCGACCACCGCCGCTGCCGTGAGCGCGCGCCGCACCCGGCCCGGGCGCGCGCCCCACACCGACAGCACCGCCAGTGCGGGCAGCACCGGGAGCGCGGGCAGCGCGCTCATCTTCGTCGCGACCGCCGCCCCCAACGCGGCCCCGGCCAGGGGCAGGTACAGCCGGGCGCGGCACCGCGCCCGCCACAGCAGCCACACGGACGTCAGCACGAATCCGGCCGACGGCACGTCCAGCGTGGCCAGCGAGCCGTGCGCGATCAGGTCGGGGGAGAAGCAGTACAGGGCGAGCGCCGCCGACCCGGCGGCCGTGCCGAGGACCTCCCGGGCGAAGGCGAACACCACCAGCGCGAACAGCAGCGTCAGCGCGATCACCGGCAGCCGGGCCCAGAGCATCAGCCGCCAGGGGTCGTTGCCCGAGGCGTACAGCAGATGCCGGCCCACCTGCCCCTGGTCGCCCTGGTACGACGGATCGTAGTGCGGGTCGGCGACCGCGATCCCGGCCATGACGATCAGTTTGCCGAGCGGCGGGTGCTCCGGGTTGTAGCGCAGCCGGTGCTCGTGGAGGTAGTCGGTGGCCGCGGCCACGTACACCGGCTCGTCGATGGTGGGCGTCTGCTCGACGGCGGTGGTCACCATCGCGGCCGTCATCTGGGTGAGCAGCAGCACCACGAGGACGGGCACCAGCCACCGGCGCCGGGCGCGCAGCGCGGCGGTCAGCCGGGCCGCGGGAGCCGGCCTCGGGCCGGGTGCGGGACCGCGTGTTCCGCCGAGGCCGCCGAGATCGAGGACCGACTGCTGTTCGCTCGCCATCATCCGCCCCGCGGGGACACCGGGCCCGCGGTGACGGGAGCGCTCAGGAGCAGGATCACGGGCCCCACTCTCGCATCGCTCCCGCCACCGGGTGCGTCACCGCTTCACGAGTCGTACCGACAGACCGTCTGCCGTGTACACGGGTACGGCCCGCAGCCGGTCGGAGTTCACCTCGACGCGGTCGAACTGTCCGCGCAGTCGCGGCGCGTCGAGCACCGGGAGGGTACGGCCGGCGGCCGGCGGGTGCTCGCCGCCGAGGCTCAGGGACAGCGTGCTGCCCTTGCCGAGCACGGCCAGGTGCTTGACCCGCAGCGGCGCCCCGCGTCCCCGGCCGAGGCTCATCTCCAGGGTGCCCGCGTCCTGGGTGTAGGTGCCCCGCACGAACAGTTCCGCGATCACCCGCAGGGTGCCGCCGGTGATCCGGACGTCGCCGCGGCCCAGCGCCTCGGCCGAGGCGGCGACCAGGGTGCCCCCGGCCACCGCGGTGCCGCCGCGGTAGCCGTTGTCGCCGGTCAGCGTCAGCGTGCCGGTGCCCTTCTTGGTCAGGCCGCCACGGCCGTCGATGTCGTTGCGCCAGCTGTCGGCCGCCGAGAAGCCTCCGGCCGTCGCGTCCAGGGTGACCGTGACGTCCGAGTCGAAGGCGCCGTAGCCGTCCGCCGCGGCGAACAGGTTGAGGCGGCCCCACTGCTCGTCGCCGTCCAGCAGCGCGTAGCCGGCGGGCAGGGCGGTGGTGCGCAGCACTTCGCGGCGCTGGCCGGCGGTGAGGTAGGGCTGGCGGGTCTCCAGGAGCACCTCGGCGCCCTTCGGCACGGTGAGCGGCAGGTCGCCGCCCTGCCGCCGCAGGATGTACGTCAGCCTCGGGGTGGCCGCGCGCTCGTTGGCCGCGCGGTCGGCGTACGGGTCGGTGGCGGTGCCGGCCGAGTGGGCGTAGGCGTACAGGGTGCCGGTGCCGCCGCCGGTCCGCTCCTCGAAGTAGGCCAGGGCCTGGGCGCGGGCGGCCGCCTTGAGGGCCGCGTTGGCCGGGTCGGCGAGGGTGGCGGCGGCCAGGGCGGTGGCCATGATGCGGCCGCCGATCACGTCGACCGGGCTGTGCATGCCGGCGACGATGCGGGTGTCGCTCAGTTCCAGGGCGCGGGCGGCCAGCTCCTGGAAGCGCTCCGGCACCGCGTAGGCGTAGGCGAGGGCCGCCAGGTGGAAGGCGTTGGTGTGACCGGAGGGGAAGCCGCCGTCCTCGGCCGGGGAGGTGCTGCGCTGGCGCAGCAGCTGCGGGGCCACGGTCACCTCGGAGTCGTAGACCGGGAAGCCGTAGGCGTCGGTCCTGCCGGTGTCGACGACCTCGCTGTCCTCGTTCATGCGCCACGGCCGCGGGTACTGGTAGGCGTACTTGGAGGGATTGCCGGAGGCGTAGGGGCCACGCACGGTGTCCACCAGCTCGGCGACCTTGCCGAGCGCCGAGTCGTGCGAGCCGGCCCCGAGCGCCGAGCCCGCCGGGGCGCCGGCCGGGACGGCGTCGTCGACCGTGGTCGCGGGTGTCCCGTCGGGGGCGCCGGTGATCGAGGTGACCGCGAGCGAGCCGGCCTTGTACAGGTCCGCCAGCGGGCCCAGCCCGGCGATCATCGCGTAGCTCTGGTGCTGGCGGTCGTAGACGAACGCCTTCTTCGCCCCGGCGTCGGAACGCCGGGCGGTGACCCTGGCGCAGTAACGCATGTTGTCGCGCAGGACGTCGGCGCGCAGCACGGTACCGGTGTTCCAGGCGGAACCGGTCTTCCAGATCCGCGCGAAGCCGCCGAGGACGCGGACCACCGCGTTGGTGTCGGCCGTCGGATTGGTGCTGATGTTCGTCCTGTAGTCGTCGACGAACGCGAGGGCGGTTTCGGCCTTGGCGTCCGCGGCCGCGAGCCACCCGGCGAACGTCGGGGCCGCCGGCACACCGGCCGACGCGCCGAGCGAGGTCCTGAGGAAACCCCGGCGGCCGACGGGGAGTCCGCGGGCCGGAGAAGCGGAGTGGTGCCCGGCAGGTGACGGCATGGGTGGGCCTCTCTCGAGTTCTGCGGGGAGTTCACGCGGCAGGCCGGTGCTCCGGACGCGCGTGAGGGTGTTGGATCGCGTGCGGAAGATGTCGAACGAGGGCATTTCTAGGCCGAGTTGATGTCCCGGGAGTCGTCCTCCGGCGACCGCCGCGTGACCCGGAGTTGAACTGCGGCCCGGTGGTTCACCGGCACAACCCCACCGGACCTGCGTGTTCGCGGCGTCCAGCGCCCCGTGGTCCACAGCTGCGGTACCGAACGCGCCGTGGACAGGTTTCTCACAGAATCGAACGCGCCAGCGCCACCGCTCCGTGGACCGGAGGAAGACGCAACGGGCGCGGCCGGGCACCCGGCAGGGCCTGCGCCAGCGCGGTGGTGAAGGCGTCGTACAGGCGTGGCTGGGACAGGATCGTGCCGCCCGCGACCACCACGTCGTCCACGGCCAGACCGCGGGCGGCGAGCCTCAGTACCAGGCCGGCCAGGGCCCGGCCGCCGCCGGCGATCACCTCGGCGGCGAGCGCGGAGCCCGCGTCGGCGGCCGCGAAGAGCACCGGGGCGTGCCGGCCCCACTCCGCCGAGATGTCGCGGGCGCCCTCCAGCGCGGCGCCGAGCCCGGGTACCTCGGCCACGCCGAAGGCGGCCGTCAGTGCGGCCGCGAGGGCGTCGGGTGTCTCGCCGCGGTCGTGTGCGGCCCAGACGGCACGAGCGGCCTCGCGGACCAGCCCGGCGGCGCCGCCCTCGTCGCCGAGGACCGCGCCCCAGCCGCCGACCTGCACGGGGGTGCCGTCGGCGTGCCGTCCGACGGCCACCGAACCGGTGCCCGCGACCAGCCCGACGCCCCTGTCCAGGCCCGCGGCCGGGACGAGGAGTTCGGCGTCGCCCACGACGCGGACGGGAATCCGGTGGCAGTCGCGCAGCGCGGCGGCGATCCCGGCGCACTGGCGGGGAGTCTCACAGGCGTGCCCGCCGACGGCCAGGGCGGCGGAGTGGGCGCCGGCCGGCAGGGCCTCGTGGACCAGCGCGGTCAGCCAGCGGGCGGCGGCGGCCGGGTCGTGCGGCTGCCAGCCGCTGCTCGGACGGACATGATCGGCGACCGTCTCCGCGCCGGTGAGAGCGAGGAGATGAGTCTTGGTGCCCCCGACGTCGATGCCGATCACGAGGGGGGAAGAGGGAGCGTCCTGCACGGATCCTCTTTCGTCGTCCGGGCGAGGAGCACCGAAGGAACAGGTGCTCGGGGCCTGACCGCGGCGGTGGGCGAACCGTGCCTGGCCGAACAGGAGTCGGGTGATTCGGGAAGCCCCGGGACGGGCTTCTTGCGGAGCACGGCAGGCGAGTACCGTGTACTTCGTTAGGAAGTTAACTAACGAAGTAC
This sequence comes from Streptomyces sp. NPDC026515, assembly GCF_055567595.1. Classification (NCBI taxonomy): domain Bacteria; kingdom Bacillati; phylum Actinomycetota; class Actinomycetes; order Kitasatosporales; family Streptomycetaceae; genus Streptomyces; species Streptomyces sp. NPDC026515. Next base: position 208,737 of record NZ_JBVHQD010000010.1, read on the forward strand.
AGTGCGTCAAGAGTCGTCACGCAGTCGATCGACGGGACTCCGCCGCAGGGCGGAACCGCGTGGCGCGAGGGCATCGCATCGCCGCGTCCCGCCATCCGGGGAGCGCGGCCCCGACCCATGGGGGAACTGTGGAACACGTCGTGACTGAAGCCCCCCGCCTCACCGAGAGCGCCGGTGCGGTGTTCGCCGTGCTGGCCCAGGCCGGCAGCGCCACCCGGCCGCAGCTCGCGAGCCTCGCGGGCCTGTCCAAACCGACGGTCTCCGCCGCCGTGGCGGAGCTGGAGGGGGCCGGCCTGGCCACCCACTCCGGCACCGCGTCCAGCGGCACCGGCCGCTCCGCCGCCGTGTACGGGCTCGGGCCCGCCGCCGGAACCGTCCTCGCCGTCGACCTCGGCCCGGCCCGCACCCGGGTGCGCTGCTGCGCCCTGGACGGCACCATGCTCGCGGAGGCGGCCACCCCGCGGGCCCGGGCCGTCGACGCGGTCCGCGAGGCGCTGGCGGCGCTGCCCGACGGCGGCCCGCTCAGGGCCATCGTGGTCGCCGTCGGTGACGTCACCGCACCCGACCGCACGGGCACCGGCATGCGTCCGGCCACCGCCAAGGCCGGGCCGGTCTTCGACGCCGTCTCCGTCGCGCTGCCGCCGGGGGTCCCCGTCCATCTGGAGAACAACGTCAACTGCGCCGCGCTCGCCGAACTCCACGAGGGTGCCGCCCGGGGCCGCGGCACCTTCGGCTATCTGCGGATCGGCGTCGGTGTCGGTCTCGGCATCGTCATCGCCGGCCAGGTGCTGCGCGGGGCGAACGGGGCGGCCGGTGAGCTGGCCCGGCTGCCGTACCCCTGGGACGACGACCGGGAGCCCCGCCACGAGGCCCTGGAGGCCTATGCCGGTTCGCAGGCCCTGCTGGGCCGGGCCGCACAGGCCTGGCGGGCCGGTGACGGCCCGCGGCCGCGGACCGTCGAGCGGCTCTTCGCGCTGGCCGCCGAGGGCCGGGAACCCGCCCGCGGCCTGATCGCCCGGCACGCCGCCGACGTGGGCCGGCTGGCCGCCGCCGTGGCCGCCGTACTGGACCCGGGGCTGATCGTGCTGGGCGGCAGCACCGGCGCCGATCCGCAGCTCCTGCCCGGGGTCAGGGCCGAGCTGGGCCGCCTGAGCTGGCCCACCGAGGTGGTCAGCAGCCAGATCGGCGATCTCGGTACCGTCGTGGGCGCGGCCCGGCTCGCGGTGGCCAAGGGAGTCCAAAACGTGACCGAAGGCGCGCAGGCGAAGGATTGACGGCTTCCGAGTCGGTCTGCCAATGTCCGGACAAGCGCTTTCTAAGTCGGCCGGGACGCCGGCTTGGGGCGAGCCTCCCAGCCCGTACACGACGTACGGCAACCGCACGAGGGCGTGCCCGTGCGGTGACGGCCAGGACGGCCGGGGACCTCGCCCCGCGCGGACGATGCGGCCGGGCGAGGCCGCGCCCCCGGAAAGCGGCCTTTCCTTCACGATGCACCCGTGCCGCCTCGTCGGCGCCGTGCTCCGTCCCTACGACGAAATGGGATCGAAGATGACCACTGTGGGTGTGCGGCGCTCCCGCCGACTCGGCCGCGGTAAGCGCCGCCTGGTTCCCCTCGCTGCCGTGGCCACGGCAGGTGCCCTGCTGCTCTCCGCCTGCGGGTCGGGATCCGGCTCGGGCGGGACCTCCAAGTCGCTGACGTTCTGGATCTCCACGGTTCCCGGGCAGGACGCGGGCTGGAAGAAGCTGGTGGCGCAGTACAAGAAGGAAGCCGGCGTCGACGTCAAGCTCGTCAACATCCCCTACGACGGGTACCCGACGAAGCTGCACAACGCCGCTCAGGCGAACTCCCTGCCCGATGTGGCGGACGTGCCCGCGCTGGACCCGATCTGGTCGAACAAGCTGATCGACCTCAGCTCCATCGCCGACGACAAGAGCTACCACATCAACGCCAACTTCCTCGCCAAGGACTCGTCCGGGAAGGTGCTGTCCATCCCCTCGGACGTCACCGCGTCCGGCCTGTTCGTCAACGAGACGCTGTTCCAGAAGGCGGGCGTCGCCGTCCCGGACTCGCCCTCGAAGACCTGGACCTGGACCGAGTTCATCGCGGCGGCGAACAAGGTCCGGGAGAAGACCGGCGTCAAGTACTCCCTGACGTTCGACCAGTCGCCGTCCCGGCTTCGCGCCATGGTGTACGAGATGGGCGGGAAGTACGTCCACGCGGACTCCTCCGGCACGTTCTCGGTGGACGACGCGACCAAGAAGGCCGTGAAGTACTTCGTCGGACTCAATGACGACAAGACCATGCCGAAGTCGGTGTGGACCAGCGGTGCCGACCCGTCGGCCATGTTCCAGAGCGGTGACGTGGTCGCCTACTGGTCCGGCGTCTGGCAGGTCGCCTCCTTCGCGGACAGCATCAAGAAGTTCGACTGGGCGAGCGTCCCGACTCCCGCCCAGCCGGTGCAGGCCAGTGACGTCAACAGCGGCGGCATGATGGTGGGCTTCAACAACAACGGCGCCGCGGCCACCGCCGCGAAGAAGTTCATCTCCTGGGTGTACGAGCCGAAGCACTACACCGAGCTGGTCGAGACCTCCGGGTTCCTCCCGGTCGAGAGCGGTCTGAGCCCGAAGTACCCCTTCACCTCCGACGCGGCGCAGGCGGCGTTCAAGCTCTACAACGAGGAGATCCCGCTCTACGACCCCGTCTCGGGCTACTTCAACGGCGCGCAGACGAACTGGGTGCTGAAGGGCAAGAGCCTCGCCGAGGATCCGACCAAGACGGAACTCGGCAAGGCGATCAACGGCCAGCAGTCGGTCGACAAGGCCCTGGAGAACATCGTGGCCGGCTACAACCAGCAGGTCGGCGGCGGATCGTAGGCCACCGGGCCGGGCGGCGGGCTTCCCTCGCCGCCGCCCGGCCCCGGGCGCCCACGTGATGCCGGGCTCAAGGCGTGAGCCCACAGCAACCCATTCCACCAGCACGGAGTCAGCAAGATGACAGAACGCGCCTCGGACGTGTCCGTGAGCCCACCCAGGCGACGCAGCACCTGCACCGTCGCGCCGCTCGTCCTCATCGCGGCCAACGTCGTGCTCTTCGCACTGTTCTTCGTGTGGCCGGCCGTGATCGGGCTCGTCTACTCCTTCACGAACTACACAGGCGTGGGGGCGTTCCAGTTCATCGGACTGGACAACTACCAGAACCTGTTCGGGGACTCCACCTTCTACGACGCGCTGTTGCGGACGCTGCTGTACACCGTGCTCGTCGTTCCGCTGAACTTCGTGCTCTCGCTGCTCATCGCCAACCTGGTGGTGAGCAAGCAGGCCAAGGGCGCGTCGGCCGCCCGTGTCGTCTTCTTCGTCCCGTGGCTCATCTCGCCCATCGTCGTCGGTGTCCTGTGGCGGTGGCTGTTCGGTGAGAACTTCGGACTGATCAACTACGTCGTCGAGAAGCTCGGCGGCCACGCGATCGCCTGGCAGTCGAACGCCGACCTGTCGCTGGGCGTGGTCGTGATGGCGGGCGCCTGGTGGGGGACCGCCTTCTCGATGCTGCTGTTCATCGCGGCGATCAAGAACGTGCCCGTCTCCTACTACGAGGCGGCCTCGCTGGACGGCGCGGGCCCCTGGCGCCAGTTCATCAGCATCACGCTGCCGAGCATCGCGCCGACGTCGTTCATCGTCGTCCTGCTCAACACGATCAACGCGATGAAGGAATACCCGCTGTTCGTCTCGCTCAACAACGGCGGCCCGGGCACGTCGAACAACCTGCTCGTCCAGTACATCTACCAGACCGGCTTCAACCGGGGCCAGATCGGCTACGCGAGCGCCGCGTCGTTCGTGCTCATGCTCATCCTGATGGCCGTCGCGATCATCCAGCTGATCGCCAACCGGCGGATGGAGAACCGATGACCACCACAGACACCCCGCGTCCGGTCGATTCCTCTTCCGTGCCGACCCGTTCCGGAAGGCGGCCCCGCGGCGGGCGCGACGGCGGGCTCCGGCGCGCGGTCCCCGCGACGACACTGCTGTGGATCCTGGCCGCCCTCTACGGGCTGCCGGTGCTGTGGTTCGTCCTCAGCTCCTTCAAGCCGGCCGGAGACCTGTTCTCCCTGCCGCTGACGGTACTTCCGCACCACCCCACCCTGTCCGGTTACAAGGCCGCGTGGGACAGCGCCAACTTCTCCCGGTACTTCGTCAACACGGCCATCGTGTGCGTGATCACGACGATCCTCACGGTGGGGGTCAGCTGCTGCACCGGGTACGCGCTGGCCAAGTACGACAACCGATGGCTCAAGTTCTTCTTCGTCTGCATCCTGGCCACCACGATGCTGCCGTCCGAGGTCATGCTCGCCCCGGAGTTCCTGGTCGTACGCGACCTCGGCCTCTACAACTCGTTCGGCGGGATCATCCTCCCGGCCGTGCTCACCGCCACCGGATGCTTCATGTTCCGCCAGTTCTTCCTGACGGTCCCCGACGAACTCGTCGAGGCCGCGCGCATCGACGGCGCGCGTGAGCTGTCGATCTTCCTGAGGATCATGGTGCCGATCTCCCGGCCCATCATGCTGACCCTGGCCATCCTGTCCTTCCAGTGGCGGTGGAACGACTACATCTGGCCGCTGCTGATGCTCAACGACCCCGACAAGTTCACCGTGCAGATCGGCATCCAGAGCCTCGTCGGCGCGCAGAACATCAACTGGTCGGTGCTGCTCGGCGGATCGGTCATCTCCATGATCCCGCTGATCCTCGTCTTCCTGGTCTTCCAGCGTTACGTCATGAGCGCCGACATCAACGCCGGACTGAAGGACTGACCGTGCCCGTCCCGCTCGACCACGAGTTCGTCCGCGCGGTGGCCGCCGCCGCCGACGTGGCGGCCGTCCCGCTGGCCGCCGGTGCCGAGGAGAAGCCCGTCGGTGTGACCCACCGCGCGCTGGCCCGCCGGGTGAAGACCCTGGTCGCGGCGTACCGGTCCCCGCAGTCGGCACTGCACGGCAGCGGGCAGGCCCTCACCGCGGCGATGAATCACCTCGGCGCCCTCCGGACCGCGCAGACCGCCACCGGCCTCTTCGCCGGCGGCGACAACGTACAGTCACCGCCGGACTCCGCCTTCACCGTCAACGACGTGTGCGACGCGCACGTCCTCGCCGCGGGCGCGGGGCCGGCCCTGCGCGGGGTCGCCGCAGCCCTCGCCGAGATCGCCGGCGCGGCCTCCGAAGGCCTCCGGACAGGCGGAGTGCACACGCCGAACCACCGCTGGGAACTGTGCGCGGCGCTGGCCCGGCTGCACCGGTCGTTCCCGGACGGCCGGCTGCTCGACCGTGTCGAAGCGTGGCTCGCCGAGGGCGTCGACATCGACGCGGAGGGCCTGTACTCGGAGCGGAGCGCCACCTACGCGGCCCACGTGTCCAACCCGTCGCTGCTGCTGCTGGCCGACGTCCTCGGCCGGACCGACCTGTGGGACGCCGTCGAACGCAACCTCACCACGACCCTCGACCTCATCAGGCCGGACGGCACGGTGGAGACCGTCCACTCGCGGCGGCAGGACCAGAACGGGCCGTTCCCGCTGGCGCCCTACCTGCCGCACTACCGGCTGCTCGCGATCCGCACCGGCCGCGGCGACTTCGGCCGGGCGGCACGCCGGGCGGCGGCCGGCGGCATCGGCGACCCCGGGCTGCTCGCCGAGACCGTCCTCACCCCCGACCTGTGCCGCGTGCTGCCGGCGCCGGCGCCGGAACCCGTTGCCCGTGACCGGTACATCGGCACGGCGCGCCTCGCCTCACGTACCTCCGCCACCGCGCACACCGTCCTGTACGGCGGCTCGGACGTGCCCGGGCAGCGGCGCATCCGCTCCGGCCTCGCCTGCAATCCGACCTTCCTGCGGCTGTTCGCCGGCGCCGCCGTCCTCGACGCGGTCCGTCTCTCACGGGGATTCTTCGACCTCGGCCCGTTCCGCGCCGCCCACATGCGACAGCTCGCCGACAACCGGTACCGGCTCACCGAAACGCTCACGGCCGCGTACTACCAGCCGCTCCCGCCGGACGGCCGACGGCACGACGGCGCCTACGGCATGGCGGACGAGGGACGCTTCTCGGCCGCGATGGACTTCCAGGACCGGCCTCGAAACGAGATCTCCCAGACGACCCGCATCGAGGCGGATCTGCGGGAGGACGGTGCCGACCTGCGGATCGGCATCAGCGGACCACGGGTGCCCTGGGCCCTCGAACTGACCTTCCGGCCGGGGGGCGTGCCGGAGGGCGCCGCACCGACCGGCGACGGACGCTGGTGCCTGACCACCGGCCCGATGACCTACCGGGCCGGCGACGACGAGATCCGGGTCGAGGTCGACGTCGAGGCGGGCGAACCACTCGCCGGGCCGGACCGGAGCGACGTACTGCGGTACCACCCCGGGCAGGACTACACCGTGGCGGGCGGCACCGACGCGACCACCGGGAACCGCGTCCACATCGGTGGACACGGTCCCCACACCCTGACCGTGGCACTGCGCGCCCGTCGTCCGCCCCTGACACACCACACCAAGGCCACCCCCGGCACGAAGGGCTGATCCACCCATGCACCTGCCGCGCCAGCTCGGCCCGCTGCACGACCTGCCGTCCACCCCCGAGGCGTACGACGCGGTCCTCGCCGACGTCGTGGAGCAGGCCCTGGCCCGCCTCACCCCCGAGGGCAGTCTCGAACACCCCGACGCCGACGACGACATCGGTGACACCTCGCTCGGTGTCACCTCGCTGCTGGCCCTCGCCTGGCAGCGCTCCAAGGACCCGCGGCTGCCGCGGGCCGTGCGCCGCAGCCTCGCCTTCCACCTGCGCGAGCGCGTCTACACCGAGGACAACCCCGGGTACCCGAACCTCACGGTCCGCGACTCCGGCCTCCCGTACGCACGTTACGTCCTGGCGGCGGGCGCGCATCCGATCGGCGACTGGCCCAGCACGGTGTGGGCGCTGCTCCAGGCCGTCAACGTCCTCGACCTCGCGGACGGCCTGGTCGACGACGAACAGCGCCTGGAACTGGTCGAACTGAGCCACGGCTACTGGCGCTGGCTCACCGAGGCCACCTTCTTCAACCCGCAGGAGGCGGGCAACCAGGCGATCGGCTGCGTGGTCGGCGGACTGATGCTCGCCCGCCATCTTCCCGCCGGCGACGGTGAGCGGGTCCACCGGCGGGCACTGGCCCTGTACACCGACCGGATCCGCGCCCACCGCGTCCTGGACCGGGGCGCCCTGCTGCCCCCCGAGCACGGCGGCGCCTACGACAACAACTACGGCCCGATCTCCCTGTCCTTCCTCGCCCAGGCGCACCGGATCAGCGGCGAGGAGATGTTCGCCGAGGACGGCGAGGCGCTCGCCCGCTACCTCGACGCCCGCCTGCCGGGCGGCGGCTTCGACAACGGCGGCCCCCGCTACAGCGAACAGCACTCCGGCTTCGAGTCCGTCCTCGGACTGCGCTACTTCGGCGCCCGCATCGGTGCCGACCTGGGCCGCTACCGGGCCGACACGCGCTGGGGCCGGCACGCCGTGAAGGCGGACGGCGGCGTCGACGGGCACTTCGCCTGGATGCTGGTCTGGCAGATCCAGGACACCACCCCCTGGCACCGCACCCCCTCGACCGTCCCGGCCCGTCACCAACTGCGCGCGGGCACGGTCTCGGTGGCCTTCGACCACCGGATGACCCCGGCGCTGATCGAGGCGGCCGGCACCTACCACCTCCCGGCCGCGGTGAACCGGCAGCACGGCTTCGGCCCGGTCCTGGACGGCTTCCTGTACTGCCGGCCGATGGGCGAGGTCCGGGTCCGCGACCTGCACGCCGACGGCCTGACCGCCAAGCTGGTCGGCAAGCCGGTCGTGGGCCGCGACCACGTCCTGCGCCACGTGCGCTCGCTCTACGTCACGGACGGCACCCGCCTGTGGGTGACGGTGGCCGTGGAGCGGCTCGCCGGGTCGCCGTACCTGCTGGCCGGGCTGCCGTACGCGGCGGACGACGGCGACCGGGTGCGCCGCGTCGCCGGGAGCGAGATCGCCGCCGCGGGCACGCTGCGCCTCACCCACCCCGCGCGGCAGGACGCCGACCACTTCGACGCGCGGGCCGAACTCACCCAGGAACAGGCCGCGTTCGCACTCGCCGCCGACCCGCGCGGCTACGGCAACCCGGACGAGGGCTGGCGCCACCTGGTCGCCTCCACCGCCTACGAGGCCGGACCGGCGCCGGACGCACCACCGCACCTGCACGTGTTCGCCGTACGGTACGGGCCCGGCGGGGCGTTCACGCCGTCCTTCGAAGGCGACCTGACCGTGCACACCGAGGCGTTCACGGCCGTCATCGGGACCGACGACGCGCACGGTGATCCCGGGCTGGCCCTGACCGGTCGCTGAGGACCGCGTCGCCGGTCCCTGCCGTGCCGTCGTGGCTGGTCGCGCGGTTCCTTCCCCAGCGCTACTACCGGGCGCTGCCCAGTGCCGTCTCCGGGACCACCAGGTCGGCCAGGTCCCGGGTGGCCGCCACCAGGTCGGCGTTGCGCTGGTCGGTGCCGGCCACCCAGGCCACCGCCTGCTCGTGCCCCTTGCCGAACTCCTCGTGCCGGGCGACCAGCCGCCGTATCCGCTCGGCCTCGTCGATCTCGCAGAACCACACCTCGTCCAGGGCCGGCCGCACCCGCGCCCAGGGACCCTCCGTCAGCAGCAGGTAGTTGCCCTCCGTCACCACCAGCCGGGCCGTCGGCTCCACCGGGATCGCGCCCGCCAGCGGCTGCTCGAGGACCCGCTCGAAGCCCGGCGCGTACACCACCTCGCCGGTGTCCTCGCGCAGCCGCCGCAGCAGCGCCGCGTAGCCGGCCGCGTCGAAGGTCGAGGGCGCGCCCTTGCGGTTCCGCAGGCCCAGCCGGTCCAGTTCGGCGTCGGCCAGATGGAAGCCGTCCATCGGCACCTGCGCCGCCCACGGCTCGCCGGCGCCGTTCAGCTCACGTACCAGACACCCGGCGAGCGTGGACTTGCCGGCGCCCGGGCTGCCCGCGATGCCGAGGATCGCGCGCGGACCGCGTCCGGCGAGTGAACGGGCCCGGTCGAGGAGGTCGTCGAATGTCAGCGGCACGCAAAAAGTGTGACACCGGGCCCGGGATGTGGTGTCTACCACCCCCTGGAAGCCGTCCGGTGGGGAAGATGCCGGGCATGACAGCACTCGGTCTGCCCGACACCATCCAGGCCTGCCTCTTCGATCTCGACGGGGTCGTCACCAAGACGGCCGTCGTGCACGCGGCCGCCTGGAAGGAGACCTTCGACAACTTCCTGCGCGGCCGCGACGGCCAGCGGCCCTTCGACAAGGCCGCCGACTACGACGAGTACGTCGACGGCCGCCCCCGCGCCGACGGGGTCCGCGCCTTCCTCGAATCCCGCGGGATCCACCTGCCCGAGGGCACCCCGGACGACCCGCCGGACGCCGCCACCGTGCACGGCCTCGGCAACCGCAAGAACGAACTGCTCCTGGAGAAGATCCGCACCGACGGCGTCGAGGCCTACGACGGCACCCTGCGCTATCTGGAGGCGGTCCGCGCCCAGGGACTGCGCACCGCGATCGTCTCCTCCAGCGCCAACTGCCGTGACGTGCTCCGCTCGATCGGCGCCGAGCACTTCTTCGACGTCCGCATCGACGGGGTGGTGGCCGCCGAACGCCATCTGCCCGGCAAGCCACACCCGGACACCTTCCTGGCCGCCGCCCACGACCTCGGTGTCGAGGCCGCCCACGCCGCCGTCTTCGAGGATGCCCTCGCCGGCATGGACGCGGGTCGCGCCGGCCAGTTCGGGTACGTCGTCGGGGTGGACCGCGTCGGTCAGACGGACGCCCTGTACGCACACGGCGCGGACACCGTCGTGCAGGACCTCGCCGAACTGGGAGGCAAGGAGTGATCACCCAACGGGCGTACGCCGTGGAGCCCTGGTCGGTCCGCGAGACCGCCCTCGACCTCGACGTGCTCGCGCAGAGCGAGTCGGTGTTCGCGCTGTCCAACGGGCACGTCGGCTGGCGCGGCAACCTCGACGAGGGCGAGCCGCACGGTCTGCCCGGCAGCTACCTCAACGGCGTGCACGAGGTGCACCCGCTGCCGTACGCCGAGGCCGGCTACGGCTATCCGGAGTCCGGTCAGACCGTCATCAACGTCACCAACGGCAAGATCCTGCGGCTGCTCGTCGACGACGAGCCCTTCGACCTGCGCTACGGCCGGCTGGTCACCCACGAGCGGGTCCTCGACCTGCGCCGCGGCGTCCTGGAACGGACCTGCGAGTGGACCTCCCCGGCCGGTTCCACCGTGCGGGTGCGCTCGACCCGGCTGGTGTCGCTGTCCCAGCGGGCGGTGGCCGCCGTCGCCTATGAGGTCGAGGCCGTCGACCGGCGCTGCCGGATCGTGATCCAGTCCGAGCTGGTCGCCAACGAGCAGCTGCCCGGCGCGAACGGCGACCCGCGCGCCGCGGTGGCGCTCCAGTCGCCGCTGGAGCAGGAGGACGACTTCGCCTCCGGCCGCCGGCTGCGCCTGGTGCACCGCACCCGGCGCAGCGGCCTGCGGGTCGCGGTCGCCGCCGACCACACGGTCGCCGGTCCCGGACGGACCACCACGGACGCCGAGAGCGACATCGACGTGGCCCGGCTCACCGTCACCTCCGTGCTGGAGCCGGGGGAGCGGCTGCGGGTGGAGAAGTTCGTCGCCCACGGCTGGTCCGGGGTGCGTTCGCTGCCCGCCATGGCCGACCAGGTCGACGCCGCGCTGGCCGCCGCCGCCCACGAGGGCTGGCAGGGGCTCGCCGACGAACAGCGCGACTACCTGGACGAGTACTGGTCCCGCGCCGACGTGGAGGTGGACGGCGACGAGGAGGTCCAGCAGGCCGTCCGGTTCGCCCTCTTCCACGTACTGCAGGCGGGGGCCCGCGCCGAACAGCGCGCGATACCCGCCAAGGGCCTCACCGGCTCGGGATACGACGGGCACGCCTTCTGGGACACCGAGATGTTCGTGCTGCCCGTCCTCACCCACACCGCCCCCGGCGCCGTCGCCGAGGCACTGCGCTGGCGGCACAACACCCTGCCCGCCGCCCGCGAACGCGCGACCCAACTGGGCCTGGACGGGGCCGCGTTCCCCTGGCGGACCATCGCCGGGTCGGAGGGCTCGGCGTACTGGCCGGCCGGCACCGCGGCCTTCCACGTCAACGCCGACGTCGCCGACGCGGTGGTCCGCTACGTCGCGGCCACCGGCGACACCGACTTCGAACGGGACACCGGCGTCGAACTCCTCGTGGAGACCGCCCGCCTGTGGCGCTCGCTCGGCCATCACGACAGCCGCGGCGCCTTCCACATCGACGGCGTCACCGGCCCCGACGAGTACAGCGCGGTGGCCGACGACAACACCTACACCAACCTGATGGCCCGGGCGAACCTGCTGGCCGCCGCCGACGCGGTCGAACGCCACCCCCGGCAGGCGGCACGGCTCGGCGTGGACGCGGAGGAGAGCGCCGCCTGGCGGGACGCCGCCGACTCCGTGCACGTCCCCTACAACCACGAACTCGGCGTCCACGAGCAGCACGCCGGGTTCACCCGCTACCAGCGGTGGGACTTCGCCAACACCAGCCCCGAGCAGTACCCGCTGCTGCTGAACTTCCCCTACTTCGACCTCTACCGCAAACAGGTCGTCAAACAGGCCGACCTGGTGCTGGCGATGTACACCTGCGGGGCGTACTTCGACGAGGAGCACGTCGCCCGCAACTTCGCCTACTACGAGCCGCTGACCGTACGGGACTCCTCCCTGTCCGCCTGCTGCCAGGCCGTCATCGCCGCCCAGGCCGGGCATCTGACGCTGGCCCATGCCTACACCGCCGAGGCCGCGCTGATGGACCTCGACGACCTGGAGCACAACACCCGCGACGGACTGCACATCGCCTCGCTCGCCGGCACCTGGATGGCGCTGGTGGCGGGCTTCGGCGGCATGCGCCACTACGACGACGGGGCCCGGTTCGCGCCCCGGCTGCCGGAGCGGCTGCGCCGGCTCGCCTTCAACCTGCAACTGCGGGGCAGCAGACTGCGCGTGGAGATAGGCGCCGACAAGGCGACCTACACCCTCCTGGACGGCCCGCCGCTCACGGTCCACCACCACGGGGAGCCGGTGACGGTCAGCGCGGACAGCCCGGCGGTGCGGGCGGTGCCCCCGATGCGGCCGGGGCCGGCCCCGCATCAACCACCGCACCGGGCCCCCACCCGACCGGCCTGAGTTCCCTCAGGGGCGCGGGGAACTGCGCGACAGGCCCACCGGCCGGCTCACGACAGCGTTCGTCCGCGCCCCCGTCGTGGCCTGTCGCGCGGTTCCTCCCCCAGCGTTCGGCCGGGGGTACCCCAGCGCCCTCAAGGGGGGCGTTCAGCTGAGCGCGTCGGAAAGGAGCCCGACCAGGTCGCTCGTCGCGCCCGCCGCGAACAGTGCCGCCACCGCGCCCAGCGCGAGCACGCCCGCCGCCGGCCACAGCGAAGACGGCGGGCCGGTCTGGAGCGCCGCGATCCGGCGGGTGACCGCGCGGTCCGTGAAGCCGAGGGCGTGCGACCGCCGGGACCGGTCCGCGCTGAGGGCGGCGCGGGCCAGCGCGCGGGCGGTGGTCACCCGGTCCCCGACCTCCGTCGCCGCCTGCTCGTCCGCCCACCGCTCCACCAGGAAGGTGACGGCCGACCGGACCGGGCCGAGCAGCGGGTTGGCGGCCGCGGCGAGGGTCGCCGCGGTGACCACGCGGCCGTGCCGGTGCGTCAGATGGGCCCGCTCGTGGGCCAGCAGCACCCGCCGTTCCGCCGGTGCCAGCGCGCTCAGCATCGCCGAGGTGACCAGGATCCGGCCCGGACGGCCCGGGATCGCGAACGCCTGTGGCACCTCGCAGGCCGCCACCACCAGTTCGGTGTCCCCCGGATGGCCCTCGCACAGCCGGCGCAGCGCCCGCCGGGTCCGGCGCTCGGCCCGCACCGCACGCTGCACCCGCCACACCACCACGGCCAGCGCGAGGCAGGCGGCGAGGCCGATCACCTCGGGCACCGGGTCGGTCAGCGGACGGCCGTCCTGCCGGGCCTCCCGGATCACCGGCGGGGCGTCGCCCAGCAGAGTGGCGGTCAGCAGCACCAGGGACCAGGTGGTCGCGGCGGCGGTCAGCACCGCGGCGGCGGTCAGCACGCGCGCGGCCAGGGCCGGGGCCACCCGGCGGCCGATCACCGCGCTGACCGACGGCAGCAGCAGGGCGGCCACCAGCGGGGTGTAGACGTCGAACCTCATGCGCCGCCCCCGGCGAACAGGTTGCGCAGCGCCCGCTCCTCCTCCGCGCTCAGCCCGGACACGAACTGCTGGAGGGCGGCGATCGGGTCCGGGCCCCGGTCCAGGGCCTCGTGCATGGCCTGGGCGGTCAGTTCGGCCGCGTTCTTCGCCGGCCGGTAGGCACCGCGCCGCCCGTCCGCGTCCCGCAGGACCAGACCTTTGTCGTACAGCCGTTTGAGAATGGTGTGCACCGTGTTGTAGGCGAGTCCGCCGCCGATCTCGGACTGGATCTCGGCCGGGGTCAACGGGCGGTCGGTCGCCCACAGGGCCGCCAGCACTTCGCTCTCCAGCTCTCCGGCGCTGCGCCGCTCCGTCCTGCCACGGGACCCTGTGCCAGCCATGGCACAACCTTACAGCGCGTAGTGCCGACGTTCGGATGGCTGTACCTGCGCTGCCTCCACCGGTAATTCTCTATAGTTTGTCAGTGTTTGTCCCTGAAGCCCAAGAACGGTCCTGCGAGCTGTAGGGGAACAGGGATGGGTGCCTCGATGGTCCCGAACGTGAACGCCACGCCCGTCGCGGGCCGCCGCGGCGTCTACTGGCAGGCCGCCCTCTGCCTCGCCCTGCTGGCCGGTGCGGGCTGGCTGCTGCGCCGGCACTGGCCGACCGTGGAGCACGGGGCGCTCCGGCTGGCCGTCGCCGACCAGGGCTGGCTGCTCGTGGCGGCCCTGGCCGCGGTCGGGACCTGGGTCTCCTCGGCCCTGGCCCAGCAGGGTGCGGTCGCCCGCCGGCTGCCCGGCGGGCGGCTGGTCGCCGCGCAGTTCGCCGCCTCGGCCGCCAACCACCTGCTGCCCGCCGGGGTCGGCGCGGGCGCGGTGAACCTGCGCTTCCTGATGCGCTGCGGACTCCCGGCCGGCCGCGGTGCGTCGGCCCTGGCGGTCAAGGGCGCCGCCGGTGCCGTGGTCCGTCTGGTCCTGATCGCCGTCCTGGCCCCCGCCTGCCCGGGACTGCTGCGGATCCCGCACGTCTCCACGGCCGCGGTCCTCGCCGTGGCCGCCTCCGCCGTGCTGCTCGCCGTCCTGGTCCGGGCCCGGGCCTGGGACCGCTGCCGGGGCGCGGTGGCCGCCGTGGCCGCCGACATCCGGGTGCTGCACACCCGCCCCGTTCGCGCGGCCGCGCTGTGGGGCGGGTCCCTCGCCTTCGCCGGGCTGCACGCCCTGGTCCTGATCGCCGTGACCCGGGCGGTCGAACTCTCGCTGTCCCCGGCCCGCGTGGCGCTGCTCTACCTCGCCGCCAGCGGCGCCGCCGCGCTGCTGCCCACCCCGGGCGGCCTCGGCTCGCTCGACGCGGCCCTGGCCCTGGCCCTGACCGCCTCCGGAATCCCGGCCGCCGCGGCGGCCTCGGCCGTGCTCGGCTACCGGCTGCTGACCGTGTGGCTGCCGCTGCTGCCGGGCCTGCTGGTGCTGGGAGTGCTGGTCCGGCGCCGAGCGCTGTGACCGGACGGCGCCGGCCTCAACTCCCGTTCCCCCGGCCGGCCCGCCGCACCGGGCGCTGCGCCCCGTCGTCCCGGTTCCCCGGATCCGGCAGCCGGAGGGCGGCCGCGCACCCGCAGACCCCGAGCCAGCCGAGCGCGAACAGCCAGCCTCCGAGCACGTCCGTGCACCAGTGCACGCCGAGGAACACCCGGGTGGCCCCGACGGCGAGTGCCCAGCAGACGGCGGCCACCGCCCACGGCGTACCGCTCCGCGGGGCCCGGATCCGCAGGGCCACCACCACCAGGCCGGCGGCCAGTGCCGACGTCGAGGTGTGGCCGGAGGGGAAGGACCAGCCGGAGGCCCGGGTCAGCCAGCAGGCCTCCGGCGGCCGGGGCCGGGCGACCAGTTCCAGCAGGCCGTAGCGGGCCGCCTGGCCCAGGGCCAGGCAGGTCACGCAGAGGAGCGCGGCCGCCGCCCGCCGGCGCGCGGTACGGCCCGCGATCAGCCCGGCCGCCACGGCCAGGGCGTACGGCACGGCCCCGGTGCCGGTCGAGGTGAGCCCCCGGGCCACGGCCACCGCGACGTCGGGGCGATGGCCGACGGACCAGGCCAGCGCGGCGCGGTCCGGTGCGAGCGGGACGCCGTGCCGGCCGGTCACGACCAGGGCCAGTACGGTCAGCCCCGCCCAGGCCCCGAGGGCCACACTTCCCGCGAGCTCCGCGGTCCTCCTGCCGTTCATGGTCGGGGTGGCGGCCCTCCTGCGCGATGACTGTCTACTCAAATGTAGACGATCGGCGCTCCGTGGGCTCTTTGCCTTCTCGTGGGAAAGGTCTGCCGCCGGCTTTAATGCGAATGAATTGCAGGTGCGGGAGTATGGCATCAGGCCGCCGACGGCAGCCGCTCATGCTCGACCGAAGGATGACACCTCCCGATGACGGCCGCCCCTGGTCCCGCTCCGTCCCTCCCCGCCCAGGCCGAGACCAGGCGCTCGGCCTGGCACCGTGTCCGGGGCTCCATGACACGGCAGGAGTGGATCAGGGTCGGCGGGATGGCCGCCTTCGTGCTCGCACTGCACGTCGTCGGCTGGGGCACCCTGGTCGGGGTCATCGCGCCGCAGCACCTCAGCGTCGGCACCGGATCCGCCGGAGAACCGGCGGCCTTCGGGATCGGGATCGGCGTGACCGCGTACACCCTGGGCATGCGGCACGCCTTCGACGCCGATCACATCGCCGCGATCGACAACACCACCCGGAAGCTCATGGGCGAGGGGCAGCGGCCGCTGTCCGTCGGCTTCTGGTTCTCCCTGGGACACTCCAGCATCGTCTTCGGCCTCGCCCTGCTGCTCTCGCTCGGCATGAAGACCCTGGCCGGCCCGGTCCAGGACGACGGCTCGCACCTCCACGAGGTCACCGGCCTCATCGGTACGACGGTCTCCGGGACCTTCCTCTACCTCATCGCCGGCATCAACCTCGTCATCCTGGCCGGTATCTGGAAGGTCTTCCGGCAGATGCGCTCCGGCACCTACGACGAGGCCGCGCTGGAGACGCAGCTCAACAACCGCGGCTTCATGAACCGCTTCCTCGGCCGGGTCACCGGTTCGATCAGCAGGCCCTGGCAGATGTACCCGCTGGGCCTGCTGTTCGGCCTCGGCTTCGACACCGCCACGGAGATCGCCCTGCTGGTCCTGGCCGGCTCCGGCGCCGCCTCCGGTCTGCCCTGGTACGCCATCCTGACCCTGCCGGTGCTCTTCGCGGCCGGGATGTCGCTGCTCGACACGATCGACGGCTCGTTCATGAACTTCGCCTACGAGTGGGCGTTCTCCAAGCCGGTCCGCAAGGTCTACTACAACCTCACCGTCACCGGCCTGTCCGTGGCCGTCGCCCTCGTCATCGGCACGGTGGAACTCCTCGGACTCCTCGCCGACGAGCTGGAGCTGCACGGCGCCTTCTGGGACTGGGTCGCGGGCCTCGACCTGAACACCGTCGGCTTCGTCATCGTCGGCCTGTTCTTCGCCACCTGGGTGATCGCCCTGCTGATCTGGAAGGCCTGCCGCATCGAGGAGAAGTGGACGACGGGCCTCGCCCGCCCCGCCGAGCAGCCCGAGTCGTAGGACCTTCCCCGCCCCGCCCGTCAGCCGCGCAGCTTCAGGTCCGCACGCCACTTGACGATCTGCTTCTCCGCGTCGCCGGTGTACGACCACGGGGTGCGGGTCACCCGCTGCCCCTGGAGCCGCAGCAATGCCGCGGCGATGTCCGTGATCCCGGCCTGGCAGGCGGCGTGCGTCAGGTAGTTGAGGTCCCGCAGTTCGCCGGGGGCGACGGGCTCCTCGCCGCGCTGGGCGATCCAGCGCTCCCAGGTCCGCCGGACGTCACTGACCGCGCCGTCGTGCTTCCAGTGCTGTCCGTGCCCCACCGAGGCCTGCTGCCCGTGGCTCTCGTCCAGGGCGAAGCGGAACTCCTCGACCCGGGCGTACTGCACCAGGACCGGCAGTGCGCAGCCGGGCGGCGCGACCCCGGCCGCGTCCCGGGCGAAGTCGTACATCAGGCCGTGCGTGCCGTGCCAGCGCGCGGAGTAGTAGTGGAGCACCTGGAGGTGGCCCTCCACGTTGTACGGGTCGCGCCGGTGCAACTCGTCCCACCAGCGGGCGAGTTCCTGGCGGCGCACGCCGGTCGGATACAGCCGTGCCACCGAGATCAGGGAGACCCAGGGGGTCGGGTCCTGCGGATACGCCTCCGCGGCGGCCAGGCAGGCCAGCACGGCGGCGTCGATCCTGGACCGGTCGATGGGCGCACCCCGGCCGGCCGAGATGGCCAGGGTGAACGCCCGGGCGGTCTCGGTCGCCGCCCGCAGCGCC
This sequence comes from Streptomyces sp. NPDC026515, assembly GCF_055567595.1. Taxonomy (NCBI): domain Bacteria; kingdom Bacillati; phylum Actinomycetota; class Actinomycetes; order Kitasatosporales; family Streptomycetaceae; genus Streptomyces; species Streptomyces sp. NPDC026515. The sequence goes on from NZ_JBVHQD010000010.1 coordinate 226,327, forward strand.
AGCGCGTCGGCACCGTGCGGTTCCGCGGCCAGCCAGGACTCCGCCGTCGAACTGCCCGCGCAGGCCTGCGCGAGCAGACGCACCCGGTGTCCCCGGACCAGCCAGTCCGCACCGGTGGCCCGCAGCAGGTCCCGCAGGCCCTGCCAGCGGCCGATGACGATGTCCTGACGGGCCGAGGTGAGGGCGGTGTCCCCGCAGTCCGGATCGAAGTCGGGGACGAAACGGTCTCTCGCCATCGGGCTCGTACCTCAGAAATCCGTGGGGAGGCCTTCGTAAGCCTGGGCCTGTGCGGTGACGTGGTCGTCGGGTACGAAGTCGGCCTCGACGGTGTGGGCGGCGTCCAGCTTGGCAGGCCGGTAGTAGTCGCTGCCCTGTTTCCAGTACCAGAGCATCGGGATCAGGCCGATCGCCAGACCGCCGACGCCGATCGCGATCGCCGCGCCGCTCAGCTCGCTCAGCGACTCGACGAAGATCCAGAACATGAACACCGCGCCGAGCAGCGGCCACACCCCGCCGAGCAGGAAGTTGCCCGCGGACCTGAAGAGCATCCTGCGGTAGGCGACGACCACCGCGAGGCCCGCGAGGCCGTAGTAGACGGCGATCTGGAGGCCGATCGCCGCGATCGCGTCGGAGAGGATCTCGCCCACCGAGCCCAGCGCGTTGGAGGCGACGAACATCACCAGCGCCACCGCGCCGACCACGGTGATCGCCACGTACGGGGTGTTCCAGGTGCGGTGCACCTTGCCGAGCGCGGCCGGCATCGTGCGGTCGCGGCCCATCGCGAACAGCGAGCGGGTGACCTGGATGAGGGTCGTCTCCAGGGTGGCGATGGTGGACAGCATCACGGCGACGATCAGCAGTCTGCCGCCCCAGCCCGGCGCGATCTCGGCGCCCAGCACGGCCAGGACGTTGGCGTCGTTCGCGGCGATCTGGTCCGAGGACAGGATGACGTTCACGGCGATCGTGAACACCTCGAAGAGGGCGAAGACGATGCCCACCCCGATGAGGCCCGCGAGGCCGGTGGTCCGGCGCGAGTTGCGGGTCTCCTCGCTGAGGTTGCTGGTGACGTCCCAGCCCCAGTAGTAGAACGCCGCGATCAGCGCGCCCGAGGCGAAGCCGGAGACGCCGTCGAAGTGGCTGAAACCGAGCCACGACCAGTCGAAGGCGTGGGCGTTGCCGGTGTGGAAGAGGGCGAGCACCGCGAACAGCAGCAGGACGGCCAGCTCGATGCCGGACATCAGCAGCTGCGCGCGGACGGTGAGCCGGGCGCCGCCGAGCACCACCGCCAGCATGACCAGGAACCATGCGGCGCCGACCACTGTGGACAGCGCCACGTCGTCGGCGAGGTCCGCGTCGAACAGGGACAGCGTCATCGAGCCGGCGGGCAGTGAGCCGGCCACCATGAAGATGGTCGCCGACACCACCAGCGCCCAGCCGCTGACGAAGCCGAGGAAGGGGTGCAGGGTGCGGCCCACCCAGGAGTAACTCGCGCCCGCGTTCACGTCGATCCGGCCCAGGTAGCTGAAGGCCAGCGCGATCCCCAGCATCGGTATCGCGCACCACAGCAGCGCGGCCGGACTGGCCAGGCCCACCGCCCCCACCAGGACGGCGGTGGTGGCGGCCAGCGAGTACGCCGGTGCGCTGCCCGCCACGGCCATCACCACCGTGTCGAACGTGCCGAGGGCATTCGCCTGCAGCCCTCTGCCCCTGCTGTTGCTCATGGTTGTGCTGCTTTCCGGTCGTGCAGGGCGCACGGGAGTGCAGGCCCGCGGTGGTACGGGTGGGGGTGTGCCTCCCGCCTCGCACCCACAGAGGGATCGCCTCGGGCAGGGGACGGTCAGAAAGGAGAAGGGTGTGGTGAGGGCCGCATGCCGAGAGTCCGTATACGGTCACACCGCGTGTGTGGGTGTGATGATAGCGGCCCCCTTTGACCTTTCAAGCTGACCGACCGGTAATCACATATGCCACTTGAAGAGGCCAACTCGCACACCGGAGGCAGCCGTTCCTGGACCGCTCAGTCCTCCAGCCGGTCGAGCTGCCGCAGCTTGTTGGTGGCGTCCAGGGCCGCCACCTTGTACGACTCGGCGAGCGTCGGGTAGTTGAAGACGGCGTCCACCAGGTAGTCGACCGTGCCGCCGCAGCCCATCACCGCCTGACCGATATGGATCAGTTCTGTCGCTCCGGTACCGAAGCAGTGCACACCGAGCAGCCGCCGGTCGTCGGGGGAGACCAGGAGCTTGAGCATTCCGTGCGAGTCGCCGATGATCTGCCCCCGGGCCAGCTCCCGGTAGCGGGCCACCCCGACCTCGAACGGCACGCACTCCTCGGTGAGCTGGTCCTCGGTACGGCCGACGAAGCTGATCTCCGGGATGGTGTAGATCCCGATGGGCTGGAGGTTGTCCATCTGCCCGACCGGTTCCCCGCAGGCGTGGTAGGCGGCGACCCGGCCCTGTTCCATCGAGGTGGCGGCGAGCGCCGGGAAGCCGATGACGTCGCCCACGGCGTAGATGTGCGGCACCTCGGTGCGGAAGTGCTCGTCCACCGTGATGCGGCCACGCCGGTCCGCGGACAGGCCCGCCTTGTCCAGGTCGAGCCCGTCGGTCAGGCCCTGCCGGCCCGCCGAGTACATCACCGTGTCCGCCGGTATCTTCTTGCCGCTCTCCAGCACGGTCAGAGTGCCCCGGGGGTGGTGCTCGACGGCGGCGACGGTCTCGCCGAACCGGAAGGTGACGGCCAGGTCCCTGAGGTGGTACTTGAGCGACTCGACGACCTCGACGTCGCACATGTCGAGCATGGCCGCGCGCTTCTCGACCACGGTGACCTTGCTGCCGAGCGCGGCGAACATCGAGGCGTACTCCATGCCGATCACACCGGCGCCCACGATGACCATGGAGCGCGGCACCCGCTCCAGCGACAGCACGTTGTCCGAGTCCATGATGGTGCGGCCGTCGAACTCGACGCTGTCCGGGCGGGCCGGCCGGGTTCCGGTGGCGATGACGATGTGCCCGGCGGTCAACAGCCGTTCGTCGCCGTTCGGTTCGCGCAGGGCGACGGTGTGCGGGTCGACGAAGCGGCCGGTGCCCGAGCAGAGGGTGACGTGGTTGCGGGAGAGCTGGTTGCGGATGACGTCCACCTCGCGGCCGACCACGTGCCGGGTGCGCGCGGTCAGGTCGGTGACGGTGATGTCCTCCTTGAGCCGGTAGCTCTGGCCGTAGAGATCGCGCTGGGTGAGTCCGGTCAGATAGAGGACCGCCTCGCGCAGGGTCTTGGAGGGGATGGTGCCGGTGTGGATGGACACACCGCCCACCATGTCGGGGCTGTCGACCACGGCGACCCGGCGGCCCAGCTTGGCCGCGGCGATGGCGGCCTTCTGGCCGCCGGGTCCGGATCCGATGACGAGAATGTCGAAGTCTGGCACCTGGCGGAGTCTGTCAGCAGGCACCCCCGCTTCGAAAGAGAGAACGGCCGGCCAACGCGTGAAATCCGCTACGGACCTGGGCCGTTGCCCGCCCCGCGGCGCGCTTGGCGCGCCCCGTTCGGCCCGCCTCCACGCAGGATCTCGGCCTGCCGGAACAGTGCGTCCGTCGTCGCGGCGAGGACGCCGCCCAGCAGCCGGGGGCTGTAGAAGGACGCGGCGGCGTCGACCACCGCCCGTGCCGGCAGGGTGATCTGGTCCAGTCCGGTGCGGCCGAGCCCGTCGATCGAGGTGCCCCAGACGATCTGGCCCACACCCGCCCAGGCGCAGGCGCTCATGCACATGGCGCACGGTTCGCCGGTCGAGTACAGGGTGGCCGCGCCCCAGCCGTGGTTGCCGACCCGGCGCACGTAGTCGGCCATGGCGACCATCTCCCCGTGGTACGTCGGGTTCTCGGCCGAGGTGTTCACCCCGCGTCCCAGGACCCGGCCCGAGCCGACGAGCACCGCGCCGAAGGGGTAGTACGGGTTGCCGCGCGCCTCCCGGACCGCGGCCCTCATGAACCGCGCGTGATCCTCGGCACCGCCGTGGCGGTCGCCGACCGTGGAGGCGGCGACGGCGGCGGAGGCGGGCCGAGCTGTGTGTACGGCGAGCGCGGACGGCACCACGCCCGCCGCTGAGAGCAGTCCGAGGAGGCGGCGCCTGTCCAGCGTCAGGGCAGCAACCTCTCGACGCAGTTCGGGCCCTCGCGCTCCATCTTCTTCCTGGCCCATTCGAGCGTGGCCGGGGTGACGTCCCGGCCCGACGCCATCACCAGGTCTTCGGGCGCCACCCCGGTGCCGGGGGCGCTGTGCAGCAGGGAGTCCGGGGTGGCGCGGTCGTCGGGCGACCGGGACGCTTCGGGTTCTGAGGTCGACATGGTGCCTCCTTCGCGGAGCGGGTGCACCCTCTCACCATTGCCCGCCCGGCCGTACCGCGCATCCGGAGCGGGTCGGAGCCCAGCGCGCGCCCGGTGCTCGATGCGCGAAGGTAATTATCACCTTTACGATGTATTGTGCCCATACATCCGTTCAGGGGAGGCCGACGCGATGACCGAACAGCGGTTCTCCGAGACTGCGCCCGGCAGCCCCCGCTACCTTCCGATCGCCGAGCACGGGCTGATCGGTGATCTGCGGACGGTGGCCCTGGTCGGCAGCGACGGCACCATCGACTGGTACTGCTGTCCGTCCTTCGACGCCCCCAGCGTCTTCGCGGCCCTGCTGGACGCCGAGCGCGGCGGCCACTTCTCGCTGGCCCCGGCCGTGTCTGCCCGGACCAAGCAGTTCTACTTCCCCGACACCAACGTGCTGATCACCCGCTTCTTCACCGACGACGGCGTCGGCGAGGTCCAGGACTTCATGCCCGTCATCGGCACGTCCGGGGACTGCGAGCGGCACCGGCTCATCCGCCGGGTGATCTGCGTGCGCGGCACCGTCCCCTTCCGGGTCCGGGTGGCCCCCCGCTTCAACTACGGCGCGGACCCGCACACCCTGCGAATGCTCGACGGCACCGCCCTGTTCGAGTCCGAGGTGATGTCGCTCGCGCTCACCTCCACCGTGGCCATGGAGAGCGACGGCCCGGACGCCCACGCCGACTTCAAACTCGCCGAGGGCGAGTCCGCGGTCTTCGCGCTCGACCAGGCCGGAGAGCGCATCGCGCCACGGGGCTGTGCCCATATCGAGGCCGAACAGCAATTCGAGGCCACCGTCTGCTACTGGCGGCGCTGGCTGTCCCGGTCCCGCTACCGCGGCCGCTGGCGCGAGATGGTGCACCGCTCCGCACTCACCCTGAAGCTGCTCACGTACGCGCCCACCGGCGCCATCGTGGCAGCGCCCACCACCAGCCTCCCCGAGCAGTTCGGCGGCGAACGCAACTGGGACTACCGCTACGTCTGGATCCGGGACGCCGCCTTCGCCGTCTACGCCCTGCTGCGGCTCGGCTTCACCGGCGAGGCCGAGGCCTTCATGAAGTTCCTGACCACCTGCGTCAGCCCCGGTGACGGCGCCGCCTCGGGGCCACTGCAGATCATGTACGGCATCGACGGCCGCAGCGACCTGCCCGAACGGGTCCTCCCGCATCTGGAGGGCCACTGCGGCTCCGCACCGGTGCGGGTCGGCAACGCCGCGGCCGGCCAGCTCCAGCTGGACATCTACGGCGCGCTCATCGACTCGATCTACCTCTACGACAAGTGGGCCCAGCCCATCTCCAGCGCCCAGTGGGACGACGTCACCCGGCTCGTCGCCTGGGTCTGCGACCACTGGGACCAGCCCGACGAGGGCGTCTGGGAGACCCGGGGCGGCCGCAAGAACTTCCTCTACTCACGTCTGATGTGCTGGGTCGCCATCGAGCGGGCGATCCGGCTGGCCCGCCGGCGCGGCCTGCCCGCCGACCTGACCCACTGGCTGGGCGCCAGGGACGCCATCTACCGGCGGATCATGGACCGCGGCTGGTCCGAGCGGCGCCGTGCCTTCGTCCAGTACGAGGGCGGGGACGTGCTGGACGCCTCACTCCTGATGATGCCCCTGGCCAAGTTCATCGCCCCGACCGACCCCAAATGGCTCTCCACCCTGGACGCCCTCGGCGAGGACCTGGTCTCCGACTCGCTGGTCTACCGCTACGACCCGCAGGCCAGCCCCGACGGTCTGCGCGGCGACGAGGGCACCTTCTCCATCTGCTCGTTCTGGTACGTCGAGGCCCTGGTGCACGCCGGACGCGTGGACGAGGCCCGGCTCGCCTTCGAGAAGATGCTCACCTACGCCAACCATCTGGGCCTGTACGCCGAGGAGATCGGCCGCACCGGCGAGCAACAGGGCAACTTTCCGCAGGCGTTCACGCATCTCTCGCTGATCAGCGCGGCCTTCAACCTGGACCGGGCGCTCGGCTGAGGATCACGTGAAGCGCGAACTGCGCACCGGTCCGGACGAGTTGACGCGGGCCCGGTCGCCGGTGAGCCAGCCGTCCCGGACCGACTCCGCGAACGCGGTGAACGCCTCGTCCGGGTCGGCAGGTCCTTCGCCGTCGCCCTCGTCGAACGTGGCGTCGGCCCGCACGATCTCGGCGGCCAGGTCCTCCGCGGGCCGCTCGTCGGCCGCCTCCCGTCCCGTCCTGCCGTCCTCGTCGACCCGCAGCCGCTCGCCCCACGGCGCCACCACCGACTGGTGCAGCAGGCCGACGCTGTCGGCGGTGACGGCCGGGGTGTCGGTCCAGCAGCCGGCATGCTCGTGCAGGACCTGTCCCGGGGCCCGCTCGAAGAGCGCGCCGATGATCTCCGGCCCCGACGGGTGCCCGGCCAGCTCGTTGAGGTCGTACGCCACGACGACGGTGTCCGCGCGGTCCGACCCGAACGGCACGGCCGGCAGGTCCAGCACCTCGGCGGCGGCCAGGCCGAGGATCCGCGAGCCGCGGTCGGGCAGCAGTGACACCGTGCGCGGGCTCGTCCGCGTGGCGGACAGCAGGAGCGCCAGCCGCCGCAGAGCGCCCAGGCACTGCCCGGGGGTGTCCTGGAGATACGCGTAGCGGCCCGCCATGCCCGCGGCGAAGCCGAACGGGGAGAGGGTTCCCAGCACCTGGCCCCCGATCACGTACTGCCAGTCACGCAGCCCCGCCGGCTCGCCGAGGGCAGCGGCCCGCTCCAGCATCCGGGTCTGGCGGGCCCACGTGGGCCGCCACTGTGCGTCCCCCGGCTCGGACAGCAGGGCGTGCTGACGGCGGGCCGTGGCCAGGTCGCCCGCCATGAGCGCGTTGTACACCAGCAGATACCGGTCCGGCCAGTCGGCGAAGTCGCCTTCGTGCCGGGCCAGTTCGTCCATCGCCTCGCCGTGGCGCTCCTCCCGCTCGTACGCCGACACCAGCTCCCGCACCACCACCAGCGCACCCGGGTTGTGCGTCAGTACCGTGCGCAGCGGCGGGATCGCCAGGAAGGACAGGCCGCGTTCGACGCACGCGTACCCGAAGTCGAAAAGGTGCTGGGCGTGATCGGGTCGGGCGGCGAGCGCGGCGGCGGCCTGTTCGAGGTCCTCGAAACCCGCCGCTTGGGCGGCCCGCTCGACCACGAGGGCCACCTCGGCGGCCGGCGCCTCCTCCCCGGCGGCCCGCAACTGCCGTACCGCTCCGGGCAGATCCCCGGAGTCCAGGCACTCCCAGGCCTTGACGAGTTCGGCGGACCTGGGGCGACGGCTGCGGCGCGAGAACATACCGGAGATCATCACCCACGCGGTGACGTGTTCTCAACACCGTGGGGGAAGGAGTCAGGGCAGCGGCTGTTCCGACCAGATGACCTTTCCGGCGGGTGTGTACCGGGTGCCCCACCGTTCGGACATCTGTGCGACCAGGAACAGGCCCCGGCCGCCCTCGTCGGTGCTCGCCGCATACCGCAGGTGCGGCGAGGTGGTGCTGGCGTCGGACACCTCGCAGATCAGCGTCCGGTCGCGGAGCAGCCGTACCCCGATGGGCGCCCGGCCGTGCCGGATGGCGTTGGTGACCAGCTCGCTGAGGATCAGTTCGGTGGTGAAGGACAGCTCGTCCAGGTCCCAGTCCGCGAGCCGGCGGATCACCTTGGCCCGCACCTCGGAGACGGCCGCCGGATCGGCCGGTACCTGCCACTCGGCGACCTGGTCCGTGCCGAGCGCCCGGGTGCGGGCGACGATCAGCGCCACGTCGTCGCTGGGGCGGGCCGGCAACCGCTCCAGGACGGCCGCGCAGATCTCCTCGGGGGTGTCGCCGGCCGCCGACTCCAGGGCACCGGCGAGCAGCTCGAGGCCTTCGTCGATGTCCCGCTGCCGGTCCTCGACCAGCCCGTCGGTGTACAGGACCAGGCTGCTGCCCTCGGGCAGCTCCAGTTCGGCCGTCTCGAAGGGCAGTCCGCCCACCCCGAGCGGCGGACCGGCCGGCACGTCCGGGAACCGCACACTGCCGTCGGGCCCGGCCAGCGCCGGCGGCGGATGACCGGCCCGGGCCACCGTGCAGCGCCGGGTGACCGGGTCGTAGATCGCGTAGATGCAGGTCGCGCCGGTGACCGGGGCCGTGCTGTCGGTGGGGGTCTCGTCCTGGTCGATACGGCCCACCAGCTCGTCCAGCAGGCTCAGCAGTTCGTCGGGGGTCAGATCCAGCGCCGCGAAGTTGTGCACGGCCGTACGCAGCCGTCCCATGGTCGCCGCCGCGTGCAGCCCGTGCCCCACGACGTCCCCGACCACCAGCGCCACCCGGGCCCCGGACAACGGCAGCACGTCGAACCAGTCGCCGCCGACCCCGGCCTGCGCCGGCAGGTACCGGTAGGCGATGTCCAGGGCGGTCTGCTCGGGGAGGCTGCGCGGCAGCAGACTGCGCTGGAGGGCCACCGCCATGCCGTGCTCGCGCGTGTAGCGGCGGGCGTTGTCGATGGAGACGGCGGCCCGGGCCACGAGCTCCTCCGCGAGCGCCAGCTCCTCCGTGTCGAACGGCGCGAGCTTCTCCGAACGGCAGAAGTTGGCCACCCCCAGCACCAGGTTCCCGGCCCGCAGCGGCACCGTGATCAGCGAGTGGATGCCGAACTCCAGGATCCGGCCGGTGAGCTCCACGTCCTGGGCCCGCCAGCCCGGCGCGTCCCGCAGCCGGGGCTCGACGACCGACTCGCCGGTCTCCAGACAGCGAGCCTGCGGCGAGGACGGCACGAACCGGATCCGCTCGCCGGTCTGGTACAGCGGGGCGTCCTCGCGCAGGCCCGCGAAGGCCACCCGGCGCAGCGCGTCCCCGGGCTTGGGCTCCTCGCCCTTGAGGACCGCGTCGTACAGATCGATGGCCGCGTAGTCCGCGAACCGGGGCACGGCCAGCTCCGCCAGTTCCTCGGCCGTCCGGGTGACGTCCAGGCTGGTACCGATGCCCACCCCGGCGTCGTACAGCATGTTCAGGCGCTCGCGGGCCACCTCGGCGCGCCCGGACAGGGCGCGCAGCTCGGTCGAGTCGCGCAGGGTGATGACGCTGCCTGGCGGACCGCCGCGCACCTCGATCGGGCGCTGGTTGACGGCCAGCAGCCGGTCCTTGACCAGGTGCACCTCGTCGGTGGCCATCCGCCCCGAGGCGATCAGTTCCGCGGTGTCGCTGTCCAGGCCGAGATCCCCGACCTTGCGGCGCTCGGCGTCCGGGGGCAGGTCCAGCAGCCGCTGTGCCTCGTCGTTGGCGAGCATCAGCCGGCCGTCGCCGCCGACGATCAGCACCCCCTCCCGCACGGAGTGCAGCACCGCGTCGTGGTGCTCGTACATGCGGGTCATCTCGCGCGGGCCGAGGCCGTGCGTCTGACGCCTCAGGCGCCTGCTGACCAGCGCCGTGCCCGCCGTCGCCAGGGCCAGCGCGGCGGCGGCCGAGGCCAGCAGCAGCGGCAGCTGCTGGTCGGCGGTACCGCCCACGTGCGCGGTGGTGATACCCGCCGACACCAGGCCGACCACCTTGCCGTCGGCGTCCTTGACCGGGACCACCGCCTGCACCAGCTCCCCGATGGTACCCGCGACCTCCTCGGTGACGGTGCCGCCCGCCAGCGCGGGCCCGATGGTCCCGACGAACTTCTTCCCGATGCGGTCCGGCTTCGGGTGCGTGTAGCGGATCCCCTCCGTGTTCATGACGACGATGAAGTCCACGCCGGTCGCCTTGCGGGCCGCCTCGGCCTTCGGCTGGAGCACGCTGGTGGGATCCGGCAGCCGCAGCGCGGCGGCGGTGCCGGGCGCGTTGGCGAAGGACTGGGCGACGGCCACGGACCGGTTGCGGGCCTCCATGGTGCTGTCGTGCCGCACCTGGAGGACCTGTTCCACCACCGCCGTGACGACCAGCAGCAGCACGATCACCACCTGCAGCATGAACACCTGTGCGGCCACGCTGCGTGTGTTGCGTGCCGGCCGCCATCGCCCGGAAGGCATATGCCCCGGCCGGATCGCCGTCCCTTCCCCCTCCGCGAGCGGCGCGCGCGGAGCCTCGGAAGGGGGCGGCCGGGTCTCGGACCGGCCGGGCAGACGGACCATGAGCCCATGTCTACACTGCCCGGCCCGGCGAGGCGAGAGGGTCTCCCGGGACAAGCGGCGTGGTGCCCCGTTGTGCCCTGTCATGGCCGGTCCCCCGGAAACCCGGCGCCGGGTGGCGAGGCCGGCGCCACGTCGTCGGGCCGGTCGCTCGCGTGCCGGGCCGTGGCGGTGAGCCGGTCGGCCACCCCCGCCGGCGAGCGGCCGCCGCACCGGCGGCACCGCCGCTGGACAGCGCCGGCCGCAGCGCCGCGATGCCGTCGTCGATGTCCTCGCCCGGCCGCTCCACCAGCCCGTCCGTGGACAGGGCGAGGATCGCGTCCGGGGCCGGCTCGGTCACCGGGTACCGGGCGCGGAGGTCCACCCCGAGCACCACCCCGCCGGCGATCTCCAGGACGCGGGTGGGGCCGCCCGGGGCCCGCAGATAGCAGCAGCTGGCGAACTGGCCCGGGTCGGGGCCGATCAGCAGATGGTTGGTGCCGCTCAGCCCCTCGTAGGGCGGCCGGTCGCCGAGTGCGAAGGCCCGGACCGCGGGCGGGCTGGGCGGACGGACGGCCGGGTCGATCCGGTTGGTGGGGACGACCGCGCCGGTGCGCCGGGGCCGGGGTGCAGGGACAGCGCGAGCCAGTCGCCCTCGCCGGCGTCACCGTGGCGCACCCGGAAGTGCACCGGGCGCCGGTCGAGGCGTCGACCAGCAGCGCGGTCAGCCGTTCACCCGCCCGGCCCAGGTGCTCGCCGCTCCCAGTCATCCGGTCCTGCCTCGTCCGTGCACCGCCTGGCGGGGACACAGCAAGAATGCGCCACGACGCCCGGCGAACGCACCCGGGCAGCACCGGCCGGCTCCGTCCGGAGGCCGCCGGACGGCGGTTTGCTCCGCACCCGGGCCCCGCGCGGCTCAGAGTCCGGGGTCCTCCGACGGCAGTATCCGGGCCGCGCGCATCGAGCGCAGGGCCAGCAGGAGGACGCCGATGTCGTCCAGGTAGATCGGGTCGGGGAGCAGGTCGGTCGGGAGCACCAGGTACAGGACGGCCCCCCAGAAGACCCATCGCGGTCCGGTGGGCAGACCGGCCCGGCGCAGGGTGCGCCGGGTGCGGACCAGTCGTACGAGCACGGTGACCGCCCCGGCGAGCAGGGCCGCCGCGACGATCGCGCAGATCACGAACACGGTCGTGGTGGTGTCCATCGCTGTCCTGTCGTCCCGCCCCGGTCCGGCCCGGGGTCCGTCACTGGTCCGTCTTCCCGGTTTCCTCCCCGGGCACCGCTGCCGGCCCGGCATTCTCCCTCGGCGGCCGCAGGCCCTTGAAGGCCCGGGTCAACTGCTGGAAGGGGGAGGCGGGTTGTGACGCCGGTACGGAGGGGGCCGGGGTGTCGCGGAGTGCGGCGAGCGCCTCGTCGGCCCGCTGCGCGGCCTCCTTGTACAGGTCGCGGGACCTGGTCATGGCCTCCAGGGCCTCGGCGTACTGCGCGACCCGCCGGCGTTCGCGGGCGAGTTCCTCCTCCAGCGTCATCAGGGTCCAGTTGTCGCGCAGATCGGCCAGCGCCTCCTCGGCGCCCGGCGGCGCGGGCTTGGGCAGCGCGGCGAACCGGCGCAGGACGGCGATCAGTTCGGTGGACTCCGAGCCGTCCAGGAAGACGCTGCGCACCGCGTACTCCCGCGCGTCGTAGCCGGCCGGTGCCGGGTCCGGGGGCAGCAGGACGGCACCGCCGCGCGGCACCTCGACGCCGAGGTCGCGCACCGCCCAGTTGACGGCACGGAACTGCTGGGGCGTGGCCCGGTGCTCCACGACACGGTGGGCGAGGCCGGGCGGCAGCTGCCGGACCAGCGGCCGACTGCCGAGCGCGTCGGGCGTCATCGCCTCGTGCACCACGAGGTTGACGCACCAGGCGCCCTTCGCGGCCTCGCGCAGCACCCGCCGCATGTCCTTGTCGTCGGCGGGCAGCGGATTGACCGTGCGCATCCTGAGGCCCGCTACGGCCGGGTGGTAGTCCCAGGCGGCCTCGCCGCCGTCGCCGGCCTCGTCGCCGTCGGGCCAGAACACCGTCGCCGGAGAGGGCCACGTCTCGTCCCAGGGCCGCTCGGCCTCGGCGACCAGTTGCCACTCCCGCCCGGCCTGCTGGGCCACGAGGGTCAGCCGGGCGCGCACCGTCACCGTGCCGCCGTCGACGCGCCAGCGGGCCTCGAAGACCCGCGGGACCGGCACCCCCGGCACGGCGGATTCGGCGGGCTCGGCCGGGCCGGCGGGTTCGGCGAAGTCGTCGAGGGCGCCGGTCTCCTTGCGGCGGCGCAGGACCCGGCGGATCACCTCCTCGGAGTCCGGGCCCGTGTGGCGGCCGCGGGCGGCCCAGACGGTCGGCGGAAGGACGGCACGGTCGGTGGCGGAGTTCGACATGGGCCAATCTGCGGATGAGGGCGGGATGTGCGTTCCAGTATCACTGCTCGGCAGCGCGGCCCACAGGGCGGGGCGCCCGCGCCCGGGGAACGCGCCCCGCGCCCGGGGTGTGCGACGGGTGCGTCGTGCGACGCCGGTTCACCCGTGTCCCCGACCGGGTGGATTCCGGACAATGGTGTGTCGAACGGGGCCCGCCCGTCCATCCGCACCGGGGCGGGCTCCGTTCGCCGGCTGAACGGGGGAGGGGGCCGACGGTGATCCGGCGGCCCCCTCCGAGCTGTCCGAGCAGCTCAGCCTCGTGTCACGCGCCGCTCTCGCGCAGCATGTCCTCGCGCTCGACGAGCTTGACGCGCTCGCGGCCCTGGGGCTCGCCCAGCGCACGCTCGGCGGCGTCCAGCCTGTACCAGCCCTCCCAGGTGGTGAAGCGGACGTTCCGCTCGGCGAAGAAGGCGTCCACGGCCTCCGGCGCGGGCGACTCGGGCGTGTGCAGCCGGTCGTTCGCGTAGTCGTCCAGGAGGTTGGAGACGGTCTCGTTGGCGTCGCCCTTGGTGTGGCCGATCAGGCCGACGGGGCCGCGGCGGATCCAGCCGGTGACGTAGGTGGACTGCACATGGCTGCCGGCCTCGTCGATGACCCGGCCGCCCTCGTCCGGGACGGTGCCCGAGTCGATGTCCCAGGGCAGCTTGGGCAGCTTGTCGGAGAGGTAGCCGACCGCGCGGTAGACCGCGCCGAGCTCCCAGTCCTTGAACTCGCCGGTGCCCTTGACGTTGCCGGTGCCGTCCAGGGCGGTGCGCTCGGTGCGCAGCCCCGTGACCTTGCCGTCCGCGCCGAGGATCTCCGTCGGAGACTCGAAGAAGTGCAGGTAGAGCTTGTGCGGGCGGTCGCCGGCATCGCGGATCGCCCAGTTCTCCAGGGTCTTGGCGACCATGTCGGCCTGCTTGTTGCCGCGCCGGGTCTCGATCGAGCCCGCGTCGTAGTCGATGTCCTCGGGGTTGACGATGACCTCGATGTTGGGGGAGTGGTCCAGCTCCCGCAGCTCCATCGGCGAGAACTTCGCCTGCGCCGGGCCGCGGCGGCCGAAGACGTGCACCTCGAGGGCCTTGTTGGCCTTCAGTCCCGCGTGGACGTTCGGCGGGATCTCGGTGGGGAGCAGCTCGTCGGCGGTCTTGGCGAGGATGCGGGCCACGTCCAGGGCCACGTTGCCGACCCCGAGGACGGCGACCTTCTCCGCGTCGAGCGGCCAGGTGCGCGGGACGTCCGGGTGGCCGTCGTACCAGGAGACGAAGTCGGCCGCGCCGTAGGAGCCGTCCAGCTCGATGCCGGGTATGCGCAGTTCGCGGTCGGCCGTCGCGCCCGTCGAGAAGATCACCGCGTCGTAGAAGGAGCGCAGGTCGTCGAGGCTGATGTCGGTGGGGTAGTCCACGTTGCCGAAGAGCCGGATCTGCGGCTTGTCGAGCACCTGGTGCAGGGCCGTGATGATGCCCTTGATGCGCGGGTGGTCGGGGGCGACGCCGTACCGGATCAGGCCGAACGGGGCGGGCATCCGCTCGAAGAGGTCGACGGACACGCCGGGCTCGGCGGCCACCTCGGACTTGAGCAGGGCGTCGGCGGCGTAGATCCCGGCCGGGCCGGCTCCGACGATGGCTACCCGCAGGGGGCGCGGCATGATCAGGTTCCCTTCGAGTGATGACAATCGACCGAGTGAAGACAATCGATCTCGAACGGGAAGCCTAAGCTAAGGCAGTCCTAAGTTAGTACACGGGTCCACTCTATGACCTCATAAGGCGACCTTATGAGGTGTGTCGGACACCGCTTGTGCCCCGGAGACGGTACCGCTCTCCGTCCGGTGCCTGGCGCCCGCCCCGGACATGCGCCAGCCTGGCCTGTGCGCCGCACGGGGCGCGGTGTCCCGAGGGCGAGGGGTGAGAGCGTGGACGCACGCGGGGAGAAGACCGTCGCGGTGACCGGCGGCAGCGGATTCGTCGGCAGTCATCTGGTGCGCGGGCTGCTGGAGCGGGGCTACCGGGTCCACGCGACCGTCCGCAGCGCCTCCGCGGCGGACAAGGTGCGGCCCCTGTGGGAGCTCCAGGAGGCATTCCCCGGCCAACTGGCCCTGTTCGAGGCCGACCTGCTCAGGGACGGCTCCTTCGACGGGGCCTTCCGAGGCTGTGCCACGGTCTTCCACGTCGCCTCGCCGTTCCTGATGCCGGAGCGGATCCGGGACGGCCAACGGGACGTGGTCGACCCGGCGTTGCTCGGCACCCGCAACGTGCTGGCGAGCGTGGACCGCACCCCGGACGTGACGACCCTGGTCTTCACCTCCACCGTGGGCGCCATCTTCGGCGACTACTGCGACGTCCGCGAGATGGCCGGCGGGATCCTGACGGAGAAGTACTTCAACACCACCAGCACGGTGGCCGGCAACCCCTACCACTACGCCAAGACGATCGCCGAACGCGCCGTCCTGGACGCCGGGAACGCTCAGGACCGCTGGCGCATGGTCTGCGTCAACCCCGGCCTGATACTGGGCCCTTCGCTCACACCCGCCTCCGAGTCCGGCAGCCTGTTCCTGCTCGACGAGCTGTTCAAGGGCTACTTCTGCTACGGCGCCCCGGACTTCAGCTTCACCACCGCGGACGTCCGCGACGTGGCCGACGCGCACATCGCGGCGGCGGAGAACCCGGCGGCGCACGGCCGTTACATCGTGGCCAACGAGACGATGACGTCCTTCCACGAGATGTCCAGGATCATCCGCACCCGGCGTCCCTGGGATCCGCGCCTGCCGCGCACCGCGCTCCCGCACTGGCCGGTACGAGTCCTCGGTCCGTCCTTCGGGCTCACCCAGGACTACATCCGCAAGCACCTCGGCATCCGCTTCCGCGTCGACAACAGCCGGGGCGTCCGCGAACTGGGCCTCACCTACCGGCCCGTCGAGCAGACCCTCCTGGACCACCACGCGAGCTGGCGCGCGCGGCGGCGGAGGGTCTGACCCCGACGGCCGGGCTCAGGCCGGGCGGACCACCCGGTGGATCGCCGACTCCCCGGCGTTGTAGATCGACTCCTCGCGGATGGAGGCCCCCGGGCTGGGCGCGTGGATCATCATGCCGTCGCCCGTGTAGACCCCGACGTGGCTGTCGTTGTCGAAGAAGAAGACCAGGTCACCGGGCTCGATGGCGGCCAGGGTCAGCGGGGTGCCGGCGAAGGCCTGCTCGGCCGCGGCGCGCGGCAGCGACACCCCGGCGGCACGCCAGGCGGCCTGGGTGAGGCTGGAGCAGTCGTACGAGTCCGGACCGGTCGCCCCCCAGACGCAGGGCCGCCCGATCTGCGCCCGGGCGAACGCCAGCGCCCTCATGGCCTTGCCGGGCTCGGCCGCGGCACCGGGCACGAGGAAGGAGCCGGTGTCGGCGAAGGCCGCGGGCGCGAAGACCGCGGGCGCGAAGGCGGCCGGGGGAGCGGTGGGGAGCGGGGCGGTGACCACGGGGGGCGCGGTCGGGACGGGGGCGGTGACCACCGGGGCCGCGGGGGGGAGCGGGGCGGTGACCACCGGGGGCACCGCCGGGACGGTCGCGGTGAGGAACGGGGCCTGGGCGACCTGCGCGGCGGCGGCCATCGCCAAGGGGGGCTCGGCCAGCGCGGCGGGAGCCGCCAGCATCGCCCACGGCGGGTCCGTCACGGCCGCGGGTATCACCGGCGCGGGCAGCGGAGCCTGAGGCGTGAGCATCGACGCGGCTGATCCCCAGCCGGCGGCCGTCGGCTGCGTCCCGGCCGGGTAGCCGCCCAGGTCCACGGCGGGCGCCGCGGGGAAGGCGCCGGTGCCGAAGCCGGCCGTCGGCATGGCGGGAGCTGCCGTGTCCGGGGCCGACGCGGCGTACGCGGCGGCGGGATAGGCGCCCTCCGCGGTGGCCGCCGGCGTGCTGAGGTAGGCGGCGGCCGCGTCCTGCGCGACGCCCGGGAAGAAACCGTTGTCCATCGGGCCCGGGACGGGCGCAGGCGCCTGAAAGGCGCCCGTGTCGGCGGGGTACGCGGCCTGGAAGGCGTCCGTGTGCGCGGGGGGCACCGAGGGAAGCCCGCCGGTGTCGTCCGGCATCCGGAACGTGCCCGTGGCGCCCGGCGTCATGACCCGGAAGGAGCCGGTGTCGCCCGCGCTCGCGGCCGGCATCGCACCCGTCTCAGCACCCGTCACGGGCGGGAAGCCGTCGGTGGCGCCCGGGGTCATGACGCGGGAGCCGTCCGTGTTCGCCGGGAACCGGGACTGGACGGCACCCGGGGTCATGATCCGGAAGGTGCCGGTGTCCGTCGCGGACACCACCGGGATGCCACCCGTCGTCTCCGTCACGGTCGCGGCCCGCGAGGAGCCGGTGTCGCCGTACCGCTCCGGCATGCCGGCGGGGGCCGGCCACTGCCGCGCGGGGACCTGGGCCTCGGGCGCCGGCCAGGGGGCCTGGGCCGCCTGCGGTGCCGGTGCCGGGACGGGAGCGGGCGCGGCCGGTTCGGGCGCGGCGATCGCGCGCTGTCCGGTGCGCTGGGACAGCAGCTCGCGCGCCTTGGCGATCTTCAGCTGGTACTTGGTCTTGGACGTGCCCGGCGTGGCCCGGTGCGGCGCGGCGGCGGGCAGCGCCTTGGGCGAGCTGGACGGTCCCGGGGGCAGTGCCGCGGGGGATCCGGCCGTCAGTTCCAGCGGGCGCCCCGCCGGTTCGCGGACGACCTCGATGTCGCTGTTCGCGGACGGCCCCGCGGTCAGCTCGGGCCGGGCCGCGCCGGTGCCCTCCAACTGGCCGAGCAGGTCGGCCGCCATGGCGCTGACGGGGCGTCGCGGGCCGGGACGGGCGGGCTGCCGGTCGGAGGGCAGCGCCGCCGGGACACTCGGCCCCAGCCGCGAGCGCGCTCCGTCGAACCACTCGCGGGCGATGCTGTCGAGGCCCGGGTCGTCACGCCGGGGCCGCTTGAACAGCGGGACACCGCGGGACCGCGAGCCCCCGTTCATCGCACGTGTGGCGTTGTAGTTCCCGGTGGCGTTCTCGGCCTGGTCGTAGAGGCTGTCGATCCGCTGTCGAACCTCGTCACGGCTCTCGGGCGCCATGGGGGTCGTGCTCCTTCCGTACTCCGCCGACCGGGTTAGCTGTCGGGTTCGGGCGGGTCGATCCGGAAGGCATGCCCTACGGCCGTCGCCCCTCAGGGCAGTTGGCCGATTCACCCCAGTGGTTCGGTTGGGTCCCCGGCTCCGGGAGGCCCCGTTGGGCACCGGATTGGGCGGAGGCCGCGCGGCCCGACGGGATTCGCCGGGGGGAGCCGAGCGGCTTGCCCGTCAACTTAGCCAACTTGTGTCACTCGTGTGAAGGTTGAAGTGGCTAATGTCCGATACGTAATTGTGATGTTCGTCGTAGCGTTCGAGGTGCCGGAGCGGTGTCGTGGGTGACCGGACGGCTGCTTCCTATGAGATCGCCGTGAATTCGTGGGGCCGTTGAACACGGTGGCGCCGGGCCGCGTATAGGCCGGGGGATTTCCATGTCCGGCCCGCCCGACCACGACACGCAGGGGAACGACCTTGAGACCCAACAGGCGCAGACGCCCGACCGGCGCACAACGAGCGACCTTCGCAGCGGTCGCCCTCATGCTCGGCGGCGCAACACTGGTCGCGGTGAACGTCTACGCCTCGGCCACCGAAGGCGGTTCGGACCAGCAGGCCGGGCAGACCGCCCAGGTGCTGTCCGCGCCGACCGTCTACTGCCCCGACGTCGGCAGCCGTCTGACGGACGTGCCCGACGCGGCCCGGGCCGACGTCGACGGTGAACTCGCGCAGCTGGACCAGCAGATCGCGGCCGCCTACCAGCAGCTCAAGGAGTCGGCGGCGGCGATCCGGCAGGACCCCTCTCTCGCCGACCAGACGATTCTGGGTCCGCTGAAGGAGAAGCGGTCCGAATCCCTCCAGCGCGTCGCCGACGCCATCGGCCGGGAGGGCGACCGCCCCGAGGGCCTCGACGACCTAGCCGCCTGCACCCTGCGCTCCTCGGACCAGGGCGGCGGCCAGTCGGCGTCGCCGCAGGACGGCGCCACACCGAGCCAGAGCGCGAGCGCCGGTGCCGGCGCCGGGACCGGCATCGGCGGCCAGGGCGGCAACGGCCCCGTCGCCGCCGACTACGCCGACATCACTACCGTCCAGCCCAATGTCACGACCCCGGCCGAGCAGTCCGGCGGTTCCACCGGCACCTTCTCCTCCAGCTGCGGTGTCAACGCCAACGGGCTGTTCAACTCGGACAACGTGATCGTGGCGCCGGGTGTCTCCAACGGCGCGCACCACTTCCACGACTACATCGGCAACCAGTCCAACAACGCCTTCGCCAGCGACGACGACCTCGCGAAGGCCGACACGAGCTGTGCGGACCAGGGCGACAAGTCCACGTACTACTGGCCCGTGCTGCGCCTGCAGAACGGCACGCAGGAGCGGGACGCCGGCAAGCCGGGCGGCGGCACCGAGGGCAACGCCGGGCAGATCGTGACGGCGAAGGAGGTCACGCTCACCTTCCAGGGCAACCCGACCTCCAAGGTCACCGAGATGCCGCGGCTGCTGCGCATCATCACCGGTGACGCCAAGTCCTTCGTCAACGGCCCGGCCAACGCGAACGCCTCCTGGAGCTGCACCGGTTTCGAGGACCGGCAGCTCAAGGACAAGTACCCGCTCTGTCCCTCCGGCAGTGACGTGGTGCGTACGTTCCGGTTCCAGAGCTGCTGGGACGGCCGGAACATCGACAGCGCCAACCACCGCACCCATGTGGCGTTCGAGGCCGCCGACGGCAGCTGCCCGGCCGGATTCGAGGCCATCCCGCAGCTGGTGCAGCGCATCGTCTACGACGTGGACGCGCCGAGCCTTCAGGACGGCGGCCGGACGGTCCCGCTGTTCGCGGTGGACTCGTTCCCCGAGCAGCTGCACAAGCCGGTCACCGACCACGGCGACTTCATCAACGTCTTCGACGAGGACCTGATGCGGAAGATGGTCGGCTGCATCAACTCCGGCCGTACCTGCGGCGCGGGGGCCGACGAGCAGCCGCCGTCGCAGAGCGCCGAACCCGGCCCGTCCGAGTCGGCGACCCCGGAGAACCCGCCGTCCGGCACCGCGAGCCCGGTCACCGAGCCGAGCGACACGGCGGCCCCGGCCGACCCGCCGGCCCAGACGCAGAGCGCCGAGCCCTCCGAGCCCGCGGCCGAGCCGTCGGCCACGAGGTCCGGCTCCGGCGACTCCGGTCTGCCGCACGTCTACACGAGCGCTTCGCCGAAGAAGTCCTCGGGCACGGGAGGCGGAGTCATCAGCAAGCCGACCGAGCGGCCCGAGACCCAGGCCCCGGCCGACGCGGCGAGCACCGCCGGTGCCGCTCCGGCCGGCGGGCAGAACCCGTCCACCGCGCCCCAGACCGAGCCGCAGGCCGTCCAGGGTGATCTCGCCGAGACCGGAACCAGCCTCTGGCCGGCCGCCTTCGGCGGACTGCTGCTGGCCGCCGGGTTCGTGCTGCTGTGGCGCACCCGGTGGAGGTCGTCCTGACCCAGGCGACGCGTCTCCGCCGGGCCCCGGCCCGGCGGAGACGGCGCGTCCGGCCCCGGCCCCCGTGCCGGGGTCAGGCGGTGCGCAGCGTCTGCCGGGCGAGCTCGAACGCGGGGAGCATCGCGTCGTGCTCCGCGCTGTCGAGCCCGCCCAGGTGCAGGACGACGGGCCCGCGGGGCGTGACCACGGCCAGTGCGGACTCCCGCTTGCTCTCGCCCAGCAGCTCGCTGGTGTGGACGTAGTCGACCCGTACCCCGGCCGGCCCGCCGGACGTGAACGTGAAGGGCCGGTACCTCGCTCCGCTGGTGCCGTCCTCGGCGGCCACGAAGGCCCGGAGCACCGCGCCGGCGTCACCGCTGCCCGGCTTCCCCGTCGACACCCGCAGAAAGCCGATGGACCCGGCGGGCTTGGCGTCGATCTCGCAGACCAGGGTCACCGGACCCTGCCGCAGCAGGCTCTCCGCCAGATCGGCGTCCGAGACGCCCGCGGCCGGGCCTTCCACGGCCGCCGCCCGCCAGCCGCGGGCGATGTCGAACGTGACCGGCAGCGCACAGGCCGAACCGGCGGCGCCGACCGTGCCCCCGCGCCGAGCCGCCGCACCGGACGCATGTCCCGACTCCGTGACGCCGGTCGCGCGCGCCGACACCCCGCAACCCGTCAGCATCCCGGCCAGCAGTGCGAGCGGTACGGCTCGCCTCCCCAGGCTCCCCACCCGTTGCCTCCCCTTCGGCGTCCCGGCGCGTCACTGTAACGGAGGGCTCCGACACGGCCGACCAGCCGCACAGCCTTGACCGGCGGCCCGCCGTTTGCCGCCGGCGGGCCGCGCACGGCAGGGTGCCGGTGTGGCTACCTTGCTGATCGTCCATCACACCCCCTCACCGCACTGCCAGGCCATGTTCGAGGCCGTGGTCTCCGGGGCGACGGCCCCGGAGATCGAGGGCGTCCGGGTCGTGCGGCGGGCGGCGCTGTCCGCCACGGTCTCCGACGTCCTCACGGCCGACGGCTACCTCCTCGGCACCCCGGCCAACCTCGGCTACGTCTCCGGCGCCCTCAAGCACTTCTTCGACCAGATCTACTACCCCTGCCTGGACGAGACGCGGGGCCGTCCCTTCGGCGCCTACGTGCACGGCGGCAACGACGTCACCGGCGCCCTGCGCGCCCTCGACGCCATCACCACCGGCCTCGGCTGGCGCCGGGCGGCTCAGCCGGTCACGGTGACGGGCGAGCCCGGCACGGCGGACATCGAGGCGTGCTGGGAGCTCGGCGCGACCGTCGCCGCCGGCCTCGCCGACGACGCCTGACGCGCCCCGCGCGACGCGCTCCGTCACCCGCACGGACGAAGGTGCGCGCACCGGGCCCAGGGCACACGATGGGACCAGGCCATGTCGTCGATCCGAGGGAGCGCCGGATGGCAGCGCACCGGCATGCCGGCGGGCCGCCCACGGAGGAACTGCTGCGGGAGTGCGCCCGGGACGTCGTGGACGTCGCCGAAGGCATCCGCGAGGTCTGCGCACGGACCAGCTCGGTCCTCTTCGCCCCGGCGCTGACGGGTTCCGCGCGCCGCCGCCCGCGCACCGGATACGCCGCCCGCTGGGCGCTGCTGCGGGCGCTCACCGACCGGCGGGGGCTCGGCGGAGCGGCGATCGTGGCCCCGGACGGCGTGGGCCGTCTCCTCGGCGCGGCGGGGGAGGCGCTGGGCCGGGAGAGCCTGGCCGCGTCGGTGGCGGTCACCTCGTTGCGGCTGAGGATCGCCGCCGTCCTGCTCGACCACCCCGAGTTCGGGCGGGACCCTGGCATGCGCCGGCTGACCGCCGTGCTCGGCGCCGACCGGGACCTGGAGGCCGTCCGCGCGCTGCGGGCCCTCTTCAAGGACCGGCAGGCCCGGCGGGCGCTGTCCGCACTGGCCCCGATCCTCGCCGAACTCCTCGCCGTCCGCGGCCTGCTGGGCGAGGATCCGGTCAGTGACGAGACTGCCTGGGCACTCACCGCCGGCCGTGAGCTGGCCGCCGACCCGGTGCGGGGTATCAGCGCCGCCCACCCGGCCGCCCCGGACCGCGGCGAGGGCGCCGTGCAGGCCGTCGAACCGTCCGCCCGGGAGGCGCGGTCCCTCGCCACCAGGGGCTCCCTGCTCGCCTTCCTGCGCAACCTGGACGTCCTCGACGCCGAGAGCCGGATGCTGGTCCAGGAGGTGCGCGGCCCCGACGGCGTGCTCCGGTACGTGGTCCAGGCACCCGGCACGGCCCCCGGCCGTCCCCGCGACGACTCCCCGCAGGACTTCGCCGACGCCTGGCGCAACCTGTTCGCGGCCGACTCGCCCTACACCCGCTCGGTCCTGCTGGCGATCCGGGACCACGGCGTCCCGCGCGGCGCCGACCTCGCGCTCGTCGGACACGGCGAGGGCGGCATCGCACTGCTGAACCTCGCCCGGGACGAGGAGTTCTGCCGCGCCTACCGGGTCACGCACGTGGTGGCCGTCGGCGCGCCGGTCGGCCACCGGGAACCCGCCGACCCCCGCACCTGGCTCGCCTGCATCACCAACCGGCACGACATCGTCCCGGCCCTCGACGGCGGCGACAGGGGCGCAGCCCCCGGCCCGCACCCCAACCGCTACCGGGCCGTCTACACCGGTCCGGACCCCGAGTTCCCGCGCTGTCACCTGCTCCGCGTCTACATCGACCATCTGGAGACCGTGATCCCGCAGGTCACCCGGGACGTCGACGAGGCCCTCACGTCCTACCGGGGCCCGGTGGAACGCACCCGTGTCTACCGGCTCGAAAACCGCGCCCACCCGCCCGAGGGCCACCCCCTGCTGACCGTCCCCACCACCAGCGTCCCCACCTCGGCGGGCCCGGTCGACGTGCCGGTCCGCTACTACGACTCGTCCGCCGCGCACCTGTGCTACCCGGTCGACGCCGACGTCGCCCGCAGCCTGCTGCCGGACGTCACCTGGCTGGTCCCCGCCCGCTTCGGGCGCCGGGCCCTGGCCGTGCTCTCCCTCTACGAGCACCGCTGCACCACCATCGGCCCCTACACCGAACTCAGCCTGTCCGTCCTGGTCGACGACCTGTGGCGGCCGCGCCCGTACGACCTGGCCAGGGACCTGCTGCGCCGCGTCGACCTGCGGCGCACCGGGCGGTACGTCGTCGCGCTCGCCGTCGGCACCGAGGAGGCGCGGGCGGTGGCCGAGGAGCTCTGGGCCCAGCCGGCCGTGCACGGTTCCGCCGAGGTCCTCCTGCAGGGTGGTGAACTGCGGGTCGAGGCACCGGAACTGGGCCTGGGCGTCGAGGGCGGCCCCGGCCCCGGAGTGCGCTGCCCGGAGGCGGACTGGGTGCTCTACGGCCGCCGGGGCGACCGCACCGTACGCACCCTGGTCCGTGCCGACGGCCGACCGCGCGTCCACACCCGTCCCCGGGTACGGCTGCGGCTCGACGGCGGGCACGGACCGCTGGCCCGCCACCTCCAGATCCTCGAACTGGACACCCTCCGGCCCGGGTTCGTCCTGACCAGCCCACGGTTCAGGGCCCACAGAAGCGCCGGCGCGCCGCTGCCGCGCTGAGCCCGAGAACAGGTGCACCCCCCATGACCACCGAACCCCGTTCCGCCGCCCCCGAACTCCTCGCCTACGTCGACGATCTGAGAGTCGACGCGGACCGGATGGACGGCTACGCGCGACGGCTGCGCGGCGCCGCGGACACCCTGGCCGGGCGCACCGGGGCTCCCGAGTGGAGCGGGACCGCCCTGGAGCGGCAGGCGACGGCCTGCGCGGCCGCGGCGGCACAACTGCGCTCCGCGGCGACGGCGTTGCTGGCGCACGCGACGCACTGACCGGCGGCCGTCCCCCGGATGTCAGCCGCGCAGCGCCGCCTCCAGGACCAGCAGGCACGCCTTCCCCGGTGCCGAGGAGTCGTCGGGCAGCGCGTACATCCGGAGCAGATCGGTGCCGGCGATCTCGAAGTCCACGGCTCGCACGGTGACCGCCCGCCCGGCGGGGGAGAGGGCGGTGACCGCCGCGCAGTCGTGGACGTCGACGCGGCGGCCCGGCAAGGGGGCCCCGTCGACGGGCTCGCCGTCCGTGGACAGCACCAGGATCCGCCGGCCGCCCCAGGTCGCCGCGTGCAGCAGACCGGTCTCGGGATCACGGGCGATGCCTCGGAGGTGGTCGGGGTAGCGGAACATCTCCTCCACCTCGCCGGTCGCCGGGTCCAGGCGGTACACGATGGACCGCGAGTCGGGCCGGTCCTCGGCCACCGCGACCCACACGAACTGCCCGTCGTGGGTGAGGCCGCCGGCGTGGTAGACGGTCTCCTCGCCGAGCTCCCAGTGCCGCAGCAGCCGCCCGCGCCCGCTCATCTCGAAGAGGTGCCCACGGCCGGTGCCCGGGGTGTACGACGGCCCGTCCGGGCCCGCAGCGGCCCCGGCCGGCCGCAGGACCTCCGAGCTGCTCACGAAGAAGCTGCCGTCGGCCCGGTCCATGCCCTGCGGGCGGTGGCAGACGAAGTCCAGCGGGACGGTGTCCACGAGGGCCCACTCGGCGGCCCTGGCCACGCGGGCGATGGCCTCGTCGACCGTCGGTTTCATCGGGGTGCCGCCTTCCGCCGGGGCCCCTTCCCCCGATCATGCGGCGCGACCACGGAGGCCGCATCCCGTGCCGGGCGCCGGCTGCGGACGCACGCGGGCCCGGGCCTCGCGGGAGGCCCGGGCCGCGGGGCGGGACGGGGAGCGGGTCAGTCCGCCCGGGTGGTGTGGGGTTGGCCGGGGCCGGGCTTCGGACGGGTGCGGGTCCAGGACGGGTCGGCGGCGAGGACGGGTGCGGGGGGATGGTTCATGGGACGACGTGCTTCCTGGGATGCGGGGGACGGGCGGTCAGCCCGGTGCCGTGGACAGCTCGGCCCAGACGACCCGTGCGGAGGATCCCTCCGGTGCGACCGTGACGCCCCAGTCGAGGCTGAGCGCGTCGACCAGGAAGAGCCCGCGCCCGTTCTGCTCGTCCGGTCTGGCCTGCCGCGGCGCCGGGAGCGTGAAGCTCCCGCTCTGGTCCTCGACCTCGACACGGATCCGGTCGACGGCGGCGTGCACCCGGCAGATGATCCGCCGGCCGGCCGAGTGGACGATGGAGTTGGTGACCAGTTCGGAGGTGACCAGGACCGCGTTGTCGCGGGCCTCCTCGCACACGCCCCACGAGGTCAGCAGCTCGCCCACGCTGCGGCGGGCGTTGCCCACCGCGCGGGGCGTGGGTGCCAGGTCGAACGCCAGGCTGTGCGGGGCGGGCCGGTCCCCGGAGGCGAACCGGTCGGGGCCTTGCGGCCCAGGGAGTCGACCGAGGCGTTCGCCTCCGGGTGGTCGGGGGATGCCCGTGGCCTCCGACGGGCGGTGCGGGCCCTCGGCACCGGCCGCGAGGGCCGGTCGGGGCGGGCCGGGTATCCGGCCGTCGGGCAGTCGGTCGAGCGGCTGGGGGAGAGAGGGCGGGGCCATCGCCGTGCGCCTTTCGTCCGGCTTCGCAGCGTGGGGGGCTGAGCGGTCGCGTCCGCCCGGGCCGCTCGGGGGGCAGACGACGACCGGTGCCTGGACGACATCGGGTCGCAGTTCAGTCTCCCCCAACTGGACTGCTTCGCCTGCTCCTTGGTCGGCCGGAGCAGTAACTCCACTCTGGCATCTGCCAACATCGTCTCGCAACCGGCAAGTTGAAAATTGCAAGAAGCGAAGTGCATGCTGCTCCCGACAGGAAGTGATCGAATGAGTCCGCGAGCCGATCACGAGCGTGTGAGACGGTGACCCTGAAACCTGGTGCGAGGGGGTAGGGCGTGACCTCGGAGACCGACTGGGGCGGTGCCCCTTCCGTCCTGCGCATGATCCTCGGCCGGCAGCTGGAGGAGATGCGGACCCGGGCGGGCCTGAGCTTCGAGCAGGCCGGCACCGCGATCGGCGTCAGTCACTCCACGATCCGCCGGATGGAGGCCGCCAAGGTGGCCCGGCTCCGGCTGGCCGACGCCGAGAAGCTGCTGCAGACCTACGGTGTGACGGACCAACAGGAGGTCGACACCTTCCTCCAGTCGGTGCGCGAGGCCAACAAGCGGGGCTGGTGGCACACCTACCGTGACGTGATGCCGGACTGGTTCGCGGCGTATCTGAGCCTGGAACAGGCGGCGTCGCAGATCCGCGCCTACGAGAACGAGTTCGTGCACGGCCTGCTGCAGACCCGCGAGTACGCCGCCGCCCTGCTCGGCGCCGGCAACCCGCACGCCCCGGCCGAGGCCACCGAGCGCCGGGTGGCGCTGCGCATGCGCCGTCAGGAACTGCTCACCCGTGAGTCGCCGCCCAGGCTGTGGGTCGTGATGGACGAGACGGTGCTGCGCTGGCCGGTCGGCGGCGCCGGGGTGATGCGGGCCCAGATCGACCATCTGATCGAGATCAACCGGCTGCCCAACGTCACCCTGCAGATCATGCCGTTCGCCAACGGCCCGCACCCGGCCATGCGCGCGGGTGCGTACCACCTCTTCCGGTTCCGGGCTCCCGAACTGCCCGACATCGTCTATCTCAACGGCCTGGTGGGCGCCGTCTACCTGGACAAGAGCGAGGACGTCGTGGTCTACCGCGAGGCCCTGGACCGGTTGGGCGCCCAGGCGGCGCCCGCCAGGAAGACCGAGGTCATCCTCGGTGCGATTCGCGAGGAGCTCTGAGTGCACCACCCCATACACAACGGCATCCCGTCCCGGCAACTCGGCGCGCGCGGCTGGTCCAAGCCGTGGAGCGACGACGCCGGGGGCGCCTGCGTGGAAGTCAAGAAGCTCGCCGACGGGCGGGTGGCGGTACGCCAGTCGACCGACCCGGACGGCCCGGCGCTGGTCTTCACGCCCCGCGAGATGACCACGTTCCTGTCCGGTGTGAAGGCGGGTGACGCCGACTTCCTGATGTGAGACGTGTTACCGGAACTTCCTTGCTATAGCTGATCGTTGAACGAACCCCCCACCCCTGACACCACCACCCCCCACCCCCTCACCTCACCCGAATGGGAGACACGGCGTTGCCCGACAACGGATGGCCGGCCGACCGCATCGACACCGAGAACGCGCACTCCGCCCGCATCTACGACTACATCCTGGGCGGCAAGGACTACTACCCCGCCGATCAGGAGGCGGGCGACGCCATGTCCCGGGAGTGGCCCGCGCTCCCGGTCCACATGCGGGCCAACCGCGACTGGATGAACCGCGCTGTGCGCTGGCTCGCCGAGGAGGCGGGGATGCGCCAGTTCCTGGACGTGGGCACCGGCATACCCACCTCCCCGAACCTGCACGAGATAGCCCAGGCGGTCTCCCCCGACTCCCGGGTCGTCTACGTGGACAACGACCCCATCGTCCTCACCCTGTCCCAGGGCCTGCTCTCCAGCACGCCCGAGGGCAGGACCGCGTACATCGAGGCGGACTTCCGGGACCTGACGGACCTCTTCGACGCCCCCGAGCTGCGCGAGACCCTCGACCTCGACCAGCCGGTGGCGCTCACGGTGATCGCCATCGTGCACTTCATGCTGGACGCGGACGACGCGGTGGGTGTCGTACGACGGCTGCTGGAGCGGCTGCCCTCCGGCAGCTATCTGGCGATGTCCATCGGCACCGCCGAGTTCGCGCCGGAGGAGGTGGGCCGGGTCGCCCGCGAGTACGCGGCCCGCAACATGCCGATGCGGCTGCGCACCATCGACGAGGCCGAGGCGTTCTTCGAGGGCCTGGAGCTGGTCGAGCCGGGCATCGTCCAGGTGCACAAGTGGCACCCGGACGGCACCGGCGATGAAGGCATCCGCGACGAGGACATCGCGATGTACGGAGCGGTCGCCCGCAAGCCGTGACCCAGGGCTCCGTGCCGGGGCCCGGCTCACCTTCCGGGCCCCGGCACGGTCCGCGCGCGGGTACCGTGGGGCCATGAACAGCACGCGCGTCACCCGGCGGGTGCAGGCGACACCGGCCGCCGTCTACCGGGCGCTGCTCGACCCGGAGGCGGTCGCCGCCTGGCGGGCACCGGACGGCATGACCGCCCGGGTCCACGCCTTCGACGCCCGGGAGGGCGGCGAATTCCGGGTCTCCCTCGACTACGACGACCCGGGCCGCGCCGGGAAGTCCGGCGGGCACACCGACACCTACCGGGGGCACTTCGCCCGGCTGGTCCCGGACCGCCTCGTCGTCGAGGTCATCGACTTCGAGACCGACGACGACACCGTACGCGGCACCATGACGATGACGACGGCCCTGACCGCGGCCGGCGGCGGCACGGACGTCGAGGTCCTGCATGAGGGCATCCCCGGGGGCGTCCGCCCCGAGGACGACGAACTGGGCACCCGGATGGCCCTCGACAACCTGGCCCGGCTCGTCGAGGGCCGCGGGTGACTCAGGCGTTCGGGTCGAAGCTGATCCCCGAGGGCATCGAGTACGCGAGGTTGGACTCGAAGGAGCCGTCCTTGATCTTGATGGTGGCATCGCCGAAATCGGCGTTCATCAACTTGTCGCGGTAACCCGCCGGATAGCCGTCCCAGCCCACCAGGCGCGGGAAGAACCAGCCGCCGGTCACGTTCTCGGGCGGGTCGTCGTTGGAGTTGGCGAAGCGGAAGTCGTGCGTGGACAGGCCGTCCTTGTGGTACACGATCTTCGGGTGGGTGCCGTCGAACCGGATCGCCGAGGCGGCCGCCACCTGATAACTGCTGTGCTGGGACACCGAGACGTACTGCACCTGGTTGTTCTGGATCCACACGATGACGTGTTCCCAGTCGTGCCGGTGGCCGATGGCCAGCGGCCCGTACGTCGCCTGGTCCTTCTCGAAGTAGCTGGCGTACATCACCGCGCACCAGCCGTTGTTGCACTTCTCGCGCGAGTAGGTGTTGGCGTTGGCCAGCTGCGCGTAGTCATGGCAGTGGCCGTTGACGTCACCGCCCAGCCCAAGGCCGGGGTTGAGGGTGCCGTCGGCGCCGATCGCGGCGGTGGTGTAGCAGCCGTCGCCGTCGTAGTCGTAGGCCGGGGAGAAGCTCTGCTCCAGTCCGTCGGCGTTCTGTGGCAGCAGGGTCAGGACGCTGGCGTGTGCGGTGGCGGGCACGGCGACGACCAGCGCGAGGGCTCCGATCGCGGCGGCGAGGGCTTTGCGGAGCGGCCGTCTGCGGGTGGGGGATTGCAGGTCGGACATGTCGACTCCCTGTCTCTGAAAGGCGATGCGGAGTCTGGCATTCGGGCAATGGTCAAGACCACCCTCACGACTTAACTTTGACCCAAAGACAATTGAACAGAGGATACAACTCCCTTGCCGCCCAACGCTGTTGACCTGCCGTGAGTAGTCCGTTCGCGCCTGCCGTGCGTCCCGGGCCGGCGCCGGGTTTCTCGTCGGCATCCCCCACGACCCGAAAGGGGGCCCCGCGAAGGACGCGGACACGCTGTCCACGCCGGCCGGTTGGCGGGCCGGAACGCTGCCGCCGTCGACCCGGTGGCCACCGAGTCCGGCCGGGCCACCGGAGTCCCGGGCGGCCTGCGGGGGCAGCGTCTTCAAGGGCCTCCCGTACGCCGACTCCACCGCCGGAGCTGCCCGCCGGCACCCGCCGCGGCCGGCCTCGTCCTGGGCCGGGGTACGCGCCGCCGCCTCCGGGGCCCGGCCTGCCGCAGCCGGTCACGGGTATCCCGGACGACCGGCTGCCCGAGTTCGGCGAGGACTGCCTGAACCTCGACATCTGGACGGCGGGGCGCGGTTCGGACAAGCGCGGCGTACAGCGCCACCTCGTCGACCGCCGCCCCGTCCTCGGCCGGCTGCACGGCGCGAGGCCCACCCCGAGCTGACCGCCGAGTCCGGTTACGGTGGCTCGGGCAACCGCCACCGGCGGCTTCCAGGGCTCCGACGCCGACTACCTGCTCGGCTGCCGCTGCGGCACACGGCCTCCTGCGTCGCCCGCTTCGCCGCCACCGGCGAGGCGGACGGCGACTCCCTGGCCGGCTGGCCCGCCCCCGCCGCCGACACCCCGCGGACGACGGAGCCCGGCGCGGACTTCGGCACGGTCGCGGTGGCGGACAGCGGCGCGAAGCTCACCCTCCTGCGGGCCTACCTGGAGTCACAGACCAGGGAGTTCCGAGACGTCCCCGGCCGCGGCCCGGGCGCCGCCGCGGCCGAGGATCCCGTGCTGATGCCGGTGCACGCTCGGGGTGCGGTGCAGGGCGATCAGGGCCGCGTCGTCGCCGAGATGGCCGCCGGCGTGGGTCATCAGGTCCCGCCGGACGTGGTGGATCAGCGCCTCCGGGGAGGAGTCGGTCCACTGCGCCACCCGGTCCGCGAGCGGATAGAAGCGGTGCCGGACGTCCCGCGCCTCGACGACCCCGTCGGTGTACAGCAGCAGGGTGTCGCCCGGCTCGAAGGAGAACACGTCCACGATGTGCTCCGTGGCCCGCGTCCCCTGCACGCCGAGCGGCGGCGACGGATGCAGGCTCGGGACGGTGACCGCGTGCCCGGGGCTCAGCAGCAGGGGCGGCGGATGGCCGCAGCTGGTCATCCGGGTGATCGGGTCCAGGTCCGGGATCTCGATCAGCAGAGCGGTCGCGAACCGCTCACCAGCCTCCTCCGGCGACTCCATGTCCGCCGCGTACCGGGTCACGCTCTGTTCCAGCACGGCGGCCAGCTCCGGCAGGGTGATGTCCCGGTGGGCGGACTCCCGGAAGGCGCTGAGCAGCAGCGCCGCCTCGCCGATCGCGGCCAGCCCCTTGCCGCGGACATCGCCGATCAGCACCCGGACCTGCCCGCCCGCGTGGGTGGCCGCGTACAGGTCGCCGCCGATCTGCGCCTCGTCCTCGGCGGCCAGGTAGAGCGAGGCGATCCGCAGCGGGCCGATGTGCTCGGGCAGCGGCCACATCAGCACGTGCTGCGCGGCCTCCGCGACCGAGCGGACCTGGGCCAGCTGGGCCCGGCGCCGGTCACGCATCGCGGCGTAGACCGTCACCATCACGGAGAGCAGCGTCAGGGTGACGATCTGCACCATGTGGTTCGCGCTCATCAGACCGCCGTGGAACACGCCGATCACCACCTGGGCGGCCACCGCCAGCGCCGCCACCAGCGCCGTGGCGCGGGCCCCTGCGAATGACGGGGTGAGCGCGGGAGCGATCACCAGGGTCGGCCCCAGGTGGACGTCGGGCGGCGATTCGATGGCCGCCACGGCGATCGCCACGATGAGCAGCACCGGGAGCAGCAGCAGCGCGTGCGCGGACTGCCATGTCTGTCGCCGCCCCGCGGCGCTCCACCGGCTCCCCATGCCTCCCAGCGTGCGTCACCGGTCCGTGCCCGGCCACCGCGAGGCGGACGGGTGGCGTGGCCCTAGAGGTTCACGCTCCGCATCCCGGACTCGTCGTAGCGTTCGCCCGCGGCCTTCGGCACCTCGGCGTCGATGCGGGCCAGGTCCTCCTTGGTCAGGTCGACGTCCACGGCGCCGGCGTTCTGCTCCAGATAGGCACGGCGCTTGGTGCCCGGGATCGGGACGATGTGCTCGCCCTGGGCCAGCACCCAGGCCAGCGCCAGCTGGGCCGGGGTGACGTCCTTCTCCGCGGCGATCTCCTTCACCTTCTCGGCGAGCCGCAGGTTCGCCGCCAGGTTGTCGCCGGTGAAGCGGGGGCCGGTGCGGCGCCAGTCGTTCGCGTCGAGGTCGTCGGGGGAGGAGAACCGGCCGGCCAGGAAACCACGGCCCAGCGGCGAGTACGGGACGAACCCGATGCCCAGCTCCCGGCAGGCGGGGAGCACCTCGTCCTCCGGGTCGCGGGTCCACAGCGAGTACTCGGTCTGCACCGCCGCGATCGGGTGCACCGCGTGGGCACGCCGGATCGTCTCGGCGCCCGCCTCGCTCAGCCCGATGTGCCGCACCTTGCCCTCGGCGACCAGCTCGGCCATGGCGCCTACGGTCTCCTCGATCGGCACGTTCGGGTCGACGCGGTGCTGGTAGTAGAGGTCGATGTGGTCGGTGCCGAGACGCCGCAGCGAACCGTGGACGGAGCTGCGCACGTGCTCGGCCGAGCCGTCCTGCGGGCCGATGCTGCCCATGTCGCCGGGGACGGCGTCGTCCATCCGGTAGTTGAACTTCGTGGCGATGACGTACTCGTCCCGGTGCCCGCGGATCGCCTCGCCGATCAGTGTCTCGTTGGTGAGCGGCCCGTAGAGCTGCGCGGTGTCGAGGAAGGTGATGCCCAGTTCCCGCGCACGGCGGATGGTCTGTGCGCCCTCGTCCTGGTCGGCGGTGCCGTAGAAGGCGGACATGCCCATGCAGCCGAGGCCGATGGCGGAAACCTGCAGATCTCCCAGATGGCGCTGTCGCATGTGACTCCAGCCTTTCCCTGCTCATTCGTTCCTTGGTTCCGGACGCACACCCCACTCCATGGAGCGGCGGTTTGTGTCCGCCGGCATCCCGGGGTGATGCCCGGCGCCGCCGACGCTACGACTTCAAGAGCACTCGAAGTCAAACGGCCGGTACCGCCGATCCGGTACATGTGGACCCCACGACCGTGATCGCCGCCCAGCTTCCCGGGGAGCCCACATGCTGCTGCGCCGGCTCGAATACCTCGTCGCCCTCGCCCGGGAGCGGCACTTCGCCCGCGCGGCCGCCGCCTGCCACGTCTCCCAGCCCTCGCTGTCCGCCGCGATACGCAGGCTGGAGCACGAGCTCGGTGTGCCCATCGTGCGCCGGGGCCGCCGCTACGAGGGCCTGACCCCCGAGGGCGAGACGGTGCTGGCGTGGGCGCACCGCATCCTCGCCGAGCGGGACGCGCTGCGCCAGGAGCTGTCGGCGCTGCGGGAGGGTCTCACGGGCACCCTGCGCCTGGGGATCGTCCCCACCGCGGTCCCCGTGGCCGCGCTGCTCACCGGCCCGTTCTGCGACCGGCATCCGCACGCCCGGGTGGCCCTGGAGTCCCTGTCGTCCCTCGACATCCGGCGGGGTCTGGCGGAGTTCGAGCTGGACGCGGCCATGACCTACCTGGACGACGACGACTTGCGCCAGGTCCGCCGCTTCCCGCTCTACGAGGAGCGCTACGTCCTGCTCACCCCGGTCGGCGGCCCCCTCGGGGACACGGCCGACGCCACCTGGTCCCAGGCCGCCGCCCTCCCGCTGTGCCTGCTCGGGCCGCGGATGCGCAACCGGCGGATCATCGACGACTGCTTCGCCGCCGAAGGGGCCGCGCCGGTCCCGGCGGTCGAGTCCGACAGCGTGGCGGGCCTGTACGCCCACCTTCCCGGCGGCCGCTGGTCCAGCGTGATCTCGCACGCCTGGCTGCACATGTTCGGCGTACCGCCGGGCATGCGCGTGGTCCCGCTCCGGGGCCCGGCGCACGGCCCCCGGGTGGGCCTGGTGGTCGCCCGCAGCGAGCCCCAGTCCGTACTCGCCGAGGCCCTGGTGAAGGTCGCCCGCCAGGCGCGGCTGCGGGACGCCCTGGACAGCCTGCTGACCGCCCACCTGGACGGCCGCGACCGATAGCCGCGGACTATGAGCACATAACAAAGTTCGCTTTGACCTGCGTAGTTGCTGCCCGCAATCGTGTAAGGAACGTCATCCGCACCGGAGTTGAGGAGCCGCCATCATGGCCAAGGTGCTCTGCGTCCTGTACGACGACCCGACCGACGGATACCCGAAGAGCTACGCCCGCGACGACGTCCCCGTCATCGGCCACTACCCGGGCGGCCAGACCACCCCCACCCCCGAGGCGGTCGACTTCACCCCCGGTCATCTCCTCGGCAGCGTCTCCGGCGAACTCGGCCTGCGCTCCTTCCTGGAGAAGGCCGGCCACACCCTCGTCGTCACCTCCGACAAGGACGGCGCGGGCTCCGTCTTCGACCGTGAGCTGGCCGACGCGGACGTGGTGATCTCGCAGCCGTTCTGGCCGGCCTACCTCACCCCGGAGCGGATCGCCGCGGCGCGGAACCTCAAGCTGGCCGTCACCGCCGGCATCGGGTCCGACCACGTCGACCTCGACGCCGCGATCGCCCACGGAGTGACGGTCACCGAGGTGACGTACTCCAACAGCATCAGCGTCGCCGAGCACGTGGTGATGATGATCCTCGGGCTCGTCCGCAACTACCTGCCCTCCCACCAGGTGGTGCTCGACGGCGGCTGGAACATCGCCGACTGCGTGAGCCGCAGTTACGACCTGGAGGGCATGCACGTCGGGACCGTCGCGGCCGGCCGGATCGGTCTCGCGGTGCTGCGTCGCCTCGCGCCCTTCGACGTGAAGCTGCACTACACCGACCGCGCCCGGCTGCCCGAGTCCGTCGAACGCGAGCTGAACCTGACGTTCCACGAGAGTACGGCGGCCATGGTCCCGCACTGCGACGTCGTCACGGTCAACGCGCCCCTGCACCCGGAGACCGAGGGACTGTTCGGCGACGAACTGCTGGGCACGATGAAGCGCGGCGCGTACCTCGTCAACACCGCGCGGGCCAGGATCGCCGACCGGGACGCCGTCGACCGGGCGCTGCGCAGCGGGCAACTGGCCGGGTACGCGGGCGACGTCTGGTTCCCGCAGCCCGCGCCCGCCGACCACCCGTGGCGCACCATGCCGCACCACGGGATGACTCCGCACATCTCCGGCTCCAGCCTCTCCGCGCAGGCCCGTTACGCGGCCGGTACCCGGGAGATCCTGGAGTCCTGGCTCGCCGGCCGGCCGATCCGCGACGAGTACCTGATCGTCGACGGCGGCGCGCTGGCCGGCACGGGAGCCAAGTCGT
The DNA here is from genome assembly GCF_055567595.1 of Streptomyces sp. NPDC026515. NCBI lineage: Bacteria > Bacillati > Actinomycetota > Actinomycetes > Kitasatosporales > Streptomycetaceae > Streptomyces > Streptomyces sp. NPDC026515. The sequence goes on from NZ_JBVHQD010000010.1 coordinate 261,397, forward strand.
ACTCCGTGAAGAAGGGTTAGGAGCCGAGCCGGACCGGGAGTTCGAAGATGTCGTTCTGGGTGACCACCGGCTTGTTGCGCAGTTCGGACGCCGGTACCGCGAGGTCCAGGCCGGGGAAGCGGTCGTACAGGGCGGGCAGCGCGACGCCCGCCTCCAGCCGGGACAGCGCCGCACCGGGGCAGACGTGCGGGCCGTGACCGAAGGAGATGTGCCGGTTCCCCGACTCCCGGGTGACGTCGAACTCCCCGGCGCTCGGCCCGTGCGCGTCCTCGTCACGGCCGATCGCGGCGTACGACACGATCAGCGCGTCGCCCGCGGGCAGCACCTTGTCGCCGACCGGCACGTCCTCGGTGGCGAAGCGGATCAGCACGTGGGAGGTCGGGGTGGACCAGCGAAGGGTCTCCTCGACCACCGCCGACCAGTCCACCTCGCCGGAGAGCACCCTGGCCCGCTGGCCGGGGTGGGTGGAGAGGTTGACCACGGCGTTGACGATCAGCGAGATCGTCGTCTCGTGACCGGCCGCCACCATCAGCTGGAGGGTGGAGACGATCTCGTCGTCGGTGAGGTGGTCGCCGCCCTCGGAGGCCAGGATCAGCGCGCTGGTCAGGTCGTCGCCCGGCTCGGCCCGCTTGGCGGCGACCGTCGCGGCCATGATGCCCGCCAGCTCGGTGAGGGTGGCGACCACCTCGGCGGGCGGGGTCTGGGTGGAGAAGAACTTCTCGAACAGCACCTTCAGGCGGGGCAGTTCACCCTCGTCGATGCCCATCAGGTCGGCGACCACGTACATCGGCAGCGGATAGGCGAAGGCCGCCTTGAGGTCCACGGTCTCCTGGTCCGCCGGGAGGGCGTCCAGCAGGTCCTGGGTGAGCTTCTCGATCCGCTCCCGCATCCGCTCGACCCGGCGCGGGGTGAGCGCCTGGGCGACCAGAGCGCGCATCCGGCGGTGGTCGGCGCCGTCCACGGTCAGCATGGAACGGCCGGGGTTGGCGAGGCCGATCAGCGGCCAGTCCTGCGGTATCTCCCCGCGCTGCCAGGCCCCCCACACATTGATGTCCTTGACCAGACGCGGGTCGGTGAGCAGCGCCTTCGCCTCGGCGTGCCGGGTGACCGCCCACACGGGCACCCCGCCGGGCAGTTCCACGGCGGCCAGCGGACCGGCGGCACGCAGCCGCGCGCTCTCGCCGTCCAGGTCGGTGACGAAGGGGTCGAGGGCGATCCGGGCTTGTTCGGTACCGGTCGTCATCGTGAGGTGCCTCCCAGGGCAGGGTCGGAGTACTGCGCCACATCGGTGCCGCGTCCGACCGTCGGTGTCGGACCTACAGGGCGGGTACGGGTGTGAACCGCACGGGCAGCTCGGTGAGCCCCCGCAGCCAGGGCGAGGGGCGGCGTGCCAGGGAGTCGGCGGGCACCGCAAGGTCGATGTCCGGCAGCCGGTCGAGGACCACCTCGATACCGGTCCTGGCGATCACCTCGGCGACCTCCTGCGCCGGGAACGGGCAGCGGTGATCGCCGTGTCCGAAGGAGAAGTGCGCGCTGTTGCCGCCGGTCAGCGCAGAGGCGTCGGTGCGCACCTGCGGATCGGAGTTGGCGCCCTGCAGGCCGAGCAGCAGCAGGTCACCGGCGCGGATCCGGCGTCCGCCCAGCTGGGTGTCCCGGGCGGCCCAGCGGCCGGCCACGTTCTGGGTGGGGGTGTCCTCCCACAGCACCTCGTTCATCGCCTCGGCGACGCTGTTGCGGCCGCCGAACAGGGAGGCCGCGAACCGGTCGTCGGTGAGCATCAGGCGCAGCGAGTTGCCGATCCAGTCCGCGGTCGGCTGGTGCCCGGCCGCCATCATGACCATCAGGTCCTGGGCGATCTCCTCCTCGCTGAACCCGCTCTCGTCCCGGAGCATCCGCGAGACCACGTCGTCGGCCGGGTCTGCCTTCCGGTCGGCCAGCAACTGCGCCATGGAGGCGGCCAGATGGGTCTGCCCGGCGATCGCGCGGTCACGTCCGTCGATCATGTCGTTGAGGGCGGTGACCAGGCCCGGGCCGTCCTCGTCGGAGAAGCCGTAGAGCTGCGCGAGCACCCGTACCGGGAGCAGCATCGCGTACTGGCCGACGAGGTCCGCCTCGCCGCTGGTGCACAGCCCGTCGATCAGCTCGTCCGCGAACCGCTCGGCGTGGCCGCGCAGTTCGAAGGGGTCGACGGCCTCCAGCGCGTCGCTGATCATCCCGGCCCGCTCGCGGTGCCGCTCGCCGACCGTGTAGAGGATCGACGGCTGCTTGCGGCCGATCATCGGCAGCAGCGGCCAGTCCGCGGGGATCATGTCCCACTGGTTCCACAGGTCCGAGTCCCGGCTGAACAGCACCGGATCACCGGTCACCTGGTGCAGTTCGCGGTAGCCGAGCACCAGCCAGGCCGGCACGTCCCCGTCCAGCACGACGGGGGTCACGGCGCCGTGCTCGCGCCGCATCTCCCGGTAAAGACGCGCGGGTTCGGTCTGGAACCGGGGGCCGCCGAGCGGCACGGCTTCGGGGGTCACACGAACTCCTGTCGGGGCAGGTCCGCCGGTGCCGAGGGGCCGGCGTACCGGTTCTTGACGTGCTGGACCAGCTTGATCAGCACCTGCTTGCCGGACTCCCGGGAGCGGGCGTCACAGGTGACCAGCGGGATGTGCGGGTCCAGGTCGAGCGCGTGCCGGACGTCCTCGGGCGTGTGCACGGGGCCGCCGAAGTCGTTGCAGGCCACGATGAACGGCGTGCCGTGCTTCTCCAGCCGGTCGATGGCGTACCAGGAGTCGTCGATCCGCCGGGTGTCGACGAGCACCACCGCGCCCAGGGTGCCGGAGAACAGCCGGTCCCACAGGAACCAGAACCGCTCCTGGCCCGGTGCCCCGAACAGGTACAGCACGTTGCGGGTGTCCAGGGTGATGCGGCCGAAGTCGAAGGCGACGGTGGTGGCGGACTTGCCGCGCACCTCCCGGATGTCGTCGACCTCCTCGCCCGCCTGGGTCATCGTCTCCTCGGTGTTGAGGGGACGTATCTCGCTGACGGAACGGACCAGGGTGGTCTTGCCGACGCCGAAGCCGCCCACGACGACGATCTTGAAACCGTGGTCGGCGGAGGCACCCAACGGGGTGCGCGCGTCAGAGGTTGCGGAGTCCAACGAGCACCTGCTCCAGGATGTCGGGGTCGGTGATGGCCGGCCGGTAGGGGTGGCGGGCGCTGACCCGGCCGGCCGCCTGCAGGTCGCACAGCAGGACCTTGGTGATGCTCACCGGCAGCTTCAACTCCGCGGCGATCTCCGCCACCGAGGTCGGGAACTCGGCCAGCCGCAGGATCGCCACGTGCTCCGACTGCATGCCCGGGGTGGGCTCCGACTCGGCGACGACCAGCGTGACCAGGTCGAAAGGGCTGTCCGGCCCGGTGCTGCTGCGACCGCCGGTGAGGGTGTACAGGCGGTCGGGCGCGTCGTCCCTGCCGGGCCGGCTCATGACGTCCGGGGCTGCGCGGTGAGGTGCTCGCCGAGTTGCTCGACCAGTTCGCTCATGTTGTGCCCGACCAGCCCCGGTTCCGCGTCCTCGCTGGTCACCACGGCCAGATGGGCGCCGTCGCCGGCCTCCACGATGAACAGCACGCCCCCGTAGAACTCGGTCATCGCCGACCGGACACCGCCGCTGCCGTCGCCGAACTCGACGGACGCCCCGTGCGACAGCGACTGGATGCCGGCCGCGATGGCCGCGAGCTGGTCGGCCTGGTCGACGGAGAGCTCCGGAGTACGGCAGAGCTTCAGCCCGTCGCGGGAGAGCACCAGGGCGTGCCGCGCGCCAGGGGTGCGCTCCAGGAGGCCCTCGATGAGCCAGGTGAGCTTGTCATCGGCGGTGGTCCTGCCGGTCATGAAGTGGTGTCGCCTTCCGGGTGCGCGTGCTGGTGGGACGGGGGCTCGGAGCCGGACTCCGGGTGCGGCGCGGGGACCGCGTCGTGCACCGGGGTGGAGGTGTTCGGGACTGTGACGGCATCGGCCGGGTCTGGCGTGCCAGGGGCGTCGGCGGAGTCGGCCGATGACGGGCGGACGGCCTGCCGGAAGCTGTTGAAGCGGGCGGCGCGGACCCGGGCGTCCTCGGTGGCGGCCACCGGGCGCGGCTCCGCCGGCTGGGGCGCCGACCGGCGTTCGGCCTCGGCGAGGGTCTTGCCGCGGCGCCGCCTGGGCAGCCCGGTGGCGCCTTCCTCGTCCTCGTCGGGCTCCGCGGACTCGTGCACGGGTGCCGAGTCAGGCGGTGCCGGTACCGGGTCGGCCGTCTCCGGCTGCTTGGGCAGCGCGGGTTCGTCGGCGACCGGACGGGTCAGCAGGTCCTGCGGGATCAGCATCAGCACCCCGGTGCCGCCGCGCGCCGACGGCCGGAACGACACCTTCAGGCCGTGCTTGCCGGCCAGCCGGCCGACCACCGCGAGCCCGAGCCGGGTACCGGTGAGACCGCCGAGCTCGCTGGTGTCACCGGCGACCGCCCGTTCGGCGCGGCGCAACTGGACGTCGCCCATCACCAGGCCGCTGTCCTCCACGGACACGATGACCCCGGCCGGCACCTCCTCCACGTAGACGTGGACCTCGGCCGTCGGGGGCGAGAAGGTGGCCGCGTTGTCGAGGAGTTCGGCGAGCGCGTGCATGACGCCCTCGGCCGCGTGACCGGTGACGGCCGTCTCGCTCACCGAGTGCACCCGCACCCGGCGGTATCCGCTGATGCGTCCCATCGCACCGCGCAGGATGGACTCCATGCTGATCGGCCGTGCCCAGCGGCGCCCGGAACGCGCCCCGGTCAGCACGGCGATGGAGTCGGCGATCCGGCCCGCCTGGGCGGTGCGGTGGTCCAGGTGCAGCAGGTCGGCGAGGACCTCCTCGTCGGTGTGCCGCTCCTCCATGGCCCGCAGGTCGGCGAGGGTGGCGGTGGCCAGGGCCTGCATCCGGCCGGCCGCGTTGCCGGCCGCGGCGATCGCCGCGGCCCGCTCCCGGGAGGCCTGCTCCAGGGCGGCGGCGAGCCGGCGGTTCTCCTGCCGGTACCGGTCCAGCTCCTGGCTGCTGCCCTCGTGGACCCGCAGCCGCTCCTCCTCGAAGGAGTCCGCGAACTCACTGCGCTGCTGGGCCAGTTCGTCGATCAGGCGCTGCTGCTCCTGACGTGCTTCCTCGGTCGTGCGGGCCTGTTGCTGGAGCAGCCGTCCGATGTCCTGGCTGACCGTCTCCAGCCGCCGCCGGGCGCGCCGGGCGGCCTGTGCCGCGTGGACGGCCCAGGTCACCGCGGCGCACAGCACCAGAGCGGCCGCACCGGCCCCCAGGGCGAGAGGGGCGCGGACCGAGGCCGGCGCGGCGACCACCGCGGCGACGACCACGAGGGCCGAGACCACCGCGGTCAGCGCGAGGGTCGGAACGAGCGTACGGACGGCAGGTCGATCGCCGGGATGCGAGGTCGCGGTCATCGGTCCGGTCTGGTCGTCGGAGCTGGCGGGGATGTGGTTCCGGTGGAGCCGGTGAAGGGGAAGTGACACTGGGCGCTGAACTGGCCGTCACTATACGAGAGTTCGTGATCGAAACAGAACAGTTCCGATCCCCCTGCCGGAAAACGCTCTCAGGGAAGACGACGTGCGGTGTCCCGGCTGTGAACGATCCTACGAAGCACACCGGGTGAGCGTGTCCACCACCACGGCGGCCGCCTCCTTCACCAGCGCCGAGTCGGCCTGGGCGGCGGGGTCGGTGTGCGTGGACAGGACGGCGACGACGACCGGGGCACGGCCCGGGGGCCACGCGATCGCGACGTCGTTGGCGGTGCCGTAGGCACCCGTCCCGGTCTTGTCGCCGACGGTCCAGTGGGCGGGCAGCCCCGCACGGATCCGCTCCCCGCCGGTGGTGTTGGCGAGCAGCCAGCCGGTGAGCCGCCGGCGGTCCACGCGGTCCAGAGCGTTCCCGACGGCCAGTTTCGCGTAGCTGGTGCCGATGGCCTCGGGACTGGTGGTGTCCGTGACCCGCCCGGGCTCCGCCGAGTTCAGCTCCGGCTCCCACCGGTCGAGCCGGGTCACCCGGTCTCCGATCGAACGGCACAGCCGCGTCACCGCCACCGGGCCGCCCAGTCGCTCCAGCAGCAGGTTCGCCGCGGTGTTGTCGCTGTAGGTGATGGCCGCGTCGCACAGCCTCGCGACCGTCATTCCGGCGGCGAGGTTCTCCGGCCTGCCCGTGACGGGCGCGCCGCCCGCACGGTCGATGTCGCTCTGATCGTAGTGGACGGTCTCGCCGAGCACGGACTCCTCCAGGTCCCGCAGCACAGCGGAGACCGCGAGCGTCTTGAACGCCGAGCACATCGGGAAGAGTTCGCCGCTGCGGTGGCGGACCCGGGCCCCCGAGCCGGTGTCCCAGGCGAACACCCCGAGCCTGGCGCCGTGAGCGCGCTCCAGCGCCCGGAATCCGTCCGCGGTGTCCGCGGCCGTGCGGGCGGGCAGGGCGGTTCCGAGGGCCGCGGTCAGCACAACACGGCGCGACAGCTGCTGCATTACCACTCCTTTGCCGAGGTTTCGATGTGGGGGACGTGATCGCGCGGCGGAGGGTTCCGTCGCGGACGGGTGATAAACCCGACGCCGGCATCCGGGCGGGGACGACGGCACGGGGCCGGTGCCGAGGGGACGATGCCCTCCATGACGGGGAACGCAAGCCCGGGGGCGGCGGCCGCACGTGCCGCCCGGTTCCTGGGGCGCACACTGCGCGAGGAATGGCACGGGATCGTGGCGGAGCCGCTGCGGCGGCTCGTACGGCGTGGTCCCGCCGGGATCGCGCTGGCGTTCGTGGCCGGGTTCGGCGTCGTCCTCTTCCACGACATCGCCCAGCACCCCGGCGGCCGAAGGCTGGTGTGGCACCTCGGCGGTGTCACCGCCGACCTGCCCCTGTGGCTGTCCCTCCTGCGCACCCCGGTCTCCCTCTACGTCCCCGCGCTCGACCTTCCGGTCTGGGCCGGCATCACGCAGCTCTTCCTCGCTTTCGCCCTCGCCGAACTCGTCCTCGGCCGCGCCCGGACCCTCGCCGTCGCCTACCTCACCACCCTGGCCGGCACCCTGGCCGCCCGGGTGATGGTCGCGCTGGGCCCCGGCCGGTGGGGCTTCGGCCTGCCCCCGGAGGCCGGCCGGATCCTCGACACGGGGCCGTCCGCCGCGGTGGTGGGTCTGTTCACCTATCTGGCCGTGGTGCGCCGGGCACCCGTCGTCTTCGCGCTGACCGGCGGTTCGATGGTGTGGGAGTCCCTCGCCGTACCGAACCTGGCCGGCCGCGAGCACCTGATCGCGGTGGCCACGGCGGTCGTCCTCGGAACGCTGCACGGCCGCCGGCTGCCGGTCCCCGCCCTGCCGGTCCCCGCCCCGTGGATCGCCGGCCGGCCCGCCGCGGGCGCCGCCACACCGCCGAGTCCCCAACCCCTTCGTGTTCCCCGGAACCGCACAAGTCACGCGGCCGACCCGCCGAACTGCTCAACGACGTCAATGTGATGGTTTTCGCACTTCAGCCGGTCCGGGCAACCCCTAATGTTGCGCGGGCTACGGCAGGGCGCGGCTGACACCATGGTGTTCGTCGCCGGCAGGCTGAAGGGATCCAGGGATGTTCCGCAAGGTGCTGGTCGCCAACCGTGGAGAGATCGCCATCCGCGCTTTCCGCGCGGGCTACGAACTGGGCGCGCGCACGGTCGCCGTCTTCCCCCACGAGGACCGTAACTCGCTGCACAGGCTGAAGGCCGACGAGGCCTACGAGATCGGGGAACCGGGGCATCCGGTACGGGCCTACCTCTCCGTCGAGGAGATCGTGGCCGCCGCCCGCCGGGCCGGCGCCGACGCCGTCTACCCGGGCTACGGCTTCCTCTCCGAGAACCCGGAACTCGCCCGCGCCTGTGAGGAGGCGGGCATCACGTTCGTCGGGCCGAGCGCCCAGACGCTGGAGCTGACCGGCAACAAGGCCCGCGCGGTCGCCGCCGCCCGCGCCGCCGGGGTACCGGTGCTCGGCTCCTCGCAGCCCTCCAACGACATCGACGAACTGGTCCGCGCCGCCGACGAGATCGGCTTCCCGGTGTTCGTGAAGGCCGTCGCCGGCGGCGGTGGCCGCGGCATGCGCCGGGTCGAGGACCCGGCCGCGCTGCGCGAGTCCATCGAGCAGGCCTCCCGGGAGGCGGCCTCCGCCTTCGGCGACCCGACCGTCTTCCTGGAGAAGGCGGTCGTCGACCCGCGCCACATCGAGGTGCAGATCCTCGCCGACGGCGAGGGCGACGTCATCCACCTCTTCGAGCGGGACTGCTCGCTGCAGCGCCGCCACCAGAAGGTCATCGAGCTGGCCCCCGCCCCCAACCTCGATCCCGAACTGCGCGACCGCATCTGCGCGGACGCGGTCCGCTTCGCCCGCGAGATCGGCTACCGCAACGCCGGCACCGTCGAGTTCCTCCTGGACCGCCAGGGCAAGCACGTCTTCATCGAGATGAACCCGCGCATCCAGGTCGAGCACACGGTGACCGAGGAGGTCACCGACGTCGACCTGGTCCAGGCCCAGATGCGCATCGCCTCCGGTGAGACCCTCGCCGACCTCGGGCTGTCGCAGGAGACGGTGAAGCTGCACGGCGCAGCCCTCCAGTGCCGTATCACGACCGAGGACCCCGCCAACGGCTTCCGCCCCGACACCGGCCGGATCAGCGCCTACCGTTCCCCGGGCGGCTCCGGCATCCGGCTCGACGGAGGCACCACGCACGCCGGGACCGAGATCAGCGCCCACTTCGACTCGATGCTGGTGAAACTCACCTGCCGGGGCCGGGACTTCAAGGCCGCCATCGGCCGTGCCCGGCGCGCCGTCGCCGAGTTCCGCATCCGGGGCGTCGCCACCAACATCCCGTTCCTCCAGGCCGTCCTGGACGACCCCGACTTCCAGGCCGGGCGGATCACCACCTCGTTCATCGAGCAGCGCCCGCACCTGCTCACCGCCCGCTCCTCCGCGGACCGCGGCACCAAGCTGCTCACCTACCTGGCCGACGTCACCGTCAACAAGCCGCACGGCGAGCGCCCCCACCTGGTCGAGCCGACCACCAAACTGCCCCCGCTGCCGGCCGGAGAGCCGCCGGCGGGCTCCCGCCGGCGCCTGGTCGAGCTGGGCCCGGAGGGCTTCGCCCGCGCGCTGCGCGAGTCGCCGACCATCGGCATCACCGACACCACCTTCCGCGACGCCCACCAGTCGCTGCTCGCCACCCGGGTGCGCACCCGGGACCTGCTCGCCGTCGCCCCGGTGGTCGCCCGCACCCTGCCCGAACTGCTCTCCCTGGAGTGCTGGGGCGGCGCCACCTACGACGTGGCGCTGCGCTTCCTCGCCGAGGACCCCTGGGAGCGGCTGGCGGCCCTGCGCGAGACCGTCCCCAACATCTGCCTCCAGATGCTGCTGCGCGGCCGCAACACCGTCGGCTACACCCCGTACCCGACCGAGGTGACCGACGCCTTCGTGCAGGAGGCCGCCGCCACCGGCATCGACATCTTCCGCATCTTCGACGCCCTCAACGACGTCGGCCAGATGCGCCCCGCCATCGAGGCGGTACGCGAGACGGGCACCGCGGTCGCCGAAGTGGCACTCTGCTACACGGCCGACCTGTCCGATCCGGGCGAGCGGCTCTACACCCTCGACTACTACCTGCGGCTCGCCGAGCAGATCGTCGAGGCCGGCGCGCACATCATCGCCGTCAAGGACATGGCGGGCCTGCTGCGCGCCCCCGCCGCCGCGAAGCTCGTCTCGGCGCTGCGCAGCGAGTTCGACCTCCCCGTCCACCTGCACACCCACGACACGGCGGGCGGCCAGCTGGCCACCTACCTGGCCGCGATCCAGGCGGGCGCGGACGCGGTGGACGGCGCGGTGGCCTCCATGGCCGGTACGACCTCGCAGCCCTCGCTGTCGGCGATCGTGGCCGCGACCGACTACACGGAGCGTCCCACGGGGCTCGACCTGCGGGCGGTCGAGGACCTGGAGCCGTACTGGGAGAGCGTCCGCAAGGTCTACGCGCCCTTCGAGGCGGGCCTGGCCTCCCCGACCGGCCGCGTGTACCACCACGAGATCCCGGGCGGCCAGCTCTCCAACCTGCGCACCCAGGCCGTCGCGCTGGGCCTCGGCGACCGCTTCGAGGAGATCGAGGCGATGTACGAGGCCGCCGACCGGATCCTCGGCCGGCTGGTGAAGGTCACCCCGTCCTCGAAGGTGGTCGGTGACCTGGCCCTGCACCTGGTCGGCGCCGGGGTGAGCCCGGAGGACTTCGAGGCCACGCCCGACAGGTTCGACATCCCCGACTCGGTCATCGGCTTCCTCCGTGGCGAGCTGGGCACCCCGCCCGGCGGCTGGCCCGAGCCGTTCCGCACCAAGGCGCTCCAGGGCCGCGGCGCCGCCAAGCCGGCGCCGGAGCTCGGCACCGAGGACCGCGAGGGCCTCGCCAAGGACCCCCGCGCGACCCTGAACCGGCTGCTCTTCCCGGCCCCCACCAGGGAGTTCGAGACGCACCGCCAGACCTTCGGCGACACCAGCGTCCTCGACAGCAAGGACTTCTTCTACGGTCTGCGCCCGGGCAAGGAGTACGCGGTCGACCTGGAGCCCGGCGTCCGGCTGCTCATCGAACTCCAGGCCGTCGGCGAGGCCGACGAGCGCGGTCTGCGCACGGTCATGTCCAGCCTCAACGGCCAGCTGCGGCCCATCCAGATCCGCGACCGGGCGGCCGCCTCGGACATCCCGGCCACCGAGAAGGCCGACCGCGCCGACCCCGGCCATGTCGCGGCCCCGTTCGCCGGAGTCGTCACCCTCGCCGTCGAGGAGGGCGCGGAGGTGGAGGCGGGCGCCACGGTGGCCACGATCGAGGCGATGAAGATGGAGGCCACCATCACCGCCTCGAAGGCCGGCCGGATCTCCCGGCTCGCCATCAACCGGATCCAGCAGGTGGAGGGCGGCGACCTGCTGGTCGAGATCGCCTGAGGCCGGGCCCGCGCGAGGGGGAGGGCCGGCCGGCCGGTGCCGGGCCTCCCCTCTCGGCTACGAGCGCGCGAAGTGGGCGCGCAGACGCGCCTTCAGCAGGTTCGGGTCGCGCTGGGTGGAGTAGGCGCCGCCCGCCACGAACAGGTCGCGGCCGTTGACGGCGAGCGCCGTCGGGTTGGACAGGCCCTCCTGTGCGGTCAGGACGGTGCTGCGGGTGCCGTCCGGGCGGACCATGACGACCTCGTTGGACGGGTTCAGCGCGGCGAGCACGATGTCCGAGTGGCCGGGGAAGACGAAGTCGTCGACGCCGGTCAGGCCGGTGGCCCGGGTCTCGGCCGGGCCTGCCGAGCCGTCGGCGCCGACCGGGATGCGCAGCAGCGTCCCGCGGTCGGTGTTGGTCACCCAGACCGCGTCCTTGTGCACCTTGACGCCGTTGGCGCCGAAGCCGCCGGCCGGCGCCGGGAGCCCGCGCAGGGCGGTGTCCGCGGACCAGGCCGTCGGCGTGCCGCCGGCCTGCGGGATGCGCCACACCGTGCCCAGCGCCGAATCGGCGGCGTAGAGCACCCCGTGCCGTTCGTCCAGGGCCAGTCCGTTGGGCAGACCGTCCGACGGCAGCTGAGCGATCCGCCGGGGCGTTCCGCCACCCGCCGGGACGCGCCAGACACCGGTCCGGTCGGTGCCGGTGGCGTAGTTGACATACAGCGTGCCGTCGTGGGCCCGCGCCAGGCCGAGGGTGACGGCGCCGTCCACCAGGGAGGTGCGGGGATGGTCCTCGGCGGGCAGGGTGGCCAGCACCCGGACCCGCCGCTCCCGGGTGATCCTGGCGACCTGCCGGGCGAACGCGAAGGTCACGTCGACCGACCCGCCCCGCTCGGGGACGACGCTCTCGGGTGTCTGCCCGGCGGCCAGGTCGAAGTGCGCGATGACGTGGGGACCGGAGAGGACCGGCTCGTCGCCGGCGGCCGGAGCGGCCGCGAGCAGGCCGATCGCGGCCGCGGCCGGGGCGACGGCGGCCGGGCGGAGAAATCGGGGCATGTGACCTCTTTCGACGGGAGCGCGAAGCTCCGGCGTACCGGTCACACCAACATGACGGTTCGTCGGCCCGGGCCCTGGTCAGCCCCGGCCGGGAGTCGCCCGCCCGGCGCACGACGTGGCCCCGCTCGCCGCGCAGCCGAGTGACGGTGTCCGTTCAGTTCCACAGCGGGTAGTTCATGACCTGCGTGTATCCGGCCGGCTTGGCGTCGTCGTAGTTCAGGCTCATCCGCGTGAACTGCTGCACGTTCGGATGCTTCGTCCAGGCCGTCGGCCGGTCGAGCCGTACCGTCACCGGGTACTTGCGGAAGGTGCCGGCCGCGCAGTAGGGCTTGCAGTCGTTGACCACGTTCACGCCGTGGCCGACGGCCGTGTTGTCGTTCCACTGGGTCCAACGGATGCCGGTGAGCAGGCTGTTGCCGTCACCGCAGGCCAGCATGAAGTCGGTCGGCCGGAACCGCTGGTGCCAGAGGCAGTCGACGAGCACCGGGTGCTGGACCGCCCGCGACGCGGTCGGTGTCGGCGGGGTCGCGGAGGCCGTCGTCATTCCCGCCGTGAGCAGCAGGGCCGCCCCGAGTCCGATCGCCGTTCCCACCACTGGTCTGCGCATGGTCGCTCCCACCGGTTCCGCCGGGTTTCCTTCCTTTCGACGCTACGACCGTCCCGCCGGATGTACCACTTGCACCGGGCTCGCGAGCCCGGGAATACCCAGATCAGGACCTTCGCGCCGGTGTCCCGCCGGTCGCCCCGAAGACCGGCCCGGGCGGCCGTGCGGGGGCCTCGGCCGGGACGGGAGGACGTGGTGCCCGGCTCTGCGTCGTCAGTCCTCCCGTCGTCCGGCCCGCGGGCCCGGACGGCACGTCCGTCGTGCCAAGGGGGCACCGCCTCCGCCGCAGCGGTGCGGCCGGACTAGCCGTGTTTGACGGTCAGGCCGTAGAACGCGACCCGGGCGCCGTTGGTCGTGCTGTCGGAGGACGACTGGTTGTACGAGCCCGCCTTGAAGTACTGCTTGTACGCATTGAACGACGACGGGATGGCGTAGTGGGTCGTCGAGCCGTTGACGGTCAGGTCGATGGTGTTCCCGCCGGAGACGGCGATGGCGTAGGTCCAGGTCTTGCCGATCGACACATGGCCCACGGTGTGCGTGGTCTGGCCGCCGGACGGGGAGTTCTCGGTGCCGAGGACGATGTCGCCGTCGGAGTGGTAGTACAGCTCCAGGAGCGGCTTGGTGGAGGAGCCGCCGGTGCCGAGGTGGATCTGGCCGACGCACACGTTCTTGGTCACCGAGACCACCCGCAGCGTCGCGCTCATCTTGTGGCTGCCGCTCAGCGACCAGTTGGCGGCGCTGCCGTCGCGGTTCATCTCGCGCAGTTCGGAGCGGGCGTAGTTGGAGTTCGGGGTCGTGACGCCCTTCTCGGGCGCCCAGAAGGTCATCGCGCCGTCGCGGGTGTCGGTGTAGAAGTACGCGTCCTGGTAGCCGTCGGCGCCCTGCAGCCGGGACGAGGGGATGGTGGTCGGCGAGCCGGGGGAGCCGACCGGCTCCTGGAGCTGCCAGACGGACAGGTCGAAGTTGCCGCCGGGCGCCTTGGTCGGGTCCGCGGCGCCGGCGCTTGCGCCGGTGAGCAGGACGAGGGCGAGGGCGAGGCCCGCGGCGGCCGGAGCCGCGAGCAGCCGGGAACGGTTCATGTGGGGGGTCCTTTCGGGGAGGGCTGCGTCCAGAATCCACGCAAGTTCATGTCTGTGAACTCTGGACGCATCCATAACCGTCGATGACCCGTGAAGCTAAAGGTCCGAACCAAACCCGTCAAGAGGTTCAGCAGGCGCCCTCGTCCTGCCAGGGGCCCCAGTCGGAGGCGCTGGGTGCCTCGTTCTGGGTCCACCACTTGGCCTTCCAGTTGTGGGCGTTGTACGAGACCTCGTCGCCGGCCGTGTACACCGCCGTCGAACTCCACGCGGTCTTGCAGGAGGTGGGCGTGGGGGTCGGCGTGGGGGTGGGGGTGGGCGTGCCGGTCGGCGGGGTGACCCCGGCGAACCGCACCGAGTACGTGGCGAAGTCCCAGTCGCTCTGCGCGACGCTGGAGCAGGTGCCGGACGTGGTGCCGTTGTTGTCGGCCGGGGAGCACTGCCGGTCGCGGTTCAGGGACCAGAACGTGAAGCGGTCCATGTGGTGGCTCGTCGCGTAGTCGAGCACCGTCTGGAAGTCGGCCTGGGTGAAGTACTCACCGGTGTCGCTGCGGCCGTTCATCCCGGAGAACCCCTCGTGGGCGTAGGCGGTCGCCTGGTCCCAGCCGAAGGTGGACTGCAGGATCGTGTTGAAGTTGGTGAGCGCGCCGGTCTGCGCGGACGCACCGCTGAAGCCGCCGTCGAACGGCATGATGGAGAAGTTGTTCGGCGTGAACCCCTGGGACTTCGCCTCCAGCAGCATCTGTTTGCCGAACCAGCCGGTCCCGTCCGCCGTGCCGGCCGTGGTGACCGAGACGTACAGGCCCGGGTTGTTCTGCTGGAGGATCTTCGCGGCGCCGATCTCGTTCCTGATCGCCGCGGTGTTCTCGTACTCCGGCTCCTCCAGGTCGAAGTCGATGGCGTGCAGCCCGTACTTGGTGATGACCTGCTGATAGGCCGCCGCGGTGGAGGAGGCGTCCGCGCAGGTCTGGCCCAGCTTGGTGCCGCCGTAGCCGCCGATCGAGACGGAGACGTCGCCGCCCTTGGCGCGGATGGTGTTGATGACCGACTGGACGGCGGTGTCCGAGGAGACGGCGGCCGTACCCCCCCAGGTGGGGGAGCAGCCGCCGCCGTCGGGGGCCAGGACGAACGCCAGCTGGAAGGCCTTGAGGCCGGTGGCGTCCATGATGGTGGCCGCGTTCGGCGGGTTGTTGTCCAGTGGCATCAGATAGGGGGCTGCCGCGTACCACCGGTTGCTCAGTGCGGTGGTCGCGCCCGAGGCGTTGCTCGCCACGAGCGCGGTCGTGCCGGCGGCGGCGAGGGTGACGGCGGCCGCCGCGCCCAGACATGCGCGAAGGGGTCTCACTGGTGCCTCCAGGGGGAGCGGGAGGGGTGGGGGTGGTGCCCCAGCTTCCGGAGGCGTCGCGATCACGTCAATAGATTGGACTGGACCACAGTGCGCTTTGGACTAGACCATACGAAATCTTTACCTGGCCTGCCGAAGGAGTGCCGGTCTCCCGAACCGCACCCTCACTCCCGGGGACCAGAGCACGCTGACCGGCGGCCCGTGGGGTGCGGGCAGCCCCGCCGTCACCACCAAGTCATCCTCCAGGTCGAGGAGTTCGGCCCGGTGCAGCGGCCAGGGCGGGTGCTCGTTCGGCTGGTGCAAGGTGTGCCCGTGCCAGCCGGCGTGCAGCCCCCAGCGCGCGGTCAGGAAGTGCTCCAGCGGGGAGGGATCGGTTATCGGCGGCCCGATCCGTACCACCGCCCGGCTGCCGGTGGCCGGGCGGCCCCGCCGCCGGCAGGTGTAGGTGATCGTCCCGCCCTCGCGGCGTACCCGCATCGAGGACCAGAGGTAGGGCAGCCGGAACCCGAGCCGGCCGACCAGCGCGGGGATCAGCCGCGACGCGTCCAAGGACCTGAACACCACTCCGCGCCGGCCCTGCTCGTCCACCGAGTACAGCCGTACGTTCGTCTCGCAGAAGGTCCCCAGATACGGCAGCCCGGGGCCAGGGCCCGGACCGACGCCCCGCATCAGGAACGGGACCAGGCCGACATAGCTGATCCCGTCCAGCGTGTCCGGCCGGGTGCCGGCGGGCAGCAGCCCCGCCACCCGTTCCGGCTCCACCGGCCAGTGCAGGAACGTGAGTTCGTGCCAGCCCTGCACCTGGGTCGGCCGTCGCACGGGCCGTGGCGTGGCGGTGGTGATCGGCTCGGGTTCCATGGACAGGGTCATAGCACGCCCGTGCGTGCGACGGTGCCGGGGCGACGCCCGCCGGGTGCCGGCCCGCCCCGCCTGATCCGGACTCTCCCGCCTGTCACCCCGCCCACCTGGGTAAACTGTGGGCGACACACAGGCCTTGAGACGAGGAGCCGGGATGCCGTCGCACAGCTCTTCCGCGGCCGGGGCCCCGGCCGAGGGCGAGGAGCACGGCGGGCCCGCTCCCGTCCGGCAGGCGCTGTCGGACAGCGTCTACGAGAGCATCAAGGCGATGGTCATGGACCACGAGATCGCTCCCGGCGCCCGCGTCGGCATCGACGCGCTCGCCCGCGCCCTCAAGGTCTCGCCCACCCCGGTCCGCGAGGCCCTGGCCCGGCTGGAGTCCGACGGCCTGGTGGTCAAGCGCGCCCTGTCCGGATACCGGGCCACGGAGCTGCTGACCCGGCAGGGTCTCGCGGAACTCTTCGAGATGCGGCTGCTGTTGGAGCCCAGAGCCGCGGCCCTGGCCGCCGCCCACGCCACCGAGGACCAGCTCGACGACCTCGAAAGGATCGTCGAGGAGATGCAGACCCAGCCCAGCCCGAACGGCCGGTACGCGTCCTACCGCGACTTCGCCGTGCTCGACCAGCGCTTCCACGAGGCGATCGGGCGGGCCGCACACCGGCCGCTGCTCGCGGACGCCGTGCAACGCCTCCACGCCCACCTGCACATCTTCCGGCTCGGCGACGTCGTGGGCGCCGGCGGCCCCACCGTCGCCGAGCACGAGCGGATCGTGCGGGCGGTACTGCGCCGCAACCCCGAGCGGGCGGCCGAGGCGATGACCGAGCACCTCACCCGCAGCATGGAGCGCCAGCGCGTCGAGGACGGCGGCGGCGACGGGCCGGCTGCTCCATGAGGATCACCCGGTCCGCTGTCGCCCACCCTCCGCCCGGTGCCGTCCGCGCGGCCCGCCTCACGGGCGCACCGCGTCACCGTCGTGGATCAGGCGGATGATCCGGCCGCTCATCCGGTCGTAGTCCCGGTCGTTGCGGACCTCGCCGCGGACACGGTGGTCGGTCATGACGACGATCCGGTCGGCGAGGGTGACCATCTCCGCGAGATCGCTGCTGATCAGCAGGATGGGCAGGCCGTCGTGGGCCAGGTCCCAGAGGAGTTCGTGGAAGGCGTGTTTGGTGCGGACGTCGACGCCCACCGTCGGCTCGTCGACGACCAGCAACCGGGTGTCGGCGGCCAGCCACTTGGCCAGACTGACCTTCTGCTGGTTGCCGCCGGAGAGTTCTCCGGCGTTCTGCCCGAGCCCGGAGACACGGATGCCGAGGCGGTCGACGAGGTCCTGGGCGACGGCGCGCTCGCGGCCCGCCGGGACGAAGCCGAGGGCCCCGGCCAGCCGCCGCCAGACCGTCACCGTGATGTTGCGGAGGACCGGCTGCTCCAGGAAGACACCCTCCTCCTTGCGGTTCTCGGTCACGTACCCGATGCCGAACTCGTGCAGCGCCTGCCGCGGCGAGGCGATCCGTACCGGCCTGCCGTGCACCCGCACCTCGCCGGCGGTGATGCGGTCCAGGCCGAGCACCGCCTTGACCAACTCGCTGCGTCCGGCGCCGACCAGCCCGTACAGACCGACGATCTCTCCTGGCCGTACCGCCAGGCTGATGTCCCGGTGCCCGCCGGCCGTGGCGACCGCGGCCAGCTCCAGGACCGGCTCGGCGGACCCGTCGACCGTACGCGGGCGCATCGCCGCCGCCGTGTGGGCGCGGCCCACCATGAGGCCCACGACGTCGTCGTGGGTGTGCTCGGCCAGCGGCGCGGACTCCAGCACCGACCTCCCGTCCCGCAGCACCGTGACGGTGTCGCAGACGGCGAACACCTCCTCCAGCTTGTGACTGACGAACACCACACAGGTTCCGCGTTCGGCCAGCCGCCGGACCACCCCGAACAGGCGCTCCGTCTCCTCGGGGGACAGGGAGGCGGTGGGCTCGTCCAGGAGCAGCACCCGGCTCTCGGTGTACAGGGCCTTGGCAATCTCCACCAACTGCTGCTGTGCGACGGACAGTTCGTGCACCGGCCGGTCCGGGTCGAGGTCCACGCCCAGCTCGGTGAGGCAGGCGACGGCCGGTTCGGTCATGGCCGCGCGGTCGACCAGTCCCCGGCGCGCGGGCGGCTTCTGCAGGGTGATGTTCTCGGCCACCGAGAAGCCGGGGATGAGGTTGCGTTCCTGGTGGACGACACCGACTCCGGTGCGGGCCGCCTCCAACGGCGAGCGGAACCCGACTGGTTCGCCGCACCAGGTGAGGGTGCCGCGGTCGGGGGCGTGCACCCCGGTCAGGACCTTGATGAGAGTGGACTTGCCGGCGCCGTTCTCGCCGAGGAGGGCGTGCACGCTGCCGGCGGTGAGCCGCAGCCCCACGCCGTCCAGGGCGCGCACCCCGGGGAAGACCTTCACGAGGCCGTGGCATTCGAGCAGGACCGCGCTCACCGCGCACCTCCCGGTCGTGGTGCCGGCGTGGTGGTCCTCGCCAGCCGCGCCCGGTGCAGGTGGCCGCCCGCGACCGTACCGAGCACGACCAGCCCGATCAGCAGGTTCACCCAGCTCGGGTCCAGCGAGAACTGGGCGCGGGCCGCGTCGATGAGCCGGGTCACGAAAGCCGCCAGCACCGTCCCGAACACGGCGATCGAGCCACCGGTCAGCGCGACCCCGCCGATGATCGGCGCCGCGAAGCTCGGCAGCAGCCAGTCACCGCCGACGCTGCGGTTGACGCCGGGCAGCGAGGCGGTCGCGGTGACGGCGGCCACCCCGACCAGCAGTCCGGAGAGCGTGTGCGCGACCACGATCTGCCGGTCGGTGGAGATGCCGGACAACCGGGCGGCCAGGGGATTGCCGCCGGCGGCGAGCAGCCGCCGCCCCGCGACCGTGCGGTACGCGAAACCGCCCAGCAGGACCGCCGCGACGATCGCCGTGACGAAGACGAGCGGGACGTCCAGCGGCGCCGCGGTGCCGAGGTCGCGCAGGGCGGGAGCGTATCCGTCGACGGTACGGGTGCCGACGAGCCGGTACTGCGCGCCCAGCAGGATCGTCATGGTGGCGAGCGTGACGATGAAACCGTTGATCCGCGTGGCCACGATGACCACACCGGTGGCCATGCCGGCAGCGGTCGCCGTCAGCAGGCCCACGGGCACGGCGACCACCGCGGGCACCCCGTGGTCGGCCATGAGGACGCCCGTCAGGCAGGCGGTGAAGCCGCCCAGGGCGCCGACGGCGAGATTGAGCTGGCCCACGCACAGCGCCACCATCTGCGCCAGGCCGATCAGGATGGGCGTGGCCAGGTACTGCAGGAAGACCCGTACGGAGGGGCCCTCGAAGAAGGAACCCGACGACGCCACCTCCAGGGCCGCCGAGCCGGCCACGACCACCAGCAGCAGCACGGCCGTCGTGGTGCGGGAGAACCGGTGCACCGGCGCGGCCGCACGGCGGCGCAGATCACGGATCGTGGTCATGCGGAGCGCACCACCTTGCGAGAGGACACCGCGGTGCGGATCCGGTCGGCCGACAGGGCGAGCAACAGGATGCAGCCGAGGTAGATGTTCAGGCTTTCCAGACCGACGCCGAGCAGGTCGAGCCCCTTGCGGATGACACCGACCAAAGCGGTACCGAGCAGGGAACCGAGGACGGACACCACCCCGCCGGTCAGCAGGGTGCCGCCGAGCACCGCGCCCAGGAAGGACGGCAGCATGAAGTCGTCGCCGATGGAGGCCCGGAAGGTGCCCGTCCCGGCGGCGGCCATGAAGCCGGCGAGTGCCGCGAGCAGCCCGGAGAGGCTGTGGGCGAGCAGGACCCGGCGACCGGTGGGGATGCCGGACAGCTCGGCCGCGGCCGGGTTCGCCCCGGTGAGCAGCAGCTCCCTCCCGATGCGCGTGGTGCCGTACAGGAGACCGAGACCGAGCATGGCGAGCACGGTGAACTGGGCCAGCTGCGGGATCGCCGGTGAGCCGCAGACAGTCCCCGCGCAGATGTCGGCGAGGGAGTAGGACCGCAGCGCGTCGATTCCGGCCGGGCGGACGGTGAAGGCGGCGTCCTCGGTGAGCGCCGAGTACATCAGGGAGACCAGGCCCAGCAGGGCGAAGTCCATGGCCAGCGTGACGACGAAGGAGCTCACGCCGGTGCGGGCGATCAGCCAGCCGGTGACCGCGCCGATCGCCGCGCCCGCGACCAGGCACAGCAACAGGCCCGCCTGCATGGGCAGATGGAGCCTGTCGTAGCCGAGACCCGCGAACATGGCCCCGAACGCCGCCATCCGTCCCACCGCGAGGTTCATGTGCCCCACGGACAGGGCGACCATCTGGGCGAGGGCCACCACGGTCAGGGTGGCCACGTCCCGCAGCAGCGGGAAGAGCACCAGACGCTGGTCGAGGAAGGCGGGCCGCAGCGCGCCGAACACGATGCCCAGCGCGACGACCAGCACCACCAGTCCGAGCCGCTGGTTGACCCAGAACGGCATCCGGTGACCGGCCGTCCGATCCGGCCGGACGGTGTCCGGCGGGCTGATCGACGTCGTCATGCCACCCTCCGGTCGTCGAGCGCGTCCAGGTCCCAGTCGACGCCGATGCCCGGCACGTCCGGAGCCACGGCCAGGCCGTCTCGGATGGCCAGCTCGGTCCGGGTCACTGCCCGCAACTGCGGGATGTACTCGACGAAGCCGCCGTTGGGCACCGCGGCGGCGAGGCTGACGTGCAGTTCCATCAGGAAGTGCGGGCAGACCGTCACGTTGTGGCTCTCCGCCAGGTGCGCGACCTTCAGCCACGGGGTGATACCGCCGACCCGGGCGGCGTCGACCTGCACGACCGAGGCGGCACCGGCCTCCAGGTAGCCGCGGAACTGCATGAGCGAGTACAGGGACTCGCCGACCGCCACGGGGATCCGGGTCGCCCGCGCGAGCCTGGCGTGTCCGCTGACGTCGTCCGCGGGCAGCGGCTCCTCCAGCCAGTACGGGTCGTACGGCTGAAGCGCGGCCGCCAGCCGGAGCGCCGAGGACGCCGTCTGGGACTGGTTGGCGTCGGTCATGACGTGCAGCGAGGGACCGACCGCCTCGCGGACGGCGCGCAGCCGCTCCGCGTCCTCGGCGGGATGCGGCCTGCCCACCTTGATCTTGACGCCGGCCCAGCCCGCCTCCCGGGCCCGCAGGGCTCCCTTCACCAGTTCCTCGGTGCTCAGATGGAGCCAGCCGCCCTCGGTGTCGTAGACCGGTACCTCCTGGCGGTGACCGCCGGCCAGCCGCCAGAGCGGTTCCCCGGCCCGCTTGCAGCGCACGTCCCACAGGGCGGTGTCCACGGCGGCCAGGGCGAGGGAGGTGAGGGCGCCGGTGGTGGTCGCCCGGGTCAGGGCGAACAGCCGCTGCCACAGGGCCTCGACGTTGCGGGCGTCCTGTCCGGGCAGGGCGGGGAGCAGATGGTCGCGCAGCAGGGCGAGTACGGAGCTGCCGCCGGTGCCGATCGTGTAGGCGTATCCGGTCCCCGTGAGACCGTCCGCCGTCTCCAGGTCCACCAGGATCGTCTCCTGTTTGACGAAGGACTGCACCGCGTCGGTACGGTCCGTCTCGACGGCGATGTCGGCCAGCCTGGCGGTCGCTGTCGTGATGAGGCTCATCGATGTCCGTTCTCTGTCGGTTCCCCGCCGGCCGGTCAGCCGCACGCGAGGTACTTGTCGGCGATCTCCCTCTTCAGCCGCCTGGTCTTCTCCTGCCGTGCCCGGTCGTAGTCGGCGACGTTCGCCGCGGTGACGACGAACGAGCCGGAGTCGACCTCCACCCCGGGGTCGCGCATGGTGCACTGCTTCGTCTGCAGCAGCGCGAGCGCCCAGGTGCCGATCTCGGCCTGACCGGTGGGGTTCTGTACGACGGTCGCGGTGACGGTGCCCTGCCTGATACCGCCGAGGATCTTGGCGTCGTCGTCGATGGCGACGACCTTGGCCTTCGAACCGGACGACCTGACGGCGTCGGCGGCGGCCACGGCCGGGTTGTAGGCGGTGGCGACGATGCCCGTGATCCGGTCGCCCTTCGCCGCCATCAGGTCGGACACCGCCTTCTGCGCGGTCTGCAGGTCGGTGTCGATGTCGGTGACGGTCTGCAGGAGCCGCACCCTGCCGCCGGACTCCTTGACGGCCCGGGCCACGCCCTTGATCCGCAACTGGGTGTTGGCGTCGACGTTGTTGCCGGTCAGGTGGACCAGTGTGCCCGTGCCGCCCATGGCCTCGACGGCGGCCTTCGCGGCCTTGTAGGCGGCGAGTTCGACGTCCGTGGAGAGGCAGAAGTCGGCCTCGTCCGTCGGGCC
The DNA here is from genome assembly GCF_055567595.1 of Streptomyces sp. NPDC026515. Classification (NCBI taxonomy): domain Bacteria; kingdom Bacillati; phylum Actinomycetota; class Actinomycetes; order Kitasatosporales; family Streptomycetaceae; genus Streptomyces; species Streptomyces sp. NPDC026515. The sequence continues at coordinate 283,617 of NZ_JBVHQD010000010.1, forward strand.
GGCCGGACAGGAGCCCAGTGACGCCACCGGGAAGCCCTGCGAGGTGAGGTCCGCGAAGGTGGTGTTGATGTCGGTGGGGGAGACTCCGAACACCCCGAAGGCGTTGTAGCCGCGCGCCGCGAGCGTGGACAGCAGGTTGTTCTGCTTCTGCTGGTCCCACTCGGCCGTCTCGTCGAAGGTCACCGACCCGAGGCCGTACGTCTTCCGCGCGGCGGCGCCGGCCGCCTTCCAGGGCTGGAAGTAGGGATGCGCGCCACCGGGCACCAGGGCCACCTCGGTCCGCGAGCCGTCCGCCAACTCGGCCCCGCCGCCTTTCCGTTGGGCCGCCGTGGCCGAACCGGCAGCGGGGCCGGGGGCGTTGCGGTAGGTGCAGGCCGCGGTCCCCGCGACGAGCAGGGCCGCCGTGAGGAGCCCGGGCAGCACGGATCTGGTCGGGAAGCGCATCGCCCACCCCTGCGAAATCAGATAGGAAAGCATTGCGGAGATCGTGGGTCAGTGGGACGTGTGCGTCAAGGCTTGTGGCAGGATCCGACTTGATCAGGGATGACGCGGGCTGGCTCGCATGGGATCACCTTCGCGTTTCGCAAATCCTATAGGAAATCGCTTGCTCGTCGAGTGTCTATCGGCGCCTTGAGATATCTGACAATCCCCGTGTGCAGAACCCTGGCCGCCGCCCGCCACCTTGGGCTACCGTCGGTAACACCCTGCCGTCCCGGCAGTCTCAGACCTGTCTCCCGCACCGCCCGCATCCGTACGGAAGGCACCCCCACCCATGGACAATCCCAGAGCAGGCGCCGGTCCGGTCAACGGGACCGACCGGCCCTCCCGTTTCACCCGCCGTCAGGTGCTGACGGTGGCCGGCGGCACGCTCGCCGGTGTGGCCCTCGGCCAGACGGGGGCGTTCGCCGCCGAATCCCAGGACGCGGACGCGATCGTCGTCGGCCACGGCCTGGCCGGTCTGGTCGCGACCGCCGAACTCGCCGCCGCCGGCCGCAAGGTGCTGCTGCTCGACCAGGAACCGGAGGCGAGCCTGGGCGGCCAGGCGTTCTGGTCCTTCGGCGGACTGTTCTTCGTCGACTCCGACGAACAGCGCCTGATGGGGGTCAAGGACTCCCATGACCTCGCCTGGCAGGACTGGCTCGGCGCGGCCGGCTTCGACCGGGGCGTCGCCGACCCGAAGGGCCAGGACCACTGGGCCTACAAGTGGGCCCAGTCGTATGTGGACTTCGCCTCCGGCGAGAAGCGCTCCTGGCTCTCCGGTCTTGGCGTGCAGTGGTTCCCGATCGTGGGCTGGGCCGAGCGCGGCGGCGGTCTCGCCGACGGCCACGGCAACTCGGTGCCTCGCTTCCATGTCACCTGGGGCACCGGCCCGGCCGTCGTCGAGCCGTTCGAGAAGAAGGTGCGCGCGGCGGTCGCCGCCGGCAAGGTCGCCTTCAAGTTCCGTCACCGGGTGGACGGGCTGGTCACCACCGCGGGTGCGGTGACCGGCGTGCGGGGCGCGGTCCTGGAGCCCAGCAGCGCGGCCCGGGGCACTCCGAGCAGCCGTACCGTCGTCGGCGACTTCGAACTGCGGGCACCGGTCGTGGTGGTCACCTCGGGCGGCATCGGCGCCAACCACGACCTGGTCCGGCAGAACTGGCCCGCCCGGCTCGGCACCGCGCCCAAGTTCATGGTGACCGGGGTCCCCGCGCACGTGGACGGCCGGATGCTGGCCATCACCCAGCAGGCGGGCGGGCGGATCGTCAACCCCGACCGGATGTGGCACTACACCGAGGGCCTGCGCAACTACGCCCCGATCTGGCCGAATCACGGCATCCGTATCCTGCCCGGCCCGTCCTCGATGTGGTTCGACGCGAAGGGCCGCCGGTTCAACTCCCCGGACGTGCCCGGTTACGACACCCTGCACACGCTGGGGTCGATCACCGCCTCCGGCTACGACTACTCCTGGTTCGTCACCACCCAGAAGATCATCGCCAAGGAGTTCGCGCTCTCCGGCTCGGAGCAGAACCCCGACCTCACCAACAAGAACGTCTGGCAGTTGCTGTCCCGGATCTGGCAGACCCCCGAGCCCATCGAGAAGTTCAAGAACAACGGCGCCGACTTCGTGGTCGCCGACAACCTCACCGCCCTCGTCACCGGCATGAACAAGCTGACCGGCGACAACCTCATCGACCTCGCCGACCTCAGAGGGCAGATCGAGGCCCGCGACCGCGAGATCGACAACCCTTACACCAAGGACGTCCAGGTCCAGGGCATCCGCAACGCCCTGAGCTACATCGGAGACTCCCTCAGCCGTACGGCGCCGATTCACCGGATCCTCGACCCCGCCGCCGGCCCGCTGATCGCCGTCCGGCTCAACATCCTCACCCGCAAGACCCTGGGCGGCCTCCAGACCGACCTCTCCGGGCGCGTCCTGAACAGCGACGGCTCCCCGGTGCCCGGGCTGTACGCAGCCGGTGAGGTAGCGGGCTTCGGCGGCGGCGGGGTGCACGGCTACCGCTCGCTGGAGGGCACCTTCCTCGGCGGCTGCCTCTTCTCGGGCCGCCAGGCGGGCCGGGCGGCGGCCGCCGCGACGGCGACCTGACGGAAAGGGCGGGAAAGTCCGAGTCACCCCCCGTCCCGCCGTGACAGTGGCACCCTTGACAGTGTGCGTACTGTTTCGCGACGTCTGAGTGACACCTCCGGACCGGCGACGCCGTCGCCGGTCACGGACGGACGCCGTACGGCGAGGAGCAGGAGCTGTTCGCGGCAACGGCAGGACGCGGAATCCGCGTTATGGGGGGAGCGGTCGCCCATGCGATCCAGAGGTCAGTGCAGAGGCCCGTCCGGGAGCGGGACCCGCAACCCTGCGCCACACACCTCGTCAGCCGAAGGGCGGTTGATCTGAGGTGGACATCACGATCCACAGACCCGGCGAGCTGACCCAGTCGCTCCGCCGGGCCTGGCACCAGGCGATGGACGAGTCACCGGAGTACGCCAATCCCTTCCTGGCCCCGGAGTTCGCCATCGGGGTCGGCAGACACCGCGGGGGCGTTCGGGTGGCGGTCCTGCGCGACGCCGGCGAACCCGTCGGCTTCCTGCCCTACGAGCGCAACCCCCTGGGCGTGGGCCGGGCCGTCGGCCTCGGCCTCTCCGGCTGCCAGGCGCTGGTGCACCGTCCCGGAGTCACCTGGGACGCCCAGGAGTTGCTGAGTGCGTGCGGCACGTCCATCTTCGAGTTCGATCATCTGGTCGCCGAGCAGCGGCCGTTCGCCGGTCATGTCACCGGCACCTTCGCCTCGCCGGTGATCGACGTGAAACCCGGCGACGGCGGCTACCCCGAGTGGCTGCGCGCCGCCTATCCGGGCCTGGCGAAGACCACGCTGGAGAAGGAACGGCGCCTCGGCCGCGACATCGGCGACCTGCGCTTCGAGTGGGACGAGCGCGACCCGGCGGCGCTGCGCACGCTGATGCGCTGGAAGTCGGCCCAGTACCGGCGGACCGGACGCATGGACCGCTTCGCCCGCCCCTGGACCGTCGACCTGGTGGACCACCTCTTCCACGTCCGCGACGACCACTTCACCGGCGTGCTCTCGGTGCTCTACGCGGGCGACCGCCCGGTGGCCGCGCACTTCGGACCGCGTTCGAGCACCGTACTGGCCGCCTGGTTCACCGCCTACGACCCCGATCTGCACTGCTACTCACCCGGGTTGACGATGCATCTGCGCACCGCCGAGAGCGCGGCGCGCGGCGGTGTGACCCTCGTCGACCTCGGGCGCGGCGACAAGGAGTACAAGGACTGGCTCAAGACCCGGGAACTGCGGGTGGGCGAGGGGTTCGTCACCCGGGCCCACCCGGTGGCCGCCGCGCACCGGATGTGGCGCCGCCCGGTCCGTGGGCTGCGCAACACGGTCCTCGCCCATGCCAGGCTGCGTGAGCCGGCGGACCGGCTGCTCAAGAAGGTCGGCACCCTGCGGGCCGCGCGCCGCCCCGACGGGATCCGCGAGGAGTGAAGGGCCCGCCCCACCCGCCGGGCCGCCCCGTGGTCAGGACCGCGGCGGCCCGCCGTGTCCGGCGGCCGCCGGTGTGACCGATCACTCGGCCGCCATTCGGACTATGATCCTGTAAAGGCGAAATCCGACGGTTTGCCCTGGTGAGGCCGTCTCCCCGGCCGGAGTGATCCATGCCCCGCAAGCGCTCAATGGACGACGAGCTGCTGATCAGACTCAGGTCGCTCACCGCTCAGGCGCGCGAGCGGGCCGAGTACCAGCGCTCCCAGGTCGAGCTGGCCATCGCCCTGCAGCGCGGGATGCTGCCCCGCGACCTGCCCGACACACCCCGCTTCCACCTTGCCGTCCGCTACGCGCCCGCCACCTACGGGCTGAACGTCGGCGGCGACTGGTACGACGCCTTCACCCTGCCCGACGGCCGTATCGGCCTGTCGATAGGTGACGTCCAGGGCCACAACATCGAGGCGGCCGCCTTCATGGGCCAGGTCAGGGCCGGGCTGCGGGCGCTCGCCTCGGTCACCGGCGAGCCGGGCGAGCTGCTCACCAGGACCAACGACCTGCTGATCTCCCTGGGCAACGACCTCTTCGCCACCTGCACCTTCATGCGGCTCGACCCGGAGACCGGGGTGCTGGAGAGCGCCCGGGCCGGTCACATCCCCTTCGTCTGGGCCACCGCGGACGGGAAGTCCGGGATCGGCGAGGACGAGGGCGGGCCGCCGCTGGGCATCGAGCCCGGAATCGAGTACCCGGTGTCCCGGTTCCGGCTCACCACCGGGGGCATGTTCGTGCTGCTCACGGACGGGGTGGTGGAGGGGCCGTCGATGAGTGTGCAGGAGGGGCTCGACCAGGTGGTACGGCTCGCCGGCATCGCCGCCGTAGCGGGCCTGGAGGCGCACTCCCTGGCCGCCGCCGTGATCAAGGGCGCGGAACAGGTGGGCCACGAGGACGACGCGGCGGTCCTGGTCCTGGGCCACGACGGCATCGACCGCGTGCCCTGACGCCCCGGACACCGGCGGGGCGTGTCAGTCGTGGGCCGCATTCGCCTCGCCGACCAGGGCGGATCGGTGTCTGATGGCTGCTGTGGTGGGTATCCAGCAACAGCGCCGGCCGGCCGCCTTCGCCCTCCGGACGCTGGCCGTCGCCGCCTGCTACTTCGCGGCAGGGCGGCTGGGCCTGCTGTGCCGGCTCGACGTCGAGGGCGCCGTCTTCACCCCCGTCTATCCGCCGACCGGAGTCGCGCTGGCCTGTCTGCTGGTCTTCGGCCTGGGCTGCTGGCCGGGCATCATGCTCGGCGCCTTCTTCCTCGTCCTGTCACTCGGCACGCCCGGGCCCGACGTCGTGGGCATCCTCCTCGGGAACACCGCCGGGCCGGTGTGCGCGTATCTGATGCTGCGCCGGGTCGGCTTCCGCACCGACCTGGGCCGACTGCGGGACGGCCTCGCCCTGGTGTTCCTCGGGGCGATGGCCGCCATGCTGATCAGCTCCACCGTGGGCGTTCTCACGCTGATCCTCGCCGGCAAGCTCGCCGCGACGCACTTCTGGCCCATCTGGCTGTCGTGGTGGGTCGGCGACGCGATGGGCGTCCTGATCGTCACCCCGGTCCTGCTGGTGCTGCTCGGCGCCCGTTGGCCCCCGCCGCTCACCCGCTGGAAGGAGGTCCTGGCTCTCGCCGTCGCGGCGGCGGTCCTGGTCCCGTTGGCCGCGCGCAGTTCCCTGAGCGCGCTCTTCCTGGTCTATCCGCTGCTGGTCTGGGCCGCGCTGCGATTCCGGCTGGCGGGCAGCATGCTGTGCGCCCTGTTCGCGTCGGTGACGGCCTCGGTCGCCGCGACGGACGGCACCGGCGCGTTCGCCGGGCTGTCCCACGTCCAGGTGATGCTGAAGCTTCAGTTGTTCAACGGTTCGCTGGTGCTGACCGCGCTGCTGCTGTCGGCCGTGATCACCGAGCAGCGCAACACCCGGCTCTCCGTCGAGGAGGCTTGCCAGGAGCTGGCCGAGGCCCTGGAACACCTCACCGCGCACGATCACCCTGCAGGCCGCGCCCCGCCGCCGGAGACCGAGGAACTCCGGCGCGCGAGAGACCAACGGTGACCGGGTACTCGCCCGGTCACCGTTGCCGTGGTGGGTGCCGTGGTCAGACGGTGCCGCTGGCCGTGATCTTGATCTCGGCCTTCGGCGAACCGCTGGCGGTGCCGTAGCCCTCGATCTTGTCGACGATGTCCGAGCCCTCGACGACCTCGCCGAAGACCACGTGCTTGCCGTCGAGCCACGGCGTCAGCACGGTGGTGACGAAGAACTGCGAGCCGTTGGTGTGCGGGCCCGCGTTGGCCATGCTCAGCAGGTACTTGCGGTCGTGCTTGAGCTTGAAGTTCTCGTCCTTGAACTTCTCGCCGTAGATGCTCTTGCCGCCGGTGCCGTCACCGCGGGTGAAGTCACCGCCCTGGAGCATGAACTGGGGGATGACCCGGTGGAAGCCGGAACCGGCGTAGCCGAAGCCGTGCTGCCCGGTGGCGAGCTCACGGAAGTTGCGGGCCGTGTCCGGAACCACGTCGTCGAACAGGTTGAACACGATCCGGCCGGCCGGCTCGTTGTTGATCGAGATGTCGAAGTAAACCTTGTCGCTCATGCAGGTCAACCTATCGCGAACCGTCCCCCGGCCCCTCCCATGGGTGGCGACGGGCCGGGGTGTCGGGTTGGTACCGCCGCTCCAGCCGGTCCAGCACGGCCCGGGCCATGGCCGCCTCGCCCTTGGCGTTGGGGTGGGCGGGAGCCGCCGGTGAGGTGGGCTGGAGGGGCTCGATCCAGCGGTCGGCGGGGGCCTTGCACATGTCGTGGCCGACGGTCGGGCCGTAGGTGTCCGCGTACCGGGCGCCGTTCCACGCGGCGACCGCGCGCAGCATGAGGTTCAGCCGCTTCCCGACGTCCCGGAGGTAGGGGAAGTCCTTGGCGGCGAAGGGCACCGTCGGGTAGCAGCCGCTGCCGTCGTCGGGCAGCAGGTCGGGGTAGCCGACGACGAGGATCCGGGCGTGCGGGGCCCGGGCGTGCACGGCCCGCAGCACCTTGTCGACCTTGGGGGCGGTCTGCGCGATCCTGAGCGTCAGCTGGTCGGTGCCGGAGGCGTTGTAGTACCGCTGGCAGGGATTGCCCGTCAGGTCCGTGGCGCTGAGCGTCGCGCAGGTGCCGATGATCGAGCTGAAACCGATGTCGTTGCCGCCGATCTGGACCGTCACCAGGTCCGTGTCCCGCCGGACGGCGTTGAGCTGCGGGCCGTTGGTGCCCTGCGCCTTCCACATCTCCGCGGTCGTCGCACCGCCGCAGCTCACGTCCTTGAACGCGCTGACGTGCCGGGCGGCCGCCACCAGCGAGGGGTAGTTGTGGTCGGAACGGGCGCAGTCGGCGTCGACCTGTGTGGGGATCACGGGGCCCGAGGTGTAGGAGTCGCCGAGCGCCGCGTAGCTGGTGCCGCGGTCGTGGCCGCCGTGGTGCCCGCCGCCGTGTGCCGCGGCCGGTGTCGTGGACGCGGCCACCAGGGCGCAGCCGCCCAGCGCAGCCGCCACGGTGGCCTTCCGCCGGTGCCGTCTCGCCGAACCGTCGGACGGGGTGCCGTACGCCATGGAGATTCCCCCCTGGAACCGGGACGCGCGCGGAACCGGTCCCGACGGGCGGCCCGTACGCGTGTGTCGGGGGTCTGTATACCGCCCGGTAGGAGTCCGGAGCCAGAGGTCGGACGCAATGAACTGGATCGAGTAACCCGCCCTGCCCGTAAGGGAGTCCGCGGCGGACGGCGGCCGGATGCGGCCGTGCGCGATTGAAGCCGGAAACCGATCGGTTTACTATGGTCGCACCAGTCGGAAACCGATCGGTTTCTGTCGTGCCAAGTCTGGAGTGTGAGTGTCATGACCGCGATCAAGGACTCCGTCGTCCTCGTCACCGGCGGCAGCCGGGGCGTCGGAAAAGCGCTGGTGGAGGAGTTGTACGCGCGCGGCGCCGGCAAGGTCTACGCCACCGCCCGCGACCCGCGCTCGGTGACCCACCCGGACGCCGTGGCGCTGGCGCTGGAGGTCACCGACCCGGACTCCGTGGCCGCCGTCGCCGAGCAGGCCCAGGACGTCACCGTCCTGATCAACAACGCGGGGGTCGCCACCGGCACCCGCTTCCTGACCTCCTCGCTCGACGACATCCGCCGCGAGTTCGAGATCAATTTCTACGGCCCGCTGCTGCTCACCCGCGCCTTCGTCCCGGTGATCGGGCGCAACGGCGGCGGCCACATCCTGAACGTCCACTCGGTGCTGTCCTGGCTGGCCGAAGGCGGCGCCTACAGCGCCTCCAAGGCGGCGTTGTGGTCGCAGACCAACAGCCTGCGCCAGGCGCTCCAGCCGCAGGGCATCGGCGTCACCGGGCTGCACATGGGCTATGTCGACACCGACATGGCGGCCCACGTCGACGCGCCCAAGACCAGCCCGCAGGACATCGCCGTGGCGGCCCTCGACGGCGTCGAGTCGGACGCCTACGAGGTGCTCGCCGACGATCTCACCCGCTGGGTCAAGGGTGCTCTGTCCGGCGACCCGGCCGCCATGTACGAGCGACTCGCCGCCCGGTGACCTCGGTCCCCGGCCCGCCCGCCGGTCCCCTCCGCGCCGCCGCGGAGGGGGAGTCCGGCGAAAAATCCGGTGCCGAAGGGTTGTCGCCCAGTTGCCTCACCACTTAAATCAAAACCTGAACTAAGCAGTGGGGCGTGCCGGTCGAGTGCGTCCCGTGCCCACTTCAGGGAGCCGCTGATGAGACTGAGATCGCTGGGCGTCGCGCTCGCCGCCATGGCAGCGCTGCTCGCCCTACCCACCGTGCACGCACCGGCGGCCCAGGCCGCCGACACCCCCCTGTCCCAGGGGAAGACGGCCACCGCCTCCTCCGAGGAGAACGGCGGAACCGTGGCGGGCGACGCGGTGGACGGCAACACCGGTACCCGCTGGTCGTCGGCCTTCACCGACGACCAGTGGCTCCAGGTCGACCTGGGCTCCACCGCCACGGTCACCCAGGTGGTCCTCAACTGGGAGACCGCCTACGGCAAGGACTACAAGGTCCAGATCTCCGCCAACGGCAGCAACTGGACCGACCTCAAGTCGGTCACCGGCGGGGACGGCGGCACCGACACCCTCGCCGTGTCCGGACAGGGCCGCTACGTCCGGATGCAGGGCGTGCACCGCGCGACCCAGTACGGCTACTCGCTCTGGGAGTTCCAGGTCTTCGGCAGCACCACCGGCACGCCCCCGGTCCAGGGCGGCGGTGACCTCGGCCCGAACGTGATCGTCGTCGACCCGTCCACGCCGAACCTCCAGCAGAAGTTCGACTCCGTCTTCGCCCAGCAGGAGTCGGCCCAGTTCGGCGGCGGCCGCTACCAGTTCCTGCTGAAGCCGGGCACCTACAACGGCATCAACGCCCAGATCGGCTTCTACACCTCGATCTCCGGTCTCGGTCTCAACCCCGACGACACGCAGATCAACGGTGACGTCACGGTCGACGCCGGCTGGTTCAACGGCAACGCCACCCAGAACTTCTGGCGTTCGGCGGAGAACCTCGCCATCACGCCGTCGAACGGGACGGACCGGTGGGCCGTGGCTCAGGCGGCCCCCTTCCGTCGCGTCCACGTCAAGGGAGGTCTCAACCTGGCCCCGAACGGCTACGGCTGGGCCTCCGGCGGGTACATCGCCGACTCGAAGATCGACGGCACCGTCGGCCCGTACTCCCAGCAGCAGTGGTACACCCGCGACAGCTCGGTCGGCGGATGGACCAACGGCGTCTGGAACATGACCTTCACCGGCGTCCAGGGCGCCCCCGCGACCAACTTCGACTCCGGCCCGTACACCACGCTGGACACCACCCCCGTCTCGCGCGAGAAGCCGTTCCTGTACCTGGACGGCAGCACCTACAAGGTCTTCGTCCCGGCCAAGCGCACCAACGTCCGGGGCGTCTCCTGGCCGGCCAACGCGGGCACCTCCGTCCCGCTGGACCAGTTCTACGTCGTCAAGGCCGGCGCCACCGCGGCCACCATCAACCAGGCTCTCGCCCAGGGCCTCAACCTGCTCTTCACCCCGGGCGTCTACCACCTCGACCAGACCATCAACGTCACCCGCGCCAACACCGTCGTGCTCGGCCTGGGCCTGGCCACCCTGGTCCCGGACAACGGCGTCGACGCCATGCACGTCGCCGACGTCGACGGCGTGAAGCTCGCCGGGTTCCTGATCGACGCGGGCTCGGTCAACTCCGACACCCTGCTGCGGATCGGCGACGCCGGATCCACCGCCGACCACTCCGCCAACCCGACCAGCATGCAGGACGTGTTCGTCCGCGTCGGCGGCGCCGGACCCGGCCTCGCCACCAACTCCGTGGTCGTCAACAGCAACAACGTCATCATCGACCACACCTGGCTGTGGCGCGCCGACCACGGCAGCGGCGTCGGCTGGACCACCAACCGCGCCGACTACGGCCTCCGGGTCAACGGCAACGACGTCCTCGCCACCGGCCTGTTCGTCGAGCACTTCAACAAGTACGACGTCTACTGGCAGGGCGAGAGAGGCCGCACGATCTTCTTCCAGAACGAGAAGGCCTACGACGCCCCCAACGCCGCCGCCATCACCCACGACGGCGTCGTCGGCTACGCGGCCTACAAGGTCGCCGACACCGTGACCAACCACGAGGCGTGGGGGCTGGGCAGCTACTGCAACTACACGGCCGATCCGTCGATCGTGCAGTCCAACGGCTTCCAGGTGCCGACCGGTTCGGGGATCAAGATGCACGACCTGCTGGTGATCTCGCTGGGCGGCATGGGCCAGTACGCCCACGTCGTCAACACCACCGGATCGCCGACGTCGGGGACCAGTACCGTGCCCTCCAAGGTGACGCAGTTCCCGTAGCCGGTCAGGCCGTCGTCCGCCGGGACGGACGCAGCAGCAGCCGTCGCGCGGGCCGTTCCACGCCCTCGTAGAGGAGCCAGGACAGGCCCAGCGACACGGCGAACGCGACGGTGGCGGCGGCCGCGCCGGTGAGCAGGCCGAAACGCGGGCGGGTACCGAGCAGGTGGGTACCCGTCCGCAGCACCAGCAGATGGACCATGTAGAACGCGAACGACAGCTCCCCGAGGCGCACCAGCCACCGGCGCCGCCACAGCGAGGGCAGCCCGCGCAGGTCCGCGAGGGCGGCCGCCGGGATGAGCAGCGCGAATCCGACGATGGTGCAGGCGGTCGCCGCGTACTCGTCGGTGATCTGCGGGACCAGGAAGTAACCGATGACCGCCAGCGCCAGCGAGGCCTCCAGGCCTGGGCCGCGCCAGCGGCCGAGCAGCACCAGCCGCGCGGTGGCCGCGCCGAGCACGAACTCGGGGAGCCGGGCCGCCGGGAAGGAGCTGATCGGCTGGTCCCACCAGTGGTGGGCGTCCGTCCAGGCCAGCACCAGCACCGCGAGGACGGACAGGGCGGCCAGCGTCCTGGCGCCCCGGGCGTCCAGCCGGCGCAGCAGCAGGGCCAGCAGCGGGAAGCCGGCGTAGAAGAACGCCTCGCAGGCCAGCGACCAGCTGACCGGGTCCAGGGTCTGCCACCACGGCCGCCACCAGGAGTGCACCAGGAAGACGTCGGCCAGTCCCTGGGGCAGGGTCGGCCTCGGCTGCCGGGGCAGCGTGAGGGCCATCAGCAGGGCGATCGCGACCGTCACCAGGTGCACCGGGTAGACCCGGGCGACGCGCCGCCACCAGAAGCGCCCCGCCCGGTCGCCGGGCCGCGCGGACCACATCAGCACGAACCCGGAGAGCACGAAGAAGAACGACACCCCGGACGCGCCGGCCTCGAACCCCCACGACATGAAGCGGGCGCCGGTACCGCCGAAGTACCGGAAGTTGTGCACGTGCAGTCCGAAGACCAGCACCGCGGCCATCCATCTGAGCCCGGTGAGGGACGGCAGCGAGCCGGCGGGGGCGGACGGCTGGGTCCGGGACGGTGGCGCGGCGGCCGGAGCGGTCTCAGGGGCCTTGGTCGCCGTCGTCATCTGGTCACCTGCCGGAGGGTTCGCGCGTGGAGCATGGAACGGAGCGTTGCCCGTTCCGCACCTTTCATTCCGGCCTCGTACGAAACATCACACCAACGCCGAGCGGTGGCCTCGGCCAAACGGGCCGCAGCGGCCGGACGGGCGGGTGCGACCCTACCCGGACGGCCGACACGGTCCGCGACCCTTCCGGGGCGCCCCGTCCCCCGTCCCAACGCCCCGGCCCGTGTGCGGGCACCACCGACGGCGTGCCGAAACGTGGGGGCACGAACGGGTGATGCGCCTCCTTGTCGAGTTGACGCGGCTAGATGCGGGAGGGGGTGACGGCGGCCCTGCGGCGGTCCTCGGACGGTGTGCTCCGCACCGCCGACGGAGTCGTCGACGGTTCACGGCCGGGGGCCTGCGCGGTGCGGTCGCGGCGGGGCGTGGTGCTGGGGCCCGGTGTGGAGCCGCGGGGTGCCGGGGACGTCGGGGCGCGGTGCGGGGGTTTTGCCGGGCTGACGGCCGGCGGCGCGAGCGGCACCTGCGGGGACACCGGTGCCGAGGGTGACGCCAGGTGCGTCGGCAGGGCCACCAGGAGGGCGACGGCACACGTCACTCCCGCCCCGGCCGCCGCACGCACCAGCCGGCGGCGGCCCGCGGCCCGCCGGATCTCCTCGTACCGGCCCGGCGGCGGGCCCAGATAGGCGGCCGGCGGTCGCAGGACGACGGTGAGCGGATCGTCGGGGCCGTCGAATTCCGGCTCGTCGTCAAAGCGTGTGGTCAAGGCTTCTCCTCAGATGGCCGCGGAGCAGTTCACGGGCCGCGTGCAGATCGGCCTTGACGGTTCCCTCCTTGCGCCCGGTCAGCACGGACACCTCCCGGATCGGCATGTCAGCGTAGTAGTGCAGCAGGATCGGAACCCGCAGTCGCTCCGGCAGCGACTGCACCAGCAGCCGTACCGAGGGATCGGCCTGCTCGGGGTGCGGGCGGGTGGCGGCCTCCGAGCCGACGCGGCGCACGGTCCGGCGCTCGCGCTCCAGCTTGCGCCAGTGGTCCCGGACGATGTTGGCCGCGGTGACGTAGAGGAACCCGCGGGGCTCCTCCACCGACGTCCACCGGGCCCACAGCCGGGTGAAGGCCTCCGAGGCGATCTCGTGCGCCGTCTCGTCGTCGTCGACCAGACGGCGGCACCAGCCCGCCAGGCGCGGGTACAGGGCGGCGAACAGCTCGGACGCCGCCTTGTCACGGGACCGTTTCAACGTTCTCCAGGGTCGAAGGGCTCGGCGAGGACGATGAGGAGGATGCGGGACCGGACCGGTGCGTTCCACCGGTCCCGCATCCTCCTCGGCCGGGTCAGGCCGTCGTGCCGGTCAGCGTGGCGAAGACGATCACGTTGTCGAGGTAGCCGTCGCCGCCCCGAGGGCCGCCGCAGGTGATCAGCCGCAGCTCCGGGCGGTCCACGTCCCCGTACACGTCCTCGGTCGGGAACGCGGCCTTGGCGACCGTACGCACCTCGTCGACGGTGAACACCGCCGTCCGGCCGTTCTCCAGACGCGCCACGGCCCGCTCGCCCCGGCGCAGCTCCGCGAGCCGGCGGAAGACGCCGTCGCCGTAGCTGCCGACCGTGACGTGGCCGAGGATCACCGACGGGCCGACCTGCCCCGGAGTGGGGGAGTGGCGGTACCAGCCGGCCCGGTCGTGCGCGGTGACCGGCGGCACCTGCACCGTGCCGTCGGCCGCCAGCCCCAGCCGCAGCAGCGGGGTGTCGACGCCGATCGCCGGGACGCGCAGCCGGACCGGCACGGAACGCCCGAGCGCGGCCGGGCCGGCGGACGACGAGGGTGCCGGCGGCCGCTCGCTGTGGACGGCGCCGGCCGTCCCGTGGGCCGTCCGGCCCGCACAGCCCGTCAGCAGCGAGGCCGTGGCGGCGGAGACGAAGGCGCGCCTGGAGAGCGAGGTCATGCCCCGGTCGCCCGGCGGCGACGCGCGGCGAACACCACGGCGCCGGCGGCGAGGACCGCGGCCGCGCCGCCGCCGATCAGGGCGCTCTCGGTCCCGGAGTCCGAGGACGGCTCGGCCACCCCGGTGTCGGGCGCGCCCTGGGGCACGGCCGCGACCTGGCCCCGGTCCTGGGCGGGCGCGGGGGTCGAGGCCCGGGTGTGCTCGGCGGACCGCGCCTCGGAGGGGACGGGGGAGGGCTCCGCGGAGGGGCGGGTGGACGGTGCCGCGGTGGAGACCGGGCTCGGGGTGCTGCCGTCGGCGAACGCGGGCGCGGTGCCGCCCAGGACGGCGGTGCAGGCGAGTGCCGTGGCGGTCAGGACAGTTCGGCGCATGGAGACGCTCTCTTTCGTCGGCCCGCGGCGGTCAGGGCGGGCTGAGTAACGGATCGAGCGGAGAGACGACCCGGCACCGGAACGGGTTGTAAAGAGATGGCAAAGCCCTCTCGGGGGCTCCGGCATCAAACTTGAACTGTTTGTTTTCTTGAATCACTCGTGTTTATGCGAGTAGGTTGGCGCCATGACCGCATCCCAGCCCCCGACCACCGCCGACGAGCTCCGTGGTGTCGGCCTGCGGGTGACGGCCGCCCGCGTCGCGCTGCTGGAGACCGTCCGTGGTGGCGACCATCTCGACGTCGAAGGGGTCGCCTCGGGCGTCCGTGAGCGCGTAGGTCACATATCGCTTCAAGCCGTGTACGACGCGCTGCACGCGCTCACCACGGCCGGACTCATACGCCGTATCGAGCCGGCCGGGAGTCCGGCCCGGTTCGAGGGACGCGTCGGCGACAACCACCACCACGTCCTGTGCCGGTCGTGCGGTGCCGTCGCCGATGTCGACTGCGCGGTCGGCGAAGCGCCGTGCCTGACCGCTTCGGACGACCACGGCTTCGCCATCGACGAGGCCGAGGTCATCTACTGGGGCCTGTGCCCCGCCTGCTCCACCGTCAGTAATTCCTGAGTACGTCGATCCGCCCCTTCCGGAAGGATTTCCCCCAATGTCCGAGACCCAGGAGAACGCCGCGGGCAAGTGCCCGGTCGCGCACGACCGCGCCCCCCACCCCACCCAGGGTGGCGGCAACCGCCAGTGGTGGCCCGAGGGGCTCAACCTGAAGATCCTTGCCAAGAACCCCGCCGTCGCGAACCCGCTCGACGAGGGTTTCGACTACGCCGCGGCGTTCCAGGGCCTTGATCTCGCCGCCGTGAAACGGGACATCGCGGAGGTGCTCACCACCTCGCAGGACTGGTGGCCGGCCGACTTCGGCAACTACGGCCCGCTGATGATCCGGATGGCCTGGCACAGCGCCGGCACCTACCGCATCTCCGACGGCCGCGGCGGCGCCGGCGCCGGCCAGCAGCGCTTCGCCCCGCTCAACAGCTGGCCGGACAACGGCAACCTGGACAAGGCCCGCCGACTGCTGTGGCCGGTCAAGAAGAAGTACGGCCAGGCCATCTCCTGGGCCGACCTGATGATCCTCACCGGCAACGTGGCCCTGGAGTCGATGGGCTTCGAGACCTTCGGCTTCGGCGGCGGCCGTGAGGACGTCTGGGAGCCGGAGGACGACGTCTACTGGGGTCCCGAGAAGGTCTGGCTGGACGACCAGCGCTACACCGGCGACCGTGACCTGGAGAGCCCGCTCGGCGCCGTCCAGATGGGCCTCATCTACGTCAACCCGGAGGGCCCCAACGGCAACCCGGACCCGATCGCCGCGGCCCGCGACATCCGTGAGACCTTCCGCCGCATGGCGATGAACGACGAGGAGACCGTCGCTCTCATCGCCGGTGGCCACACCTTCGGCAAGACCCACGGCGCCGGCCCCGCGGAGAACGTGGGCGCCGAGCCCGAGGGCGCGCCGATCGAGCAGCAGGGCCTCGGCTGGAAGAGCACCTACGGCACCGGCAAGGGCGCGGACGCGATCACCAGCGGTCTGGAGGTCACCTGGACCACCAGGCCCACCCAGTGGAGCAACGACTTCTTCGACATCCTCTTCGGCTACGAGTGGGAGCTGAGCGAGTCCCCGGCCGGCGCCAAGCAGTGGGTGGCCAAGGATGCCGAGGCGATCATCCCCGACGCGCACGACGCGTCGAAGAAGAAGCTGCCCACGATGCTCACCACCGACCTGTCGCTGCGCTTCGACCCGATCTACGAGCCCATCTCCCGCCGGTTCCACGAGAACCCGCAGGAGTTCGCGGACGCCTTCGCCCGAGCCTGGTTCAAGCTGACGCACCGTGACATGGGCCCGAAGTCGCTGTACCTCGGCCCGGAGGTCCCGGCGGAGACCCTGCTGTGGCAGGACCCGCTGCCGGCGGCCGAGGGCGAGGTCATCGACGCCGCCGACGTCACGGCCCTCAAGGCCAGGCTCCTCGACTCGGGTCTGACGGTCTCGCAGCTCGTCTCCACCGCCTGGGCGTCGGCCTCGACGTACCGCGGCAGCGACAAGCGCGGCGGTGCCAACGGCGCCCGGATCCGCCTGGAGCCGCAGCGCGGCTGGGAGGCCAACGACCCCGACGAGCTCGCCCAGGTGCTGCGCGTCCTGGAGGGTGTCCAGCAGGAGTTCAACTCCGGCGCCAAGAAGGTCTCCCTCGCCGACCTGATCGTCCTCGGCGGTGCCGCCGCCGTGGAGAAGGCGGCCAAGGACGCCGGCGTGGACATCGAGGTGCCCTTCACCGCCGGCCGGGTCGACGCGACCGACGAGCACACGGACGCCGAGTCCTTCGCGGCCCTGGAGCCGACGGCCGACGGCTTCCGCAACTACCTCGGCAAGGGCAACCGTCTGCCGGCCGAGTACCTGCTCCTGGACCGCGCCAACCTGCTGGGCCTCAGCGCCCCCGAACTGACCGTCCTGGTCGGTGGTCTGCGGGTGCTCGGCGCCAACACCGGCGGGTCCAAGCACGGTGTCCTCACCGAGACCCCGGGCGTGCTGACCAACGACTTCTTCGTCAACCTGCTGGACTACGGCACGGAGTGGAAGTCGACCTCCGCGGACCAGACCACGTTCGAGGGCCGCGACCTGGCCACCGGCGCGGTCAAGTGGACCGGCACCCGCGCGGACCTGGTCTTCGGCTCCAACTCCGAGCTGCGCGCGGTCGCCGAGGTGTACGCGAGCGACGACGCCAAGGAGAAGTTCGTGAAGGACTTCGTCGCCGCCTGGGTGAAGGTCGCCGACGCGGACCGGTTCGACCTGATCTGATCCGGGCGACGCCCGGTGCCTGACGCCCGGGCCGGCCACACCGGCCGGCCCGGGCGTCCTCGCGTCCGCGCGCGCCGCCCTTGCGTGTCGACTCCCCACAGTCTGCTGCACATCAGCGGTTCCTTACCTCACCATGACCCCGCCTCCCGTTGTTCACGCGGCCTTCGCAGACTCTGCACGTCCTGGAGTCACCCCCCAGCCCGACGGCCCGCGGGAGTTCGCGCATGAGCCACAGCCACGGTCACGGTCATCATCATCACCACCATCACCACGACACGGACGCCGACGCCTCGTCGCTGCCGCCCGCCCTCGATCTGTCGGTCCCCGACGAGGAACTGACGCCCGGACAGCTCTCCCGCCGCTCGATGCTGCGCCGCACCGGTCTGCTGGGCGCGGGCCTCGCGGCCGGCAGCGTCCTCGCCGGCGCGGGCCAGGCGGCGGCCTCGGTCTCCTCCTCCCACTCCCACAGCGGCCGCTCCGGCGACTTCCTGTGGCTGGCGGGCGACCACCACATCCACACCCAGTACAGCTCGGACGCCAAGTACCGGGTCGCCGACCACGTCCGCCAGGCCAACGCGCACGGCCTGGACTGGATGGTCATCACCGACCACGGCAGCGAGCAGCACGCCAGGATCGGTGTCGAGAAGGTCAACCCGGACATCGTCGCGGCCCGTGACGAGGTCGACGACACGCTGGTCTTCCAGGGCCTGGAGTGGAACATCCCGGCCGCCGAGCACGGCACCGTCTTCGTCCACCCCGGCAAGAACGAGGTCGCCGTCCTCAAGGAGTTCGAGAACTCCTTCGACGGTTCGGTCAAGGGCGCCTCCGCCAACACCCCGGCCAACGAGGCGCTGGCCATCTCCGGCCTCAACTTCCTCGCCGAGCAGGTGCAGCGCCGCAAGGTCAAGGACGCCCTGTTCCTCGCCAACCACCCGGCGCGCAAGGGCATCGACTCCCCGCACGAGATCCGTGCCTGGCGCGACGCCCAGCCGACGATCGCCGTCGGCATGGAGGGCGCACCCGGCCACCAGGCGGGCGGCCTGCCCAAGCCGAACGGCCCCGGCTCCGCGCGCGGCATCTACGACAACAGCCCGAGCGCGGACTCCTTCGGCGGCTACCCGCTGGAGAGCTACCGCACCTGGGGCGGCTTCGACTGGATGACCGCCACCGTCGGCGGCCTGTGGGACAGCCTGCTCGCCGAGGGCAAGCCGTGGTGGATCACCGCCAACTCCGACTCCCACAACGTGTACGCGGACAGCTCGGTGCGCGGCCCGAACAGCGACTTCAACACCAACGGCCGGTACGACGACCCGGTCTACGGCGGCGCCGTAAGCCTCACCGACACCGACTTCTGGCCCGGTCAGTACTCCCGCACCCACGTCGGTGCCGCCTCCTTCTCCTACAAGGCCGTCATGGACGGGATCCGCGCCGGCCGGGTCTGGGTGGACCACGGCGGCCTGATCAGCGGCCTGAACGCGCAGCTGCGTTCCGGCTCGCGCGCGGTGACCCTCGGCGGCGTGCTCCAGGTCCGCAGGGGCAGCCAGGTCGACCTGGTCATCGAGATCAGCCTCGCCAACGGCCCCAACTGGTCCCAGTTCGTGCCCTCCCTGGCCCGCGTCGACGTCATCCAGGGCGACGTCACCGGCAAGGTGAGCGACAGGGACACCTTCGCCGCGCCCGCCACCAAGGTCGTGAAGTCCTTCGAGGTCGACAAGGCCACCGGGGCGGTCAGGCTGACGTACTCCCTCGGCCGCCTCGACAAGCCGGTCTACGTCCGGCTCCGCGGCACCGACGGCAACCGCTCGGCGGTCGGCATCCACGGTGTCGCCGTGGACCCGGCGGGCCCGGCCATCGACGTCCTCGGCGACGCCGACCCGTGGAAGGACCTGTGGTTCTACTCCAACCCGATGTGGGTCCTGCCCGCATGACCTCCCCGCACCACGCCGCCGGCGTCCACCCCGTCATCGGGGTGGACGCCGGTACGGCGACCCTGCGCGAGGCGGACCACCTGATCCACGAGCTGCTGGGCCGACTGGCGCTCCGGGAGGGCGTGTTCGCCTGTACTCACCTGCACCGCAGCGACGAGCGCCGGGGTACGGCGATCTCGCTGGCCGTCCCGGACCCGGACGCGCTGTGGCAGGAGCTGCCGGCCGCGCTGCCGGACGGCACCGGACTCGCCCTGGCCGGCCGCGCCCACGGGCCGGGCGACGCGGTGGACAGCGCGCGCCGGGCGGCCGCCGCACCCCGCACCTCCGGTCGCGCGGTCGTCTACCCGGGCGTACGCCACCTCACCGGCACGGTCACCGCGGGCGCGATCCTCGACGGCACCGCCGTCGAACACCTGGTGGTGCTCGGCGCGCCGGACGCCGAACTCCCGTCCAGCACAAGGATCCTGACGCAGGACCATGTCCGTCCGGAATGGCGTGACGGCGTCCTCACCCTGACCCTGGTCCCGGCGGCGGGCGGCCTGCTGGCCCCCTTCGAGGTCCCCAACCCCACCCCCTGCTGCGCCGACCACCTCTGACCCGAGGCCAGCGCTCCGGATTCGCGGCCGGACAGTCCTGCGCCGACAGCGACGCACACGCCCCCCGTCCACCGGCAGCGGTCCGGGGGACACCGTGCGGGCAGTCCGTCCCGCGGTCGCCGACCCGGGTGAGCGTGACCCCGGACGACGGCTCCTCCATAACGGTCTCCCCATTGCCTAGTGACATGGCCTGGTCAAATCTGTCAGGCTTCCGACTCGCACCATTCGTAGCGCGTGACCCGAGGCCGCTACCCGGCGCACCCCAGCCGGACGGACGGTCACCGAGCAGGCCGGGACCCCGGCCGCCGTAAAGGAGTTTCGTGTGAGACCGACCCCCCACAAGGCCTTCGCCGTCAGCGCGCTGGCCGTCGCCGCCCTCGCCGCGGCCCTGCTCCCCGGTGCCCCGGCGTCGGCCGCCGGGACGACCGCCGACGCCTGCACGGCGAGTCAGCTGATCACCAACGGCGGTTTCGAGAGCGGGACCTCGCCCTGGACCCAGTCGTCCAGCAGCGTGATCACCAGCCGCTCCGGCCAGTCCGCCCACGGCGGTACCAGCTTCGCCTGGCTGGACGGCACCGGCGGCACCCACACCGACACGCTCTCGCAGAGCGTGACCATACCCTCGGGTTGCTCCGCCACCCTCACCTTCTGGATGCACATCGACACCACCGAGACGACCTCGTCCACCGCGTACGACAAGCTCACGGCGAAGATCGGCAGCACGACCCTGGCGACGTACTCGAACCTGAACAAGGCCACCGGCTACGTCCAGAAGTCCTTCGACGTGTCGGCGTTCGCCGGCCAGACCGTGAACCTCGCCTTCACCGGCACCGAGGACTCCAGCCTCCAGACGAGCTTCGTCCTGGACGACATCGCCCTGGACGCCTCCGGCGGCACCACCCCGCCGGCCGACTCGACGCGCACGCCGGCCGCCCCGTCGTACACCGTCGGTCTCAGCAGCAACACCGCCGGCACCGTCTGGACCGGACACGAGAGCGCGACCTTCACCAACGCCTCGGCCACCCCGCTCACCGAGGTGTACCTGCGGCTGTGGGACAACTACCACGGCACCTGCTCCGCGCCGCCGATCACGGTCACCAATGTCACCGGCGGCACCGCGGGCGCCCTCTCGGTGGCCTGCACGGCCCTCCAGATCGCGCTGCCGACCCCGCTGGCGCAGGGCCAGACGGCCACGATCGGCTTCGACCTGGGGATCACCGTCCCGAGCGGCGCCGACCGGTTCGGCCACGACGGCGCCTTCAACATGATCGGCAACGCGCTGCCGGTCCTCGCCGTCAAGGACGGCTCCGGCTGGCACCTGGACCCGTACACCAACAACGGCGAGTCCTTCTACTCCCTGGCCGCCGACTTCAAGGTGACCCTCGACCACCCGACCACCCTGCTGGTCCCGGCCACCGGCACCTCGGTCGACACCCCCGGCACCAGCGGACGCACGGTCACCACGGCCACCGCGTCCAAGGTCCGCGACTTCGCGTGGGCGGCGGGGCCGTTCACCAAGATCTCGGGCACCTCGACGGCGGGCACCCCGATCAACATCTACTCGGTCTCGGGCATCAGTTCGTCCAGCGCGCAGTCCATGCTCACCACCGCGAAGACCGCTGTCGACGCCCACGCGGGCCGCTTCGGCGCCTACCCGTACGGCGAGTTGGACGCCGTCATCGACAACAACTTCTGGTTCGGCGGCATGGAGTACCCGGGCTTCGTCCTCGACCTGGTCAGCACCACGGCACTCACCCATGAGATCGGCCACCAGTGGTTCTACGGCATCGTCGGCGACGACGAGTACAACAGCCCGTGGCTGGACGAGGCGTTCACCGACTACGCCACCGATCTGGCCCTGGGCAGCACCGGCACGAACTGCTGGAACAGCGTCTCCTGGGCCTCGTCCGCGGAGAACATCACCAACTCGATGGCCTACTGGGACGCCCACTCGTCCCGCTACTCCACCGTCGTCTACGGCTACGGCAAGTGCGCCCTGCACGATCTGCGCCGCACCCTGGGTGACACGGTGATGGCCAAACTCCTGAAGGACTACGCCACGTCGCACTGGTACGGCGTCTCGACCACCGCCGAGTTCAAGGCCGCCGCGCAGGCCGCCACGACCACCGACCTGACGTCGTTCTGGACCACCCACCGCATCATCGGCTGACGCGCACCGTCCCGTGAGCCCGGGTGCGGCACGGCCGTTGGCCAAGGCAGTGCCGTACCCGGGCCGTTTCGCGCTCTCGGCGTACACCGCGGTGTGGTGATCCTTCCGTCGTCCCGTACGCCGAGGAACGCCGTGGTGCCGCCTCCGTGAAGCAACCCCGTCCCTTCGCCCTCCGCCGCGGCGAGGCCTCCGTGGCGCCGGAACGGCCGGCCATGCTCGGCGACGCCGTGTTCGCCGTCACCATCACCCTGCTCGCGCTCGACATCAACGTCCCCGAGGGCCTGTCCGAATCCGAAGTGGCCCACGCGGTGCGGGAGGTGTTCCCGGCGGTCGGCGCGTACCTGCTGAGCTTCGCCGTCATCGGTGTGCTCCGGCTGACCCAGCGCGCGCTGTTCACCCTGATCGCCGAAGTGGACCGCTCCCTGCTCTACCTGTACTTCGCCCTGCTCGCGGTCGTGGCCGCGCTGTCCTTCCCGGCCAAGCTGCCCAGCGAGTACGGCCGGACGGCCACCGCGACGGCCTGCTACTCGGGCGCGATCGCCCTGTCCATCGGCCTCCTGTGGACGATGAACCTGCGGCTGCTCACCGCGCCCGCGCCGGCCGTCCCGGAGGCGGACCCCGGGCGGCTGAGGGCGACGGTCCGCCGCAACCTGCTGCTGTTCCTGGTCTTCGCCACGGCGATCCCGGTGGCCTTCTGGTCACCGGGCCTCGCCGAGTACTGGTGGCTGCTGGCCGTCCCGGTCCGTGCCGTGCACCGCAGGCCCGTGGCGCCGGCCACCGCCACGAGCTACGTGAGCGCCGGCTCCCCGTCCGTGGCGGGCCGTTCGCCGAGAACGCCGGCCCGCGGCTCGGTGGCCCGCGCTGTCCGCGGGGCTCCTGCGAGCCCGTCCACCCAGGCCGGTTCGGCGCGCGGCCGGTGAAGCCGTCCACGGACCGACAGGGGCCGGGCTGCTCCGCGCCATGGGGCTTTGACCCGCATCGTAGGCCCGCAGGCCTGGTCGCACCCCGGACGGCCGCCGCCCCGTCGCCCGAAGGGCGCAGCAGAACTTGCATCACTCGTACGGCGGGCCTGGCGTGCAGCCGGTCGCCCGACCCGGAAGCCTAGGATCCAACAGCGGACAAAAGGGACATCTCTCACTTCGTCCGGAAGGGTGGGGCTGTGACCTCACGACGGTAAGGAGACGGGATGTCGCACCGCGCCGGGAGAACCCGCTGGCGGCTCTTCGGGGTGGTCCTGGTGCCCGCCGTCGCCGCCTGCGCGGCCCTCGGCATCGGCATGGCAGAGGGCGTCCTCGCCGCCTCGTTCCTCGTCTCGGGCCAGAAGTTCCAGGTCACCGCCGACTCCCTGAACGCCCGTGGGGTCAGCCTCTACAGCATGATCGACGTGACCAGGAAGCGCGAACTCATCCCCGTCGTGGTCACCGGCTTCCGGCACGCGACGATCAGCGGCCTGTGCGAGGCCATCACGGTCGACGTTCCGGTGCTGGGCCCCCAGACCCTGCTGATCAGCGGAGGCGACAAGCGGCTGGTACTGGCGTCGGACCTGTTCCTCGACGCCACGGCGGAAGCCGTCGCGCAGGCGAACTTCACCGGACTCGACATCGGTGTCGCCCAGGGCGCCATCTCCAAGGGCCCGGTCCGGTCCGGAGACCGGGACTCCCGGTTCTTCAACCCGGACGGCGTCGGGCTCCAGTCCACGTCGGTCACCCTGACGGACGTACGGGTGAACGCGGTCGCGGTGTCCGCCGGCACCTTCAACATCCCGGGTCTGCGGATCCGCATCGAAGCGGGCGAGCACTCATGCCCCTGACCCGGCGGACGGTGACATCACTGATCAGGACGGGGCGCGTGATGATCGGCCCCTTCGGCAGGCCGGGTGAACTGGTCTCCGCCGCACCGGAGTTCCGCCACAGGTTCCGCACCTGGCGCGGCGAACGGCCCTTTTGGGCCGGGCTGTTCACCTTCACCGCCGGACTGCCCATCCTCTACTGGCCCTTCGCGAGACTGGACCTGGCCGGGATCCCGCTCGCCCTGTCGACCACATCGGGTGCGGGCGCCCTGGTGATCGGAACCCTGCTCCTGGTCCTGGGGATCGCCCTGTGCTGCCGTCCCCACCTCCGGGTCTTCGCCGGTATCGCCACCCTCCTGCTCGCGATCCTCTCCTTTCCCGTCGCGAACTTCGGCGGCCTCTTCCTCGGCGTCGCCTCCGGCCTGATCGGCGGCTCCCTGGCCTGCGCCTGGTTGCCGCCCGCGGCCGAGGGACAGCCGACACCGCCGGACGACGGCGCGACCACCGCCGTCGCGGCACCGGAGGGCCGACGTGGCGGCCGCTGACGACCGCACCGGCCGGCCCGTGCCCACCGGCGGGCCCGGCCGCCCGCGCCGCGCGGGCACGACCCGTTCCGTCCTGGCCCGGGCGCTCCGGCCGCTCGCCTGCGCGATGGCCGTGACCTGCCTGTCCCTGTACCCGGCGGTGAGCGGCTCCACGGCGCCCGCCGACGCATCGCGGCCCGGTGCGCCGCCCCGCACCGGCAGGGGCACCCTGGTGCTGCGTGCCGACCGTCTCGTGCTGCGTGGCGCCAGGTTCCACGGGACGGCCACGGTGCACACCGCCACGGGGAGCGTCCGGACGCTCCGGCTCACCGTACGGTCGCTGGACGCCGTCGATCTCGACCTGACGGCCGGGCGGGGCCGCGCGGCGCTGCGCCTGCGGGCCAGACCGGAGACGACCGCCACGGTCAGGGGCCTGGGAGCGGACGGCGTGGTCACGCTCTACGTACGCAAGCTGTCCGGCCGGGTCACGGGCCTCGGCGGCGGCCGGCTCCCGGCGCACCGTACCGTCACCGTCACGCCGGGCGCCGTACCCCGCTGGCTCGCGCACCCCGCCACCCGGACCCGCACGATCACCCTCGTCTCCGCGACCGTCACCCAGGTCGTGCAGCGCGGCGGCCGGCTGTCCATCAAGGGCGCCCAGCTGCGCGCCGCGGCCAGGTGACCTAGTGCCCCGTCAGCGGCCGGACCGTCAGGATCTGTGAGGCGTGTCCGACCGGGCCGTCCACGTCGTGCAGGACGGTCCTGGTGAGACCCTGCCCGGTGGGGCCGAAGGTGACCCTGGTGTCCAACCCCGTCCAGATGCCCCGGGGCTGACGGTGGAGGTGGACGGTCAGATCGACGTTCGGGAACATCCACTCGCCGGGCGGCTGCCGCACCGCGATGCCGTTGGCGGTGTCGACCAGGGTGAGGTACGAGGCGAGCGGGCTGACCGGAACGCCGGCGACCAGCTCCACCGGCGAGGAGATCCAGGCCGCCGTACGGCCCGGGCGCCGCGGTCCGACCGGGCGGATCTCCACGGAGTCGATGTAGCCGCCGGGCCAGAGCTCGGCGGCCGGCCACGGGGCGAGGGAGTCCGGCGGGACGAGACGGTCGTCGGGGCCGCCGGCGACCGCGGCGGTGTCGAGTTCCGCCAGGTACCAGGCGCGGGCCCGCAGGACCGAGCGGCCGGAGATCCGTACGACCGCTTCGAGGAGCTCGATGGTCCGCCCCGGACGGACGGTCTCCACCTCGATCTCGCACTCGTCCAGGGCCAGGCGGCCGAGGATGTCGTAGCTGATCCGGGACAGCAGCAGACCGTCGTCCGCTCCCGCGGCCCGGTACTGGTCGAGGGCGTGCACGACGAGCCCCGACAACGGACTGAAGTGCTGTTCGTCCGGGGCCCAGGCCCCGCCCGCGTGCGGGGTCGGCTTGTAACGGTGGCCGCCGACGGCCTCGAAGTAACTGCCCTGGGACACGGTCGGGATGGACAACGGACGCCTCTCCTCGCGGGGTGTGCACCTCGGACGCTAGCGGTATCCGCGCCCGCGCGGCGGGTGAGAAAGTGCACAGTGCACCTAAGTGGCCGAGGGCCGGGGAGGCGTCACGGGGTGCGGAAGCCGCGGAAGGTCACGGGCCTGCGGCTCTCGAAGCCGAGCCGTTCGTAGAGTGCGAGCGCGCGGGTGTTCGACTCGGCCGCGTGCAGGAAGGGACGCTCGCCCCGGGACAGGACGCGTGCCACGAGGGTGCTCACCAGGCGGGCGGCATGGCCCTGGCCGCGGGCCTCGGGGGCGGTGCAGACGGCGCTGATCTCGGTCCAGCCCGGCGGCCTGAGCCGTTCGCCGGCCATGGCCACCAGCACGCCCCCGTCGCGGATGCCGAGGTAGCTGCCGAGTTCACGGGTGCGCGGCCGGAACGGCCCCGGTTCGGTCCTGGCGACGAGCGCGAGCATCTCGGGGACGTCGGCCGCGTTCAGTTCGACCAGGTCGCCACCGCCCGGGACGAGGGCCGGTGCGGGCCGGCCGGTGCCGGGCCAGACCAGCTGCCGGCCTTCGAGGACGAAGACCGGCTCCCAGTCCGGCGGTGGCGGCGCCGGGCAGTTGAACATGTCGGCGAACGCGCCCGGGCCGAGCAGTTCGGCCAGATCGGTCCAGTCCTCGGGCCCGGGATCGGCGGACACCGACGAGAAGGTCGCGACGTCCGGCTGATAGGTCGCGGCCCGGCCGAGGCGGCGGCCCAGATGCGCGTGGCGGCCGCTCAGGGACGCGCCCACCGGGTCGTCGAGCACGACGGTCCCCTCGCTCGTCATCGTGGAGCCTCCCTTCGTGCCGGTGTCCGTGCCGCCGATGATCGTAACCAGCGTGCGCGGGGCGGGAGACGGGAGTCCCGCGGAGGTGCCCGAGGGCGGCCCCCTCGGGCGGGGTCCGCGGGTGCCGTGCCGGTGCGCGGCGGCCGCACGCGTACGGTATCGGGAGGACCAACCGTGGCCTGCGGGTCCACCGGATCCCGGAAGGAACAACGAGATCATGCGCGTCGACCTGGCCCGCGGCCGCACGGAGGCCTCCGGATGAGCGACGTCCTGCTCCACGTCGCCGGCCGGGCGGCCCACATCACCCTCGACCGGCCGAAGGCGCTCAACGCCCTCACCCACGCCATGGTGCTCGACATCGCCGAGGCGCTCACCGAGTGGGAGCACGACCCGGCCGTGGAGACGGTCGTCATCACCGGCGCCGGAGAACGCGGCCTGTGCGCGGGCGGTGACATCCGGGCCATCCACGACGACGCCCGCGACGGCGACGGCAGCGCCTCCGCCGCGTTCTGGCGCGACGAGTACCGCCTCAACGCCCGGATCGCCCGCTACCCGAAGCCGTACGTCGCCGTGATGGACGGCATCGTCATGGGTGGCGGCGTCGGCGTCTCCGCGCACGGCAGCGTCCGGATCGCCACCGAGCGTTCCCGGATCGCCATGCCGGAGACGGGCATCGGCTTCGTCCCCGACGTCGGCGGCACGTACCTGCTCGCCCTCGCCCCCGGTGAACTGGGCACCCACCTCGCCCTGACGGGGAGGCAGATCGGCGCCGCCGACGCCCTGTTGTGCGGGCTGGCCGACCACTGCGTGCCCTCGGACAGGATCGAGCGGCTGATCGACGACCTCGCCGAGCGGCCGGTGCGCGACGCGCTCGCCGGGCACGTGCGAACGGCGCCGGAGGGCGAACTGGCCCGCCGGCGCGCGTGGATCGACGCCTGCTACGCCGCCGACACGGTCGAGGAGATCGTCCGCCGCCTGCTCGCCCACGGCGACCCGGCCGCGAAGGAGGCGGCGCGGACCCTGCTGTCGAGGTCGCCGACAGCCCTGAAGGTCACCCTGGCCGCGCTGCGCGGGGCCCGTCGGCTCGGTTCGCTGGAGCGCGTCCTCGACCAGGAGTACCGCGTCTCCTGCGCCGCCCTGTCCGCTGCCGACCTGGTGGAGGGCATCCGCGCCCAGGTCATCGACAAGGACCGCGACCCGCGCTGGTCCCCGGCCACGCTCGCCGAGGTCACCGACGCCGAGGTGGCCCGCTTCTTCGCTCCGCTCGGCGAGCGCGAACTGGGACTCGCCGGCCCCGCCGGGTTCCGCCGCCGCTGACCCGGCGGGCCCGGAACGGACCGCCGGACGCGAGATGAAGATCACGGCTGGTGGGGCGGTCTTGGCCGTGCCCCTGACACGCGGTACGGTCGGTCCGATATCGACGACGGCAGAACGGAAGCCGGTGCAAGTCCGGCACGGTCGCGCCACTGTATGCGAGAGCCCCCGGGATCTCGTGAGTCAGACCCGTAGCCGTCGTCCAGTGCTCCACCGAGATGGGACGCGAACTCCCAGAGGAGGTTCTGCCATGGCGCAGACCGTCGCGCAGCCGACAGCCACCACCCCCGTCGTTCCCGCCAAGCTGCCGCTGAGCGCGATAGCTCCCTGGGCGGTCTTCTTCGGCGTCCTCATGCTCGTCCTGCTCTACTTCGTCGGCGCCGAGCAGGGCGCCACCTCCGTGTTCAGCGGTACCGACGTCCACGAGTGGGTGCACGACGCCCGCCACCTCCTCGGCTTCCCCTGCCACTGACGCGAGGGACGCCGCACGCTCATGAACTCCGCAACGGTAAGAAACCTCCTGGTGCGGGGCATGCTCGCCGGCCTCGCGGCCGGTCTGCTCGCCCTGGTCGTCGCCTATCTCCTCGGTGAGCCGAACGTCGACAAGGCGATCAGCTTCGAGGACGCCCACGCGCACGAGCACGAGATGGAGGTCGTCTCCCGCTCCCTGCAGTCCACCGCGGGCCTGGCCACCGGTGTGCTGGTGTACGGGGTCGCCTTCGGCGGTATCGCCGCCCTCGCCTACTGCTTCGCCCTGGGGCGCGTCGGCCGCTTCTCGCCACGGGCGACGGCACTGCTGCTGTCCGGCTGCGCGCTGCTCACCGTGTACGTGGTGCCCTTCCTGAAATACCCGGCCAACCCGCCGTCGGTGGGCGACCCGGACACCATCGGCAAGCGGACCACGCTGTACTTCCTGATGATGGTGCTCAGCGTGCTGCTGGCGGTCGCCGCCACCATCCTCGGCAAGCGGCTGCAGCCGGGCCTCGGCACCTGGTGGGCGACCATGGCCGCGGTGGCCGCGTTCGCCGTGGTCGTCGGACTCGCCTACCAGTTCCTGCCGGCCATCAACGAGGTGCCGAGGGACTTCCCGGCCACCCTGCTGTGGCGGTTCCGGATCTCGGCACTGGCCGTCCAGCTGGTGCTGTGGGGCGGATTCGGCCTGCTCTTCGGTGAGTTGGCGGATCGGCAGCTCAACCCAAGGCCGGCGAAGGCCCCGGCCGGGCGGACGGTTCCCGCCGCTCACTGAACGATTCACGTCACGCGAGGGCCCTTCGGAACCATCCGGGGGCCCTCTCGCCTTCTGCGGGCACCGCGACCGATCAGGCAGGGACGGGCAGGACGAGGAGCGGAGGACCCGAGTGGCCGGACACCCCCGGCCACGCCGCATCAGCCTCCGCGGCCAGAGCAGCTCCTGAGCGAGCTGGAGACCCTGGTCGGCTGGCGGACCGTCACGATCCGGACTGCCGGGAGCTGACCGGCCGGGCCGCGCCGGAGTGCCGGTCCGCTTCGGGCACGGCAGCCGCGCCTCAGGCCGAGTGCCTGCGCTGCGTGAGGGCCGGCCTGCTTTGCCGCCACCGCGTCCCGGCCGCCTCACGCCCGCCGGCGGGGGACACCGCGGCCCGGAGTCAGAGCCCGCGGGGGCCGGACCGCTCCGCCCGGGTGGTCGCCAGGTAGGCGCGCACCAGCGCCTGCCCCGTCCGGCAACGCGCGGGCCGGCAGTCGGGGCAGCTCCGCACATGGTTCAGATAGGTGTCGTAGCGATCCTGAGCGGCGGGCGCGAGGGAGTTCTCCACGGGTGCTGCCTCTCGTGAGTGCCCCGGGGGCGCGGGAGTTGACCGATGTTCAGTATGTCGCCCCGGAGGCCTTCCGGAACGTCCGCCGCGCCCGTCGGGGAGCCGTTCGGCCGACCGCCCGGCCGCCGCGGCACGAACGCCGTATCCTGCGGGCCGTGAACCAGCCGTGAACCCGCTGTGTCTTCGGGGCCGACGCCGGTCCCGCACTCGCGTCCGCCGCCCCTGACAAGGAAAGATGGGCCTCCAGCGATCGATCAACGACTGCGGAGGAAGTGGACTCATGCCGCATGAGCGAGCGGGCCGGCCGGCGGCTCCGGAGGACCTCGTCGACGTGGCCCGGCTGGTCACGGCCTACTACGCACGGCACCCGGACCCGGCCGACCCGGCCCAGCGGGTGGCGTTCGGCACCTCGGGGCACCGCGGGTCGTCACTGGCGACCGCGTTCAACGAGGACCACATCGCGGCCACCAGCCAGGCCATCTGCGAGTACCGGAGCGGCCAGGGCACCGACGGTCCCCTCTTCCTGGGCGCCGACACGCACGCCCTGTCCGAGCCCGCGAAGGTCACCGCCCTGGAGGTGTTCGCCGCCAACGGCGTCACCGTCCTGGTCGACAGCGCCGACGGCTACACGCCGACCCCCGCCGTCTCGCACGCCATCCTCACCCACAACCGCGGCCGCGCGACCGGCCTCGCGGACGGCGTCGTGGTCACCCCCTCGCACAACCCGCCCGCCGACGGCGGCTTCAAGTACAACCCGCCCAGCGGCGGCCCCGCCGCCTCCGACGCCACCTCCTGGATCCAGGACCGCGCCAACCGGATCATCGCCGACGGGATGAAGGACGTACAGCGCCTGCCCTACGAGCGCGCCCTCGCCGCGCCCACCACCGGCCGGTACGACTTCATGGGCGTGTACGTCGACGACCTGCCCAGCGTCCTCGACCTCGACGCCGTCCGGGCGTCCGGGCTGCGCATCGGCGCCGACCCGCTCGGCGGTGCCTCCGTCGACTACTGGGGCCGCATCGCCGAACGGCACAGTCTCGACCTCACCGTGGTCAACCCGTACACCGACCCGACCTGGCGGTTCATGACGCTGGACTGGGACGGCAAGATCCGCATGGACTGCTCCTCGCCGTACGCGATGGCCTCGCTGATCGAGAAGCGGGACGAGTTCCGGGTCGCCACCGGTAACGACGCGGACGCCGACCGGCACGGCATCGTCACCCGCGACGCCGGTCTGATGAATCCCAACCACTACCTGGCCGTCGCCATCTCCTACCTCTACCGCCACCGCGAGCAGTGGGCTCCGGGCGCGGGCATCGGCAAGACCCTCGTCTCCTCCTCGATGATCGACCGGGTCGCCGCCGACCTCGGCCGGCGGCTGGCCGAAGTGCCCGTCGGGTTCAAGTGGTTCGTGGACGGGCTGATCAGCGGTGAGATCGGGTTCGGCGGCGAGGAGTCGGCCGGCGCCTCCTTCCTGCGCCGGGACGGCTCGGTGTGGACCACCGACAAGGACGGCATCCTGCTCGCCCTGCTCGCCTCCGAGATCACGGCCGTGACGGACAAGACCCCGTCCGAGCACTACGCGGACCTGACGGCCCGGTTCGGCGAGCCCGCCTACGCCCGTATCGACGCTCCGGCGACCCGCGAGGAGAAGGCCCTGCTCGCCAAGCTCTCCCCGGCCCAGGTCACGGCCGAGACGCTGGCCGGTGAACCGGTCACCGGGGTCCTCACCGAGGCGCCGGGCAACGGCGCGGCCATCGGCGGCATCAAGGTGACCACGGAGAACGCCTGGTTCGCGGCCCGCCCGTCCGGCACGGAGGACGTGTACAAGATCTACGCCGAGTCCTTCCAGGGCCCCGACCACCTGGCCCGGGTACAGGAGGAGGCCAAGGCGGTCGTGATGGCCGCGCTCGGCGGCTGACGCCCGGCTGCGGAGGCGACGGAGGGCCGGACCGGCCGCGCCGTCGCCTCCGTTACCCGCCGTGGATCGGCCGGGTGCTGTGGCGGACCGTCGGCCGCCGCCAGTACGCGGCCCGCCGCCGCGCCATGCGCGCGCCGCTGGACGGGGAGTAGCCCGGTGACCGTACTCGACTCCGCCGCGCTCGCGGTCCTGGACGCCCACCGCACCTGCGAGTTCGTCACCCTGGGCCGGGACGGCACCCCCTGGCGTGGCCGGCGGCCGTGCGGCGCCGCCCGGACGGAACCCTGCTGTCGAGCACGTCCCTGGCGTTCGCTCAGAAGGCGCTCAGCATCCGCGGGGACGGGCCACCGACCGCCGTCCGCGCCGGCGCGGTCCGCCCCGGCCTCGGGTGCGATGGCAGGAGTTCAGGGAACTGCCGCAGGACGCGAAGCGGCGCGGCCGGCGCGGTCGTGGCGCCCGGTGGTGCCTACCCGGCCCGGCACTCCATGAGCCTTTTCTCCAGGAACCTCCGCTCGGCCGTGTTCTCCACCAGTTCCAGGGCCCGTTCGTAGGACGCGGCCGCCTCGCCGCCGCGCCCCATGCGGCGCAGCAGGTCGGCGCGGGTCGCCGGCAGCAGGTGGTAACCGGCCAGGTCGTCCGTCGCCTCCAGCTCCGCCACCAGGGCGAGGCCCGCCTCACCGCCCTCGGCCATGCCCACGGCGACCGCGCGGTTGAGCCGGACCACGGCCGAGGGGACGTACCGCTCGAGTTCGCCGTACAGACCGGCGACGTCCGCCCAGTCGGTGTCGGCGGCGGTCGCCGCGGTGGCGTGGCAGGCCGCGATCGCCGCCTGGATCTGGTACGGGCCGGGGCGGCCGCGACGCAGCGCGCCCTCCAGGAGCGCGGTGCCCTCGTCGATCTCGGCGCGGTCCCACGCCGTGCGGTCCTGGTCCTCCAGGGTCAGCAGGTCGCCTGCCGCGTCCACCCGGGTGTCCCGGCGGGCGTCGTGCAGCAGCAGGAGCGCGAGCAGCCCGACGACCTCCGGCTCGTCGGGCATCAGCCGGGCCAGCAGCCGGGCCAGCCGGACGGCCTCGGCGCACAGCCCGGCCCGCGTCAGGCCGTCGCCGGCCGTCGCCGCGTACCCCTCGTTGAACAGCAGGTAGAGCACGGCGAGGACGCCCGTCGTGCGGTCGGGCAGCAGATGCGCCGGCGGCACCCGGTACGGGATGCCGGCGTTGCGGATCTTCCGCTTGGCGCGCACCAGCCGCTGCGCCATCGTCGCCTCGGGGACGAGGAACGCGCGGGCGATCTCCGGCGTGGTCAGCCCGGCGAGGGTGCGCAGGGTCAGGGCGACCCGGGCCTCGATGGGCAGCGCCGGATGGCAGCAGGTGAAGATCAGCCGCAGCCGGTCGTCGGCCACACCGCTGTCGTCGCCCTCGTGATCCGGATCGCAGGGTCCCTCGTCCCGCGCCAGCACGGCCGCCTCCCGCAGCTTCGCCGCCCCCACCGCCTCCCTGCGCAGCACGTC
This sequence comes from Streptomyces sp. NPDC026515, assembly GCF_055567595.1. NCBI lineage: Bacteria > Bacillati > Actinomycetota > Actinomycetes > Kitasatosporales > Streptomycetaceae > Streptomyces > Streptomyces sp. NPDC026515. The sequence continues at coordinate 316,648 of NZ_JBVHQD010000010.1, forward strand.
CAGGGCGCGGTTGCGGGCGGTCGTGGTCAGCCAGGCGCCCGGGCGGCGCGGCACTCCGTCGTGCCGCCACCGCACGAGCGCCTGGGCGAAGGCGTCCTGCGCGCATTCCTCGGCGAGGTCCCAGTCGCCGGTCACCCGGATCAGGGTGGCGACGACCTGGGACCACTCCTCGCTGAAGGCGGCGGCGACGGCCTTCTCGACGTCGTCCGTGACACTCACTCCCAGACCGGCCGCACCTCGACCGAGCCGCCGGCGAGTGCCGCCGGGTGCCGGGAGGCGAGCGCGATGGCCTCGTCGAGGTCGGCGACCTCGATGATGTCGAGGCCCGCCACGTACTCCTTGGTCTCGGCGAACGGGCCGTCGCTCAGCAGCACGTCGTCACCCCGCACGCGCACGGTGGTCGCGTCGGCGGCGGGCCGCAGCCGGGCGCCGCCCTTGACGACGTCACGGCTGCGGACCTCGTGGATGTACGAGGTGAAGCGCGGGTCCTCGGCGATCTCGGCGGGGCTGAGCTCCTCGCCGCCTACGGGCGTGCAGATGAACAGGACGTACCTCATGACCACTCCTTCCCGGCCGTCTCCGCCGGCGGCACCGATACGTGCTCGTGGGCGATCAGCCAGCTGAAACCGGTGTCCCGGTAGCCGGTGGTGACGCGCACCGTCCGGTCCAGGCGCTCCCCGGTCGGGCGGGTGCCGCGGATCCGGACGAGGGCGTGGCTGAACGCGCTGCCCTCCCCGGGCCGCACCCGCAGGTCCAGCACCTCGCGGTGGACCGGCCCGTCGAGCGCCGCGAACCACCCCTCGGCCGCCTTGCGGAACGCGGCGATCCCCGACCGCCCCTGCACGTCACCGGGCGCGAAGGCCTCCAGATCGGGCGCGTAGCAGGCCGTGAGCCGCTCGACGTCCCGCTCGCGGAAGGCCTCGGTCAGCTCGGTGTCGAGAGCGCGGATCGCCGTCTCGGCGTCCTCGGCGAACCCCTCGTCCCAGAACGGCCGCACCTCCAAGGCCCCGATGGTGGCCACGGGGTGCCCGGCCGCGATCCGTACGGCCTCCTCCAGGCTGTCGCAGTCGACGACGTCGAATCCGGCGACGTACTCCTTCGTCTCCGCGAACGGACCGTCGGTCCGCAGCACCTCACCGTCGCGGACGCGTACGGTGACCGCCGTGTCGGGCAGTTGCAGCCGGTGGCCGTAGAGCCGGGCCCCGCGCCGGACACCGTGCTCCTCCACCCAGGGCTCGACCGGCGCCATCCCGGTGGCGTCGGCGGTGTCGTCGCCGCAGACCAGCAGCATGTACTTCATCGTTCCTCCCGGTCCTCAAGAGCTTCTTACACCCCACCGACGAACGGCGCCGCGCGGAATCGACACCCCGGCGGACCGAGATGCTCAGGGCACCATCCCGTGGCCCCGGCCGAGGATGCCGTGCGGGTCGTGGACGGCCTTGGCCCGGACCAGGGCGTCCCACTGGCCGCCGTAGTGCTCCCGCCAGTCGGCCGGGGTCATCGCCAGCGCGTTGACCGGATAGGCGACGGCGCCCCTCGCCCGCGCGTACTCGTACGCGGTGCGGTTGGCGGCCACCATCGGGCCGGCCGCGCCCGGGGTGGCGGCCGTGCGCAGCAGGGCGAACAGGAGGACGACCTCGCCACGCGGGCGGCGGAACAGCGGGGCCCGCAGGGCGCGGGTGAGCAGGGGATACAGCAGGACCACGCCGTTCTCCCGCAGATCACGGAAGCCGGGGTCGGCGAGGACGCCGGACACGACGGACGCGGCGGTGTCCTCGGGGAGCAGCAGGTTCAGCCAGGGGTGCGGGTACAGCCACTCGCCGGTCGCGCGCAGCAACTCCTCGTCGGCGGCGACCCGGTGGGCGAACTCGGCGTATCCGAGGTCGGTGATCTCGGCCGAGTCGAAGGCGAGGCCGGCGAGCAGGCTCCGGTCCTCGGGCGGGGTCGGGCCCTGGTGGGCGGCGACGGCCTCGACCAGGTAGTGCCAGCCGCCCGTGGTGTCCTCGACCGGGCGGGCCTGGCCTTCGAGGTAGTCGAAACGCCGGTCGGTCGCGAGCAGGTGCTGGTCGGCCAGGTAGGCGTCGAGACCGGGGTAGTGCAGGCAGTAGCGGCGCACCGTCGCGGGGGCGGGGGAGAGCCGGAGCGTGGCCCGGACGATCACGGCGACCTGTGCCAGGCCGCCGAGGACCGCGTCGAAGAGGGCGCCCTGCCGGTCCGGCGAGCAGACCAGGTGCTCACCGGCTCCGGTCACCACCTCCAGCTCCAGGACCGAGTCCGCGACCAGACCGTGGCGGTGACTCGCGCCGCCCAGGCCGCCCACGCTGAGCACACCGCCCACGCCGGCGCCGAGGTAGTCGGTGAGGACGGGAGGCGCCAGCCCGTACGGCAGGGTCGCCGCCAGCACGTCCCGCCACAGCGCCCCGGCCTCCACCGACACCCGGTCGCCGGTGACCGGGCCGACCGCGCCCAGCGCGGACAGGTCCAGGACGATCCCGCCCGGTGCCTGCCCCTGGCCGTGCAGGGAGTGACCGCCGGCCCGCGCGGCCACCGGGATCCCGCGCGGCCCCGCGTACCGCAGCGCGTCCGCGATCTCGGCCGCGGACCGGGGCCGCAGCACGCCCAGGGGCGGCAGGCACACCAGGTGACCGAAATCGTCGGCCGCCGCCCGGAGGACTTCCGGGCGGGTGTCGAGCGACTTCCCGGCTTGCGCGGAGATTCGGTCCGGCGACGTCACGCGGCACGCTCCCAGAAGGCATCGGTCGGCACGGGCGGAACCATCTTCGGGCCGGCGGTCCGGCGGACGTGTGAGGTTTCCCGCATGGACGCCGGGGCGTCATGGCAGGTTTACTTCGCGGGATTCCGGAGAGCAGCGTGACCGGAGTACCGCCCGGGTACCGCCGCCGTGCACCGCCCCCGTGCGGAGCCCCGTGCACGGCCCCCCCTCGCTCCCGTGAGCGCATGTTGTGTGAGAGGTGTTCTGGTCTGTCCGGCTCCCGCGAGACAGCAGCCACAGTCGACGCGCCGCCCGCCGGCGCGGCGGACGCGGCCCGGACCCGGGTCCCGCCACCCCGCCCGGCCCCGCGGCACGGCCCGGCCGCCCGGAACGGACCGCCCCCCGCCCGGCGCGACGCCTACTTCGACAACGCCAAGTACCTGGCGATCGTCCTCGTGGCCGTGGGGCACGCCTGGGAGCCGCTGCGCTCGGACAGCCGTACCGTCACCGCGTTCTACACGTTCGTCTACGCCTTCCACATGCCGGCGTTCGTCATCATCTCCGGCTACTTCTCCCGCCGCTTCGACGCCGGCCCCGCCCGCATCAAGCGGCTGGTCACCGGGGTCGCGGTGCCCTACGTGGTGTTCGAGGTCGCCTACACCCTCTTCACCCGGTGGAGCGACCACGCCCCCGACCGTGAGATCAGCCTGCTGGATCCGCTGTACCTGACCTGGTTCCTGGCGGCCCTGTTCATCTGGCGGCTGACGACGCCGATCTGGCGGCTCGTGCGGTGGCCGCTGCCCCTCGCGCTCGCCGTCGCCGCGCTGGCGAGCCTCACGCCGTCCATCGGCAGCGACTTCGACCTGCAGCGGGCCCTGCAGTTCCTGCCGTACTTCGTGCTCGGCCTGTGCCTGCGGCCGGAGCACTTCCGCCTGCTGCGCCGGTGGAGCGTGCGCCTGTGGGCCGTCCCCGTCGCCCTGTGCGCCCTCGCCGTCGCGTACTGGTCGGCGCCGCACCTGGGCTACCGCTGGTTCTTCCACAGGGACAGCGCCCAGCAGCTCGGCCTGCCCGCCTGGTACGGGCCCGTCATGACCCTCGCCGTCTTCGGCTGCTCCCTGGTGCTGGCCGCCTGCTTCCTCGCCTGGGTGCCGGGCCGCCGCACCTGGTTCACCGCCCTCGGCGCCGGCACGCTCTACGGCTACCTGCTGCACGGCTTCGTCGCACAGAGCGCCAAGCCCGCCCACTGGTACGGCCCGTCCTGGATGCACGGCCCACTGGGCGCCGTGACGGCCACCCTCGTCGCCGCCGCGGTGGTGACCCTGCTGTGCACACCGCCGGTGCGCCGGGTCTTCCGGTTCGTACTGGAGCCCGGGATGGAGTGGGCGTTCCGGGCGCAGACGGGACACCGGGAAGGGCGACAGGAGGGACGGGGGGAGGAGCGCCCCGTCCAGGACGGCCGGCGAAACGCCGCCGGGGTGCTTCCCGCAGAGCGCTGAAGCGGCAAATATGCCGCACCATGGACATTCTGCTCGTCGCCAGCGCCTTCAACAGCCTGTCCCAACGGGTGTACGCCGAACTGTCCGACCTCGGCCACCGGGTGGACATCGTCCTCGCCGACCGCGGCCCGGACGCCGTCCGCTCCGCGGTGCGGGGCCGCCGTCCGGAACTGATCATCGCGCCGATGCTGAAGACCGCGCTCCCCGGTGACGTCTGGCGCGACCACACCTGTCTGGTCGTGCACCCGGGACCGCCCGGCGACCGCGGCCCCTCCTCGCTCGACTGGGCCGTCGCCGGGCGGGAGCCCCGCTGGGGAGTGACCGTGCTCCAGGCCGAGGCGGCCGTGGACGCCGGCGCGGTCTGGGCGAGCGAATCCTTCCCGGTGGAGCCGGTCGGCAAGAGCGACCTCTACCGGGGCGAGGTCGCCGACGCCGCCCTCACCGCCGTCCACGAGGCCGTACGCCGGTATGCGGAGGGCTCGTACAAGCCGGTGCCGCAGAGCGATCCCGCGATCCGCGGCCGGATCGTCTGGCGGGACGTCTTCCGCCAGTCGCGGCGGCGGATCGACTGGGCGGCCGACGACACCGAGACGGTCCTTTGCAAGCTGCGCGGCGCCGACTCCCAGCCCGGAGTGCTCGACGAACTCCTCGGCCGGGAGCTGTTCCTGCACGGCGGCCACCCCGAGGACCTGCTGAGCGGCAGCCCCGGTGAGCTGCTCGCGACCCGCGCGGGTGCGGTCTGCCGGGCCACCCGGGACGGCGCCGTGTGGATCCCCGAGCTGCGCCCCCGCAAGAACTCCGGCGACCCGGCACCCTTCCGCCGCCCCGCGGCCGACGTCCTCGCGGCCCACGGCCTCCCCGACAGCCCCGCCCCGCTCGAACCGCCCCCCGGCCCCCGCACCTGGACCGACATCGGCTACCGGCAGCGCGGCGACGTCGGGTTCGTCTCCTTCTCCTTCCCCGGCGGCGCGATGAGCACCGACCACTGCCGGCGCCTGCTCGCCGCCTACACGTACGCGCTCGCCCGTCCCACCCGGGTACTGGTGCTGGGCGGCCGGCGGGACTTCTTCTCCAACGGCATCCATCTGAATGTCATCGAGGCCGCCCCGGACCCCGCCGAGGAGTCCCGGGCCAACCTCGACGCCATGGACGACCTGGTGGAGGCCGTGCTGCGGACCACCGACCGGCTGGTCGTGGCGGCGCTCGGCGGGAACGCGGCGGCCGGCGGCGCCATGCTCGCCCTCGCCGCCGACGAGGTCTGGTGCCGGGCCGGCACCGTCCTCAACCCGCACTACCGGCGGATGGGACTGTACGGCTCGGAGTTCTGGACGTACTCGCTGCCCCGCCGCGCCGGGGCGCGGACCGCGCGCCGGCTGACCGAGGAGGCGCGGCCGGTGAGCGCCGCGACCGCCCTCAGGACCGGGCTCGTCGACCGGGTGCTGCCGGTCCCCGCACAGGGCTTCGCCGCCGAGGTCGAGGAGCTGGCGACCGCGCTCGCCGGCACCCCGGAACTCGGCCGGCGCGTCGCCGCCAAGGCCGCGGCGCGCGAGGCCGACGAGGCACGCAGACCGCTCGCCGAGTACCGCAAGGACGAACTCGACCGGATGCACGCCCTGTTCTTCGACCCGGCCGCCGCCTACCACGCGCTGCGCTCGGACTTCGTCCGCAAGGTCCCGGGCGGTGCCCGGTGACGCGGCTGCTGGTGGCGGGTGTCGGCAACATCTTCCTCGGCGACGACTCCTTCGGGCCCGAGGTGATCCGCGCTCTGACCCGGCGCCCGCTGCCCGCCGGGGCGGCGGTCCGGGACTTCGGCATCCGGGGCATGGACCTCGCCTACGCCCTGCTCGACGGCTGGACGGTCGCCGTCCTCGTCGACGCCGCCGCGGGCGGCAGGCCCCCCGGCACGCTCTCCCTGATCGAGCCCGAACTCCCGGGCCGTGCCCCGGCGGCCCCGCCCGAGGCACACGGCATGGACCCGGCGAAGGTGCTCGCCCTGGCCGCCCACCTCGGCGACGAACCCCTGCCGCGGGTCCTGGTGCTCGCCTGCGAACCCGGACAGCTGCCACGCGGCGACGAGGACATCGCCCCCGGCCTGAGCGAGCCGGTGCGCGGCGCGGTCGGACAGGCCGTCGAAGCCCTGCACGTCCTGGTCCCGGCACTGCTGGCGGATCCCCAGGTCACGCCCTCGTTGGCCCGCCCGGAGGAATCCACGGGCCCCTCCGCGGCCGGGCTCCCGCACCCGGCGGCCACCGGCGCGGAGGATCGCTAGCGGACCGGGACGAGCCCCGCCCGATCCGAGGGTTCCACCGGAACGCAGCGATCGAGGAGCACCCATGTGTCAGTCCGAGGACGTCACCCGGGCCGTCCTGGCCCGCAACGACGGCTTGGCCGCAAGCCTGCGCGACGACCTGGCCGCACGCGGGGTGAGCGTGGTGAACCTGCTCTCCAGCCCCGGCAGCGGCAAGACCGAACTGCTGGGCCGGGTGCTGGCCCGGGCACTGGAGCGGGACGTACCCGTCGCCGCCTTCACCGCCGACCTCGCCACCGAGAACGACGCCAGGCGGCTGGCCCGGTCCGGGGCACCGGTGAAACAGCTGCTCACCGACGGGCTCTGCCATCTGGAGGCCCGGCAGGTGCGCGGCCATCTGGAGGGCTGGCTGCCGCCGGACACCGCGCTCTTGTTCGTGGAGAACGTCGGCAACCTCGTCTGCCCGGCCTCCTACGACCTCGGTGAACAGCTGCGGATCGTGCTGATGGCGGTGACCGAGGGCGAGGACAAGCCCGCCAAGTACCCCACCGCCTTCGGCTCGGCGCACCTCGTCGTGCTCACCAAGACCGACCTCGCCGCGCCGGCCGGCTTCGACGAGAGGGCCTTCGCCGACCAGGTGCGGCGGGTCAATCCCGGGGTGGAGATCGTCCGTTCCTGCGCCCGTACCGGCGAGGGCGTCGACACGGTCCTGGACCGGGTGCTCGCCGTACGGGACGGCGCGCCCGCGCACCGGCCGCCGCTCGCCCCGCACCCGCACGGTCACGTCCACGCGCCCAGCGCCCCGTGACCTCTCCCACCACGGCGACGGCCGTGCGCCGGCGCATCACCGTTCGCGGAACCGTGCAGGGCGTCGGCTTCCGTCCCCACGTCCACCGCCTCGCCACCGCTCTCGCGCTCACCGGGTTCGTCGGCAACACGGCGAACGGTGTGATCATCGAGGTCGAGGGACCGGCCGCCGACGTCGAACGGTTCGGTGAGCTGCTCGCCGCCGAGCCGCCGCCGCTGGCCACCGTGAGCGCCGTCGGCGTCGAGGACGTACCCGTCACAGGGGCGGACCCCGGGTTCACCATCCGCGCCACCGAGCAGTCCGCCCCGGGCCGCACCCTGCTCCCGCCGGACACCGCGACCTGCGCCGACTGCCTGCGGGAGCTGGCCGATCCGGCCGACCGCAGACACCGCCACCCCTTCATCACCTGCACCCACTGCGGCCCCCGCTTCACCATCGCCACCGCCCTGCCCTACGACCGTGCGGTCACCACCATGTCCGGCTTCCCGCTGTGCGCCGCCTGCGCCCGGGAGTACGACGCCCCGGCCGACCGCCGCTTCCACGCCCAGCCCGTGGCCTGCCCGGACTGCGGGCCCCGGCTGCGGCTGGTGCCCGCCGCGGGCGGCGGAGTGCGGGCCGCTCGCGACGGTGACGCCCTCTCGCGCGCGCGAGAGCTGCTCGCCGCCGGTCGGATCGTCGCCGTCAAGGGCATCGGCGGCTACCACCTGGCCTGCGACGCCACCGACGCCCGGGCCGTCGAGACCCTGCGCACCCGCAAGGCGCGCGGGGACAAGCCGTTCGCCGTGATGTGCGCGGACCTGGCGGAGGCGGAGCGGATCGCCGTGGTCGGCGCCGCCGAACGGGCCGTGCTCACCGGCCCCCGCCGCCCCGTCGTCCTGCTCCGGCCCCGCGACGGCGTACGGCTGGCACCCGGGGTCTGCCCCGGCAGCCCCCACCTCGGCGTCATGCTGCCCTACACCCCCGTCCACACCCTCCTGTTCGGACTTCCCGGCGACCCGCCCGGCCCTCGCGTCCTGGTCATGACCAGCGGCAACCGCTCGGGCGAACCGATCGTCACGGACGACGACGAGGCGCTGACCCGGCTGTTCGGACTGGCCGACGCCTGGCTCGCCCACGACCGGCCCATCGCCTCGCCCTGCGACGACTCCCTGTTGCGGGTGCGCGCCGACGGCACCGCACAGGTCCTGCGCCGCTCCCGCGGATACGTGCCCGGCCCGCTGAGCCTGCCGGTCCCGGTACGGCCCGCGCTCGCGGTCGGCGGCGACCTCAAGAACGCGCTGTGCGTCGGCGAGGGCGAACTGGCCTGGTTCGGGCCGCACATCGGCGACATGGGCGACCTGGCCACGCTGGAGGCCGCCGTCCGCGCGGAACGGCATCTGCACCGGCTCACCGGAGTCAGCCCCGAACTCGTCGCCGCCGACCGCCACCCCGGCTACCACGCGTCCGCCTGGGCCCGCCGCCGCGCCGCCCGGCTCCCGCTGAAGAAACCGGTGTTCGTCCAGCACCACCACGCCCATGTCGCCGCCGCCATGGCGGAGTCCGGCCTCGACGGCACCACGCCGGTCATCGGTGTCGCCTTCGACGGCACCGGCTACGGCGACGACGGCACCGTGTGGGGCGGCGAGGTGCTCGTCGCCGACTACACCGGCTACCGGCGCCTCGCCCACCTCGCCCCCGCCCCGCTCCCCGGCGGTGACGCGGGGGTCGCCAACCCGTGCCGGACGGCGCTGGCCCGGCTGTGGGCGGCCGGCCTGCCCTGGGACCCGGACCTGCCCAGTGTCGCCGCCTGCTCGAACGAGGAACTCCACCTGCTGGCCCGGCAGTTGCCCAGCCAGGCCGGCTGCGTGGCCACCTCCAGCATGGGCCGGCTCTTCGACACGGTGTCCTCCCTCACCGGTGTGTGCCACCGCGCCGGTTACGAGGCCCAGGCCGCCCTGGAACTGGAGGCGCAGGCCTGCCTGGCCTGGCACGAGGAGGCGGCCGCCTACGCCTTCGGCGATCGCTTCGACCCGGCCCCGGCCCTCAGCGCGCTCGTCACCGACCTGCGGCGCGGTACCCCGGTACCGGTGATGGCGGCCCGCTTCCACCGCGGTGTCGCCCGGGTGGTCCTGGACCTGTGCCGCGCCGCACGCCGGGCCACCGGCCTGAGCACCGTCGCCCTCACCGGTGGCGTCTTCGCCAACGCCCTGTTGGAGCAGGCCGGTTCCGACCTGCTGCGCGGCGACGGGTTCACGGTCCTGCTGCACCGCGAAGTCCCGCCGAACGACGGCGGGCTGGCCCTCGGGCAGCTGATGGTCGCGGCCCACGGACAACGACCCGAGGACGGCCGGCGTACGGCAGTCTGCGACGAGACGGAGTGACCCATGTGTTTGGCAGTGCCCGGCAGAGTCGTGAGCATCGACGGCACGTCCGATCCGCTCACCGGCCTGATCGACTTCGGCGGTGTGCAGAAGCAGGCCTGTCTGGAGTACGTGTCCGACGTCCGCGTCGGTGAGTACGTCATCGTCCACGTCGGCTTCGCCCTCCAGCGGCTCGACGAGGAGTCGGCCCTGGCCTCCCTCAAGCTCTTCGAGGAACTGGGGCTGATGGAAGAGGAGTTCGGCGACGCCTGGCAGCAGGCGGCCCGGCAGGCCGAGGGGGACGAGGTCCGGTGAAGTATCTCGACGAATTCAATGACCCCCAGCTGGCCCGCCGTCTGCTGGAAGGCATCCGGTCCATCGTCACCCGGCCCTGGGCCCTGATGGAGGTGTGCGGGGGCCAGACCCACTCGATCATCCGACACGGCATCGACCAACTCCTGCCGGAGGAGGTGGAGTTGATCCACGGCCCGGGCTGCCCGGTCTGCGTGACCCCACTGGAGTGCATCGACAAGGCACTGGAGATCGCCGCCCGCCCCGGGGTGATCTTCTGCTCCTTCGGCGACATGCTCCGGGTTCCCGGCACCGACCGCGACCTGTTCCGGGTCAAGGGCGAGGGCGGCGACGTCCGCGTGGTGTACTCGCCGCTCGACGCGGTCAAGCTCGCCCAGCGGCACCCCGACCGCCAGGTGGTGTTCTTCGCCATCGGCTTCGAGACCACCGCGCCCGCCAACGCCATGGCCGTCCACCAGGCCAGGCGGCTGGGCCTGGGCAACTTCAGCCTGCTGGTCTCCCACGTCCGGGTCCCCCCGGCCATCGAGGCCATCATGACCGCCCCCAGCTGCCGGGTGCAGGGCTTCCTGGCCGCCGGACACGTGTGCAGCGTGATGGGCATGGCCGAGTACCCGGAACTGGCCGCGCGCCACCGGGTCCCCGTCGTCGTCACCGGCTTCGAACCGCTCGACATCCTGGAGGGCATCCGCCGCACGGTCCTCCAACTGGAGCGCGGCGAGCACCGGGTGGAGAACGCCTACCCCCGCGCTGTACGCGAGGACGGCAACCCGGCGGCCGTCCGCATGATCGAGGAGGTCTTCGAGGTCACGGACCGTTCCTGGCGCGGCATCGGCCCCATTCCGGCCAGCGGCTGGCGGCTCAGCCCGGCCTACCGGGACTTCGACGCCGAGCACCGCTTCGACGTCACCGGCATCCGCACCGAGGAACCGGCCGAGTGCCGGGCCGGCGAGGTCCTGCAAGGGCTCATCAAACCCACCGAGTGCGCGGCCTTCGGCACCAGCTGCACCCCGCGCACCCCGCTCGGCGCCACCATGGTCTCCAGCGAGGGTGCCTGCGCCGCCTACTACCTGTACCGCCGGATGTCCGAACCGGCCGCGCGCGAGGAGATGAACCCCGTTGGCTGAGCAGACCGTCGCCGACCCGGCGAACTGGAGCTGTCCGGCACCGATCCGCGACCAGCCGGTCGTGGTGATGGGCCACGGCGGCGGCGGCGCCCTCTCCGCCGAACTGATCGAGCAGGTCTTCGTCCCCGCCTACGGCAACGCCGTGCTCGCCGGCATGACCGACTCGGCCGTCCTGCAGCTCGGCGGTGCCCGGCTGGCGCTCTCCACCGATTCCTACGTCGTACGGCCGCTGTTCTTCCCCGGCGGCTGTCTCGGCGACCTCGCCGTCAACGGCACGGTCAACGACCTGGCGATGAGCGGCGCCCGGCCCGCCTACCTGTCCGCCGCGTTCGTCCTGGAGGAGGGCGTGGAGCTGGCCGTCGTCGAGCGCGTCGCGCGGGCGATCGGCGCGGCGGCCGAGACGGCCGGGGTCACCATCGCCACCGGTGACACCAAGGTGGTCGAGGCCGGGCACGGGGACGGCGTGTACGTCACCACCGCGGGCGTCGGGCTCGTCCCCGAACGCGTCGACATCCGGCCGCAGCGGGCCCGTCCCGGTGACGCCGTCATCGTCAGCGGTCCGATCGGGCTGCACGGGGTGGCCGTGCTGAGCGTGCGCGAGGGGCTGGAGTTCGGCGTCGAGATCGCCAGCGACACCGCGCCGCTGGCCGACCTGGTCGCCACCATGCTGGACGTCACCCCGGACATCCACGTGCTGCGCGACCCCACCCGCGGTGGCCTGGCCGCCTCGCTCAACGAGATCGCCCGCGCCTCGGGCACGGGGGTGCGGCTGGCCGAGCGGGCCATCCCGGTACCGGAGGCGGTCGCCAACGCCTGCGGGTTCCTCGGGCTCGACCCGCTCTACGTCGCCAACGAGGGCCGGCTCGTCGCCTTCGTGCCGCCGGGGGAGGCCGAGGCCGTCCTGGAGGCGATGCGCGCCCATCCGCAGGGGGCGGGCGCGACCCGGATCGGTGAGTGCGTGGCCGACCATCCCGGGATGGTCGTGGTGGCCACCGGACTGGGCGGCACCCGGGTCGTCGACCTGCCGCTCGGCGAACAGCTGCCCCGCATCTGCTGAGGACGGCCCGATGACCCGCCCGGTGCCCCGGTTCGTTCCGGGGCACCGGGCGGGGTCATTGCACCGCGGTGATCTCCAGTTCCCGGCCGCTGCGCAGCTCGGGACAGGGCCGGTCGCAGCGCGGGCACCAGAAGAACGGCGGCATTCCCACCGCGAACTCCTGCGCGCACGGGTCGCACCAGGCCCGGGCGGGCACCTGCTCGACCACGAGGTCGGCCCCCGCCAGCGCGGTGCCGTCACGGGCCACCTCGAAGGCGAAGGTCAGAGCGTCGGGGACGACCCCGGACAACTCGCCGACCCGGACGGACACCGCCGAGACGGTGTCCGCCCCGTCGGCCCGGGCCCATGCACCGGCCTGTTCCACGATCGCGGTCGCGATCGACAGTTCATGCACGACCGGCTCACGGATACCGGTGGCCGGCGCGCAGACCACCCGCGATCCGCCAGATCTTCATCTCGCGCATGATCGAGGGCAGCTCCATGACGAACACCGCCAGGGCGAGGGCGCCCACGACGGCGATCTCGGCCGTCAGCACGCGGTGGGCCGCCGTTCCGGTTCTCTTTCGCTGGACCTTCATGTGGGGAACTCCCTGTTCTGTGTCATCCGGGAGGGATGTTCGGCATGACGTCCAGCAGGGTGTCGTGCCGCTTCCAGTGGATGCCGGTGGAGCGCCGCGCGTCGGCGGTGCCGTCCGGGTGGTGCCCGGTCTGGGTGGTGTGCGGCCCCCGGTTGCCCTGGTGCATACCGGGCACGTGGGACGGTGTGTCGGGCCTCGCCTGGGCTCGGCCGACTCGGATGCTTCCCATGGGGTTTCTCCTTCCTGTGCTGCCGTTCCTCAAGGCCGCTCGGTGAGCTCCTCGAAGAAACGCTCCACGGCCGGCCACATCCGTCCGCCGCCGGACAGGCCGCGCCACTCCCGGCGGACCACCGCGAGCATGCGGAAGCAGTCGTCGACCGGTGCGATCCAGTGGTGGTCCAGGCCGTGGACGGTGTTGACCAGCAGCGCCTCGACGTCGGGGACCAGACCGGCCAGGGGCGGGCAGCCGGCGACCGCCCGCTGCCAGGCCGCCGCGTCCACCTCCCAGCGCATGGCACCCGCCGGGCTCGGTCCCTCGGCGGTGACCGAGCCGTCGGCGCGCGGTACGAAGAAGACCAGACCGACCGGGACCCCGAGGGTCGCGGTGTCCACCTTCGGAAGGCGGACCCGGCGGGTCGGGATCAGCCGGAACTGCACGTCGCCGGAGCGGTGTCCCGGCCGTCCCGGGTCTCCCGGGAACAGCAGCGCACAGGGGCGGCAGGCGCAGCGGACCTCGCCCTGGCCGGTGTCGTACAGGTGCGGATGGTGCTCGGGAACCGGGGCGGCGCACAGGTCGCACACCTCCGCCTCCGCCGCCGGCCGGTGGTCGGCGGCGGAGCGGATGAGGCGGGCCAGGGCTCCGTCGGTGCTCACCGGGCCTCCTGCGGCCGGCGCAGGGAGTCCAGGGGGACGAAGGCGGGGGCCGGGGCCTCGGGCAGGGGCTGCACGTCCACCAGCTCGGGGGCCGCGGCGAGCACCGCCTCGCGGACCGCGTCGGCCACCTCCGTGGTACCTCCGCCGCACCCGGAGCCGCAACCGCCGCCCGTGGTCAGCCGCACCCGGCCCACCTGGCCCTCCACTCCGGCCCACTCGACGTCGCCGCCGCGTTCGCGCACGGCGGGGCGCAGCCGCTCGACCGCGCGGGCCGCCCGGCGCTCGGGCGAGTCGGGGTGGATGTCGTGCAGGACCAGGAGATGGTCGAGGAGCTCGTCGTCGAAGAGCTGCCCGGCCAGGGCCGCGTCCGCGCGGTCCAGGACGCGGGCGAGCGCCTCGCCGTAGACCTCGGTCAGCAGGCGTACCGCCTCGACGGCCGGACCGCCGGTCGGGCCGGGGGCGGACTCCAGCCCCTCCAGCAGCGTGTCGAGGCGGGCCAGCCGGGCCTCGACCGCCCGGCCGTCGAGCCGCCCCGGGTCAGCCATGGTTCGCCCCGTAGGTGGGCGAGTGCGTGACGCTCAGCGTCTTGCCCTTGCCCGTGTACATGTGGACACCGCACGGCAGACACGGGTCGAAGCTGCGGACCGTACGCATGATGTCGACGCCCTTGAAGTCGTCCGGCCCGTTCTCCTCGAAGATCGGCTGGCCCTGGACGGCGTCCTCGTAGGGACCGGGGGTGCCGAACTTGTCCCGGGGGCTGGCGTTCCACGGGGTCGGCGGGTACGGGTGGTAGTTGGCGATCTTCTTGTCCTTGATCACCAGGTGGTGGGAGAGGACCCCGCGCACCGCCTCGTGGAAGCCGCAGCCGATCGCCTCGTCCGGCACCTCGAAGTCCTCGAACACCTTGGTGTCGCCGGACCGCACCAGCCCCATCGCCTCGTCCAGGAACTGCAGGGCCATGGCCGCGGCGTAGGCGACGAAGTACGGCCTGGCGCGGTCACGTTCGAGGGTGTTGGACCACTTCGGGATCTTCCACTCCAGGGTGGTCTCCGGCAGGGACTCGCCCTTGGGCAGCGAGATCCGCACACTGGTGCCGGTGGCCTTGATGTACGGCGTGTCGACGATGCCGCTGAGCGCGGTCGACCAGAGCCGGGCGAGCGGGCCGCCACCGGTGTCCAGCGCCAGGTGGTCGCCGGTGCGCTGGTCGAACCAGCGCGGGCTCATCACCCAGCTGTAGTTGGCGTCGAAGTCCCGCTTCTGCGGCACCGGGAGGGTGGTCTGGTTCCACGGGTGGCGCATGTCGACCGGGTTGCCCAGCGGGTCGTGGGTGACGAAGGGGTCCTCGTTCACCCAGTCCTCGTAGAAGGAGCTGCCGAGCATGATCCTCAGGCCCAGGTTGATGTCGACGAGGTTGTTGGTGACCAGCTCGCCGTCGACCACGATGCCCGGGGTGACGTACATCGCCTTGCCCCAGCGGTCCATGTTCTCGTACTTGTAGTCGACCACCTTCGGGTCCTGCCAGGCGCCCCAGCAGCCGAGCAGGATACGGCGCTTGCCGACCTCCTCGTAGCCGGGCAGCGCCTCGTAGAAGAAGTCGAAGACGTCGTCGTTCATGGCGACGGCCTTCTTCACGAAGTCGATGACGTGCATCAGCCGGCTGAGGTAGTCGGTGAACGCGGTCGGCGACGGCATGGTGCCGACACCGCCCGGATACAGCGTGGAGGGATGGACGTGCCGGCCCTCCATCAGACAGAACATCTCGCGGGTGGTCCGGGAGACCTTCAGGGCCTCCTTGTAGACCTCGCCCTCGAAGGGGTTGAAGGCCTTCATGATGTCCGCGATGGTCCGGTACCCGTGGATGTCCCCGCGCGGGGCGGCGGTCTTCTGCGCCCGCGCCAGCACGCTGGGGTTGGTGGCCTTGACCATCTGCTCGCAGAAGTCCACGAAGACCAGGTTGTCCTGGAAGATCGTGTGGTCGAACATGTACTCGGCCGCCTCGCCGAGGTTGACGATGTGCTCGGCCAGCGGCGGCGGCTTCACCCCGTACGCCATCTGCTGGGCGTAGTCGGAGCACGTGGTGTGGTTGTCGCCGCAGATCCCGCAGATCCGCGAGGTGATGAAGCCCGCGTCGCGCGGGTCCTTCCCCTTCATGAAGACGGAGTAGCCGCGGAAGAGGGAGGAGGTGCTGTGACACTCCACCACCTCCCGGTTGGCAAAGTCGATCTTCGTGTAGATGCCCAGGTTTCCGATGATCCGGGTGATCGGATCCCAGGACATGTCCACGATCTGCTCGGGCTTGCGCCCTGTCTTCCGGGCCTCGGTTGTCATCGGCGTCGCTGACCTTTGCTGTGGGGGGACGTGGGGCGGGAGGACTCTGGGGCGTCAGGGCCGCCAGCGCGGGGCGTACCCGCTGGTGAGCTTGCGCTTGTTGTGGCGCCACTTGGGCTCGTGGTTGACCAGGTCGTTGGTGAAGCCGCGCAGCCGGCGGATGACCGCCCCGTACGGCTTGATGGCCAGCGAGGAGAGGGTGCCGCCGGGCGGTTCGTCCATGAACGGCATGAACGCGTCCGGGAAGCCGGGCATGGTGCAGCCGATGCAGATGCCGCCGACGTTGGGGCAGCCGCCGATGCCGGCCATCCAGCCCCGCTTGGGCACGTTGCAGTTCACGACCGGACCCCAGCAGCCGGTCTTGACCAGGCACTTGGGGGAGTTGTAGTCCATCGCGAAGGACGCCTGCTCGTAGTACGACCCCCGGTCGCAGCCCTCGTGGACCGTGCGCCCGAACAGCCACTGCGGGCGCAGCATGTGGTCCAGCGGAGGCGGGGGAGCGGTGCCGGCGGCGTGGTAGAGAACCCAGACCAGGGTCTCCATGAAGTTCTCCGGCTGCACCGGGCAGCCCGGGATGTTCACCACGGGCAGGCCGCCCTGCGACTTGTAGTCCCAGCCCAGGTAGTCCGCGAGGCCCATCGAACCGGTCGGGTTGCCGGCCATCGCGTGGATTCCGCCGAAGGTGGCACAGGTGCCGACGGCCACCACCGCCCAGGCCTTGGGCGCCAGTTGGTCGATCCAGTCGTTGAGGGTCTGCGGCTGGCCGGTCTCCGGGTCGTTGCCGAAGGACGTCCAGTAGCCCTCGCCCTCGATGATGTTCTGGTTCGGGACCGAGCCCTCGATGACGAGGATGAACGGCTCCAGCTCGCCCCGCGCGGCCTTCCGGTACGGCGCGAGGAAGTCCTCGCCGCCCAGGCTCGGCGACAGCACCTTGTTGACCAGGTTGACCTTGGGAATGCCCGGGATCAGGCCGAGGACCAGGTCCTCGATGGACGGCTGGTCGGCCGCGGTCACGGAGACGGTGTCGCCGTCACAGCTCATGCCCTCGGAGATCCACAGGATGGTGATCTCGTCGAAGCCCTGGTGTTCGCCGGCTTCGCCCGGTTCGCCGCCGACGGCGGTGGTGCCGTTCTTGGTGCTCATGCGCTAGGCCTCCGGTGGAGTGGGTCCCGTGGGCGGCCCTTGCGCCACCGCTGGATCCGGGACGTCGGTGCCCCCGAGCGGCTCGAGTTCGTCGGGCCGGAAGTAGTGGAAACGGCCGTACCAGCCGTGCAGTTCGGCCGCCGGATCGTCGTCGACGGTGACGGCCAGGTGGGTACTGCCGTCCACGTCGTGGAAGACGGCGGCCACGGTCGCGGTCCGTCCGGCCAGGAACATGTCCTGGGCGTCGGCGCCCCGGCCGCGCGGCCGCAGCCGCACCGCACTGCCGCCGCCGACCCGCACGCCGGCGACCAGAACGGTGTCGGTGGCCGGACAGAGCCCCTCGTCGGCGCCCTCCTGCCACCAGGCGGGACGGCCGGCGGCCGGCTTCAGCGAACGGATGGCGCCGTGCAGCCGCCCGAGGACCTCGGGCGGCATGGTGTCGACCCGGTCGAGGATCTCGGCGGCCCGCGGGTCGGTGGCGCGGGCCTCCCGCTTCTCCTCGTCCGTCAGCAGCATGGTGCGCAGGGTGAGGATCTCGTCGATCTCCCCGGCGTCGTGCAGATCCCCGGGGCTCTCCGGTGCCACCTGCGGATGGTCGGGCAGGATGATCGGCGAGGACAGCAGCAGGGCGGAGACCGAGCCGTCCGAGGGGGCGTCGGCGGGGGGTGCGCCGCCGAGCACCGGGAACGTGAAGTCGTTGCGGCAGCTCCGGGCGGCCTCCTGACGGGCCGCGCCGGGGTCGATGAGGGAGACGAACTCCGCGCCCTCGGCGCCGAGCAGGGTGTGGGTGGCGATGAGGGCGTGACGCAACGCCCGGTCGCGGGGGGCGTGCGGATCGGCCGGGCGCCCCTCGTGCGCGGTGCGCACCCGGAGCCGCAGGAGGTCCTCGCCGAGCCGCTCGACCACCAGCGTGGTGCTCGCCCGGATCTCCTCCCGGTGCCTGACGATCCGCCCGGCACCTGCGGACAGCGCCTCCCGGTCCGTACCGGCGGGGGAGCCCACCGGAAAGCGGTGCTCACCCTCGACCGCGCTGACCGTGAGGTCGGCCGCGCGCGGCACCGCCTCCTCGAAGGTCAGCTGCACGGTCCCGTCGTCGCACGTCAGCGACTCCACCGGCCGGCCCTCGGCGTCCTCGACCTGCTTGTGCTGCATCTGCAGGTACCGCACCCGCACCCGCAGCACCGCGTCCGGCCGGTGCACCCTCACCAGACACTCCGTCTGCTGGTACCAGGAGTCCGCCGAACCCGACACACCCGGGCTGACCGGACCGTCGGCCTCCACCCAGTCCTTCGGGAAGAGGACCCCGAACTGCCAGCGGGCACGATTCTTCGGCGAGGACCGCCGATAGGGGTACAGGAGGTAGCCCTCGTAGAGCACGGCGTCGGCGACGGCGCTCAGCTGTCCGAAGACGTGCCCGGACCGGTCACAGGGCCGCTGCGATCCGTCCGCCGGGGCAGTGCGGGGTGCCCTGCCGTCGACCAGTGGCTCGGCCATGCAGCCTCCTCGGATCCGTACGCGCGCCCATACCTTCCACCACGGTCACATCGGTCACGCCCGCTCGCCTCTTCTGGGCGAGCGGGGTTGGGCCGAACGGGGTGTGCCTGGGCGTGCGCCGGACCGGCCGGGGGAGGCGGCGGTCAGGGGGCGGTGAACAAGGAGGGGAAGCGGGGGGCCAGCCAGGGCTTGCGGCCGGTGGCGAGTATCTGGCCGCGGGCCATGGCCGACCACGGGCTGCGGCGGCCGAGGGCGATGAGGAGGAAGGCGACCGGATCGATGAGGATCGTGCAGTCCGGACGGTCCTGCGGTTCCGGGGCCACCCGGACGGCATCACCGGCAACGGTCACCCCGAAGGCGCCGCCGTCACCGCGCAGCCGGATCGTGTAGCGGGCGGTGAGTCCGGCGACGGCCGGGGCGTTCGCCACGGCCGGCATCACCGACAGCATGAACGGCATGCACAGCGCCACCCGTTCGGCGTCGATCATGTGCGGGCGCCGCAGCGCGCGGGCGAGATCGTAGCCGTGGCCCAGCATGTGCGTGAGCAGGTAGGAGGCGAGCACGGACCGGTCCATCCGGCCGAGCGGCGTGACCGGCGCAGGCCCGTCCGCCGTCGCGGCCAGCGCGTCGACGGCGCGTGCGGCCTGTTCGGTGATCATGGCGGCGAGCGGTTCGGCCCGGCGTTCCCCGAACCTGGCCAGGGACTCCGCGTTGGCCGCCGCGAGGCTCTGCGGTGTGCCGTCCCCGTAAGGGCGTTCGGTGCCGAGGGCGAGGTCGGCCATCAGCTCGTTGGCCAGCGCCAGATGGGCCGCCGCCTCGCCGACGGTCCATTGCGACCCCGGTACGGCGGATCGCGTGTGCGCCACGCCGTCCAGCACGGCCGCGATGTCGTTGCCGGTCCGCCGTATCGCCCGTCCGAGCCCTTCGGGCAGCGCCCGCTGGACGTCCTGCCGTGCCGCCTGGTCCATGTCGGTTGCTCCCGTTCTGCCGGGCGGTACCCAATCAGAGGTACGGGCGCACCACAAGACCCGTGGCGATCACCGCGGGCCGAGGCCGTTCAGGAAGGTGTCGACGACCACGTCGGCGGCCTGGGCGGCGCTGAGCCCGGTCAGCTCCTGTGCGGCCGAGTGCATCAGCTGCGGCAGCAGTGAACTCGCCCACGCGAGCGGCAGATCGGCGCGCAGCAGCCCCTCGTCGGTGGCGCGCCGCAGGAAGTCGTCGATCTCCCCGATCAGAGCATCGCGCCGCCGGCGGATCGCGTCGTCGGCCCGCAGCCGGCCGAGTTCCACCGGCCACGTGCGGTTCACGCCGATGATCTCCTCGACGTAGCGGTGCAGCGCCACGGCGACCGGAGCCGCGCGCAGCCTGGCGTTCTGCACGGCGCGCTCGACCGCGTCGTAGCGCGCCTCGTAGACGGCGGCGAGCAGCTCGTCGCGGGACGCGAACCGCCGGTAGACGGTGCGCCGGTCGACGCCCGCCTCGGCCGCGATCGCGGCGATGCTCGCGGCCGGGTCGGCGGCGAGCATGCGGGCCCCGGTCGTCAGGACCGCTTCCAGGTTGCGTGCTGCGTCTGCTCTCACGCGCCGAGCATAGCCCGATGTGTGGAACCTGACTCTCCTAGTGACTCATGAACGATGCGGTGAAGAAGTTAAGTGCTACATTGAAGTGACAGATAACCGAATGGTTCACTCGACAACCTCGGGAGAGGGCACATGATCACGTACGACCGCCTCTTCATCGCCGGCTCCTGGGAGACACCCAGCGACCCCGGACTGCTCGACATCCGGTCGCCGCACGACCAGAGGGTCCTCGGCCGTGCCGCCCAGGCCCGGCCCGCCGACATCGACCGCGCGGTGGCCGCCGCCCGGCTCGCCTTCGACGAGGGGCCCTGGCCGCGCACGGCGCCGGCCGACCGCATCGCCGTCATACGGCGTCTGAACGCGCTGCGCGAGGCCGGTGCCGAGAAGATCGCCGACCTCATCTCGGCCGAGAACGGCTCGGCCGCCTGGTTCACCAGGGCCGGGCAGCCGGGGCTCACCCGGCAGGCCGAGGCCTACCTCGCGGCCGCCGAGGGGTTCGGCTGGGAGGAGCCGGTGGGGTCCGGCTCCGCGGTGCGCGCCGTCGTACGCCGGGAGCCCGTCGGTGTCGTCGCCGCCGTCATTCCCTGGAACTCCCCGTACTCGGCGGCCCTGGCGAAGATCATCCCGGCGCTGCTGGCCGGCAACACGGTCGTCCTGAAGGTGTCCCCGGAGAACTCGCTGAGCATGGGTTTCCTCGCCGAGCTGCTGGAGCGGACCGGTCTGCCGGAAGGGGTGATCAGCGTGCTCGCCGCCGACCGGGAGACCAGCGAGTACCTGGTGTCCCACCCCGGCATCGACAAGATCGCGTTCACCGGCTCGACCGGGGCCGGGCGCCGGATCGCCGCCATCGCGGGCCGACAGCTGAAGCGGGTCAGCCTGGAACTGGGCGGCAAGTCGGCCGCGATCATCCTGCCGGACGCCGACATCGACCGCGCGGTGCGCGGGCTCAAGTTCGCCTCGCTGCTCAACAACGGCGAGTCCTGCATCGCCCAGACCCGCGTCCTCGCGCCGCGCGGCCGGTACGAGGAGGTCGTCACCGGCCTCAAGGACCTCGTGGAGTCGCTCAAGGTCGGTGACCCGGCCGACCCCGACACCTTCATCGGCCCGATGATCCGCCGCGACCAGCAACAGCGCGTGCGCGACTACATCGAGGCCGGCGTCAGGGAAGGGGCCCGGCTCGTCACCGGTGGCCCGGGCGTCCCGCCGGGGCTGGAGAACGGCAACTACGTGACCCCGACCGTCTTCGCGGACGTCGACAACTCCATGCGGATCGCCCGGGAGGAGATCTTCGGCCCGGTCCTCGTGGTCATCCCCTACGACGACGAGGACGACGCCGTACGGATCGCCAACGACTCCGAGTACGGCCTCTCCGGGGGCGTGTGGTCCGCCGACGAGGCGCATGCGCTGGAGACCGCCCGCAGGCTGCGGACCGGCACGGTCACCGTCAACGGCGCGGCCATCTCCTTCGACGGCCCGTTCGGCGGTTACAAGGCGAGTGGGATCGGCCGTGAGTACGGCGCGGTCGGGCTGGCCCAGTACGTCGAGCACAAGTCCGTCACCCTGCCGGTCTCCGGGACGTGACCGCCCGCGCCGAGGAGGTGAGTCCGAGACCGTCCGGCACGGCGACGACCTCCCGGCGGGCGGTCTCGTCCAGCCCACGCAGACCAAGGGGCAGGTTCGGCTCACGTGTGAGACCGAGGTGCCAGGCGGCTGGATGTGTCCCGAGAACTCGAACCGCTGTGGGACCTGGTCCGCCGCCACGGCAGCGATACGTCATCGGGGCGGGCGGCACTCCCGGGGCGCCCGCCTGCTGGGCGTCCTCGGCGAGCTCCAGGACGTGCGAGGTGCGGCGCGCCGATACCGACGACGACGGGAACGCCGCCGGCGGCCTCCACCGCGACGGCCGGGGCACGGGCGCGCTGCTCCCGGGTGAGGCAGGCGTGGCCACCGGCAAACCGGGCGCGTCGGCGGAAGCCACTCAGCCGCGGAACATGGTGGCTCCCTGAACGGGCGGGAATCGGCGATGGCCGGTCGGCCGACGCGCAGGCATCCGCGACGGCCGCGGCGCGGTACGGCACTCAGGATGTGTTCAGGTGGTCCCTGGCACGGTCGGGCCTCATGACACAGGAAACATCACCCACCCCGGTGCCTTCGGCGACCGACGCCGAGAGGGAACCGGCCCGTCGGACGCGGCGGAACAAGGTGCCCGAGGTCATCCTCTGCTTCTGGATCATCAAGGTGCTGTGCACGACCGTCGGGGAGACCGCGGCCGACCTGCTGAACGAGAAGGCCGGGCTCGGCCTGACCGGCGTGTCCCTGCTGATGAGCGCCCTGCTGGCGGCCGTCCTGGCCGTACAGTTCCGGACCCGTGCCTACCGGGCGGGCGTGTACTGGCCGGCCGTCGCCCTGATCAGCGTCGTGGGGACGCTGATCAGCGACAACCTCACCGACAACATGGGCGTCCCGCTGGAGACCAGCACCACCGTCTTCGCGATCGTCCTCGCGGTCGTGTTCGCGCTGTGGTACCGGCGTGAGCGGACGCTGTCCATCCATCACATCGACACGACCGGCCGTGAGTCCTTCTACTGGCTTGCCGTGCTGTTCACCTTCGCCCTCGGGCTGGACGCCGTATGGAGCTTCTGGATCGCCTACGTCCTCACGCGCCCCCTCGGCGCCTCCATCGGCGACTACCTGTCCCAGCCCACCGGTGACGGCGGCCTCGGCCTCGGGACCGTCGTCACCAGCGTATTCTTCCTGGCCGTCATCCTCGGCCTCGTGGTGTATCCGGCCGTCACCCGGAAGGACGTGTCGCAGCCTTCGCGGCCCGCACGCCACCCTGTCTGACCAGGCAGGTGACAGGCGTTCAGGAGCCGTTCAGGCCGATGCTGCCAAGGTCGTCGGCGGCGATCGCGGCGTCGCGGTCGCTCCGCCGTACGACCGCGCAAGGAGCCCCCCACCATGCAGCAGCCCAGAACGCTCACCGGCCCCGAGGCCGCCGGTACACCGGTGCCGGTGACGAAGAGACTGCCCGAAGTCACCCTCACCTTCTGGATCATGAAGATCGCGGCGACCACACTGGGCGAGACCGGCGGGGACCTCTTCGCGCAGACGCTGAGGCTCGGCTACTTCCTCACCACGATCGCCCTGCTCGTGGTCTTCGTGGTGACGCTCGTCGTCCAGCTCCGCGCTCGGCGCTACAACCCGTTCTGCTACTGGACCGTCATCCTGTCGACCAGCATGGCCGGCACCACCGTGTCCGACTTCATGAACCGTGACGCCGGCGCCGAGTACCTGTCCGGCGGCGCCACGTCTTTGGGCTGGGGACCCCAGGGCCTCGGCCTCGGCTACCCGGCCGGCGCGGCGATCCTCGTCTCGGTCCTCCTGATCGTCTTCGCGGTCTGGCGGCTGAGCGGCATGACCTTCCGGATCCGGGAGATCGTCACCCTGCGCGGTGAGACCCTGTTCTGGTCGGCGATCCTCGTCTCCAACACCCTCGGCACCTCCATGGGCGACTTCCTGTCCGACAGTTCCGGTCTCGGCTACGCGGGTGGGGCGCTGCTGGTGACCGGAGCGCTCGCCGTCCTCGCCGTACTGGTGAAGGTGCCCGTCGTGCCCGACGTCCTGCTGTTCTGGATCGCGTTCGTCCTCACCCGCCCGCTGGGAGCGACCGCCGGCGACTTCCTGACGAAGCCGGTCGCCAAGGGCGGCCTGAACCTCGGTACGGCCGGCTCCTCGGCCGTCCTGCTGGTCCTGCTGCTCGGCCTCATGGCTCGTGCTCGGGTCCGGGAGCGCGCGGCTGCCACCCGTTGACCGACGTGGCGCGGGGCCGCCTCGGCTCACCCCGCGGGCAGGTCCGCCAGGAAGCGTGCCCCCGGTGTGTGTCCGGGATCGTGGGACACCTCCCCGCCGGCGGCCCGGGCCAGACGCCGCGCGAGCGACAGGCCAAGTCCCGCGCCGTCGTGCCCGTCGGCGGGTTCGGCCCGGCGGCCGGGGTGGAAGAGCTCACCCACGAACGCCTCGGGCACGCCCGGTCCGTCGTCGGCGACGCTGATCCGTACGGTGCCGGGCACCGGTCGCGCGGTCACGCTCACCGTGGCACGGGCGTAGCGGGCCGCGTTGGCCAGGAGCGGGCTGACGATGCGTTCGAGGAGAGCGGGGGCCACGCCTGCCTCCAGCGCCGGATCGAGGTCCTCGAGCAGCACTCGCACCGGCACCTGGGCGCCGAGGACGTCGACCATGCGCTTCAGGACGGGGGCGACGGGCGTGGCGCCGGGGGGCGAGGAGACGCCCGACGCGCTCTGGCGGGCGTCGCTCAGCAGGGTGTCGCAGATGGTGCGCATGGACTGGGCGGCTTCCGCTATCACCTCGTGGGTGGCGCGGGTCTCGGCGGCCGAACGCGGCCCGCTCCGCCACCAGTCCAGCTCGATGATGATCCGGGTGAGCGGCGTGCGCAGTTCGTGGGAGAGCTCCCCGGTCAACTGCCGCTCGTGCCGCAGCACGGTACGTATGCGGTCCAGCAGTGCGTCCAACGAGGCGCCCAGGCGAGCGAGTTCGGCCGGGCCGGTGGCGCCGAAGCGTTCGTCGGAGCCCGCGGTGCTCCACTCGGTGGCCTGGTCGGTCATGGTGGCCACCGGTCGCAGGGCCCGCCCGACGGCCAGCCGGGTCAACGCGTACGTGCACGCGAGCACGACCGCGTCCAGGACCAGGGATCCCAGCAGCAGGGTGTCCGCCGGGCCGCGGTACGGGGCCAGATCCACGGCGGTGACGACCGTGGCGGAGCCGGGGGGACCGGACACCGGCCGCGCACACATACGCACCAGGCGCGGGTTGTCCGCCTCGACGGTCGTGCAGTGAGCGGATCCGCCCCCGGCGAGCCGTCCGGCGGCCCGGGTCAGTGTGCCGTCGGCCAAGGCCGACGGCGGCCTCTCCAGCAGGTGCGTCCCGGTGTAGATCCACACGTTGGCGTCGAGGAGGCCGTCGTTGACGCTCTCCACGACCCGTACCCGCCGGTGGCCGGTGTCGACGGTGGTGGCGACGGCGGCCGCTCGGGTGCGCAGTTCGTCGTCCGCCTGGACCCGCAGATGCCGTTCCACCACCACGTTGAACACCACGGTCAGCACGGTCATCAGCAGGGCGGCGGTGGTCAGGGCCACGAACGAGAGCCGTCCGCGGAGCGTACGGGGCGCAAGCCGGCGCAGCGGACGGATCATGACAGCCGGTGCCCGATCCCCCGCACGGTGCCCAGGCTCAGGGCGCTGCCCGCCTCGCGCAGTTTGCGGCGCAGCCGGCTCAGGTACTGGTCCAGGGTGTTGTCGCTGACCTGGGCTCCCTCCGGCCAGGCGGCCCGGACCAGGTCGCGACGGCTCACGATGGCGCCGCCCGCGGCCACGAGCGGGGCCAGGAGCCGGAATTCGGTCGGGGACAGGTCGACATGGATGTCCCCGGCCCGCACGCTGTGCCGGGTCGCGTCCAGGACCAGGTCTCCGGCCGTGGTCACGGCCGCGGGCGCGGAACGCCTGAGCGCGACCCGCAGCCGGGCGGCGAGCTCGGCGAGATGGAACGGCTTGGGGAGGTAGTCGTCGCCCCCGGCGGAGAACCCGGACAGCCGGTCGGCGAGGCGATGGCGGGCCGTCAGGAAGATGACCGGCGCACCGAATCCGTTGCCCCGCAGCGCCTGGCACACGTCCCGGCCGTCCGCGTCGGGCAGCTGGACGTCCAGGACGACCGCGGCGATGCCGTTGGTGGCCAGCCGCAGGGCGGTCGCCCCGTCGGCGGCCGGCACGGGGTCGAAGCCCTCCTCGCTGAGGCCGCGGAGCAGCACGTCCCGCAGGCCGTGATCGTCCTCGACGACCAGGATCTTGTGCCGCATGGTCCTCCGTAGGATCGCCGGCCGTACCGGCCGTGCCCGAGCCGAACCCCCCACGGCCACCGCACCGTCGCGCACGCTCACGCCCGGCCACCAGTGGGCGCCGCCGGTTCGCGGGCCGGCCGGGTGCCGAATCACCCGCGCTCCTCCGCGGCCCGGGCGGCCCGGCGGCTCCGGTACACCTCGGCGGCGAAGGGCACCAGCGACACGGCCACGATCAGCGCCACCAGCGGCAGGAGGTAGCGGTCGACGTTCGGGACCGAGGAACCGAGTCCGTACCCCGCGAGGGTGAGGCCCACGCTCCACAGGAGGCCTCCGACGACCTGCCACAGGGTGAAGGTGCGCGCCGGCACCTCCAGCGCGCCCGCCATCGGATTGAGGACGGTCCGCACCACCGGCACGAACCGGGCCAGGACGATGGCCTTGGCGTACCCGTACCGCTCGAGGAGTTCCTCGGCGCGTGCCGCCCCTTCGTGCAGCCGGCGGGAACGGCTCCGGGCCAGGAGGGCTCCGCCTGCCTTGCGGCCGAGCAGGTATCCGCACTGGGCTCCCACCAGCGCACCTGCCGCCGCCGCCACGAGCAAGGGCCCCAGTGACAGGTGCAGACTCCCCTTCGCCGAGCCTGTGCACAGCAGGCCGGCGGTGAACAGCAGGGAGTCGCCCGGCAGGAAGAACCCGACCAGCAGTCCCGTCTCGGCGAACATCACCACCGCGACACCGAGCACGCCGAAGGCCGCCAGCAACGAGTGGGCGTCGAGCACGTTCACGGCCAGCTGGGACGCCACAGGGATCGGTGCGGTCATGCCGGGGTCCTTTCGAGGCGGACGGTGTCGCCCGGGCGATCAGGCGACTACATCTTTGTAGACGCTTCCGGGAACTCTAGACGCTCCCCGGGGGTGTCCGCGGCCACGGCCGCCTCGGCGCGGCCGGCGGCGCCGAGGCGGCGCGGGCCGCACGTGAAACGCTCTTCGTATCACCGTTCACCCCTCCTGAACAGGCTCTTTGCCGAGGCGTTCAGGTTGCTGTCAGGCCGGCGCCGCCGTTGTGAAACACATGCACCTGAAGCCCCAAAACAATGGCAAAGGGATCTGTGGCATCGGGAGCCGGCCGTGTCATCGTGCGGGCCATGACCACAGAGCGTCTCCTCGACGACCGGCCCCTCGCCCCCCTGCGCACCACGGCCAACAAGGTGCCGGAAGTGACCGTCTACTTCTGGATCATCAAGGTGCTCACCACCGGGATGGGCGAGACCGCGTCCGACCTGCTGGCCCGGACGCTGGGCCCGGTGCCGGCGGTGGCACTCGGCGGTCTCGCCCTGGCCGTCTGCCTGGCCGTGCAGTTCGCGGTCCGCCGGTACATCGCCTGGGTCTACTGGACCGCCGTCGTGATGGTCAGTGTCTTCGGCACGATGGCCGCCGACGTGCTGCACGTCGGTCTCGGCGTGCCCTACACCGTGTCCACCCCGTTCTTCCTCGTCGCGCTGGCGGCGGTGTTCGCGCTCTGGTACGCCGTCGAGCGCACCCTGTCCATCCACAGCATCGACGTCCGGAGCCGGGAGATCTTCTACTGGGCGGCGGTCCTGGCCACCTTCGCGCTCGGTACCGCGGCCGGCGACCTCACCGCCACCGTCGGGTTCGGCTACCTCGGCTCGGTCGTCCTCTTCGGCGTGGCGATCTGCCTCCCTCCGCTCGCCCACCGCTCCGGCGCCCTGAAGGCGGTGGCCGCCTTCTGGGCGGCCTATGTCATCACCCGCCCCCTCGGAGCCTCCCTCGCCGACTGGATGGCGCTCGGCCGCCCCCGTGGCGGCCTCGGGCTCGGACTGGCACCGGTGACCCTGGCCTGGACCGCTGCCATCGTCTGCTTCGTCGGCTACCTCGCCGTCTCCCGCCGGGACACGTTCACCGTCGAGGCGGCCTGAGCCTGCAGCGTGGTGGGGGACCGCCCGTCACCCGGATGCGCGACGGCCGAGTGAAATGCAAGCTGAAGACCGGGCTTCCGGGCGGCGTATCGAGGAGGTCTTCACGTGATCGGCAGGCGCACCTTCGGCCAGGTGGTGGGCACGGGCGCGGGGGCTGTCTCGCTGGGAGGTCTTGGGGAGGTTCCCCCGGCCTCCGCCGCGGCCTCCGCGGCCGCCCGGGACCGACGAGCGGCAGCCGGCGGGGGCGCGGGCTCCTTCTCCCAGGTGAGGCAGACCCGGGCCGGACTGCTCGACGTCGGCTACGCGGAGGCCGGCCCGGGCCACGGCCCCGTCGTCATCTGCCTGCACGGCTGGCCGTACGACATCCACAGCTACGTCGACGTCGCCCCCCTGCTGGCCGGGCAGGGGTACCGGGTCGTCGTCCCCTACCTGCGCGGTCACGGCACCACGCGTTTCCGGTCCGCCCGCACCGTCCGCAACGCCCAGCAGTCGGTCGTCGCGCTCGACATCATCGCGCTGATGGACGCCCTCGGGATCGAGAAGGCCGTGCTGGCCGGCTTCGACTGGGGATCGCGCACCGCCGACATCATCGCCGCGCTCTGGCCGCAGCGGTGCCGGGCGCTGGTGTCGGTCAGCGGGTACCTCGTCACCGACCTGAAGGCCAACCTGGAACCCCTGGCGGCGAAGGCAGAGTACACCTGGTGGTACCAGTTCTACTTCGCCACCGAGCGCGGCCGCAGGGCCATGGAGGACCAGGACAGGCGCCGTGACCTGACCCGGCTCGTGTGGACACAGGTGTCCCCGACCTGGGACTTCGACGACGCCACCTTCGACCGTACGGCGGCGGCCTTCGACAACCCCGACTACGCGGCCATCGTCATCCACAACTACCGCTGGCGGCTCGGCCTCGCCCCCGGAGAGCGCCGCTACGACGACCTCGAGAAGAGACTCGCCGCGAAGCCGTCCATCGCCGTGCCCACCGTCACCCTCGATCCCGGCCGCGACCCGTTCACCGCGCCCGGGGACGGCAGCACCTACCGGGACAGGTTCACCGGCGCGTACGAGCACCGCACCCTCGCGGACGCCGGCCACAACCTTCCCCAGGAGGCGCCCGAGGCCTTCGCGCAGGCGGTCGTGGACGCGGACCGCCTCGTGGCACCGTCACCTTCCTGACCGGAGGCGGTCCGAGCCGAGGCGGCGGCGCACCGGGGCGCGGCGACGGTCGCGGGCCCGGCGGCCCGGGGACGTGACGGTCAGGAGCCGGGCCGCTCCCGCTCTGTCTGGCGCGTGACCCGCGGGAAGCCGGACCGCCGAAGTCGCCCGGCCGGCGAACCCGTGCGCGCCTTCCCTCGCCGAGGTCTGCGCCCACCAGGCCAGGTGTCCGCGCGCCGAGACGGGCTGTGTGGCCACCCGGTCCGCCCGGACCCTGCCGAGGTGAGCGGGCCGCCGCCCGTGCCGCGGTCCTGGGCGCCTGCGAGCCGATCGACGGCCCGAGGGAGGCGGACCAGGCGCTCGAACAGGCACTGCGCCGTGAACTGACCTCGGACGCGGACGCCCACGATGCTTCCGCGGTCGTACGGCTGATCTGGACGGTGGACCACCTCGACGTGCTGCGTCTGCTCCCGGCGCGGATCATCGGTCCCGTACAGGAGGCCGCCGGTGTCGTCGCCCGGCGACGGCCTCGGAACCGGCGGCCATGAATCGCGGGTAGTGGGCGGGAATGAAATACCCGCGCATGCAATTATTGGGGACGTGAGGAACTGCGGTCGGCCCCCGTCCGGCCCGGCACCTCGTCCCGTCCCGCCCCAAGGAGTTACGAGTTGAACTCGCTGTTCACCCCCTTCGATCTCAAGTCGCTGACGATCCCCAACCGCGTCTGGATGGCGGCGATGTGCCAGTACAGCGCCGAGCCCGGCGGCGAGCGGGCGGGCGTACCCACGGACTGGCACTTCACGCACCTGGCCGCGCGTGCCGCGGGCGGCACCGGGCTGATCATCACCGAGGCCACCGCCGTCAGCCCCGAGGGCCGGATCTCCCCGTACGACCTCGGCATCTGGAACGACGAGCAGGTCGCCGCCTTCCGGCGCATCACCGCGTTCCTGAAGTCGCAGGGCAGCGTGCCGGGCATCCAGCTGGCGCATGCCGGGCGCAAGGCGTCCACCGAGCGCACCTGGGTCGACCGCGGGCGCCCCATCGCCCCGGCGGAACCCTTCGGCTGGACCCCGGTCGGCCCCAGCGCGGTGGCCTTCGACAAGACCTCGACGGTTCCCGAGGAACTGACCGCGGAAGGCATCCGTGAGATCGTCCGGCAGTTCGCCGACGCGGCCGTACGCGCTCTTGCGGCCGGGTTCCAGGTCGCCGAGATCCACGGCGCCCACGGCTACCTGATCCACCAGTTCCTCTCCCCGCAGAGCAACCGGCGCACCGACGAGTACGGAGGATCCTTCGAGGGACGGACCCGCTTCGCGCTGGAGGTCGTCGACGCCGTCCGCGCCGTATGGCCCGAGGAACTGCCGGTGTTCTTCCGGATCTCCGCCACCGACTGGCTCTCGGAGAACGCCGAGGACGGCCGTGAGGGCTGGACCGCCGACGACACCGTCCGCCTCGCCAAGGAGCTGCTGGCGCACGGCGTCGACCTGATGGACGTCTCCACGGGCGGCATCGTCCCCGACGCGCGGATCACGACCGGCCCGGGGTACCAGGTGCCCTTCGCCGAGCGCGTCCGCAACGAGACCGGCATGCCCGTCGCCGCCGTGGGCATGATCACCGATCCGGCGCAGGCCCAGGAGATCGTCGCCTCCGGCACGGCCGACGCCGTCCTCCTGGCCCGCGAACTCCTGCGCAATCCCTACTGGGCCCGCCACGCCGCCGAGCAGCTCGGTGGCACGGTCGACACCCCCGTCCAGTACCACCGGGCCTGACGCGAGGCGTCAGCAGACGGGCGGGCGGCGACCGCACCAGGGGAGGGCCGGCTGCAGGGTGCGCGACACCCGGAGCAGCAGGTCCTCCCGCCAGGGCGCGGCGACGATCTGGACGCCGACCGGAAGTCCGGTGGCCGCGTCGTGGTGGACGGGGAGCGAGATCGCCGGCTGACCGGTGATGTCGAACACCGAGGTGAGCACCCCCATCGGGTAGCTGCTCAGCAGCGCCGCCCGAGGATTCCCGTCGGCAACCCCTTCCCCAGAGGTCCACCGCGATCCCGTCGACCGGTGGCGCGGTGAGCACACCGACCCGCAGCCCGGTCGGCGGCGGCCGCCAGGCGCGTACCTGTCCGTGCACCCCTCAGGTCCGCCGGACACTGACGAGAAGCACCCGGGGGCGCCGGTCGGTCGACGCCGGGGGTCAGCCGGTTCTGGTGGGCCACTTCCGCAGCCGGCCGCGGTGCGCCGCCGCCCGGGACCTCGCCGCGTCCGCGAGGCCGGGCTGGAGCCGGCGGGCGGCGTCGACATGGTCGTCGGTCCAGATGATCCGGACCGCGACGGGGGTGGCCCGGCCCTGACCGTCGCTGAGTTCGCCGCGGACGGACTCCACCAGCCGCGCCGCACCCTCGGGATGCAGGGGGACGACGTCGGGGACGGGGGAGTGGTCCCCGAGGCTGGCCGCCAGACCGCGGTACCAGTCGGTGACGAGATCCGCGGACCCGAGGACGGCACGGTGGGCGTCCGCCCGCACGGCCTGGACGCGTGCCCGGTCCTCGCCCTGCCACAGGGAGACGACGGCGTCGGCGGCCAGGCGCAGCCCGACGACGCCCGACACGAGGGTGGCCGTGCAGGCCAGCGACAGCGGCTTGGCGCCGCGTTCGGCCAGGAAGCTGCGGAACGCGTCGTCGAGACGGCGCGCGGAGGCCGCCGCCGCCCGGCTCTGCGGATCCGGATCCGCGGGGTGGCAGTGGCCGAGGGCGTAGTCGACGGCGGCCCCCAGGTAACGGGCGCTGTCCTCGTACGCCTGGGCGAGTGCCTTGTGAACGGCCGCCTGGGCGCCGCGCGGCCAGAAGAACACCGCGACGAGGACGCTCACCAGGCACCCCAGCGCGATGTCCTGGATGCGCAGCAGGGCGACATGCCAGCTGGGATCGTGGCCGATGTTGAACAGCACCACGAGCGTGACGGTGAACGCGGCCTGCCCGGCGGCGAAGGAGATCACGGCGGGCGCGATGCCGGCGCACAGGACGGCCACCGGGAGCACGAACCACAGCGCGGTGCCGTGATGGCCGATCAGATGCAGCAGCCCGGCGCCGACCACGGAGCCGGCCACCGTGCCGAGGACGGCGCGGGCGGCGTTCTGCCCGGTGCTGAGCGCGTTGGAGCGCAGCACGGACAGGGTGCCGAGCAGTACCCAGAAGGAGTGCTCCACACCGGTCGCGCCGGCCAGGAACACGGCGATGCCGAGGCCGACACCGCCGCGCAGACTGTTGTGCATCCACACGGAGTCGGCCCTCAGATGGGCGGCGGCCCGTTCCCGCGCGGAGGCCAGCGGCGCGGCCAGCGCACCCGGCTCCCGGCCGAGCAGCAGCTCGGGCCAGCTGCGCTGCCAGGCGGTGGCCGCCATGTCCACGTTGTCGGCGATCTGCAGCACGGCGAAGCCGAGTTCCTGGGCGCGGAAGGACACGTCGAGCGCGGCGATGAACCTGTAGTTCTCCGCCGGGCTGTTCCCGCCCGGGTGCCCGGCGGGCACGTGGACGGTGGAGCTGTGCTCCATCCCGGTCAGCGCCGCCCGCAGCCGTTCGGCGCGGGTCCGCAGCGGGCCGGTGTCGCCGTTCAGGTCGGTGAGCAGGTCGCAGGCCGCCTCCAGGACATGGGCCGCGGTACGGCGCACGCCGAGCGCGGCCGGATCACAGCCGGGGGGCTCCTCGGCGTAGCCGGACCGGTCCAGGAGGACGGCGCACAGCCAGGTGAGTTCGTCGACCAGCCGGACCAGGGCCCGTGAGGTCGCGGACAGGCCGGTCGGCCGGTAGGGGGTGGCGTCGAACGCTTCCCGCAGGTCCGCGCCGGCGCGGGCGGTGAGCTCCGCCGCGGCTCTGCACCGGTCGTCGAGGGGCGCCGACCCGCCGGTTGCCGGTGCGGAGACCCGGGTGCGCAGGTATGCGGCGGCGGCACGGCAGACGGCCGCCGCCGGTGCGCTGAGCGGATCGGCGGCGGGACGCGGCCACAGCAGGGCGACGGCCGGCAGCGCCGCCGCCGCCGCGAGACCGGCCCCGGCGAGGCGGTCCGGCAGCTGGGACAGCGACACCGGTGCGCTGACCGGCAGCACGAACGCGAGCAGGAGCGCCGTCGAGCTGCCCGCCAGGACGGAGCTGACCACACCGGCGAACAGCACCACGAACCCGACCACGACGGTGGCCAGTACGGCGAGCCAGATCTGCGCGGCGGCCAGCGTCCCGACACAGATCAGCACCAGCCAGGCCACCGCGAGAGCCGCCTGCGCCCGCAGCCGCTCCACCATGGAACCGGAGTAGTCGACCAGCAGCAGCATCGAGAAGGTCCCGAACGCGGCGAAGCTCGCCATCGTCGGGTTGTGGAACACCTCGCCGGACAGGGCGAACAGGGCGGGCAGCACCAGCGCGGCACGCCCGGCCCGCCGGGTCGCCGCGAGGTCCGGGTCCCGGTCGCGCAACCACGTCACCCAGCGCGGTGCCCGCCCCGACATGCACACCTCCCGCCGGCCCCAGGCAGCCGGCTCCGCCGCCGCGCCGCGCACACCACCCATATGCGGTCACCCCCGGGCCGTCCGCAACATTTGCCCGAGGTCCCGCGCACACCGCTGACGCGGCCCGGCTCACCGCACCGGGAAGCCGAACGTGTACCCCTGTCCCCTGAGCCAGGGGAGCACCTCGCGCAGGGCGGCCACGGTCTCGGAGCGGTCGCCGCCGGCGTCGTGGAAGAGGATGGTCGGCCCGTTGGGCATCTCGTCCTTGACGGTGGTGACGACGGCGGACGTGCCGGGGCGTTCGAAGTCCTTCGAGTCGACGTTCCAGCCGAGCGGCCGCATGCCGTGCGAGGCGGCGAGCTTCCTGCTGTACGGGGTGAAGGCGCCGCCCGGGGCGCGGTAGTAGAGCGGCCGTACGCCCCCCGACGCCTCGGTGATCATGCGTTCCGCGTCGAGGATCTGCCGGGACTGGTAGGCCTCGGACTTGCGGTCCATGGTGACGTCGTGCGACACCGTGTGGTCGCACAACCGGTGCCCGGCCGCCACCACCGCCCTGACCAGGTCGGGACGCGCCTTCGCCTGCGGGCCGATCATGCAGAAC
Source organism: Streptomyces sp. NPDC026515 (assembly GCF_055567595.1). Lineage (NCBI taxonomy): Bacteria > Bacillati > Actinomycetota > Actinomycetes > Kitasatosporales > Streptomycetaceae > Streptomyces > Streptomyces sp. NPDC026515. The sequence continues at coordinate 350,772 of NZ_JBVHQD010000010.1, forward strand.
GTGGCCCTCACGCCGTACTCCTTGAGCACCTGGAGCACCTGCGGCGTCCAGACCGGGTCCGGCCCGTCGTCGACGGTGATGTTGACGCCCCGCTCGCCCCGGTCCGAGGCGTGCGCGATCTCCGCCGACACGGCGGCGGCCTTCCGGGCGGGGCCGGGCGCCGCGGGGTGCGCCGAGGTCCCGGCCCCCGCGCCCCTGTCGACGGGGCCGGCCGGTGAGGTCCACAGTGAGGCGGCCACAGCCACCGCCGTGACCCCCAGCGCCGCCGCGGCCACCTGGCCGTACCATCCTCGTCCGCCGCGCCGTACCATCGTCCGCCCCGATCCTTGTCGTTCCGCTGCTCTCGTGCACCCGTCCAGACGGATGGAGGGGGTCACCGGATCCATCCGTTACCGATCACGGACAATTCCGCTGGAGATCTGCGACGGACACCCCGTGTGTCCTTTAACGGCGGGCGGAGCGATCGGTGTTGGCGGTCCGGCCCGCAACCGCGCGGCAGAGCCCCGGGCGCCCCATTAATGCAACTGGGTTGTGCTAATATTCCGCGCGTGAGTTCGAACCGTCCTCAGCGTGCCCGCAGTGCGGCGGCCAAGCAGCAGCGTGAACGGGAGATCCTCGACGCCGCCCGGTCGCTCGGCACCGGGCGCAGCGTGCGCGAGGTCACGCTGACCGACATCGCCGCCGCCGTCGGCATGCACAAGTCCGCCATGCTGCGGTACTTCGAGACGCGGGAGCAGATCTTTCTGACGCTCACCGGCGAAGGCTGGCAGGAATGGTCGGCGGCGCTGCGCGCACGGCTGGGTGAGCTCACCGGCGCCGGTCATGACGAGATCGCGGCCGCCCTCGCCCGGTCGCTGGTGGCGCGGCCGTTCTTCTGTGACCTGCTTGCCCAGGCGCCGCTGAACCTGGAGCGCAACGTGTCGCTCGACTCCGCCTACGGGTTCAAGACGATCGCGCTCGCCGAGGTCGCCTCGATCGCCACTGTGCTGCGCGGGCTGCTGGGGATCGGCGAGGGCGCGGCCGTGGACGTGATCGCCACCGCCACGGGCATGGCCGGGGCGCTGTGGCAGATGGCCGCGCCCGGCACCGGACTTCGTGAACTCTACGAAAGCCACCCGGAGCTGGCGCACGCGGTGGTCGACGTCGAGCCCCGGCTGACCCGCATCCTGACCGCCCTGCTGGACGGTCTGCGCGCCACGGCTCCGGAGGTCTGAGACGCCGGTGCCGGGCGCGGCCTCCGGCCGCCCTCCGGCGCGGCGTCGTCCGCTCAGGCGGCCCCGTCGACCTCGTGGACCAGCTCGATCGCCCGGCCCAGGGTGGCGAGCCGCTCCTCGAGGGTCTCACCGGCCGGATAGAGCCGTACCATGTCCACGCCCGCGTCGCGCCAGACGGCCAGCCGCTCGCGCACCATGGTCTCGGTGCCGATCAGCGTCGTAGCGAGCACCATCTCGTCGGTCACCAGGGCGGCCGCGCCGTCGCGGTCGCCGTCCTGCCAGCGTTCGTGCACCTCGGCGGCGACCTCGGCCCAGCCCTGGCGGCTGTAGGCGCCGTTGTAGAAGTTGGTGGACGCCGACCCCATGCCGCCGAGGCTGAAGGCGAGTTCCTTCTTGCGGCCGGCGACCATCGCGCCGAGCGCCTCCTCGTCTGGCGCGAAGGCGACCTCGGCCCCCTGGCAGACGTCCAGGTCGGCGCGGGTCCGGCCGCCGCGGGCCAGGCCCTCGTCGAGAGGGGCGAAGTAGGCGTCGGCCGCGCCCTCGGGCACGAAGCTGGTGCCGAGCCAGCCGTCGGCGACCTCACCGGTCAGGCGCAGCATGGCCGGTGACAGGGCGGCGAGGTAGACCGGGATCCGGTGCTCGGCGCGCATCGACAGCCGCATCGGCACGGCCTCGCCGCCGGGCAGCGGAACGTTGAACTCGGCGCCGGAATAGGACAGTCGACCACCGTCGAGCACCCGCCCCACGATCTCCACCGTCTCGCGCATGCGCCGCAGCGGCCGGGCGAAGGGCACACCGTGCAGTCCCTCGATCACCTGCGGGCCGGAGGCGCCGAGGCCGAGCAGGAAGCGCCCGCCGGACAGGTTGGAGAGGGTGACGGCCGTCTGGGCCACGGCTGTCGGCGTCCGGGTGCCCAGTTGCATGACGCCGGAGCCGAGCAGCATCCGGTCGGTGAGCGCCGCGTAGTAGCCGAGCGCGGAAGGCGCGTCGGAACCCCAGGCCTCGGCGACCCAGCAGACGTCCAGGCCCAGCTTCTCCGCCTCGACGACGAAGTCGCTCAGCTGGGACCAGTGTTCGCCGCCCGAGGCCTCGATCGTGGTGGCTGTCCGCATCACGCCTCCGCCCGCTGCTTGATCTGCGTGAGGGTGGCGGTGATGCTGCGCTCGAACTCCCGCAGTCGTACGAACACGATCTTCTGCTCCTTGTCGGGCATCCGGTCGATCGCCACGGACAGCCCCGACCGGCCCGGCCCGAGCTGCATCCACTGCGACAGTTCGGTCCCGCCGTTCTCGCGGCGCAGCCGGAACCGCCAGACCGCGGAGGGAGCGGCGGGGTCCTCGACGGCCCAGGCGAGCACCGACCCCGGTTCGCACTCGATCACCTGGGACGTGGTCTCCCAGGTGCCGAACGCCTCGTGCTCGCTGCGGCCGACGAACCTGGCGCCCACCTCGGGTCCGGCCACGCCGTCCAGCCAGGTGACGGACCGGAGTTCCTCGCTCATCTCCGGCATCAGTTCGATGTCGCTGACCAGGGCCCACACCCGCTCCGGTGGGGCGTCGATCCAGGTCCGCACCTCGACCGTCGGTTTGTCCGCGTAGCGTGCGCCCGTCCACTCCAAGATCGTCGGCCTCCCTGCCGTCAAGCGTCTGACCCTCAGAGTTGCGTCATGAGACTCACCATGTCAAGGGAGCGCGCCGAGTTCAGTCGGTACCGAACCGCCGTCGTACGTCCGGCCGCTGCCTGAGCCGCTCGGGATAGCCGGGCCCCATCCGCATCGAGGTCTCCTCGGCCCGCAGCGGGGTCCGGCAGTGGGCGCAGACCACCTCGGCCGTGGTGTCGTGGTCGCACGCGTCGTGATGGAACACCACGGGGACCCCGCGCTCCCCGGCAAGCCACCGGTCGCCCCACGCGGACATCGCGGCGAGCACCGTGAACAGGTCCCGCCCCTTCTCCGTGAGGACGTAGTCGTAGCGCGGCGGCTCGGCCTCGTACTGCCGCTTCTCCAGGATCCGCTCCTCGACCAGGTGACGCAGCCGGTCGGTCAGCGTGTTGCGGGCGATGCCCAGTTCCCGCTGGAAGTCGTCGAAGCGGCGGATCCCGTAGAACGCTTCCCGCACCACCAGCGGAGTCCAGCGGTCACCCAACAGATCGACGGTCCGTGCGATGGAGCACGGCCACGTGGCGAACGACGTCCGTTTCATGCCCTCACGATAACGAGTCTCGGCGGATAGAGTCTCATCAAAAGACTCAGCTGACGGTGGCCGTGCGGGATCGCCCCAACCGCGAGCGGCCGGGTACGGGCCGCGTGGACAGCGATGCCCGGTGCGCTTTGACTGGTCATGACGGGGTCCCTGCGCCGAGACGAGGTGTCCGACCATGAAGATCGAGGGATCGGTCGCGTTGGTGACCGGAGCGAACCGCGGGATCGGCCTGGCGTTCTCGCGCGCGCTGCTGGCCAGGGGCGCGTCCAAGGTGTACGCGGGCGTCCGCCGGCCCGAGGACCTCACCGAGCCCGGACTGGAACCGCTGCGCCTCGACGTCACCGACGACGACCAGGTCGAGGCCGCCGCCCGGACCGCGTCCGACGCCACCATCGTGATCAACAACGCGGGCATCCAGGGCGGACCGCCCCTGCTGGCAGGCGGTTCCCTGGACGGGGCGCGGCGGGAGCTGGAGGTGAACTATCTCGGCACCTGGGCCGTCTCCCGGGCCTTCGCGCCGGTCCTCGCGGCCAACGGCGGCGGAGCCCTGGTGAACATGCTGTCCGTGGCCTCCTGGCGGGCGAACAGCCGCTTCCCCAGTTACGCGGCGTCCAAGTCCGCACAGTGGTCGCTGACCAACGCGCTGCGCCTCGCCCTGCGGGACCAGGGGACCCTGGTCGTCGGTGTGCACGTCGGCTATGTGGAGACCGACGCCACCACGGAGATCGAGGGCCCGAAGATCGACCCGGCCGAGGTGGCGTCGCAGACCATGGACGCCATCGCCCGTGACGAGCCCGAGGTGCTGGTCGACGAGACGACCCGAAAGGTTCGCGCCGCACTGTCCGGGCCGCTGGATCTCCTCTACGGCACCGTCTGATCGTGCGGCGGTGCAGTGCGCTGACCGACCCGACCCAGTGGTGAGGAGAGCCATGCAAACCGACTTCGATGTCGTCGTTCTCGGGGCCGGGCCGGGCGGCTACGTGGCCGCGATCCGGGCCGCCCAGCTGGGCCTGCGCACCGCCGTCGTGGAGGGCCGGTTCTGGGGCGGTGTCTGCCTGAACATCGGGTGCATCCCGGCGAAGGCGCTGCTGCGCAACGCGGAGGTGGCCCAGCTGATCCTGCACGACGCGGAGAAGTTCGGCGTGAAGATCAGTGGCGAGGTGGGCCTGGACTACCGCGCCGCCTACGAGCGCAGCCGGGTGGTGGCCGACGGACGCGTCAAGGGCGTCGGCTATCTGATGCGCAAGAACAAGATCGAGCAGTTCGAGGGGCAGGGCACCTTCCTCGACCCGCACACCCTGCAGGTGCGGATGCGGGACGGGGAGACGGCACTCACCTTCCGCTCCTGCATCATCGCCACCGGTTCGACCGTGAAGCTGCTGCCGGGCACGGCCCTGGGCCGGCGCGTCGTCACCTACGAGGAGCAGATCCTCTCGGACAGCCTGCCCGCCAGCCTGGTCATCGCGGGTGCGGGCGCCATCGGCGTCGAGTTCGCCTATCTGCTGCGGTCCTACGGCGTCGAGGTGACGCTGGTGGAGTTCCTGGACCGGATCGCGCCGCTGGAGGACGAGGAGGTCTCCGCCGAACTCACCCGGCGCTTCAAACGGCAGGGCATCCGGGTGCTGACCTCGACAGCCGTGCAGGGCATCGAGGAGACCGAGGACGACGTCCGGGTGACCGTCCGGCAGGGCGACACCGAACAGGTGCTCCAGGCGGACAAGATCCTGCAGGCCACCGGCTTCCAGCCGCGCACGGCCGGCTACGGGCTGGCCGCCACCGGGGTACGGCTCACCGAGCGCGGAGCCATCGACGTCGACGGGTACTGCCGTACCAGCCAACCGCACATCTACGCCATCGGTGACGTCACGGCGAAGCTGATGCTGGCGCACACCGCCGAGGCGATGGGCATCGTCGCCGCCGAGAGCATCGCCGGCGCGGAGACCATGGAGCTGGACTACCGCATGATCCCGCGGGCCACGTTCTGCCAGCCGCAGATCGCCAGCTTCGGCTGGACCGAGGCCCAGGCCCGTGCCGAGGGCTTCGACGTACGTGTGGCGAAGTTCCCCTTCACGGCCAACGCCAAGGCCCACGGCTTCGGCGACACGGCCGGGTTCGTGAAACTGGTGAGCGACGCACGCTACGGCGAACTCCTCGGCGGCCACCTGATCGGCCCGGACGTGACCGAGCTCCTGCCCGAGCTGACACTGGCCCAGAAATGGGACCTCACGGTGACCGAACTCGCCCGCAACGTCCACGCCCACCCCACCCTGAGCGAGGCGGTCCAGGACGCCCTGCACGGCCTCGCGGGCCACATGATCAACCTCTGACCCGGGGCCGGGCGTACGGCCGGGTGAAGTAACCTTCTTCGACCCTGACACCGCACCCTGGAGGAGACGTGCCCACCGCGGACGAGCTGATCAGTCCCGACGGCATCCGCCGCCTGTCCGGCATCCTCCAGGAGGCCGCCCCCGTCGCGTCGCGCTGGCAGGCCGTCGCGGACAGTGCGGCGCTGCTTCACCCGCTGGGCCTCAGCGAGCGGGCCCGGACGGTGGGCGACGCGCTCCTGGCCGACTGCGGCCGTGACTACGAGCAACTGGCCCAGGCGGTACGACGGTCCCTCACCCGGGCCGATCTGACGGGCTGGATGATCTGGCCGGTCAGCGAGGCCGTCGCCGTCGGCGCCACCGCCTCTGGCACCGGCCGGCACTTCGACGACGGCCTCGACCTGCTGGCGCGGCTCACGCCCCGCCTGACCGGTGAGTTCGCGCTGCGCACCTTCCTCGTCGCGGACCTGGACCGTACCCTCGCCACCGCCCTGACCTGGACCGGCTCCCCGGATCCGGCCGTACGCAGGCTGGCGAGCGAGGGCACCCGCCCCAAACTGCCCTGGGCCCGGCAGGTGGCCGCCCTCAACCGCGACCCGGCGGTCACGCTCCCCGTGCTGGACAGGCTGTACACGGACGCCTCGCCGGACGTGCGCCGGTCGGTGGCGAACCACCTCAACGACGTCTCGCGGCTGGACGCCGCACTCGCCGCCGAGGCCGCCGCCCGCTGGCTGCGCAAGCCGGAGTCCACCACCCCCGCCCTGGTCCGGCACGCGATGCGGACCCTCGTGAAGAAGGGCGAGCCGGCCGCCCTGGAGCTGGTCGGGTTCCACGGCGGCGGCGAGGACGTGAAGGTGGTGGGCCCGCTGCTGTCGAAGACCGATGTGCCCATGGGCGGAGACCTCGTCTTCACCGCGCGCATCACCAACGTCTCGGACGGACCGGTCTCCCTCGCCATCGACTATGTCGTCCATCACCTCAAGGCGAACGGCAGGCCGGCGCCGAAGGTGTTCAAGCTCGCCAAGCGCCGCCTGGGCCCCGGAGAGTCGGCCGACCTGACTCGGAGCCACTCGTTCCGTCCCCTCACCACCCGCGTCTACTATCCGGGCGCGCACGCCGTGCAGCTCCAGGTCAACGGGCACCGCTACGACAGGGCGGACTTCCGGCTCCTGAAGGCCGACGGGCCCGTGTCGCCGGAGGCCGGGGAGTGATCTTGGGCCCGCCGGTGGTTTCGATGACGGTCGTACTATGACGTGACCGTCCCGAAGTCACCCCGAGGAGCCACCGTGGCCCGCCCCCGTACCGCCGCACGCACAGTGGAGCACCCCGAGCTGTCGGAGGTCTCGCTCCAGCAGGCGCTGGAGGCGCTGGTGGACCCGGTGCGGCGCATGGTGGTGACGCAGCTGGCCGGCGCGGGCGAGGACCTGAGCTGCGGGACGTTCCAGGCGCCGGTGTCGCTCTCGACGCTGACCCACCACTTCAACGTGCTGCGCGAGGCCGGTGTGATCCGGCAGTACTACGTCGGGACGGCCAAGATGAACACGCTCCGCGCCGAGGAGATGGAGCGGCGATTTCCCGGCCTGCTGACGGCCGTGCTGGCCGCCGCGACCGCGGAGGAAGGGGCGAGCGCCGCCTGAGCCGGCCGGCCGACAGTACTTTGACGAATCTCGAAATTTGACGGTCATCGAAGCTTGGGGCAGGGTGGGTGATGACGCCGAGTTCGTACCGGCGCGACTCCCCTCATCCCTGTCCCGAGGACGGATGCACCATGGCACGACTCGTACAGTTCGATCAGACCGGCGGACCCGAGGTCCTGACCCTCCGTGACGTCGAGGTCGGTGCCCCCGGCGCGGGAGAGGTACGGATCCGTGTCGACGCGATCGGTCTGAACCGCGCCGAGATCATGTACCGGGAGGGCGGCTACTTCTACGACCCGGTCTTCCCCTCCACGCTGGGCTACGAGGCCGCCGGCGTCGTCGAGGCGGTCGGTGAGGGGGTCACCGGTCGCGCCGAGGGTGACCCGGTCGCGGTCGTGCCGCAGTTCCTGCAGACCGACTACGGCACCTACGGCGATCACGTCATCGTCCCCGCCTCTGCCGTCGTGCCCCGCCCCGCCGAGGTCGAGCCCGTGCGGGCGGCGGCCGTCTGGATGGCCTACATCACCGCCTACGGGCCCCTCGCCGAGAGCGGCCGGGTGCGTCCCGGCGACCACGTCCTCATCTCCGCGGCCTCCAGCAGTGTGGGCCTGGCCGCCCTCCAGATCGCCCGCCACGTCGGCGCGATCCCGATCGCCACCACGCGTGGCCCCGGCAAGAGGGAGCGCCTCCTGGACGCGGGCGCCGCCCACGTGATCGTCACCGACGAGGAGGACCTGCCCGCCCGGATCAAGGAGATCACCGGCGGCGAGGGCGTCCGGTTGGCCTTCGACCCGGTCGCCGGACCCGGCGTCGAGACCCTCGCCCAGGGCATCGCCCCCGGCGGGTTCCTGGTGGTCTACGGCGCCCTCGACCCGCGCCCCACCCCGCTGCCGAACGCGCAGTCCTTCCCGGCGCTGACCAGCAGCACGTACACGCTCTTCGAGATCACCACCGACCCCGAACGCCTGCGCCGCGCGGTCGCCTTCGTCAACGCGGGCCTCGCCTCCGGCGCCTTCGCGCCGGTCGTCGACCGCACCTTCGACCTCGCGGACATCGCCGAGGCCCACCGCTACATGGCGGCCAACGGCCAGGTCGGCAAGATCGTCGTCACTGTCACCCACGACGACACCTCGGCGTGAACCCCGCCCGGCGCCCACCGGCCGTCCCGGCCGGTGGGCGCCGCGTCGGACCGGTCGGTCACGCGCCGACGAAGCTCACCGTCTCCCCGATGCTCGCGCGCCCGGTGCGCGGCAGGGGTGCGTCCTCCTTCTCGAAGCCGACCGACACACCGCAGAACAGGACGAGGCCCTCATCGGCGCCGACCGCCCGGCTCACGGTCCTGCGGTACATCGTCCACATCACCTGAGGGCAGCTGTGCAGCCCTTCCGCTCTGAGCAGCAGCATGACCGTCTGCAGGTACATCCCCGCGTCCCCCCACTGACCTGGGCCCATCGTCCGGTCGAGGTAGCAGAACAACACGACCGGAGCCCCGAACGCCTCCGTGTTCAGGGCGGCGACCTTCATGGGCCTGCCGGGGTCGTCGCGCTCGATCCCCAGTGCCTCGTACCGCTGCGCGGCGGCGGCCGAGAAACGGTCCAAGTACGGCGGGACCAGTTCGGCCGGATACATCGGATACTCCCGCTCGTCACCGGGATCTCCCGCCAGCGCCCTGGCCGTCGCACGTCTCTTCAGTTCGGCCAGGGGGCCGCCTGCCACGACGTAGACGTGCCACGGCTGCAGGTTCCCGCTCGACGGAGCCCGGGTCGCCGTGGCCAGAACCCGTTCCAGCACCTCTCTGGGCACCGGCTCGTCACTGAACGCCCGCACGGCCCTTCGACTGCGCACGGCCTCGTACACATCCACGTCCTCGGGTCCTTTCGTCCGGCGACGGCGGCCTTGTCCCGGCGTTTCCGGGTGTGCCGAGTGGGGACCCGGCCGGGGTGAGTGCCATGGGGGAGACGACGGGGGAGTTCCTACGCGCCGGGCCGGAACGGGGCCGGGCAGAGAGAAGACGAGAAGCCGTGACCATGGAAGCCATGAAGACGGGCAGCGTCCGCGGATCCGAGACGGGTTGGGCGAAGGCACGCCGCCTGCGCGGCAAGGGCATACGCACCTGGGTGCGCGCGACGACCGACGGCACCGCGGGCCGGCCGCGGCGCGGGGACGACTGGAACGTCGTGCGGGGTGAGGACTGAGCCGCCGTCCCCTCGCGGGGCGCGACCGCGGCGCGGCTCGGGCCGGTCATCCGGCGCGCCGCCCTCGTCGGTGCGCAGCGCGCTCAGCGCGGAGGCGACCTGGGTCCGGAATCCGTCGGGCGGTGAGTCGCCCTGCAGGGCCGTCAGGACCTCCTCGGCGACCTGGTGCAGCTTGGTGTTCGTGTTTGTTCCGGGAGACCGTGACCAGCACGGCCCACGCGTCCTCCGTGTCGAGGGAGGAGGTCGCCATCAGTACGCCCGTGGCCTGGTCCATGGCCGGGCACGTACGCATGGCGCGCCGCAGCCGAGCCGCCTCGGCCACGAGGTCGTCCGCACCCCGGGCGTCCTTGGTCTCGTCGTCGCTCAGGGCGTCCTCCGTCTCTTCCGCTCCGGGCGTCCTCCGCCGCCCGGAGCGGAAGAGACGGCCCGATCTCTCCACAGGACTTGCCCGCCGGCCGATTACACATCAAGGGACACCTGAATAGACTTTCAGTCTTCTGGATGCGCGAACAACACGTCTAGCCTGGGAGCATGGGGCAAGCAACTGAGGCACCGAAGCCACACACCGGTTGGACGTTTCTCACCAATCACGCCCGCGTGCTGGTCGCCATCGCGGAGGACCGGTCCACCCGCATCCGTGACATCGCGGCGCGCTGCCGGCTCACCGAGCGGGCGGTCCAGAAGATCATCACCGACCTGGAGTCCGAGGGGTATCTCACCCACACCCGCGAGGGCCGGAGCAACACGTACCGCATCCAGCCGGACACCAGTCTCCGCCATCCGGCGGAGGGCGGCCTCCCCGTCGCCGGACTGCTCGCCCTCCTGCTCCAGCACGACCACGAGCGCGAAGAACACCGGGCATGAGCCCGTCGCGGGCCGGGACCACGGTGTCAGAGGTCTTCTTCCATCCGGATCGCCTTCCGCAGGTCCTGCCGGACACCGCGTGCTTCGCCGTCGCTCTGTTCCAGGAGCGCCGCGATGATCGCGTCGAGCTTCCGCTGGACGGCGCGCTCGGCCCGGCGCTCCGAGTTCTTCAGCAACGCCAGCAGCAGCAACGTCACGCACGTCATCAGGTCGCCGGCCAGCATCTGCTGGGAAAGTGCCAGATGGGCGGCGTGCGCGGCTACGAAGAAGGCCACGAGGAGCATGCAGAACACGTAGAACGCGGGCGAGCTCGTCATGTTCGAGGCGGATTCGGCGAAGTGCTCGAATCTCCCTCTGCCCCTCTCGGCAGGATGTCGTACGGCCATGATCTCCTCGTCTTCCGGAACCGCCAGGGAACTGCCGGCCACCGCGTGCTCCGGCAGTGCGTGAAGGAGCGGGATCCCCACCAGGAGATCCCGCTCGTGACCGGTCTCGTCAGTGCTTGAAGATGTCCTTCGTCTTCTCCTTGGCCTGACGCGCCGCGCCCTTGGATTTCTTGGCCTGCCCCTCGGCCGTCATCCGCTCGTTGCCCACGGCATTCCCGACCGTCTCCTTGGCCTTTCCGGTGGCCTCTTCCATCTTGCCCTTGGCCTTCTGCCCTCCGGCCATCGTCATTCACCGTCCTTGCCGCTCGGGGGATTCGTGCACCACTGCGAGTACCCCGCCTCGGACGGTCAAACGGCCCGGCGGCCGGCATCCGGTGGCCGACGGGCCGCTCCGCGCTCAGGACCGCCCCTCGGGGTGCGCGGGCGGGAGAAGTGTTCCCAGCGGGCCGAGGTCCAGGTTGAGGTCCTCCATGGTCAGGCCGTGGTCGGCGCACAGCTCGGACATGCGGTCGTGGAGGATCATGAGGGTGGAGCCCAGCCGTTCTTCCTGCTCCTCGGTGAGGTCCCCCTGGTCGACACGGTGCAGTGCCTGGCGCTCCATGAGCTGCCGCAGCAGTTCGACCAGGGTGAGCACGAGCCGGACGAGGTCTCGCTCGACGGTGTCGGGGTCGGTGCTGATGCGGCGGGCGGGTTGCGGCGGCCCCGGCTGCCGGGCCGCCGCGATGTCGTCCGGTACGGCGGGCAGCAGCCGGAAGGCCCGGGTGGCCGCGTCGGCGACCTCGGCCAGGCGGTCCGGCGGCCTGGGCGTCCGCCCGGCGTCCGCGCCCGTCACGGAGCGCCCTCCGGGCCTGCCGGTGCCGTCCATGGTGACGGGTTCTGCGCGCTCACGGAGACGATCAGAGCCCGCAGCGAGATCCGGACCAGGTCGATGTCGGCGATCGACAGCACCAGATCCCCGGTGACGACGACGCCGCCACTGAGCAGGCGGTCGAGCAGGTCGACGAGGGCCACCTGGCGTTGCGCCAGCGGCTCGGCCTCGGGAAGCCGCTGTACCTCGTTCATGGTGTCCGGTCCATGGCGGGGGGCTGGGCCCCGGGCGGGACGGCGAAGGAGTACGGCGCCCAGGGGCCGGTGACGTCGACGCGTACGCCGGGCAGGTCCCGGACGGCGTCCAGGATCCGGCTACGGAATTCCGCTGCCGCCTCGCGCGGGAGCAGGTAGGCGTCGTTGACCACGTTCTCACCGGCGCCGACGGCGAGTTCCCCCTGCTGAACCCGGTGCCTGGCGTGGTCGGCCGCCATCGTGCGGCCGATCTCCGCCACCCGTTCGGCAGCCTCCCGGGCGGCCCGGTAGGACTCGTCGCGCAGGTGCCGCTGGGAGCGGCGGGCGCGGAGGTAGGCCCGGCCCGGACTGAGCCCGTCGGCCGGGCCGGCCGCCACGGGCGCATCGGTGGGCCGCGGGTCCGGCGGAGGCTCGACGTAGATCTTCACGCCCCATTCGAGGTGCCCCGCCAGCCGGCGCAGGGCACGCGAGAACGCGTCCGTCTGCTCCCGCAGCATCGCCTCCACCCGCTCGTCGTCCAGGTACACCGTGGCGAGCCGCAACGGCAGCACGGTCGTGTGTGCGGCCAGGACCTCGATCACGTTGTGGTGGGCGCGGGCGACCGTCTCCAGCCAGTCCAGGTGCTCCAGATGGCGGCGCAGGGCGTCTTCCCGGAAGTCCTGGGCAGGTACCGAACTGACCGCTGCCGCCGGTGTCCCGCCGGAGTCTGCCGGCACCAGGCGGACGGGTGCCCCCGCCACACCTGCCACGCCGCGCAGGGCCGTGCCGAGGCCCTCGACGGGGAACAGGGCGGCGTAGGCGTAGGCGACTGTCTCAGTCATCACTCACCCCGGTCCCCGCGTCGGGCGGGGGAGTGCCGCGGCGGGCGCGCCGTTCGGCCGGCCGTGTCTTGTCGCCGGACAGAGCCCGCCGGCCCCGCAATGCCTCGATCTCCGCCTGCAGCCTTCTGTTCTCTTCGGCCAGGGCGTGCTCGCCTCCGGCATGGGAGGAGAGCGACGGATCATGCTCCCACCAGTCGATTCCCATTTCCCGGGCCTTGTCGACGGAGGCGACGATCAGCCGGAGTTTGATGGTGAGCAACTCGATGTCGAGGAGGTTGATGCGGATGTCCCCGGCGATGACGATGCCCTTGTCCAGGACGCGTTCCAGGATGTCGGCAAGGTTCGCCGAGGAGCCGTGGTCGTTGCTGTACGGGGCCGTTGCCCGGGATGGGTAGGTGCTCAGCCGGTTGGCGGGGGGTTCCGACACCTCGGGTACCTCGATTCCAGCTCAGGGAGGGGCGTCGCCCCGCCGGTAGGCGGCGATCTCTTCCAGACGGTCGAGGAGCAGGTCCTCGCGCTCGTCGAAGTCCGCCTGGTCGATGCGGCCCTCCAGCAGGTCTCTTTCCAGCGCGGCCAGTTCACGCTCGACGGGTTCGGGGTCGTAGTACTCCCGTTCGGCGGCCTCGACCACCCGGTCGACGACCCATCCCACGCCCCGTACCGGCGCGAGCGGAAGGGTGAGGAGCTGAGTCAGCAAGCCCATGAGCCGTACCTTTCACACGAAGCTGTACGGGGGCAGCGGTCCGTACAGCCGGATCGCGCAGTCCCCGCCGAGCTGGTTGGCCAGGCTGATCTCGGTGGCCAGGAACATCTCCTCCTTGTCCGCCGGGACCAGGAAAGAGACGCTGAGGAAGTCCTCGCCGCGGGGGGCGGAGCGGCTCTCGTCGCACACGTACGGGTGCAGCGCCTCGACGATGCCCTTGGCGAGAGCCTCCTGTCGCGCCTCGGCTTCCTGGGCGACCAGTTCGCCGAGCTCGAGTGACATCTGCGGGGTGCCGGAGCCGCCCCGGATCGCGGTGTTGAGCTCGCGGGCCTCGTCGGACTCCGACAGGATCCGGCGCAGCATGGCCTCCTCCTCCCACGAGCACTTCAGGTTGTACTCGGTGGTGCCGTCCAGCGATCGCAGCCGTTGTACGTACTCGGCGGCCCTGCCCTCCAGGACCGTGCGAACGGCGTCGTCGTCCTCGGCCGTCATGCCGAACCGCAGCGGCAGCACGGCGCCGTCGGCCATCAGCCGCTCCTGGACCTGCTGATGGGCCAGGACGTCGCGCCGTCGGGCTCGCAGGCCCTCGGGCGTCTCGCTGACGACCGCACACAGACCTCCGGCGGTCACCGTGCGCAGCGCGGCGGGCGGCTCGCCGACGCCGTGGACGCCGTGGAGCCTCATCGGGTGGTCCGCCGAGGTGATGGAGTACACGTAGACGGCCATGGTCATTCCCTCCGCCGCCGGGAAGCCGTGGTGGTCGGCCGACGCCGTCGCGGCCGGGGCTCCTCCTCGTCCTCTTCTTCCTCGCCGCCGGTCAGGGTGTCCTTGACGGCCTCGACCGCACCGGTCAGGGCGCCCTTGGACTTGCCCGCGGCCCCGCCTTCGGTCATCTCGCCGACGAGGTCGGTGAGCTTGGTGGGCTGTTTGCTGCCCGATTCGAGGTCCAGGCGGTTGCACGCCTCGGCGAAGCGGAGGTAGGTGTCGACGCTGGCCACGACGATGCGTATGTCGATCTTGAGGATTTCGATACCGACTAGGGACACACGGATGAAGACGTCGATGACCAGGCCGCGGTCGAGAATCAGCTCCAGGACGTCGTACAGACTGCTCGTGCTGCCGCGCGAGACACCGCTGCCGCCCTGTGGCACCACAGTCATGGTGCCCTCCCTTCACCCCCCTTGTGCATATCAGCGGCGCCGGTCGATCTGGCCGCGGGTGTAGCGGCGGATCCGTTCGTACGCCAGCAGTTCACCTCTCGCACTCAGCGTCACGTGATAGGTGCCGAGGACGCTGGTGGTCTCGGGTATTCGTTCCAGTTCGAGTACCTCGACGTCGGCTTCCCATCCCTCCTCGGTCGGTTTGATTGCCGAAACCGATTCGGGGGTGCGCCCGAGAAGTTCCTCCAGTTGCCCGGCGGCGGAGCGCATCGCCCAGGCTGCCGAACGTTTGACAGGTTTCCGGGCGCCGACGCCGTCAGCGCTGCGAGCGGTGTCGTCTTTGGGGGAGGGGCGTCTGCCTCTTCCCGTGCCGTTCTTGTCAGACGCGGGCATGTTCCCAACTCCGTCACTGGAGCGGCACTCCGATATCAACAAAATGTACTATTTCAGCATATACATCTTGAAGCAGTGCTGCGACGGGCCCATGACGGCCGCGCGTCGCCGTGCGGCCGTACAGCGGCTCGCCGGAGGGAACGATCGATGAACAATTCGACGAAAATCAGTCTCGCTGCCGCGGTCGCCGGTGGCTACGTCCTCGGTCGCGCCAAAAAGGGAAGGCTCGCCTTCGGCCTGGCCACTTACCTCGCCGGCCGGCGTTTCGGCCTCGAACCCCAGCAACTGGTCACCGAGGGACTGCGAAAGCTCCAGGAGATTCCCCAGGTCGCCGACCTCAACGAGCAACTGCGCGGCGAATTCAAGGACGTTGGCAGGAAGGCCCTCGTCGCGGCCGCCGACCGCAAACTCGCCGATCTGGCAGACGCCTTGCACGAGCGGACCGCACGCGTCGGAAGCGAGAGGGAGGAGGGGGACGAGGGGAGCGACGAAGAGGAGTACGAGCCGGAGGAGGAAGAGGAAGAGGAGGAGGAAGGAGAGTACGAGAACGAGGGCGACGGCGAGGAGGGAGAGGAGGAGGAAGAGGAGCCTGAGGACGAGGAGTTGGAGGAGGCGGAGGAAGAAGAGGAGCCCAGGCCCAAGAGGTTCAGGCCTGGGCACCGGAGGTCCGGTCACCGGGCCGAGGACACCTCGGAGGAGCCGCCCGGCCGCCGCACGTCCGCGCGGCCGTCCGCGCCTCGCAAGGCCCCCGCACACAAGGCCGCCGCACGCAGGCCCACCGCCCAGAAGGCGCAGCCCGCCAAGAAGACGGCCGCGAAGAAGTCGGCTCCGGCCCGGAAGTCCCCGGCGAAGAGGGCCGCACCTCCGGCGGGAAAGGCCGCGTCGAAGAAGACCGCCGCTCCTGCCAGGAAGACCGCGTCGAAGAAGGCCGCCGCCAAGAAGACTGTCCCGAAAGGGACGACGGCCAAAAAGGCGTCCGCGCGGCGGAGGTAGGCCGTGGTGAGGACGGCACCAAAGAACGGGCGGGACGAGGCATCGCGCCTCGACCGGTTGCGCGAGGAGTTCGTCGACCACCCCGGCGCACAGACGGAGCATCTCGCGGACGTCGCGGGTGGCAAGGAGAAGGCGAAGAGCAGTTCGCAGTTCAGCTCCTTCGCCAAAGGCGTGCGCAGTGTGTCGCAGGGGGGACGGGACCAGCAGCGACTGGAAGGTGAGAGTGGGCCCGTCCACGCGTTCGTGGAACGCGACCATCCAGGAACAGGTAACGGGCGAGCGCACGGTGTGGACGTCGGACGGCGCCAGAGGCAGCACCCGGGAATGTCAGTTTCCATGAGGTGGCGCCCACGCTCACCCACATCGTGCTCGTCGTCGAGTACTGCCCTTGCGGCTTCTTCGAGAAGACCGGCAACCTGTGCCCCCAGGGACGCCGACTGCGGCTGGACACCAAACACTTCCAGCGCTTCGTCACGCTCTCCGCCGAGGACGCCGACGGCTGGCGCGGGGAGATCCGCGACGGTGAGGTGGTGCGTACGCACGAGGAGGACGGAGAGGACGAGAGGGCGTGAAGCTCACCGCCGGTCCGTCCCTGTCGATCACGCCCGTGGCCAGTAGTTGCCGCGTCGAAGCCGCCCTGGGCGACGTCCCGGTGACGGTGTGTCAGCTTGCCGCCGGGACCTGGCGCCTGCCTCGCTGCTCCTCAGCACGCGCCGGCTCGGCGAATCCCCGTCACCCGCCGCCTGGCCGGCACGCCGAACACGGCCGCCCCCACGGACCCCGTTCCGCGGACGGGAGCCACGCCCGCCTGTGGGCCGCACGGAACAAGGGCCGCACCTGACGCCGTCACCGCGGTACGTGCACGGGCGCCAGGCCGGGCGTGTCACGGCCCGTCCCGGTGCCCCGGCAGCGTGGCGTGCGGGAGTCCTGGTCTGGCTCCATGCTGGACATGAGGGGCGGGAAACGAGGGGGGCGCGGCAACGGAGGGAGTGGTGGGGATGCAAGTCGTTGTGGACCTCACACGCTGCCAGGGCTATGCACAGTGCGTCTTCCTCGCACCGCAGGTGTTCGAGCTGCACGGGGACGAGGGGCTGCTGTACGCCACGGCCGTCCCCGACGACCAGGTCGATCGGGTGCGGGAGGCCGTGGCCGCGTGCCCGGTGCAGGCGATCCTCCTCGGGGAAGAGGTGAGCGGCGGTGCGCGATGACCTGAAGGACGGCCGTGTCGTCGTCGTCGGCGCGTCGCTGGCGGGGCTGAGGGCCGCGGAGGGGCTGCGCGACCAGGGCTTCACCGGCTCGCTGACCGTGGTCGGGGACGAACCCCATCCGCCCTACGACCGGCCGCCGTTGTCCAAACAGGTGCTGCTCGGGCAGGCCACGGCGGACACCACCGGACTGCCGATGCGCCGCGATCCGGAGGCCGACTGGCGGTTCGGGGTGCGGGCCTGCGGCGTGGACCTGCTAGCGGGACAAGTGCGCCTGGAGGACGGCGAGTCGCTCCCGTACGACCGGCTGCTGATCGCCACCGGTACCCGCGCCCGGCCCTGGCCCAACCCCGAGGAAGGCGCCCTGGACGGGGTGTTCACCCTGCGTACCAGCGAGGACGCCCGGGGACTCGCCGAGCGGCTGGCCGCCGGACCGGAACGGGTCCTGGTCATCGGCGGCGGCTTCACCGGCTCGGAGATCGCCTCCGCCTGCCGGGAACGCGGACTGGCCGTCACCGTCACCGAACGCGGCCCCGCGCCGCTCGTGGGCGCCCTCGGCGGCACCCTGTCGAAGCTCGCGGCCGTCATGCACCGCAACCACGGCGTCGACCTGCGCACCGGCGTGACGGTCACCGCCCTGCACGGCGACGGGAAGGGCGCGTTCACCGGCGCGCAGCTGTCCGACGGCACCCGCGTCGACGCCGACGTCTGCGTCGTGGCGCTCGGCGCGGTCCGCAACGTCGAGTGGCTGGCCGATTCCGGGCTGGCGGCGGGACCGCGCGGCGTGGCCTGCGACGCCGGATGCCGCGCCTTCACCATGTACGGGATCGTCACCGACGACGTCTTCGTGGCGGGGGACGTCTCCCGCTTCCCCCACCCGCTGTTCGGCTACCAGATGCTCTCCCTGGAACACTGGGGCAACGCGGTCGAACAGGCCGCGGTGGCCGCCCACAACATGGTCAATCCGGGGCCGCTGCAACGCCCCCACCTGGCCATCCCGACGTTCTGGTCGACCCAGTTCGGGCTCAACATCAAGTCGGTGGGCGTGCCGACCTACTCGGACCACGTGGTCATCGCCCAGGGGTCGCTGGAGGCGCGCCGCCTGGTCATGGTCTACGGCTACCAGGGGCGGGTCACCGCCGCGGTCACCGTCGACATGGCCAAGTCGCTCGACTACTACCGGCACATGATCGAGACAGCCGCTCCGTTCCCGCCCCCGCCCGGCGCGGCGGACCGGGCACTCGCCGCCGACGTCCCGGTCCCCTCCGACGTGCCGGATCCCTCCGTGCTCTCGCACGGCCCCACCGTGGCGCTCACCGGATACCTGCCCGACCGCCGACTCGCCGTGGTGCCGCCGACGCGCTGATCCGCGTCCGTCCACGACTCCCACTCCGAGGAGCCACCATGGAGTCCGAGACCCTGCTGGCGCGGATCACCGACTACGCCAGCCGCCCCGACCCCTACCCCCTGTACGCGGAACTCCGGGAGGCCGGCCGCGCGGTCCGGCAGGCGGACGGCAGCTTCCTGGTCGGCGGCTACCACGACGTCGCCGCCCTGCTGCACGACCCGCGGATGAGCGCCGATCCCCGCACCGGTGGCCGGGTGACGCCCAAGCCGCCGTTCCTGCGGCTCGACGACCCGGAACACCACAGGCTGCGCACGCTGACCATGCGCCCCTTCGGACCACCGCACAGCCCGGGGCACGTCGACGCGATGCGCGACGAGATCGACCGGATCACGAGGGAACTGCTGGCATCCTTCGAGGCGGGCCGGCAGATCGACGTCGTCGACGACTTCGCCTACCCGCTGCCCGTCACGGTGATCTGCCGGCTGCTCGGCGTGCCCCGCGAGGACGAGCCGCTCTTCCGGGCGTGGTCCGACGTGCTGGTCGAATCGGCCGACCTCAGACCCGAGGACGGCGACTCGGCCGGGAAGCGCGAGGCGGGCGAGAAGGCACGGACCGAGCTGGGCGGGTATCTCGTGAACCTCGCCGAGCAGCGCCGTGGCGAGCCGGGCGACGACCTGCTCGCCGCTTTCGTGAACGAGCCGGACCCGGCCCTGCGGCTCACCCAGGAGGAACTCGCCGAGACCGCCATCCTGTTGCTCATCGCGGGACACGAGACGACGGTCAACCTCATCACCAACGGGGTGCTCACGTTCCTGCGCGGACCCGAGCACCTGGACCTCCTCCGCCGCGAACCCGGCCTGATGCCGCGCACGGTCGAGGAACTCCTGCGCTACGAACCCCCGGTCCACATGCGCGAACGCATCCCGCTCGCCGACATCACCGTCGGCGACACCACCCTGGCCCGGGGCACCCCCGTCATCCTGGCGCTGGCCTCGGGCAACCGCGACCCCCGGCGGTTCGACGACCCCGACCGGTTCGACCCCAACCGCCCGGACAACGAACACCTCGGCTTCGGCAACGGCATCCACCTGTGCTTCGGCGCACCGCTGGCCCGCATCGAGGCCCGGACCGCACTGACCGCGCTGCTCCCTCTGCTCGGCACCGCGAGCCTGGTCCAGGACCCGCCTCCCTACCGCCAGAACGCCATGCTGCGCGGCCCCCGTCACCTGCCGCTCCAGCTGTGAGCGCGTGGCCGGTACCGGCTACTCCCGGCTGCCGCGGGTGGAGGCGAAGCGGCTGCGGTAGTGGGACGGAGTCGTGCCCAACTGGCGGGCGAAGGCACGGCGGAGGGTCTCGTCGGTGCCCAGGCCGCTGTGGAGCGCGGCCGCGGTGACACTGTGGCCCTCCAGGAGCAGTTGCTGGGCGCGGTCCAGCCGGACCCGCTCGACCCAGCGGGCGGGCGTGGTGCCCAGTTCGGCCCGGAACAGCCGGGCGAGATGGCGCGGGCTCACGGCGGCCGACGCGGCCAGAGCGGGCAGGCTGTGATCGGCGGCCGGGTCGGCGACCACGGACGCGATCACGGTGCGCAGGAGGCCGCTGCGGGCCGGCGGGGTGCTGATGGCCGTGGAGAACTGGGACTGCCCGCCCGGGCGTTGCATGAAGACGACCAGTTCGCGGGCGATGTCGCGGGCCACGTCGGCGCCGTGGTCGTCCTCCACCAGGGCGAGGGTGAGGTCGATGCCCGCGCTGATGCCCGCCGAGGTGACGTACCGTCCGTCGCGGACATGGATGGCGTCCGGCTCGACCCGCACCCGCGGGAAACGGCGGGCGAACGCGGCCGCGTGCCGCCAGTGGGTCGTGGCGCGGCGGCCGTCGAGCAGGCCCAGCTCGCCCAGCACGAACGCGCCGGTGCACACCGAGGCGACCCGGCGGGCCCGCTCGGCGAGGTCACGGGCCGTGGCCAGCAGCCCGCCCTCGATCGGCCGGTCGGCCAGCCGGTCGCCGCCCGCGACCAGGACCGTGTCGACGGGGCCCGCGTCCGCCGCCCGGACCGTGCCGGTGAGCGCGGGCCCGGCGGAGGTGGTGACCGTCCCGCCCTCCGGCGAGACCAGCACCAGCTCGTAGCCGTCGGTGTGCCGGCCCGCCTGGTGCAGAACCTCCGAGGGGCCGCTGACGTCGAGCATGGTCACGCCCTCGAAGACCACAAGGCCCACTCGATGTGTCATGTCCGAATCCGTGGTTTTCCTGGCAGCAGAGACATGGCCCAGCCTACGTCCCCCGGAGAATCCTTGAGGCACATCACCTATCCGGTATGGAGGCCGAGAACGATGAGTGAAGAGATCGCGGGCGTACGCATCCCGGACACCGCCCTGGTGCGGGAGGCCACCGAGATGGTGCGCGACGTGGCCACCCCACTGGTGTTCGACCATTCCCGGCGGGTCTTCCTGTGGGGTTCGCTGCGTGGCCGGGCGCTGGACCTGGCCTTCGACCCCGAGCTGCTGTACGTGGGGGCGATGTTCCACGACCTCGGGCTGACCAAGAGCCTGCGCCGCACCGACCAGCGCTTCGAGATCGACGGCGCGGACGAGGCCCGCCGCTTCCTGCACGCCCACGGCATCACCGGCGAGCCCGCCGACCGGGTCTGGACGAGCATCGCCCTGCACACCACCCCGGAGATCCCGCTGCACATGGCATCCGAGATCGCCCTGGTCACCCGCGGGGTCGAGCTCGATGTCCTCGGCATCGGCTATCACGAGGTCAGCGACGAGCAGCGGGCGGCGGTCGTCGCCGCACACCCGCGCCCGGACTTCAAGAACCAGATCCTGGCCGCCTTCACCGAGGGCATCAAGGACCGCCCCGACACCACCTTCGGCAACGTCAAGGCCGACGTACTGGCCCACTACGTCCCCGGCTTCCGGCGCGGCGACTTCGTCGAGGTCATCAAGGGCTCAGCCTGGCCCGAGTGACCGGAGAGCCGACGGCCGGTGAGTAGTCGACCCGGCCGGCCGGGTCGCGGGGAGGGAACATGGACGGTGCCTCGGCAAGCTCTGCTCGTCATGGACGTCCAGCAGGTCGTCACCGACCGGTTCGCCGCGGACGGCTGCCTGCCGCGTCTCGCCCGGGCAAGCGGCATCCCGGTGATCTACGTGGTCGTCGGCTTCCGCCCCGGGCACCCGGAGATCAGCTCCCGCAACAAGACGTTCGCCGCGGTGGCGAGCCGCGCGGCCGGTCCGGCGGGCGACGGCCCGGCGACACGGGTGCACCCCGACGTGGCGCCCGCACCCGGCGGGACCGTCGTGACCAAGCGACGTGTGGGCGCCTTCGCCGGCAGCGACCTCGACCTGGTGCTGCGGGCCGGCAGGCCGAGGTCACGACCGTGGACGCCTGGGCGGCCGCACTCCGACGCCGTCAGCGGGCGGCCGGATGAGGCAGGTCGTGGGCTTCCAGGCTGATCAGCTCCTCCGAGGTCGGGTCGGACAGCTCGGCCACCCGCTGGGCCTGGCGCTCGGTCATCTCCTGGAAGATCTGGCGGGCCGAGCGCCCGTTGCCGAAGCCCTCGCCCCGGGGCATGGCCTCGAAGAGGGCGAGGAGTTCGGTGCGGGCCGTGGCCGTCAGCTCGTAGCGGTGCTGGCCGGCCTGGAACTCCACGATCGAGACCAGTTCGGCGGACTCGTAGTCCTCGAAGAGGAGCGTGCGGCCGAAACGCGAGGCGAGGCCCGGGTTGGACCCGATGAAGCGGTGCATGTCACCGGGGTAGCCCGCGGCGATGACCACGACGTCGTCGCGGTGGTCCTCCATCAGCTTCACCAGGGTCGCCACGGCCTCGGTGCCGAAGTCGTTGCCCGCCAGCGCCGGCGCCAGTGAGTAGGCCTCGTCGATGAAGAGCACACCGCCGAGCGCCCGGTTGAAGGCGGCGGTGGTCTTCGGCCCGGTGTGGCCGACGTACTCGCCGACCAGCGCCGTACGGTCGACCTCGATCAGATGGCCCCGGCGCAGCAGCCCGAGGGCCTTCAGGAGACGGCCGTAGAGACGGGCCACGGTGGTCTTGCCGGTACCGGGGTTGCCCGCGAACACCAGGTGGCGGCTGAGCGGCGGGGCCGGCAGCCCGGCCTCCTCGCGGCGGCGGACCGTCTGCATGAGTTTGACCAGCGAGCCGACGTCCTCCTTGACGCGGTCCAGGCCGACCAGTTCGTGGAGTTCGCCGAGCAGGTCCTCCAGGTTCTCCTCCTCCGGCTCCTCGGCGCCGTCGTCGGCGGTCTTCGCGGCTCTGGGCGAGGGCAGGGCACCGGGCGTGCCGTTCGCCGGGGCCGCGGCCGGCGTGCCGAAGGTCAGCGGGGCGCCGTCGGCCGTGCAGTCCTCCAGGACCGGCTTGGCGCCCTCGTCGGTGCCCAGCGCCTCCGCGCAGTCACGGACCCGGCAGTGCCGGAACACCGGGTCGGCCCCCGCGGCGACGTGCAGGGCCGGGAAGCCGGCCCGGGTGACGTCGAGCCCGGTGAACGTGCCGCCCGCGCCCTCCGCCAGGAACACCCCGTTCTTGCCCGGCCGGTCGATGCGCAGCCCGCTCATCTCCGGCCTGGCGCCGGTCCACACGACGGCACCGGAGCCCGCGCAGTTCTCGACCCAGCCCCCGTTCACCGTCGCCTCGGCGCCCTCGTCGACCACCAGCCCGGCCGCCCCGGCACCGCTGATCCGGATCCCGGCGAGCGAGGCGGTGGCGCCCTTGGCGACCTGGACGCCGATCTCCTTCGTGCCGGTCACCGTGGAGTCGGCGACCGTACTGCCGGTGGGCGAGCCGATGCCGATCCCGGCGCCGGACCCGGCGACCCGGCAGCCGGTGAGCGTGGCCATCGCCCGCTCCAGGACGCTCACCCCGGTCATCGCGACATCGA
The DNA here is from genome assembly GCF_055567595.1 of Streptomyces sp. NPDC026515. Taxonomy (NCBI): domain Bacteria; kingdom Bacillati; phylum Actinomycetota; class Actinomycetes; order Kitasatosporales; family Streptomycetaceae; genus Streptomyces; species Streptomyces sp. NPDC026515. The sequence continues at coordinate 374,167 of NZ_JBVHQD010000010.1, forward strand.
CGATCCCGCAGTCCGTCAGCTCGATCCGGGCCTCGCCGGTGGCGTGCACACCGTGCTCGGAACCACCGCGCACCCGGCAGTCGGCGAGCCGCCCCACGGCCGTACCGGCCAGATGCACCGCGCTGAAGGCGCTGCGGTCGATCCGGCAGTCCGCCAGGTCGGCCTCGCCCGCCCCCGTCACCAGCAGCCCGTTGGCGCCCGCGTCGGCCACCGAGCAGCCGGACGCGCTGAGCCGTGCGGTCTCCTGCACCACCAGCCCGCTGGCGGCCGCACCGCGGATCTTGCAGTCGGTCAGTTCGGCCCGCGCCGACCCGGTCAGGTGCACCCCGGCCGCGCCGGGCGTCTCGATGCGGGACTCCCCGGCGGTGGCCTCGGTGGCGTCCTCCAGGAGCAGCCCCGCCCGGCCGCTGCCGGCCAGCACCGAGTCGGTCAGCCGTAGCCGGGACCGGCCCCGCAGCCGCACCCCCGACCCCGTGGTGCGCTCCAGGCGCAGCCGCAGGGCGTCCAGGCTCGCCGTGCCGGACAGCACCACGCCGGTGCCGTCGACGCCGGTGACCGCGGTGTCCTCCACCCGGGCACGGACACCCCCGGCCAGGTGCAGACCGGCCAGCCGGGCGCCCTCCAGCCGGCAGCGGCGCAGCACGAGTGCCGTCGTACCGCCTTCCTCGTCCTCCGGGCCCTTCGCCTGCACCCGGCCGCCCTCCACCGAGCACTCCTCCAGGACGAGACCGGCCCCGGGCGACACGCTCACCGCGGGCAGGCCCGCGTCGGAGCCCCACACGGTGATGTTGTGCAGCGCGCAGTCCGGGCCGTCCACGGTCACCGCGGGCCGCTCACCGGGCGGCGGCGCGATCACGACGCTGCCCCGGCCGTGCTCCGCCGTGAGCACGACCGCACGGTCCAGGACCAGGTTCTCGGTCCAGGTGCCCGGGGCGATCACCACCAGGTCGCCGGGCGAGGCGGCGCGTATCGCCTCGCCGATGGTCCGGTACGCGCCCCGGCCGCCCTGACCCTTGGGCGCCACGGTGTGACGGGTGGTCATCTACGTTCCTCAAGTCTCGGTGATCGTCGCCGGCCCGATCACGGTGCCTGGTAATAGGTGGGATTGATGCTCGCACGATAGGCACTGGTCAGGTACAGCGACTGGATCGACTTCTCGAAGATCTTGAAGGGTAGCTGGATCCAGAAGTCGGCGAATCCCTGGCGGTGGAAGAGCCGGCTGCCCGCGCTCATCACGAACACGTTCTTGACCAGTCCGGTGGTGGCGGCCGTGGTGACGGACGCGGCCGCGTTGATCCCGCCCTCCCAGACCGCGTCCCCGCCGTGCAGCTTCACCGTCTGGCCGTCGGCGTCGGTCACGCCCCACACGGCCGCGTTCATGCTGCCGTTGACCCAGCCGGACAGCGCGCTGCTGAGCACACCGAACGAGAAGTCGTAGGTACCGCCGCGCCAGCGGGTCGGCGTCTCGTTGCCCGCCCACTCGTTGGCCCAGGTCTTGTCGTGGTTCATCGGACGCCGGGTCCACGGCTTGCCGCCGTCGATGTTGGCGACGCCGGCCTTGAGCGAGCCGAGTTTCTCGAACCCGAGGGCCCGGTTCTCGTGCACCGCGGTGCTCAGACCGGTCTTGACGGTCGCGCCGACGGCCGCGTTCGCGAACGACTTGAGCGCGTCCTTGCCCGTGAACGGCTTGTTCTGGACGGCGGCCACGATCCCGTTGACGGCGAGGTTCGCGCCGAACTCCAGGATGAACTCCTGACCGAACTCCAGCGCCGCCTTCTTGGCCACGCTCTGCCAGTACGGCTCGTACCGCGCCTCGCGCAGCGCCGCGTCGCCGTCCGGCAGGACGGTCCCCGACCACGGCATGCGCTGCGCCTCACGGGTGGTACGGCCCCAGCCGCGGATCTCGGTGAGCGCGCCCCGGAAGTCGTACTCGTTGCCGGTCAGCCGCATCCGGCCGAAGCTGTCCCGCTCGAACACCAGCCCGTTGTCGGTGCGCTGGGCGATCAGCTCGCCACGGTCGCTGTAGCGGTTCCACTGGCCGCGCCAGGCGTCGGTCTCCAGGAAGCCGTTGCCCTCCGCCTTCCGCTCGCGGACCACACCGCCGTGGTCGTACTCCTTCCACACCGACCCCGGCGTGCCGGCGCCGGTGTCGTAGGTGCGTACCCGCACCGGACCGCCGTTGTGCACCGGGGTCTCGCGCAGGACGGTGGGCGCGGCGCCCTGCCCGGCGCCGGGCAGCGAGTCGCGGAAGTGGCGGGAGCCCGGCGCCCACTGGTCGTGCCAGGCGCCGCCGTGCCACCAGCGCCGGGCCTGGTCGGCCAGGGCCGGGTTCAGGGCCGTGCCGTCGCGCCGGAAGGCGTTGGCGCTCCACAGGCCGTTGCCGTCGCGCCGGAAGGCGTTGGCGCTCCACAGGCCGTTGCCGTCGCGCCAGGCGTCCACGTAATTGCCCGAGTCGAGCATCCGGCGTTCGCGGACCAGCTGCCCGTTCGCGCCGAAGTCCCGGTAGGAGTCGTCCCAGGGCAGCCGGGAGCCGGTGGAGCCGCGGAAGAACTCCCGCTCGCCGGTGGCGACCTGGGCGCCGTGCGCGTCCAACTCACGCCAGGTCCAGCGGCCGGAGTCGGCGCGGCCGGAACCCTGGATCACATGACCCGGCTGGTTCGGCTTGGCGTGGCTCTGGCCGACCAGGTTGCCGTGCGGGTCCCGCTCGACCCAGAGCCGGTCCTCCGGCAGGCCGGTGTACTCCCGCACCACCCCGCCGGGCAGCCCCTCACGGGCGATCCGGGTGGTGCCGCCGGCGTCCCGGTAGACGTCCTGCCAGAGCCTGCCCCCGGGGTCGTCCGTGAGCGGCTCGCGGTAACCCCGGACGTCGCCGGCCTGCCAGGGCTGGTCGGTGGGGTTCGCCGGGGCGTGGCCGGGACGTCCGGCGTGGTCGCCGACCTTCAGGGACGTGCCGTCGTGCAGTTTGCCGCTGAAGCGGGCGAAACTCCCGTCGGCGGCCAGGTCCAGGGCGCTGCCGTCCATGCCGACATAGCGCACCCCGGAGGCGGCGACCGTGCCGTCGTTCGCCTCCCTGCTCCAGGTGAACAGCTGGTAGGTGTCGTCACCGCGGACATGCGCGTACGGCGGCCGGGTGTGCTCGGCGCCGGTCAGCCAGCGGGTGCGCACCCAGGTCGGCGGACGCTGCTCGCGCCAGCGGTCGGTGGTGAGGAAACCGTCGCCGAACGCCTCGTGCCTGCCGACCTCCTTGCCGTGCGGGGAGTGCCGCTCCCAGGTGCCGCGCAGCGTGCCGTCCGGGTTCATGGCGTGTTCCTGGTACTGGCCGGCCCGCTCGGGCCACTCGGCCATGCCCCACTGCCGCTGCGCGATGTCACCGCCCGCGGTGCGGTCTGTCCAGCCCGCGCCGAGGTGCTCACGGGTCCGCGGGCCGGAGGCGATCTCCTTGCCCGCCCCGTCGTAACGGTGCCAGGTCCAGCCGCCGTTGCCGTCGTCGACGCCCAGGGTGCGCCCGGCCCGTCCGTCGAACTTCTGCAGCCCGTCCCGGTGCTCGCGCACCGTGCGGCCCCAGCCGTCGGTGTCGCGCCAGCCGGTGCCCGCCGTGTCGTAGTGCCGGCTGCCGGTACCGGCCGGGGTGCCGGTCCCGTCCCAGCGCACCCAGTGGGTACGGGGGTTGGTGCGGGCGAAGGAGATGGTGTCGGTACGGCGGAAGGAGTCGACCACGTCGCCGGAGGCGCCGGGCAGCACCTGGCGTTCGAAGACCGGCACCTGCTTCTTGGTCGAGCTCTGCAGCGTGATGTGGCCGTGTGCGGCTCCGGACAGGTCGGCGCTGCCGTGGTGGAAGGACCCGGGCGCGACGGGCGCACCGGACCTGGTGGTCCGCTCCCAGGTGCCCGTGGTGTGGTCGACGACGTACCGGTAGTCCGTGCGCCGCCCGTTGTCCAGCACGTTGAAGCCCTGCCGGGCCACACCGCCGTCGGCGGCCAGGTGCACGAACTCGCCGTGCCGCGGGCTGGTCCGGTCGTTGAACCCGATCCGCGTGGTGCCGTCGGGACGCCGGACCGCGTCCCAGTGCGCAAACCTGCCGCCCGCCCCGTCCTCCAGCCAGGCCGCCCCGGGGCGGCCGGCGGCCGGCGGTTCCACGACGAGGAGGCGCCCGCCGTGGCCCGCGGGCAGCGGGGTGCCCTCGGCGGTGACGGCACCGTGGCCGTCGTACCGGGTGAACGAGCCGTCGGCCAGGGTCGTCTGGTGGCCGCCACCGGGCAGCGGGACGGTCTCCCGGACGAACCGGCCAGTGGTCTGGTCGAAGACCTGCCGGCCGCCGCCGGGCAGGGCGATCTCGATCCGGCCGGCCGGATCGAAGGTGACCGCGCGCGCCGGGTCCGGCGCGAAGGCGTCGTCCAGCCGGCGCGGGGCGGCGCCGAGCGGCCGGTCCAGATGCCCGGCCGGCACGCCGTCGCGTCCGGTCAGCCGCAGTCCGTCGCCCGTGAAGTCGCCGCCCGCGCCGAAGGTGCGGTGCCCGGTGGCGTGGACGGTTCGGAAACCGCCGTTGTCCGGGAGCGCGGTGACGGTGCCGGGCAGTCGGTTGCCGTCGGCGTCGGTCAGACGGTGACCGCCGGCCCCGTCGGGCTCGACGAACCGGGCGCCGCGCGGCCTGCCGGCCGGGTCGGCCAGCGCGGTCGAGGTGCTCACCGGGCGGCCCTGGGTGTTGTACAGCACGGACTCGCCGGTCAGGTCGTCGATGGTGCGCGGCCGGTTGCCGCCGACCGCGACCGCCCGCTGGGGCAGCGGCTGCCCCGCCGCGTCGGTGAGCCGGTGACGGCCCGCGCCGTCCGGTACGAGGATCCGGCCGCCGCGCGCGTTCGCCGTCGGGTCGAACAGGGCGAGGCCGGTGTCCTGGTAGCGGCCGTCGGCCGTGAACCTGCTGGTCGCGCCGCTCGTCTCGTCGGTCACCCGGAAGCCGGTGCCGCCGGGCAGCGCGGTGACCGTCTGGGGCTGCCGGGCACCGGAGGGGTCGGTGAGCGTGAAGCGGCCCGCGCCGTCGTCGGCCAGGAACCGCTGCCCGCGCGTGCCCCGCGGGTCGGTCAGCGCGATACCGGTCTCCTGGAGCCGGCCCTGGCCGTCGTGGCGCACGGACACCCCGGTCGTTCCGTCGGTGACCCTGATGCCGTTCCCGTCACCGAGGTGCTGCACCCGCAGGTCCAGACGGTTGCCCGCGAGATCGGTGACGTGGACGTCGGCACCGGTGACCCACACCCGGTCCGTCCCGGTGGGGACGCCGTTGCCGCCGGTGAGCTGGAAGCCTTCGTCGAGCTGGTGGCCCAGGGCGTCCACGCGCCGGGTGGCGCCGGTGTCGAGATGGGTGATCCGTGCCTCGTCGCCGGGCAGCGGGAACGCGGTCAGCCGGTCCCCGCCGGGGCCGTTCACGGTCAGGGTCCGGCGTGCGCCGTGAGCGTTGATGTCCGTGTGCAGACGCAGCCCCGTCGGCCGGCCGCCGGCGTCGTGCAGCGGCATCTCGTAGGCGATCCGGTCGCCGTTCGCGGTGTAGGTGTCGACGGTTCCCGACGGCGTGTGCCGGACGTCGAAGCCGCCGTCCTGCCGGGCGAGGACCGTGCGCGTCGGGTCCGGGTGCGCGTGCTGGTCCACCACCCGCAGTGTCACCGCGTTGTCCTGGCCCACGCTCCGCTCGATGGTCAGGCCGTTCGGCCCGCTCACGCCGGAGTTGTTCAGATCGATCCGGTCGACCACGGGCGGGGCGGTGTCGGGCAGCGTGTCGAGCTTGCCCGCGCCGAGCGTCGCGCCGCGGCGGACGGCTCCCCTCTCGATCTCGTGGATCCGGGCCTCGATCTCGGTCGGACGGACACCGAGCTCCTCGAGGTTCGTGTACGCGGTGCGGAACCGCTCCCGAGCGGAGATCAGCTCGTGGCCGAGCTGCCTGTCGTAGTCGCTGACGCCCCGTGACGTGCCGGCCCCGCCCGGCGCGGCGCGCAGGTCCTCGACCCGGTTCAGTTCGACCCGGGCGGACGACAGCTCGACCCAGGCCTCGCGCAACGGCCGCCCGTCGCCGCCGAGGAGTTCGTCGAACCGCGCGGAATCCTCCGCCCACGGCGCCTCCCCGGGCTGCCGGGCCGGTGCGGTGAGGGTGGTGTCCCCGGTGTCCCGGAGCGGCGGGGGGCCGTCCAGCAGGCTCAGCGCGTCGTTGTGCCGCCGGGCCTGCGCGGAGCTGTCCATCCCGTCGAGCGCCGTCTGCAGCCTGGTCCGCGTGTGCGGGGTCATGCCGCCGTCGGCGAGCGCGGTACGGATGCGGCCGGCCAGCCCGTCCCCGTCGCCGCCGAGCCGCCGGAGGTCGTCGAGCAGCCGGTAGGCGTGCGCTTCGGCGCGCACCTGGCCCAGCAGCCGTTCCACTCCGGGGCGGCGGACCGAGACCGGGCGGTCCCGCAGGAATTGCCGCGCGGTGTCGGCCAGGTTGTCCAGGGCCTCGGCGCGCTGGGCGAGCCGGTCCTCGGGGACGTGATGGAAGGCGTCGAGAGCACGGTCGACGTGCCGGATCTGCGAGCGGGCGCGGATGCCGTGCTCCCGGTACGTGTCACGCCGGAAGGCGGCCCGGTCGAGGATGTCGGGCGTGGCCGGGTGAGCGGTGCCGGGCGCCGCCGTCACGGTGGTGTCGCCGGTCCGGCGGGGCGTCCCCAGCAGGTCGTCCAGCACGGGAGCACCGGGCCGAGTGCCGTCCCGCGGGGGCAGCGGGACGAGGTCGCCGTCGCCACCGTGGTGCGGCGCCGCCGGGGGGCGGACGTCGTCGAGGTGTACCGCGGCCGCGTCGGTGTCGGCGGGGTGGGGCGCAGTGGTGTCGGTGTCCGCCATGTGGTGCGGGGAGGCGTCGTGGTCCGTGGCGTGCGAGACGGTGGCGTCGCCCTCCTTGATCACCGGCGGGACCGGCTCGGAGTCGACGCGGAGCGGCGCCGGAGACTTGCTGTCGAGGTCGTGGGGCGCCGGAGACTTGCTGTCGAGGTCGTGGGGCGCCGGGGAGTTGGTGTCGAGGTCGTGCGGTGCCGGCGTGTCGGTGTCCGGGGAGTGGGGCGGCAGGCCGTCGCCGGTGAGCGCGGGAGCCTCGGTGTGGGGGCCCGACCGGGTGTGCGGGAGCTGGGGTTGGGTGGGGGACGGGGCCGTGTGGACGTCGGTCGCGACCGACAGGGACGGTGCCGTCGTCCCGGTGTCGGCGCTCTGCGGCAGGAACCGCCGGCGACCGTCGTCCGTGAAATGGAGGCCCTTCGCGTCGCCGTAGACCAGTTTCTCCTTCGCCAGCTGCTTGAACGCCTTGCCGAAGGCGGTCCTGCCCAGGTCGACGGCGGCCGTGGTCTGCGCGCCGGCGCTGGAGTCCGCCAGGACCCGGAACCCGTCCGAGTTGGCGAGTGCCCGGACTATTTTCCGCATGTGGTCGGTGATCCCCGGAACGGCGTTGAGCGCGTCCTCGGCCGGCTGCGGAAGCGTGCTCAGGTTCGGGCCGTTCACCACGGCGGCCGAAGAGGACGCCCCCGCGGTGGGGGTCCTGCCCGGCCTGGGCTGCGCCTTCACCGTGTCCGTGCCGGGCTGGCCCTTCAGCGCGCCGATACGTCCGTTGATGTCGTCGAGGAGCTTGGTCCGCTCGTCGAGCAGCCCCTTCGCCATGTCCTTGCGGGCGCCCTGGGCGATGTCGTGGAACTCCTGCGTCAGCTTGACCGCCTGTTCGGCCAGGGGCTGCGCCTTGTTGAGGTTGTAGCGCTGCGCCTTCCTGTTGCCGCTGCCGACGGCGTTGTCGGCCTGGCGCAGCTTGTCGGACGCCTCGTCGAACGCCTTGCCCGCGGCCCGGGCGGCGGGGTCCACCGTGCCGTCGGCGAGATAGCGTCCGTCGCCCTCCATGTCGTGGACCATGAGTGGCTTCGGCCACCGGGATTCGACCTGGCTGGAGAACGGGTTGATCGGCAGCCCGGAGCCGAACTTGGCCTCGGGCCGGTACAGCTTGGAGACGACGGCGCCCATCTTCTCCACGTCGACCGGACCCTGGACGAGCTTGAGGACGTCGTCCTTGAAGCCGCCCCCGATCTGGTGCACTTCGCGCACCACGGACAGGGCGAGCGCTTCCTGGACGTGTGCGCCGTGGAAGACCTCCTGGTCGAAGGAGACCGTGCGGGACTTGCCGCCGCCCGGGTACTCGTACGTCCAGCGGGCCCGCTTGCCCATCTCCTCGAAGCCGTCGTCGTACTTGGCGCTGCGGACGGTGTCGTCGCCGAACTTCAGGTCACGCATCGTCTCGCGGTCCAGCGGGTGCAGCTGGTCGTGGAGCGAGACCCAGCCGCCCTTCTCCTCCAGGACCTTGGCGTCGAAGACGAGGGTGGTCGGCCCGTACCGGGTCGCCATCGGCTTGTCGCCGGCCTCCATGCGGAAGAAGACGAAGTCGTCGTTGCCGAGGTTGGAGGTGTTCTTCGCCGAACTCTTGCCGGACGCGAGGAACCTGATGCCCCGTCGGGCCAGGTCGCCCTGCGAGGACATCACTCCGCTGTTGGCGATGGCGTGGTAGGCGGGGGTCGCGTGCTTGATGCGATAGGGCAGGTTCTCCAGGCTGGTCAGCAGCTTCTGGAACTCGGCGCGCTCCGTCTGCGGCAGGCTGTCCAGCAGCTCGCGGACGTCTTTGCGCAGCTGCGTGATGTTCCGTTCGGACAGGGTCCGCACGAAATGCGTCTTCTGTGCGTGGGAGAGTTTCTCGAAGTCCTCGAAATTGGGGAAGATCTTCGCCCACTGCTCCTGCGAGCCGGGCAGTTCGGCCTTCCACTGATTTCCGGTGGGCACCTCGGCGTACGCCTTGTTGCTGCGGAAGTGGCGGACGACGTCCGGCATGTCGCGCTGCAGGCGGGAGATCGAGAACTCGGTGCCGTGGAAGCCCCTGAGGGTGATGGAGCCGCCGGGCTTCGCCGTCCTGACGGCGTCGTCGACCTTCCGGGCGAGCTCGTGGGCCACGGTGGAGACGGGGGCGTGCTCGCCGCGGAGGGTGTAGACACCGCCCAGCTCGGCGGCGTCCTTGACGAAGCCCTTGAGGGAGGCGTCGAGGGTGTCGGCCGCCTGGTCGAGGGTCCGGGCGAGGCTCTGGAGTTCCAGTGGGGTCTTCTTGCCCGACTTGACCAGGTTCTCCAGCCGCTGGGTGAGCCCGCGCAGTGCGAGCGACTGCTCCTCGATCTCCTTGCCGGTCCTGATGAAATGGTCCGCGGCGGCCTCGGGTGCCTGCCGGGCCTGGACGTCCAGACGCAGGGCGTGTTCCCGGAACCGCAGGGCCCGCTGGATCTCACCGGCACCGGCGAACTGGTCGACCAGCAGGTTGAGGTCGAGCTGGGTGAGCCGGCCGTCGGCCAGCGCCTGTGTCATCTCCTCGTCCAGACGGACCGTGACCTGGGCGGTTTCTTCGTTCGCCCTGGCCAGGGCCGCCTCCATGGCCGGGCGCTGGTTGCCGCCGGCGTTGGCGAGACTGCTCTCGGCCTGCTGCACGCCGCGCTGGGCCTCGGTGTGCTCGCCGAGGGTCTTGGCCAGCTGTTGCGGAGGCGTCAGCGGGACGGCTGTCTCGGTCTCGGTGTGGAGGGCCGGGCCGGAGTGCGCGGGCGGCGGTGTCGCGCCGTCGGCGGGCAGGGACGTGCCGCCGAGCAGCCGGGGCCGTTCCTTGAGGCTGAGCCGGCGCAGGTCGGTGAGGT
>NZ_JBVHQD010000011.1:0-11196 GCF_055567595.1 Streptomyces sp. NPDC026515
TCGAGTGGGACCCTCCCCCCTGTCTGGAAAAAACGGACCCAATCCAGAGAACGGTTGGTTTCCCTGGTGGGGGGAAACAGAAACTGAATGGCCGGGGGCCTCCCGAAAAAAACGGGGGCCCCCCCGCTCCTGGTTGACGCGTACGCGGGTCAGACCTCCACGACCACCGGGAGGATCATCGGCCTGCGACGGTACGTGTCCGAGACCCACTTGCCGAGGGTCCTTCGGATGAGTTGCTGCAGCTGATGGGGCTCCACGACGCTGTCCTGGGCCGAGCGTTCCAGGACCTCCGAGATCTTCGGGACGACCGCCGCGAACGCCGAGTCGTCGATGCCGGAGCCGCGGGCCTGGATGTGCGGGCCACCCGTGATCTTGCCGCTGGAGGAGTCGACCACGACGAAGACCGAGATGATGCCCTCGTCGCCGAGGATCTTGCGGTCCTTCAGGGCCGGCTCGCCGACATCGCCGACGGAGAGACCGTCGACGTAGACATAACCGGCCTGGACCTTGCCGGAGATCTTGGCCTTGCCCTCGACCAGGTCGACGACGACGCCGTCCTCGGCGATGACGATGCGGTCGTGCGGGATGCCCGTCAGCGCGCCGAGTTCGGCGTTGGCACGCAGATGGCGCCACTCGCCGTGCACCGGCATCAGGTTCTTCGGCCGGCAGATGTTGTAGAAGTACAGCAGCTCACCGGCGGAGGCGTGACCGGAAACATGCACCTTGGCGTTGCCCTTGTGGACGACGTCGGCGCCCCAGCGGGTCAGGCCGTTGATGACGCGGTAGACCGCGTTCTCGTTTCCGGGGATCAGGGAGGACGCCAGGATGACCGTGTCGCCGTCGACGATGCGGATCTGGTGGTCGCGGTTGGCCATCCGGGACAGGGCCGCCATCGGTTCGCCCTGGGAGCCCGTGCAGACCAGGACCACCTGGCTGTCCGGAAGGTCGTCGAGCGTCTTGACGTCGACGACCAGGCCCGGCGGGACCTTGAGGTAGCCCAGGTCCCGGGCGATGCCCATGTTGCGGACCATGGAACGGCCGACGAAGGCGACCCTGCGGCCGTACTCGTGGGCCGCGTCCAGGATCTGCTGGATGCGGTGGACGTGGCTGGCGAAGCTCGCCACGATGATCCGCTTGCGGGCACCGGCGAACACCTGGCGCAGGACGTTCGAGATGTCGCGCTCGGGCGGGACGAAGCCCGGCACCTCGGCGTTCGTCGAGTCGGCCAGAAGAAGGTCGATGCCTTCCTCGCTCAGCCGTGCGAACGCGTGGAGGTCCGTCAGCCGGTTGTCCAGCGGGAGCTGGTCCATCTTGAAGTCGCCCGTGTGCACCACCATGCCGGCCGGGGTGCGGATGGCCACGGCCAGCGCGTCCGGGATGGAGTGGTTGACGGCGACGAACTCGCAGTCGAAGGGGCCGATGCGCTCGCGCCGGCCCTCCTCCACTTCCAGGGTGTACGGGCGGATGCGGTGCTCCTGGAGCTTCGCCTCGATGAGGGCGAGGGTCAGCTTGGAGCCGATGAGGGGGATGTCCGGCTTCTCGCGGAGCAGGAAGGGGACACCGCCGATGTGGTCTTCGTGCCCGTGGGTGAGGACGATGCCCTCGATGTCGTCGAGGCGGTCCCGGACGGACGTGAAGTCCGGCAGGATCAGGTCGATTCCGGGCTGCTCCTCCTCGGGGAAGAGCACTCCGCAGTCGACGATCAGCAGGCGGCCGCCGTACTCGAAGACGGTCATGTTTCGGCCGATCTCGCCGAGCCCGCCGAGCGGGGTGACGCGCAGGGCGCCTTCGGGGAGCTGGGGCGGCGGGCCGAGTTCAGGATGCGGATGACTCAAAAGACTCTCCTCACCACGCACGCCACGTACCGGTCGGGCACGTGGCGTGCGTGACGTTCGTGCATAAGCAGTTGTCGTTGTGGGATGCGGGCACCGGTGTCCCGCCGTATTCAGTTGTTAGGCCTTGCTACGCGGACATCCGCGCAAAGTCTGTTGTCAGAGCTGTACCCCGCCGGCGGCAAGATCGATCTTGAGCTGGGAGATCTCCTCGGCCGAACATTCGACCATGGGGGCGCGCAGCGGCCCGGCGGGCAGCCCCTGGAGGGTCAGCGCGGCCTTGGTCGTCATGACGCCCTGGGTACGGAACATGCCGGTGTAGACCGGGAGCAGCTTCTGGTGGATCTCCGCGGCCTTCTGTACGTCACCGGAGGTGAAGGCCTCGACGAGGGCCCTGAGGTCCGGGGTGACCACATGGCCGACGACCGAGACGAAGCCGACGGCGCCCACCGAGAGCAGCGGCAGGTTGAGCATGTCGTCGCCGGAGTACCAGGCGAGGCCGGACTGGGCGATGGCCCAGCTCGCACGGCCGAGGTCGCCCTTGGCGTCCTTGTTGGCGACGATCCTCGGGTGCTCGGCCAGGCGGACGAAGGTGTCGGTGCTGATCGGCACGCCGCTGCGGCCGGGGATGTCGTAGAGGATCACGGGCAGCCCGGTGGTGTCGGCGATGGCCGTGAAGTGCCGGTACAGGCCCTCTTGCGGGGGCTTGTTGTAGTAGGGCGTGACGACCAGCAGGCCGTGGGCGCCGTCGCGCTCGGCCTGGCGGGCGAGCTCGATGCTGTGGTGGGTGTCGTTGGTACCGACGCCGGCCACGATGTGGGCACGGTCGCCGACCGCCTCCACCACGGCCCTGACGAGATCCGATTTCTCCGCATCGCTGGTGGTGGGCGACTCGCCGGTGGTGCCGTTGATGATCAGGCCGTCGTTGCCTGCGTCCACCAGGTGGGTTGCGAGCCGCTGCGCGCCGTCGAGGTCGAGTGCGCCGTCCGCCGTGAAAGGCGTGACCATGGCGGTGAGGACCCGCCCGAAGGGGGTCTGCGGAGTGGAGGTCGGAGCCATGGGTTACACGCTACTCGGTGCTCACGACGTGGTCTGCCCTTGGGGTGCGGGGAAAGTCCGGACAAATGCGGAGCCCGGCACTGCCTGCTCGGGGGTTCAAGCAGTGCCGGGTCCGTTTGATCAGGCTAGATGAACTTCTCTAAATGCCGCAATACGGACACCTCGCCAGGCTGATCCGTACATCTGTGCCGAGCACGTCAAAGCGCACGACAGCCCCACGGCGTGGTCACGGCGCGACACGGCCGTTCGCGTTGAAGGCGGCGTGCGTGAGGGGCATGAGCCGGGCCCACTCCGCCTCCATCTTCTCGCCGGCCATCTCGATCTCCCGCTGCGGGAAGGAGGGCACCTTGGCCAGCTCGTGCTGGGTGCGCAGGCCGAGGAAGTGCATCAGCGAGCGGGCGTTGCACGTGGCGTACATCGAGGAGAAGAGTCCGACGGGCAGCACCGCCCGGGCCACCTCACGGGCGACACCGGCGGCGAGCATCTCCTGGTAGGCCTCGTACGCCTGACGGTAGGAGTCCTCCATCACCCGGCCGACGAGTTCCTGCTGCGCCTGGGAGCCCTCCACGAAGGTGTACTTGCCGGGGCGGCCCTCCTGGACGAGCTTGCGGGACTCACCGGGGACGTAGAAGACCGGTTCGAGCCGGCGGTAGCGGCCGGACTCCTCGTTGTAGGACCACCCGACCCGGTGCCGCATGAACTCACGGAAGACGAAGATCGGCGCACTGATGAAGAACGTCATCGAGTTGTGCTCGAAGGGGCTGCCGTGCCGGTCCCGCATCAGGTAGTTGATCAGACCCCTGGAGCGCTCAGGGTCCTTGTTCACCTCGTCCAGGGACTGCTCACCGAGCGTCGAGACGCGGGCGGCGAACAGGACGTCGGCGTCGGACGCGGTGTGCTTGACCAGCTCAACGGAGATGTCGCTGCGAGTGAAGATCTTGAGTTCGTCGGCGGGACTGTCGGTCACGGTGCAGAGGGTCCTTCCCCATCACGTCTTCGAAGCGGCGCCCACTCTACGGGGCTGGTGGGACCGCAGATCACGGGGCGTGCGCGACATTCGTCAGCGAACATCTGTGAATCTGCCGAAACTGGGCACCCTTTCGGGCAGTCGCTCGTCTGTACTACTGAGAGCATTCCGCACGAAGCACGCAGGAGGAAGTGCCCACTATGTTCCGTCGGCGCGAACCCGTACCCTTCGCCTTCATCGCCGAGGCCGACAGGTTCCGCAGCAATGTCGCTCCCCCGCCCCGTCAGCGGTCGTCGGTGAGCCAGATAGCCGGGCGGTGGATGCTCGGGCTCACCCTCGTCGCGGGAATGGTGGGTTCCCTGGTCCTCGGCATGCCGGCGCTGTCCACGCCGTCCGACCCGGGGACCCAGCAGTCGCAGGCCTCCCAGGGGCACTGACTCTTCCGGCCCCCCTCGAGTGGTGGCCGGGGACACAGGCGGATAACCTCACCGGGCACAGCCCATGCATGGATTGAGTGAGGACCAGCCGTGCCCCTGCCCTTCCTGATGGCCGACCGCACCGATGACGCGGCGCTCGACAGCCCCCTGCCCTACGACGACCGGGACCGCTGGCGGCGCCCCTACCGCCCCGGGCCGTGGCGGGTGGGCGGGGCCGCCCTGTGGCTGCTGCTCGCCTCGTTCGTGCTGTTCGCCGCGGTGGCGCTGGCCCTGACCGGCTCACTGGACTCCGCCGGAATCGTCCTCGGCATCGCGCTGCTGATCATCGCCGCCGCCCTGCGGATACTGCGCATGGGCGTGTGGGTGAGCGCGCGCGGAGTGCGCCAGATCGGCCTGCTGGGGACCCGGACGGTGCCCTGGAAGCGGGTCGTCTCGGTGCGCACGGCGCAGCAGCCGGTCCGCTGGCTGGGGCTGCCGCGCACGGTACAGGGGCAGGCGCTGACCCTCGTACGCAAGGACCGGCCCACGGCCGACACGGAGCCGCTGCTGACCACGCACGGGATGGACTTCCTGGGCCGGGCGTCGGCCTTCGACCGTGCGGCGGACGCCGTGGAGGCGTGGGCGGCGGAGTACGGGCGCGGCTGAACGCCACGCTGCACAGGTACGGCAGGGGCCGGTCCGCCGATGCGGACCGGCCCCTGCCGTACCTGTGCCGTATGTGTTCAGGCCTCCACCGGCCTGCCGTCGTGCAGGGCGATGGCGCGCTGCATCGCCCTGCGGGCGCGCGGGGTGTCCCGGGCGTCGTGGTAGGCGACGGCGAGCCGGAACCAGCTGCGCCAGTCGTCGGGGGCGGCCTCGGTCTCGGCCTTGCGCTTGGCGAAGACCTCGTCGGCGGAGTCCCGGTCGATGCGGCCGCCGGCGGTGCGTTTCAGTTCGTCCACGGGCAGGCCGCCCTCGGCGTCGAGTTCCGCGGCGAGGGCGTTGGCCCGGCGCACGAACTGGGTGTTCTTCCACAGGAACCACACGCCGATGACCGGCAGGATCAGCACCGCCACCCCGAAGGTGACGGTGAGGACCGTGCCGGTCTGGATGAGCATCACGCCCCGGCTGCCGACCAGGACGAAGTAGAAGACCAGGACGGCGGCCGTGACGACGTAGGAGAGCTTCGCGCGCATGTCAGAGGCCTCGATCAGCCCAGGTCCAGGTAGTTTTCCAGGCCGAAGGTCAGGCCTGGAGCGGTGACCACGCGGCGGACGCCGAGCAGGATGCCCGGCATGAAGCTGCTGTGGTGGAGGGAGTCGTGGCGGATGGTGAGGGTCTCGCCCTCGCCGCCGAGCAGGACCTCCTGGTGGGCGAGGAGGCCACGCAGCCGGACGGCGTGCACGGGGATCCCGTCGACGTCGGCGCCGCGTGCGCCGTCCAGGGCGGTCACCGTGGCGTCCGGGGCCGGGGCGGTGCCGGCCGTGCGGCGGGCCTCGGCGATGAGCTGGGCGGTGCGGGTGGCGGTGCCGGAGGGGGCGTCCACCTTGTTCGGGTGGTGGAGTTCGACGACCTCCACCGACTCGAACCAGGGCGCGGCGATCTGCGCGAACTTCATCGTCAGCACGGCGCCGATGGAGAAGTTCGGGGCGATGAGCACGCCGGTCTCCGGGGACTGGTCCAGCCAGCCGGTCAGCTGCGCGAGCCGTTCGTCGGTCCAGCCCGTCGTACCGACGACGGCGTGGATGCCGTGGCGGACGCAGAAGTCGAGGTTGCCCATCACCGAGGCGGGTGTGGTCAGTTCGACCGCGACCTCGGTGCCCGAGTCGGCCAGCGCCTCCAGCTTGTCGCCCCGGCCGAGGGCGGCCACCAGCTCCATGTCCTCCGCGGCCTCGACCGCCCTGACCGCCTCGGACCCGATCCGGCCCTGGGCCCCGAGGACCGCCACGCGCAGCTTGCTCATCTTCTTCGTTCCTTACCGGTGGTGTGTCAGGCGACGGCGTCGTGCAGGCGTGCGGCCTGTTTGTCCTTGAGCGGGCCGATGACCGACAGCGAGGGGCGCTGTCCCAGGATGTCGCGGGCCACGGAGCGGACCTCGTCCGGGGTCACGGCGGCTATCCGGGCCAGCATGTCGTCGACGGACATCTGCTCGCCCCAGCACAGCTCGCTCTTGCCGATACGGTTCATCAGCGCACCGGTGTCCTCCAGGCCGAGGACCGTGGAGCCCCGTAGCTGGCCGACGGCGCGGCCGATCTCCTCGTCCGGCAGGCCGTGCTCGGCGACCTGGTCCAGTTCGTCCCGGCAGATCTTGAGGACGTCGTGGACCTGCGAGGGCCGGCAGCCGGCGTAGACGCCGAAGAGGCCGCAGTCCGCGAAGCCCGAGGTGTAGGAGTACACGCTGTAGGCCAGGCCGCGCTTCTCACGGACCTCCTGGAAGAGCCGGGAGGACATGCCGCCGCCGAGGGCGGTGTTGAGCACGCCGAGCGCCCAGCGGCGGTCGTCGGTGCGGGGCAGGCCCGGCATGCCGAGGACGACGTGCGCCTGTTCGGTCTTGCGGCCGAGGAGTTCGACGCGTCCGGCGGTGCGGATGGTGCGGCTGCCCTGGCGCGGGCTGATGGGGGCCGCCTCGGCGGTGCGGAAGGCGCCGGCCTTCTCGAAGGCCGCGCGGACCTGTCGTACGACCTTGTTGTGGTCGATGTTGCCGGCCGCCGCGACCACCAGGTGGGTGGGGTCGTAGTGCTTCCTGTAGAAGCGGCGGATCCGGTCGGCGGTGAGGGCGTTGACGGTGTCGACCGTGCCGAGGACCGGGCGGCCGAGGGCGTTGTCGCCGAACATGGTGTGCGCGAACAGGTCGTGCACGCAGTCGCCGGGGTCGTCCTCGGTCATGGCGATCTCTTCGAGGATCGCGCCGCGCTCGACGTTGACGTCGTCCTCGAGGATGAGCGACCCGGTCAGCATGTCGCAGACGACGTCGATGGCGAGCGGCAGGTCGGTGTCGAGCACGCGCGCGTAGTAGCACGTGTACTCCTTGGCCGTGAACGCGTTCATCTCGCCGCCGACCGCGTCGATGGCGGAGGAGATGTCCAGGGCGGAGCGGCGCGTGGTGCCCTTGAAGAGGAGGTGCTCCAGGTAGTGCGTGGCGCCGTTCAGGGACGGGGTCTCGTCGCGGGAGCCGACGTGGGCCCAGATGCCGAAGGTCGCGGAGCGCACCGAGGGGAGGGTCTCGGTGACGACGCGCAGGCCGCCGGGGAGGGTGGTCTTGCGGACCGTGCCGATGCCGTTCTCGCCCTTGATCAGGGTTTGGGTACGGGCGACGGCCCGCGCCTCCGAGGAGGTGCGGGCCGTCGTCGTGGAGCTGCTCGACGTCACTTGTCGGTGTCGTCCTTTGCGTCCTCGGAGGAAGCGTCTTCCTCGCCCTCGATCACGGGGATCAGGGAGAGCTTGCCGCGGGAGTCGATCTCGGCGATCTCGACCTGGACCTTCTGGCCCACGCCGAGGACGTCCTCGACGTTCTCCACGCGCTTGCCGCCGGCCAGCTTGCGGATCTGCGAGATGTGCAGCAGACCGTCCTTGCCGGGCAGCAGGGAGACGAACGCGCCGAAGGTGGTCGTCTTCACGACCGTGCCCAGGTAGCGCTCGCCGACCTCGGGCATCGTCGGGTTGGCGATGCCGTTGATCGTGGCGCGGGCGGCCTCGGCGGCCGGGCCGTCGGCGGCACCGATGTAGATGGTGCCGTCGTCCTCGATGGTGATCTCGGCGCCGGTGTCCTCCTGGATCTGGTTGATCATCTTGCCCTTGGGGCCGATGACCTCGCCGATCTTGTCCACGGGGATCTTGACGGTGATGATCCGCGGGGCGTTCGGGGACATCTCGTCCGGCTTGTCGATCGCTTCCATCATCACGTCGAGGATGTGGAGGCGGGCGTCCCGTGCCTGCTTGAGGGCGGCGGCCAGGACGGAGGCCGGGATGCCGTCCAGCTTGGTGTCGAGCTGGAGGGCGGTCACGAACTCCTTGGTGCCGGCGACCTTGAAGTCCATGTCACCGAAGGCGTCCTCCGCACCGAGGATGTCGGTGAGGCTGACGTAGTGCGTCTCGCCGTCGATCTCCTGGGAGATCAGACCCATGGCGATACCGGCGACCGGGGCCTTCAGCGGCACACCGGCGTTCAGCAGCGACATGGTGGAGGCGCAGACCGAGCCCATGGACGTCGAGCCGTTGGAGCCGAGGGCCTCGGACACCTGACGGATCGCGTAGGGGAACTCCTCGCGGGTCGGCAGGACCGGGACCAGGGCGCGCTCGGCGAGGGCGCCGTGGCCGATCTCGCGGCGCTTCGGGGAGCCGACGCGGCCGGTCTCGCCGGTGGAGTACGGCGGGAAGTTGTAGTTGTGCATGTAGCGCTTGCGGGTCACCGGGGAAAGGGTGTCCAGCTGCTGCTCCATCCGGAGCATGTTGAGGGTGGTGACGCCCAGGATCTGGGTCTCGCCACGCTCGAACAGCGCCGAGCCGTGCACGCGCGGGATGGCCTCGACCTCGGCGGCCAGGGTGCGGATGTCGGTGACACCGCGGCCGTCGATGCGCTTCTTCTCCTTGATCACGCGCTCGCGGACCAGCTGCTTGGTCAGCGAACGGTACGCGGCGGAGATCTCCTTCTCGCGGCCCTCGAACTCCGGGAGCAGCTTCTCGGCGGCCAGACCCTTGACGCGGTCCAGCTCGGCCTCGCGCTCCTGCTTGCCGGCGATGGTCAGCGCGGCGGCGAGCTCCGGGCGGACGGCGGCGGACAGCGCCTCCAGGACGTCGTCCTGGTAGTCGAGGAAGATCGGGAACTCGCCGGTCGGCTTGGCGGCCTTCGCGGCGAGGTCGGCCTGGGCCTTGCAGAGCACCTTGATGAAGGGCTTCGCGGCGTCCAGACCCGAGGCGACGACCTCCTCGGTCGGCGCCTCGGCGCCGCCCTTGACCAGCTGGATGGTCTTCTCGGTGGCCTCGGCCTCGACCATCATGATCGCGACGTCGCCGTCCTCCAGGACGCGACCGGCGACCACCATGTCGAAGACGGCGTCCTCGAGCTCGGTGTGCGTCGGGAACGCGACCCACTGGCCGTTGATCAGCGCGACGCGGACGCCGCCGATCGGGCCGGAGAAGGGCAGACCCGCCAGCTGGGTGGACGCGGACGCGGCGTTGATCGCGACGACGTCGTACAGGTGGTCGGGGTTGAGCGCCATGATGGTGGCGACGACCTGGATCTCGTTGCGCAGGCCCTTCTTGAAGGACGGGCGCAGCGGGCGGTCGATGAGGCGGCAGGTGAGGATCGCGTCCTCGCTCGGCCGGCCCTCACGGCGGAAGAAGGAACCGGGGATCTTCCCGGCCGCGTACATGCGCTCCTCGACGTCCACCGTGAGGGGGAAGAAGTCGAGCTGGTCCTTGGGGTTCTTGGAGGCGGTGGTGGCCGACAGCACCATGGTGTCGTCGTCCAGGTACGCCACGGCGGAGCCGGCGGCCTGCTTGGCCAGGCGGCCCGTCTCGAAGCGGATGGTGCGGGTGCCGAAGGTGCCGTTGTCGATGACGGCCTCGGCGTAGTGGGTCTCGTTCTCCACTAGCGTTTTCTCCGTTACTTTCGTCTGCGATGCGTCTTTTGTCCCGATCTGCCCGTGTGGCAGGGGGACGGTGCCGGAGAAGCGCGCCGTGCTGTGCGGGCCGGTCTTCGATCGAAGCACCCGGGGCTCGCTTCCCCCCGGGGGCCACTACCGAGGACCGGCGGCGGCTTAGGTGCGCTTCTCCTCTTTCTGGGTCGTACGGCGTCGCTCTGTGCCGTACGGCGTTCTGTGTCGTGCGTATTGCGTTGTGCTACCACACTACAAAGCGTGAGTGACACTCCGCACGTTTCCGCACGTACGGCAAAGGGAGCGGCCCCGGGTGTCTCCGGGAACCGCTCCCTTGACGGCGTCTTACTTGGCGCCCGCCGCACCGCGGCGGATGCCCAGGCGGTCGACCAGCGCACGGAAGCGCTGGATGTCCTTCTTCGCCAGGTACTGCAGGAGGCGGCGGCGCTGACCGACCAGGATCAGCAGACCACGACGGGAGTGGTGGTCGTGCTTGTGGGTCTTGAGGTGCTCCGTCAGGTCGGAGATCCGACGGGAGAGCAGAGCGACCTGGACCTCGGGGGAGCCGGTGTCACCCTCCTTGGTCCCGAACTCGGTGATGATCTGCTTCTTCACTGCGGCGTCGAGCGACACGCTTACTCCTCGTTGTCTGAGTGCCCACCGAGCGCCCCCGGTCTTCATCGCGGGGGAGCTTCCACAACTCGGGAGGCGGGGATCCGTCGGGCGCGGCCTCAGGGGTCCACGGGGGACTCCGGGGGTGCGTACACAAACGGCCGTCGACCAGGGTACCAGTGCCGGAGTACGAGAATGTCCGGGACGGTCCCGGACCGTGCGAGACAGCCGGCGGCGGCGCGACCGCCAGTAGTGTGACGGTCACAGCATAGGTACGTCGTCGGGAAGGGGTCGCCGCCGGATGAGCGAGACGGCTGAGGAGATGAAGGCGCGCAAGGAGCGGGAGCGGGACGAGCTCTACGCGCTCGACATCTCGGGCGTCGAGTGGCAGTGCGCGCCCGGCACCGAGCAGGACGAGGAACGGGTCGAGATCGCCTACCTGCCCGAGGGCGCCGTGGCCATGCGGTCGTCGCTCGACCCGGGCACCGTGCTGCGGTACACGGAGGCGGAGTGGCGGGCCTTCGTGCTGGGCGCCCGGGACGGCGAGTTCGACCTGGAGCCGACCGAGCGCGACGACGGCCCGGCCGCCCGGTGACCGAGGGCCCGGTGGTGGGGGGGGGAGAGGGTTGTGGGTGCCCGCGAAGAGGGGGAGGCGCGTGTCCTTCCGCGCGGTCGGGCGGAGGGGGGGGGGGGGTGTGGGAGGTGAGTGTGTC
>NZ_JBVHQD010000011.1:11206-212968 GCF_055567595.1 Streptomyces sp. NPDC026515
ACGCGCGCGTGCCGCCCCACCACCGGGCCCGGTTCTCCTCGGCGCCGCCGATGCCGAGCACGCGGGGCACGGCGCCCTCGGGGCGCCTGCCGTAGGCGTCACCGCCCATCGGGATGGCGGCGAGCTTGCCGCCGCGTCTCCGTCGGGGGTGACAAGGCCCTCGGGCGGGGCCGAGCCCGCCCGGCGGTCCGCCGAATCCCGGCCGGAGCGGGGGCAGTTGCCTGTGCCGCTTCCCGCACTCGCCGTCGACGGCCGGTGAGAACTTCGGGGAGGGCTGCGGCATTTGCCGTGCCCGCCTCGCACTCCTCCACCCCCGTGCGCACGCGCCCCGCCCCTTCCGGCAGCAGGGCGTCGCAGGCATGACGCGCAGCTGCCGCGCAGTCAACCGGTGCCCGAACTGGCGGTTCTTGCCCGTTTTGTTCATCGATTGTTGGGCAATACGAAAGTTCTGCACAGGAGTTCAGGGCATGGTGTGACCAGGCGGACGTCCGTATTGAGACGGACAGGCCTGCCGAGGTCCGGCTCCCGGTGATTAGGCTGGGAGGGGGGCGCGACGTCAGGACCGTGAACGCGGCGTCGGGGCCCTGCGGGGGAGAGCCGGTGGATCGGACTACCTCAAACGAATACGGATGCTGAGAACGACACGACACGGTCGTCGCGCCGGCACGGCATGAGGGTGCTCGACCACACCAGGAGGAACTGTGAGCAGCGATCGGGACGGGATCCGCGGGGGCTGGGCGACACCCGGCGAAGACCAGCCCGACGCGGAGTCCCTCAACGAGATGACGGGCGAGTTCACGATCGACTACGCGCCGCCCGCCTGGTACACGCAGAACGCGACGGGCGGACCGGAGGCGGCCGACGGTGCCGGCGGTCCGGGGGCCCCGGCGTCCGGCTCCGGCACGACGCCCGCCGCGCAGCCCCGTTCGCCGTTCCCGCCGGGGGCGCCGATCCCGGGGCTGGCTCCCCCGCCGCATGCCCAGCAGGGGGGCGGAACGCCGGGTCCCGGCGGTCCGTTCACTCCCGCGCCGACGTCGGCTCCGGGCGCGCCGTTCACGCCGCCGGCGGCGACGCCCGGGGCCCCGTTCACGCCGCCGCCCACCGCGACGCCGGGCGCGCCGTTCACACCGCCGCCCAGCGCCACACCTGGCGCGCCGTTCACACCGCCGCCCGCTGCGGCGCCGAGTGCTCCGCCGGCGCCAACGCCCGAAGCTCCGTTCACGTCCGCGCCCGCGTCAACTCCGGGAGCACCCTTCATCCCTCCGAGGGTGGCACCGGGGGCTCCGTTCACGCCGCCGCCCACCGCGACGCCGGGCGCGCCGTTCACGCCGCCCGCCCCGAGCGCGGACGCCGGGGCCCCGGCTGCTCCGCCGGCGCCGGTCGCCGCGCCGTTCACCCCTGCCGCGCCGCCCGCACAGGGTGCGACCGCGGTGCCGAAGCTGCCGGCCGGTTTCGAACCGCAGCGGCCCGCCGCCGAAGAGCCGTCACCGGAGGCCGAGCCGGACAACGGTGACCTGGACAGCGGTGCGACGATGCGGTTCTCCGCGGTCGCGCTCAAGCGTGACCTCGCCGAGGCCGCAGAGCAGGCGGCCGCCGCCAAGGACACCGCGGCCGAGGACAGCCGCGCCGAGGACGAGACCGAAGCCGACGCGGCGGAGCAGCCGGCGGCCGACGTCATCGCGCTGCTGGTCGACTCCGGACCCAGGGGTGCCGACGACTCGCCGCACGTCGGCACCGACGAGACCGGCCCCGAGGACGACGCTCCGCTCGGCGCCGAACCGGCCCAGGACGCCTCCCCGGTGGACGACACCGAGAGGGACGAGCCCCAGGACACCGTCTCCGACACCGACGACGACTCCGAGGAAGACTCCGACGACTCCGGCGACGAACAGCACGACGGTGGCGAAAGCGCAGACGGCGAGGCGCACTTGGCGGCCGACGCCGTAGCCCCCGAGAACACCGACGACGCCGGTGACACCGACGAGCCCGAGGACGCGCCCCCCGCGCCGCAGGACGCCATAGCCGCCGCTCCCGCGCCGCAGGACGCGCCCCCGGCGCCCGAGGCCGGCGTGCCGCCCGCCGCCTGGACGCCTCCGCCCACGCCGCCCACGCCGCCGGCCGTGGTGCCGCCCCTGCCGCCGTCCTACCAGCCCGCGGCCCCCGCACCGGCCGCCCACTGGCCGGCCCAGTCGGGACCGTCGGAGCCGTCGCAGCCTGTGCCCGGCCGCCCGCAGCCCCAACAGGCGCCCGGCCAGGGCCCCGTGGGCGCATCCTTCCAGCAGCCGGCGTTCCAGCCACCGCAGGCACCGCCGCCCGCCCCCGCCGCCTGGAACCAGCCCCCGGTCCAGCAGCCGGAGGCTCCCGTGCCTCCGCAGACACCGGGCGGCTACGGCTTCCCGCAGCCCGGCGTCCAGCCCCCCGTGCCGCCGGCGGCGCAGCCGCCGCTGGCCGCCGCCCCGGACCCCCAGGGCGGCTACGGCTACCCCGGGGCTCCCGTGCCGCAGGCGCCCGCGCCCGCCGGTTACGGCTTTCCGCAGCCGGCCGCTCAGCCCCCGGCGCCCCCTGCCCCGCCCGTCGGCCACGGCTTCCCGCAGCCCGGTCAGCAGCCGCAGGCACCCCAGGATCCGCGCGCCGCACAGCCCGTCCAGCCCCCCGCTGCGGCCCCGCACCCCGAGCAGCCGGTGCCACCGGCCCCCCAGCCCCCGGTCGACCCGCGGGTCGGTGCCGCCTGGCCGCAGCCCATGCAGCACGACCAGCGGCAGATGACCAACCCCGGTGCGGCTCCGCTGGGTTACACCGCGGCCGTCGAGCTGTCCTCCGACCGGCTGCTCAACAACAAGAAGCAGAAAGCGAAGAGCGGCCGGCCCGGTGCCGCGCCCTCGCGGTTCAAGCTCGGCGGCAAGAAGGAAGAGGCCGAGCGGCAGCGGAAGCTGGACCTGATCCGTACGCCGGTGCTGTCCTGCTACCGGATAGCGGTGATCAGCCTCAAGGGTGGTGTCGGCAAGACGACCACCACCACCGCGCTCGGCTCCACCCTCGCCACCGAGCGCCAGGACAAGATCCTGGCCATCGACGCCAACCCGGACGCCGGCACGCTCGGCCGCCGGGTTCGCCGCGAGACCGGGGCCACCATCCGTGACCTGGTCCAGGCGATCCCGTACCTCAACTCCTACATGGACATCCGGCGGTTCACCTCGCAGGCCGCATCCGGGCTGGAGATCATCGCCAACGACGTCGACCCGGCCGTCTCGACCACGTTCAACGACGAGGACTACCGGCGCGCTATCGACGTCCTGGGCAAGCAGTACCCGATCATCCTCACCGACTCCGGTACCGGTCTGCTCTACAGCGCCATGCGCGGCGTACTGGACCTCGCCGATCAGCTGATCATCATCTCGACGCCGTCGGTGGACGGGGCGAGCAGCGCCAGTACGACCCTGGACTGGCTGTCCGCGCACGGGTACGCCGACCTGGTGTCGAGGTCGATCACCGTGATCTCCGGAGTCCGCGAGACCGGCAAGATGATCAAGGTCGAGGACATCGTGTCGCACTTCGAGACGCGCTGCCGGGGTGTCGTGGTCGTGCCGTTCGACGAGCATCTGTCCGCCGGTGCGGAGGTCGACCTCGACATGATGCGGCCGAAGGTGCGCGAGGCGTACTTCAACCTCGCGGCGATGGTCGCCGAGGACTTCGTACGCCACCAGCAGATGCACGGCCTGTGGACCAGCGACGGCAACCCGCCGCCGGTCGCCGCCCCGCCACTGCCGGGCCAGCCGCTGCCCGGCGGCCAGCAGTACGCCCCGCCGCAGGCTCCGGGACAGCAGCCGTACGCGCCCGGACAGCCGTACCCGCAGCAGCCGGGACAGCCTCCGCAGCAGGAGCACTACGGCCGGCCCGCGCCCTACCCGCAGCAGCAGCCCGGACAGCCGTATCCCCCGCAGCAGCCGGGACAGCAGCCCGGCTACGGGTATCCGCAGCCCGGCGCCCAGCCCCCCGCTCCGCCGGTTCCGCCCGGCGGCTACGGCTTCCCGCAGCAGCCGCAGCCGGGACAGCCCCAGGAGCCGCCGCAGCCTCCGCAGCAGTAGCCAGAACACCACAGGGCGGCCGGTGCTTCACCGCACCGGCCGCCCTGTGGCGTGGACCGTGGTCAGGCGTCGTCGGCCGTCACCAGTTCCCGGCACCGTTTGACGTCCTCGGCCATCTGCTCCAGCAGCGCGTCGATCGAGTCGAACTTGGCCTGGCCGCGGACGAAGGCCAGGAAGTCGACGGCGACGTGCAGCCCGTACAGGTCGAGTCCGACGCGGTCGATGGCGTACGCCTCGACCGTGCGCTCGGTGCCGTCGAACTGCGGGTTGGTGCCGACGGAGATCGCGGCTGGCATCACTTCGCCCTGGGCGTGCAGATAGCCGGCGTAGACGCCGTCGGCGGGGATGGCGGTGTGCGGCAGGGTCTCCACGTTGGCGGTGGGGAAGCCCAGTTCACGGCCGCGCTGGGCACCGCGTACGACCACGCCCTCCACCCGGTGCGGGCGGCCCAGGATCTCGCGGGCGCCCGCCATGTCACCCTCCGCGACCAGGCGCCGCGTCAGGGTCGAGGAGAACGGCTCGCCGCCGCCCGCCTCGCCGCGCACGTACAGGTCGACGACCTCGACCTCGAAGTCGTAGACCTTGCCCTGCTCGGCGAGGAACTCGACGTTGCCCGCGGCCTTGTGGCCGAAGCGGAAGTTGGGGCCCTCGACGACGGCCTTGGCGTGCAGTTTGTCGACCAGCACCTTGACCACGAACTCGGCCGGCGACAGCCGCGAGAACTCGGTGGTGAAGGGCAGGATCAGTACCGCGTCCACGCCCAGCTCCGCCATCAGCTCGGCGCGGGTGTGGTGCGGGGCGAGCAGCGGCGGGTGACTGCCCGGGCGCACGACCTCGCTGGGGTGCGGGTCGAAGGTCACGACGACCGCCGGAACGCCCAGCTCACGGGCGCGGTCCACGGCATGCCGGATGATCAGCTGGTGACCGCGGTGCACCCCGTCGTAGGACCCGATGGTGACGACACTGCGCCCCCAGTCCTCGGGGATGTCATCCAAGCCACGCCAGCGCTGCACTGTGACCGCTCCTCGAACCTGTGTCCGTTGTCCGTCTTACGCAGCTCTAAGGGTGCCATGTTTGCCGGACACGTCTCACACCGGCACGGTCGCTGTGACCTGGCGCACGCGTCCGGCTCCTCACGCGGGCACTCTCACACCGGCCAGGTTCCCCAGCATCCGCCGGGTGCTCGGCCCCACCACCGCGGCCCATTCCTCCGGGGTGTCGGTGAGCCAGCGGGCCATCAGAGCGGCGAATCCGGGCACGTGCCGCCCCAGGTCGACCAGTCCGCGGTCGAACCGGGTCGCCCCGTCCGGGGTGCGGACCAGCAGCAGACCGGTGCGCCTGACCAGCTCACGCATCCCGTCGCCGTCGTCCTCGCGCTGTACGGCGGCCGCGTGCAGCAGGGCGTCGAGGACCTCCGGGTCCCGTTCATGGTCCAGCAGGAGCTCCAGCAGTTCCCGGCGCAGCGGGCGCGAGACGGGGGTGCCGGCCGCGCCCAGTACCGTCGCCAGGGCCGCCCGCACCCGCTCGGGGCCGTCACCCAGCAGCCCGGTGACCAGCGGCAGCAGGACGGCGCGGGCCCCGGCACCGTGCTCCAGGCGGCGCTCCACGAACCCGGCCAGCTGCCCGGCGGCTTCCGGGCCCAGCTCTACGGCCGCGAGGACCAGCTCGGTGACCCGGTGGGCGAGGGCCGGTGCGGTGACGTCGGCGAGGGCGCGCAGCACCTGCCCGGCGGCCGGTCCGCGCAGCCGGGCGCGGAAGGCGGCCAGGACGTCGTCGGGGTGGGTGGCCAGGGCGGGGACCAGGGCGCTGGGCGGGAGCTGCGGATCACCGGTGGCGAAGTGCCGAAGCGCCTGCGGGAGTTGGCGGGCCCGGGTCCACGGGTCCCGGACCAGCAGGGCCAGGGCGCCGCCGTGCAGGGTGCAGTCGGCGGGGCGGGCGAGCAGGGCGAGCGCGGCATGACGGAGCAGTTCGCGGTCGGGCTCGGTGCGGACGTGCGGGGCGGCGCTCAGCGCGTGGGCCACGGCGGCCACCCGGCGGGCCGGGCGCTCGTCGTGGGCCCAGCGGTCCACGGCCCGGCACACCGCGGACGGCTCGTCCTCGGCGAGCACGGCCAGCAGTTCGTCGCCCCGGCGGTGCGCGGCGTCCACCAGCACCTCGGTGAGGTCGTCCAGTGCGCGGTGGCGGTGGGTGTGCAGCAGCGCCTGCGCCGCGGTCGCCACGGTCGCGTGCGGCATCGCGGGCAACGGCCTCTCGTCGTCGAACCACCGGGTGAGGTGGGGCTGTACGGCGGTGGGATCGGCGGCGAGCAGCCGGGCGACGGCGTCCAGGTGACGCGGGGCCGTGCCCTCCGGCGCCTTCGCCGTCGGCCGGGCTCCGAAGCGGCCGCCGCCCGCGGTCCCGGGCAGGGGCTCGTCCGCGCGGACCAGCCTCCGCAGCAGGTCGAAGCGTTCGGCGTCGGGCAGGGTGAGCGCGGTCCAGAAGTCCGGTCCGAACTCGGTGCGCGCGGGGTGTTGCCGGGAAACCACCCGGTCGGCCAGCAGCCGCAGCACCCCGGTGTACGGCGTGGCGTCGGGCAGCCGCAGCAGGGTCTGGGCGAGCAGCCGGGCGGCCCACCAGGAGTCGGGGTCGAGGTCGAGGGCGTGCGCCAGGTCGTTGAGGTGCGGGGCGAGTCGGACCGGTCCGTACTGGCGGTCGAGGAGCAGCAGCGCCTGGACGACCGGGCCGATCCGGTGGCGCGGAACGGGCACCGGGTGGGCGCTCTCGGAGCTGCGGGGGCGGTGGACGAGGGCGTGCAGGGCGTCGTCCAGGTCCAGGTGCAGGCCCTGGATCCAGTCGGCGAACTCCTCGTGCGCGAAGCGGTAGCCACCGCCCGCCGGGACCAGCAGGCCCTCGGTGAGCACGGCCCCGGCCCAGCCTGAGCCGCCGCCGGGACGGTCCCTGGCGGGCCCCGGGGGAAACAGCGCCTCGAACGACTCCCCGTCCAGTTCGCCCTGACCGGGTCCGAGGCTGCGCCGGGCGGCCTCGTGCACCTGGCCGCAGACACGCACGGCGAGCCGTCGTACGGCCGTGCCGCGCAGGCCGTTCTCCGCGGCCAGCCGGACCGCGATGCGCAGGCAGAGCAGGTCGAGGTGGGCGGCGAAGACGTCGTGGCGGTCGAGCGGGCCGGCGGCGGGGGCGTCCGGGAGGGCGGCGCGGACCTCGCAGAGCAGGCGCAGGGCGAGGGGGTGGCGGGCGTCGCGGTCGGTGAGGGCCCCGTCGGGGACGCCGTAGCGAAAGCGGGCGCGGCGGGCCTCGTCGGGGGTGAGGCCTGCCAGCCGGACGCGGGCGGGGTCGCCGGTGCCCCGGTGCAGCAGCTCGGCCGGGAACGCGGCCCCGGCGTGCTCCCAGTACTCCTCACGGCAGGCGACCAGGAGCCTGGCGCCGGTGTCGCGCAGCCATCCGGCGGTGTCCGTGGTCCAGGCGGTGAGCCGGTGTGCGAGGACCGCTGGCATCTCTTCGGGGCCGTCCAGCAGGAGGAGGAGTGGGCGGCCGGCCCGGGAGGCGAGCCGGGCCAGCCGCTCGACGGTGAGTTCGCCCAGGTCGCCCGGGAGTTGGGAGCGGGAGGCGGCGACGATCCGGACCGCGCGCTCCAGGGCGCGGCGGGCCGCGTCGGCTACCGAACCGTCGGCGTCCTTGAGGTCGGCGCCACGGAGCCAGAGGGTGGGGGCGGGGTGTGCCGCGCGGTTGCGGCGGGCGGCGAGGGCGGCGAGTTCGGTGGTGCGACCGGTGCCGGGGTCTCCGACGAGGGCCAGGACGGTGCCGTTCGCGTTGCCGGTGCCGGTGCCTTCGGCGAAGGCCGACAGCTCCTTCGAGGTCGCCGTACGTTCGACGGGATGCCCGGGGTCGGTGGATTCCGACGAGAGTGACGAGAGTACGGCAGCAGGTGAGCGTGTGGCCGCTGATGCGTGGGGGCCGGTTGCTGCATGGGGGCCGGTCGCGCGGTTCTGCGCGCCCCTCAAGGGCGCTCCGGTGCGGCCGGTATGACCGGCCAGGGTGCCTGGCGGGGCGTCCTGGCCCACCGATGTGGCGGTCAGTTCCAGGATGCCGCCGAGGTTGAGGTCGGCGCCGTAGGCGGGGACGCCTGCCGCGTTGCGGGCGAGGAGGTCGGCCAGGGGGCCGGGGCCGGGGTGGTGGAGCGGGACGGCGAAGCCCACGTCTCGCCGGCCGGACCGCAGGGCGGTGCCCAGTACGCCGAGGACCGCGCCGCTCTCGGCGTCGAGGACCGGGCCGCCGGCCGCCCCGCCGCCGAGACGCAGGGCGTCCCGGGCCGCCGTGCCCATCGCCAGCTCAAGGGCGTCGTCCAGGAGATGGAGGCGGTCGGTGGCGGTGTACGTCACCTGGGTCGCGGCCAGCACCCGGGCCTCGCGCCAGCGATCGGCGGCGATCCGTACGTAGGTCCCGGCCGGGATCCGCTTCCGTGCCGTGATCGGCAGCGGATCCACGCGGAGACCCTCGGTGCGGATCAGCGCCAGGCCGTGGGCGGGCAGCAGGGTGACCGCGTCCGGGCCGGCCACGCAGGTGCGGTCCCCGACCGCGTGCAGCACGATCCGGGCGAGCCCGTCGACGGCCTCGTGGCTGGTGACCAGGGTGCCGTCATGGTCGGCGAGGAACCCGGTGCCACGCGGCCGCCCGGCGAGGTCGCGGACCCGGACCAGCCGGTCGTCGAGCACCGGCCGGATGTCCTGTCCCGCCTCCCGGGTACCGTCCGCCGTGCGGCATTGCGGGCGCCGTCCCGCCATGATCGACCTCCCCGCCCGTACACCCGTACCCTGCCTGCGACGGTAGGGGCGAAATGATCAGCGGGACAGAGCGGGTGGCGAACGCGCCCCCCTCCGCTCCCCCGGTTCACTCCGAGCGCCTGCCCGGTCGGGTGAATAGCCCGGGACGGGTGGATACACCCTAGGGGTGGGGGAACCGAGGGGGGACCGTGGAGCGGCGGCGGCGCAGACCCCGTGGTCGCCGCTCCACGGGCACACCGGTCGGATCAGCCGAACACGGCGAGGCTCTTGGCCTTGCCCTTCTGCTCCTCGACGAGCACGAGGAAGCGCCCCTCGGGGCCGAACACGGCGACGGGACCGGCGCCGGCGTACTGCTCGGGGATGTCGATCCGCACCCCGTTGGTGAGCAGAGCGGCCCGCCGGGCGTCGACCTCCCAGCGTGGGAACGCGGCTGTGGCCGCCTCGGCGACCGGCATCACGGTCAGCTCCTGCTGGAGCTGGTCGAGGGTGCGCGCGGAGTCCAGCTTGTACGGTCCGACGCGTGTGCGGCGCAGCGCGGTGAGGTGGCCGCCGACGCCCAGGCCGGCGCCCAGGTCGCGGGCGAGGGCACGGATGTAGGTGCCGGAGGAGCAGACCACCGAGACGACCAGGTCGAGCACCGGGGTGCCGTCCTCGGCGATGGCGTCCCGGACGTCGTGGACCGTGAAGGACGAGACGGTCACCGGCCGGGCCGGGATCTCGAAGTCCTCGCCCTCCCGGGCGCGCTTGTAGGACCGGACACCGTCGATCTTGATGGCGCTGACCTTGGACGGCACCTGCATGATGCGGCCGGTCAGCTCGGCGATGCCGGCGTCGACGGCCTCGCGGGTGACCCCGGAGGCGTCGGTGGACGAGGTGATCTCGCCCTCGGCGTCGTCGGTGAGGGTGTTCTGCCCGAGGCGGACGGTCCCCAGGTACTCCTTCTCGGTGAGGGCGAGGTGCCCGAGGAGCTTGGTCGCCCGCTCGATGCCGAGGACGAGGACGCCGGTGGCCATCGGGTCGAGGGTGCCGGCGTGCCCGACGCGCCGGGTACGGGCGATGCCCCGCATCTTGGCGACGACGTCGTGCGAGGTGAAACCCGACGGCTTGTCGACGATGACAAGGCCGTCGGGCGGGGTGGGCTTGCTGGTCATTCGGTGGCGTCGTCCGTCTCGTCGGCGTCGTCCTCGGCACCCGGCTTCTTGTACGGGTCCGCCTCACCGGCGAAGTCGGCGCCCGCGGAGACTTCGCGGACCTTCGCGTCCGAGGCCCGTGCCTTGTCGAGCAGGTCCTCGATGGTCTTCGCGGTGTCCGGGAGGGCGTCCGCGACGAACGTCAGGGTCGGCGTGAACTTCACGCCCGCCGCGGCGCCGACCGCCGAGCGGAGCACGCCCTTGGCGCTCTCCAGGCCCGCGGCGGCGGCGGCCCGCTCCTCGTCGTCGCCGTAGACCGTGTAGAAGACGGTCGCCTCCCTGAGGTCACCCGTCACCCGGGTGTCCGTGATGGTGACGTGGGTGCCGAGCCGCGGGTCCTTGATCCCGCGCTGCAGCTTCTGGGCCACCACCTCTCGGATGAGGTCCGCCAGCCTCTTGGCGCGCGCGTTGTCGGCCACTGGTCCGTCTCCCGTTCTTTCTTCTGTGTCGTTCTCAGGTCTAGTCGTCGTCGCCGTGGAAGCGCCGTCTGACGGACAGCAGCTCCACCTCGGGGCGGGCCGCGACCAGCCGTTCGCACCGGTCGAGCACGTCGGTCAGGTGCGCGGCGTCGCCGGAGACCACGGCAAGGCCGATGCCGGCCCTGCGGTGAAGGTCCAGGTGGTCCACCTCGGCCGCGCACACGGCGAACTTCCGCTGGAGTTCGGCGACGATCGGGCGGACGACGGAGCGCTTCTCCTTCAGCGAGTGGATGTCGCCGAGGAGGAGGTCGAAGGACAGAGTCCCCACGTACATGCGTGTAACCGGTTCACCCGCCGGCACGGGATCGATGGCCCTGTTCAGGAACGGTACCCCGTACCTGCCGGGCACTCGACCGACTTTCCCCGCGGTCGGCGAAGCCGCCGCACTGCCCGCGGGAAAAGTGCTGGCCGACGGGAGCGGACTCCCGTCGGCCAGCATCAACCGTGGGTCTTACACCCGCGGCTTCTCGCGCATCTCGTACGTCGCGATGACGTCGTCGATCTTGATGTCGTTGAAGTTTCCGAGGTTGATACCACCCTCGAAGCCTTCGCGGATCTCGGTGACGTCGTCCTTGAAGCGGCGCAGACCCTCGATGTTGAGGCTCTCCGCGATGACCTTGCCGTCGCGGATGAGGCGGGCCTTGGTGTTGCGCTTGACCTCGCCGGAGCGGATGAGAACACCCGCGATGTTGCCCAGCTTGGACGACTTGAAGACCTCGCGGATCTCCGCCGTACCGAGCTCGACCTCTTCGTACTCCGGCTTGAGCATGCCCTTGAGGGCCGCCTCGATCTCCTCGATCGCCTGGTAGATGACCGAGTAGTAGCGGACGTCCACGCCCTCGCGCTCGGCCATCTGCGCCGCGCGGCCTGCCGCACGGACGTTGAAGCCGATCACGATGGCGTCCGAGCCCATCGCCAGGTCGATGTCCGACTCCGTGACCGCACCGACGCCGCGGTGCAGGACGCGGATGTCGACCTCTTCGCCGACGTCCAGCTGGAGCAGGGAGGACTCGAGGGCCTCGACGGAACCAGAAGCGTCACCCTTGATGATGAGGTTGAGCTGCTGGACCTCGCCGGCCTTGAGCACCTTGTCCAGGTCCTCGAGGGAGACACGGCGCGTGCGCTTGGCGAACGCGGCGTTGCGCTCACGGGCGGCGCGCTTCTCGGCGATCTGACGGGCCGTACGGTCCTCGTCCACCACCAGGAAGTTGTCGCCCGCACCCGGGACGTTGGTCAGACCCAGGACCTGGACCGGCGTCGCGGGTCCGGCCTCGGCGACGTTGTTGCCGTTGTCGTCGAGCATGGCGCGGACGCGACCGTAGGCGTCGCCCACGACCATCGTGTCGCCGACCCGCAGGGTGCCTCGCTGGACGAGGACCGTCGCCACGGCACCGCGGCCGCGGTCGAGACGGGACTCGATCGAGATGCCCTGCGCGTCCTGGTTCGGGTTGGCCCGCAGGTCGAGCGAGGCGTCGGCCGTCAGGATCACGGCCTCCAGCAGCGAGTCGATGTGCAGACCCTGCTTGGCGGAGATGTCGACGAACATGGTGTCGCCGCCGTACTCCTCGGCCACCAGGCCGTACTCGGTCAGCTGACCGCGCACCTTGGTCGGGTCGGCACCCTCGACGTCGATCTTGTTGACCGCGACGACGATCGGGACGTCGGCCGCCTTGGCGTGGTTGAGCGCCTCGACCGTCTGCGGCATGACGCCGTCGTTGGCCGCGACGACCAGGATCGCGATGTCGGTCGACTTCGCACCACGGGCGCGCATGGCGGTGAACGCCTCGTGACCCGGGGTGTCGATGAAGGTGATCTTGCGCTCTTCGTCGTTGACCTCGGTGGAGACCTGGTAGGCACCGATGTGCTGGGTGATGCCGCCGGCCTCGCCCGCGATGACGTTCGTCTTGCGGATGGCGTCGAGCAGTCGGGTCTTACCGTGGTCGACGTGACCCATGACGGTGACGACCGGCGGACGGACCACCAGGTCGTCCTCGCCGCCCTCGTCCTCGCCGAACTCGATGTCGAAGGACTCGAGCAGCTCGCGGTCCTCCTCCTCGGGGCTGACGATCTGGACCGTGTAGTTCATCTCGCCGGCGAGGACCTCGAGGGTCGCGTCGGAGACGGACTGCGTGGCCGTGACCATCTCGCCGAGGTTCATCATGACCGCGACGAGGGACGCCGGGTTGGCGTTGATCTTCTCCGCGAAGTCGGTGAGCGACGCGCCGCGGGAGAGACGGATGGTCTCGCCGTTGCCGCGCGGCAGCATCACGCCGCCGACGCTCGGGGCCTGCATGGCCTCGTACTCCTGGCGACGCTGCCGCTTCGACTTGCGACCGCGACGCGCCGGACCGCCGGGGCGGCCGAAGGCGCCCTGCGTGCCACCACGGCCGCCGGGACCGCCCGGACGACCGCCGAAGCCGGGACGACCGCCGCCGCCGGGACCGCCGCCGAAGCCGCCGCCACCGCCACCGGGGCCACCGCCGCCGGGACGACCGGCGAAGCCGCCGCCACCGCCCGGACGGGCGCCGCCACCGCCGCCGCCGGGACGACCGGCGAAGCCGCCGCCACCACCGGGACGACCGGCGCCGCCGGGACGACCCGCACCGCCGGGACCGCGACCGCCGCCACCGGGGCCGGGACGCGGGCCGGCAGCGGGACGCTGCGGCATCATGCCGGGGTTCGGACGCGGACCTGCGGAACCGCCGCCGGGACGCGGGCCGCCCTGCGGACGGGGCATGCCGGACGGGCTCGGACGGGCGCCGCCGGGAGCCTGGGGACGCGGGCCGCCGCCCTGGGCGCCGGGCGCCTGGGGACGGGGAGCACCGCCGGGACCGCCGGGGCCGGGACGCGCGCCGCCCTGCGGGCGCGGAGCCTGCGGGCGGGCCATGCCGGTGGAGCCACCGGAGGTGAAGGGGTTGTTGCCCGGACGCGGACCGGCCGGACGGGCACCGCCCGGACGGGGGGCGCGCTCACCGGGACGCTGGCCGCCGCCCTGACCCGGACGGGCCTGGCCCTGGCCGGGGGCGGGACGACCGCCGGGGCGCGGGGCGCCCTGGCTGGGACGGGGGGCGCCACCGGGACGCTGCCCCTGGGCCTGGCCCTGGCCCTGCGCGGCGGCCGGGCTCTGCGCCGGGGCGGCCGGAGGGGCCGGCGGCGCGGTGAACTCGGGCACGGCCGGAGCCGGACGCGGCGCGGGCCGCGGGCCCGGACGCGGGCCGCCGGCGGCGGCCGGTGCGGGGGTGACCGGCGCCGGTGCCGGAGCCGCGGGCGCCTCCGGGGCCGAAGCCGCGGGGGCGGGCGCCGCAGGGGCCGGCGGCTGCGGGGCGGCCGGACGCGGGGCGCCCGGCTTCGGGGCACCCGGACGTGCCGCCTGCGCCGGAGAAGGCGCGGCGGGCCTGGGCGCAGCCTTGCGCGGGGCGGACTTGCCGTTGCCGCCGCCCTGGAAGGCGTCGGTCAGCTTGCGTACAACGGGCGCCTCGATCGTCGAGGACGCCGAACGGACGAATTCACCGAGTTCCTGGAGCTTGGCCATGACGACCTTGCTCTCAACCCCGAACTCCTTGGCGAGTTCGTATACCCGGACCTTAGCCACTTCGCTCCTTTTAGGTCCGGGTGCGTCCGGACCGTCGCTACTTCATGGGCGTACTCATCGCGTGCTCATCGAGTGCTCATCGCAATCTCGACCTACTTCCAACTCGCGGGGTACCAGAGCCGCACGGGGGTTCCGCACGACGCTTCTAACGGTGTTACTGCTCGACGTAGGGCCGCAACGCCTTTACGTCCAGCGGACCCGGGACGCGGAGCGCCCTCGGAAGTGCCCGGCGGCGCTCCGCCTGGTCCAGACAGACCTGGGCGGGGTGTACATATGCACCCCGGCCGGGCAGCGTACCGCGAGGATCGGGGACACATTCGCCCTCGACCGCCACGATCCGCAGCAGTTCGGTCTTGGCCGCTCGCTGCCTGCACCCCACACAGGTGCGCTCAGGGCATACGCGGGCACGCGTCCGGCCAGACACTGCTAAGTCTACCTCCCCGCACCGACCTCACCCCTTCGGGGCAAAGATCGAACGGCCGTTGTCGTAATCCAAGCGACCTGCGGCTTGGAACTATTCCCCCCGTCCGGGTGAACCGACGGCGGGGGGACGGCACTCTACTCGGTCACCTGTTCGACATCCGGCCGGATGTCGATCCGCCAGCCGGTGAGCCGGGCGGCGAGACGGGCGTTCTGCCCCTCTTTGCCGATCGCCAGTGACAGCTGGTAGTCGGGCACGGTCACCCGGGCGGACCGGGCCGCCAGGTCCACGACCTCCACCTTGGAGACCCGGGCCGGCGACAGCGCGTTCGCCACCATCTCGGCCGGGTCGTCCGACCAGTCGACGATGTCGATCTTCTCGCCGTTCAGCTCGCCCATCACGTTGCGCACCCGGCCGCCCATCGGGCCGATGCAGGCGCCCTTGGCGTTCAGGCCCGAACGGGTGGAGCGGACCGCGATCTTCGTCCGGTGACCGGCCTCGCGGGCGATGGCGGAGATCTCCACGGACCCGTCGGCGATCTCCGGCACCTCCAGGGCGAAGAGCTTCTTCACCAGGTTCGGGTGCGTGCGGGACAGCGTGACGGAGGGGCCGCGGACGCCCTTGGCCACCCGGACGACGTAGGAGCGCAGCCGCATCCCGTGCGGATAGGTCTCGCCGGGAACCTGCTCCTGCACCGGCAGGATGGCCTCCAGCTTGCCGATGTCCACGAGCACGTTCTTCGGGTCGCGGCCCTGCTGGACCACACCGGTGACGATGTCGCCCTCGCGGCCGGCGTACTCGCCGAGCGTGGCGTCGTCCTCGGCGTCCCTCAGCCGCTGCAGGATGACCTGCTTGGCGGTGGTCGCGGCGATCCGCCCGAAGTCCGACGGGGTGTCGTCGAACTCGCGGGGCGCCTGCCCCTCCTCCAGGTCCTCGGGGTCCTCCTTCGCCCACACGGTCACATGCCCGGTCTCCCGGTTGAGCTCCACGCGCGCGTGCCGGCGGCTTCCCTCGGTGCGGTGGTAGGCGATGAGGAGGGCCGACTCGATCGCCTCGACCAGCAGGTCGAAGGAGATCTCCTTCTCCCGAACCAAGCCCCGCAGGGCACTCATGTCGATGTCCACGGCTACGCCTCCTCTTCTTCCGTCATGTCCTTCTTGTCCTTGCGGTTGAACTCGACCTGGACCCGGGCCCTGTCGATCTCGGCGAAGCCGAGTCTGCGGCCGGTGGCCTTGCGGCCCTTGACGCCGGGCACTTCGAGATCGAGGCCCTCGTCGTCGACGTCCAGGATCCTCGCGACCAGTTCCCCGCCCTCGGCCAGCTGGAACCGCACCAGGCGGTCCAGGGCTCGCACGTAGTGCCGGTGCTCGGTGAGGGAGCGCTCCGCGCCCGGGGTGCCGACCTCGAGGGTGTACTCGCCCGCGCCCATCGCGTCGCTCTCGTCGAGCTTCGCCGAGAGCTCGCGGCTCACATCGGCGATCCGGTCCAGGTCGGCCCCGGTGTCGGAGTCGACGACCACGCGCAGCACCCTCTTGCGTCCGACGGAGTCCACGGCGATCTCTTCGAGATCCAGGCCCTGAGAGGTGACGAGCGGTTCCAGGAGCTCTCGGAGCCTCTCGCTCTGGGTCGTGCTCATCCGGGTGACTCCTCGGCCGCGTGTGCTGTTGTGGGTTGGGTCGCGTGTCTGGTCAAAGGGTATCCGGTCGTGAGGAGTGTTGCCGTCCACCCGGGTACGGACGGTGCCGATGAGTGGCTTCGGACAGGTGCGCGGGTACGGTGATCACGGGCGGGTCCGTCCCGTGCCCCATTTCTTTCGCGTTTTTTCGTATCCAGCTCCCCCGAGGACGTCTGCCGTGCCGTTCCCCCCGCCGTCGCGTACCCCCTGGGAAGTACGCCGCAGGAGCCTGATCGTCTCGGCCGCCTCGGCCGCCGTACTGGCGGGTTGCTCCGCCGCCCCCGACTCCGCGGGCAGCGGCGGCGGCGCGTCGGTCACCGCCACCGCACGGGCACGCGTGCGGGCGGCCCGGGACAGCCAGATGCTGCTCGGGCAGTACGACGCCGTCCTCGCCGCCCATCCCGGGCTCGCGGAGCGGCTGCGGCCGCTGCGCGCCCAAGTCGCGGCCCACGCCGCGGCCTTTATGGAGGGCACGCAGGACACGAAGGCCACGGCCTCTGCCACGGCGACCCGCTCGCCCTCGGCCACGGTGTCCGCGTCGGCCTCGGCCGCGGTGCCGGCCGACGAGAAGTCCGCACTCAGCGCGCTGGCCGCCGCCGAGCGCACCCTCGCGGGCCGGCGCGCCAAGGAGCTGCTGGACGTGCCCGGCGAACTGGCGCGGCTGCTGGCCGGGGTGTCGGCGTCCGGGTCCGCGCATGCCTACCTGCTGACGGAGGGTGAGAAGTGAGCGACGAGGCCACGACCGAGGTGCTGAAGGCGCTGCAGGCAGCGCTGGCGGCCGAGCACGCGGCGGTCTACGGGTACGGCGTCGTCGGCGGCCGGATCGGCGCGCAGCGGCTGACCGAGGCCCGCTCGGCCTACGACGCGCACCGGGCCCGGCGGGACGCGCTCGCCCGCGAGGTACGGGACCTGGGCGCGGCGCCCGTCGCCGCGAACGCGGCCTACGCGCTGCCGTTCGAGGTCACCGACGCGACGACGGCCGTACGCCTCGCCGCCGCACTGGAGGCACGGGTGGCCGACGTCTACTCCGACCTGGTCCGGGCCTCCTCCGGTGAGCGGCGCGGATCCGCGGCCGGGGCACTGCGGGAGGCAGCGGTGCGGGCGGTGCGGTGGAGCGGGCAGAGCGTAGCCTTCCCTGGTCTCGCCGAGCGGGACGCGCCGCTGGGCCGGGCCGGTGCTTCGGCCTCGGCCTCGCCTTCGGCCTCGTCGACTCCGTAGACAACAGAGCAGGAAGGGAACGACTCGCGTATGGCTTTCGAACCGCCGCGGCGCCTGGTGAAGGCGCTCGGTGAGACGGCGCCGGACGGTGACGAGTGGCTGGAGAAGCTGCCCGGAGCGGTGGAAGAGGCCGTCGCCCGACGCGAGTTGGCCGTGGAACGGGTGCAGGAACCCGGTGGACGCAGCAGCGTCGTCCTGCTGGTCCGGCAGGCGGAGGGAACACCGGCGGTGCTGAAGCTGGCGCCCCGCCGGGCCCGGCCGGAGAGTGAGGCCGCGGCGCTGGCGCACTGGGGTGGGCTGGGTGCCGTACGGCTGCTGGAGGCGGACGGAGCCGACGGGGTGCTGCTGCTGGAGCGGCTGCACCCGGAGGTCTCGGTGCGGTCGTTGCCGGAGGCGAAGGCGTCGCTGGAGGCCGCGGGGACGCTGCGCCGGCTGTGGGTGGAGCCGCCCCGGGGCACGGCGTTCGAGACGGTGGCGGACCGGACCGGCCGGCAGGCCACGGCGATGCGGGCGGCCGCCGGCCTGGAGGTCACCCCGCTGGTCGACGCGGCACTCGCCGCCCGGGACGAGCTGCTGGCCGCGCCCCCTGAGCGGCGGTTGCTGCACGGAACGTTCCGGCAGAGCAAGGTGCTGGCCGGGGAGCGGCTGCCGTGGCTGGCGGTGGGGCCGGATCCGGTGGTCGGGGAGTGTGCGTTCGATCTGGCGCGGCTGGTGCGGGACCGGGTGGAGGACCTGATCGCCTCGCCGTCGGGTCCGACGATCACGCGGCGCCGCATCAAGCGGCTCGCGGAGTCGCTGGAGGTGGATCAGGAGCGGCTTCGGGGGTGGACGCTGTTCCGGGCGGTGGAGTCCGGCGTGCGGGCCCTCCGGGTGGGGCGGCCGAAGGACGCCGAGCTGTTGCTCGAATTCGCCGGGTGGCTTTAGGGCCGACGGCCTGGGCGGCGTCGGTCGTCCGCGCGCTGCGGGGGGAGGCGGCCTGGCTTGCCGCGCGATTCCTCCCCCGGCCTTCGCCGGGGGGACCCCCAGCGACCCTGACGGGGCGCTCGGCCGGCCCCCGGTTTCCAAGAACCGCCTGAGACGCGGCTGGGAAGGGCGCGGCGGCCGCCGGTGGGTCACCGGCGGCCGCCGCGGCGGGAGTCGGGGCTCAGCTGGTCAGGCGGGCGATCGCCTCGTCCACCGTCAGCTCCTCGCGCTCGCCCGTCTTGCGGTCCTTGAGCTCCAGGACGCCCTCGCCGGAGCGGCGGCCCGCGATCAGGATCTGCGGTACGCCGATCAGCTCGGCGTCCGTGAACTTCACGCCCGGGGAGACGCCGGCCCGGTCGTCGACCAGGACGCGCAGCCCGCCCGCCCGCAGCTTCTCGGAGACCTCCAGGGCGAGTTCGATCTGCGGCGCCTTGCCGGCGGCCACGACGTGCACGTCGGCCGGGGCGACCTCACGCGACCAGACCAGGCCCTTCTCGTCGGCGGTCTGCTCGGCGAGGGCGGCGACGGCGCGGGAGACGCCGATGCCGTAGGAGCCCATGGTGACGCGGACCGGCTTGCCGTGCTGGCCGAGGACGTCCAGCTTGAGGGCGTCGGCGTACTTGCGGCCCAGCTGGAAGATGTGGCCGATCTCGATGGCGCGGTCCAGCTTGAGGCCGGTGCCGCACTTCGGGCAGGGGTCGCCGTCCTGCACGACCACGACGTCCACGAACTCGTCGACCTCGAAGTCCCGCCCGGACACCACGTTCCTGGCGTGCGTGCCCGCCTTGTTGGCGCCGGTGATCCAGCCGGTGCCGGGGGCGATGCGCGGGTCGGCGATGTACTTCACCTTCTCGCCGAGGCCCTGCGGACCCACGTAGCCGCGCACCAGGTCGGGACGGCCGGCGAAGTCGGTCTCGGTGACCAGCTCTACGGCGGCCGGGGCGAAGTGCGCCTCGACCTTGTCCATGTCGACCTCGCGGTCACCCGGGACACCGACGGCCACGATCTCGCCGTCGACCTTCACCAGCAGGTTCTTCAGGGTGGCGGAGGCCGGCACGCCGAGGTGGGCGGCGAGGGTCTCGATGGTCGGGGTGTCCGGGGTCGGGATCTCCTCGAGCGCGGGCACGCCGGACGCGTCCACCGGCCTGAGCTCATAGCTGATCGCCTCGGTGTTGGCCGCGAAGTCGCAGTTCGGGCAGTCGGCGAAGGTGTCCTCGCCCGCCTCGGCCGGGGCCAGGAACTCCTCGGACTTGGAACCGCCCATGGCGCCCGCGGTGGCGGCGCAGATGCGGTAGTCGAGGCCGAGGCGCTCGAAGATCCGCTGGTATGCCGCGCGGTGCAGGGCGTAGGAGTGGGCGAGGCCGTCGTCGTCCAGGTCGAAGGAGTAGGAGTCCTTCATCAGGAACTCGCGGCCGCGCAGGATGCCGGCCCGCGGACGGGCCTCGTCCCGGTACTTGCTCTGGATCTGGTAGAGGATGACCGGCAGGTCCTTGTAGGAGGACGCCTGGTCCTTCACCAGCAGGGTGAAGATCTCCTCGTGGGTCGGTCCGAGGAGGTAGTCGCCGCCTTTGCGGTCCTGGAGGCGGAACAGCTCGGCGCCGTACTCCTCCCAGCGGCCGGTCGCCTCGTACGGCTCCCGGGGCAGGAGCGCCGGGAGCAGCACCTCCTGGCCCTCGATCGCGTCCATCTCCTCGCGGACGACCCGCTCGATGTTGGAGAGCACCTTCAGGCCGAGGGGCAGCCAGGACCAGATGCCGGCCGCGGTGCGGCGGACGTAGCCGGCGCGGACGAGGAGCTTGTGGCTGAGGACCTCGGCGTCCGCCGGGTCGTCACGCAGCGTCTTCGCCATCAACTGGGACATGCGTTGGACCGGTGCGTTCGCCATGGTTCTCGTACTCCTGCCGGGAAAGGTTGATGGCTAGGAGGTTAGCCGGGCCTGCTGCGCCGGTGGAAATCCGTTAACGGGGCTCGCTCCCCGGGCGGCGCAACGGCAGGGGGGCGCCCATCACGGCGTACGGCTTCGGCGCGCTCGGGAAGTGGACCTGGCGGGCGAGGTCCACGTAGCCGAGGGAGTGGTAGAGGCCGCGGGCCGGGCTGTCGACGTCGATCGCGGAGAGGATCGAGCGGGGCTCGGTGGCGCGGTCCGTGATCGTCGTGATCAGCCGGCGGCCGACGCCGCGGTTCTGATGGCGGGGGTGCACGTGCAGCTCGGTGATCACGAAGGAGTCGTCGAGCCAGTCGGCGTGGCCCTGGGCCCGGAGGTAGGGCTCGACGACGGTCGACCACCAGTGGGTGCGGCTGTTCGGCATGCCGTAGACGAAGCCGACGAGCAGGCCGTCGGCGGTGGCTCCGAGGGCTCTGGCACCGGGGTACTGCATGTGGCGCACGACGATCTGGCGGCGTACGGCTACCTCGTCGGGGCCCAGGCCGAAGGCGATCGCTTGGACTGCCAGGGCCTCGTCCACGTGGGAGGAGAGGTCCAGGGGGCCGATCGCGAGGTCCATGGGGGGAGGGTACAGGCAGGCCACGGTTCCCGCCCCTGCCTCCTGTCGCGGGGGAACCGTCAGAACAGGACGCTCATGAACGCGCCGACTTCCTGGAAGCCCACCCGCAGATACGTCCTGCGCGCCGCCGTGTTGAAGTCGTTGACGTAGAGGCTGACCACCGGGGCCACGTCGGTGAGCGCGTAGCGCAGGACCGCGGCCATGCCGGGCGCCGCCAGACCCATGCCCCGGTACTCGGGGGCCACCCACACGCCCTGGATCTGGCAGGCGTCCGGGGTCGCCGCGCCGATCTCCGCCTTGAAGACCACCCTGCCGCCGTCGTCGAGCCGGGCGAACGAGCGGCCGGAGCCGACGAGTTCGGCGACCCTCGCCTGGTAGAGGAGGCCGCCGTCGCCGGCCATCGGCGAGACGCCCACCTCCTCGGTGAACATCGCCACGCACGCCGGCATGATCGTCTCCATCTCGTCCTTGCGGATGCGGCGGACGTACGGATCCGGGGCGATGTCGGCGGGCATCCGCTCGGTGACCATCAGGGGCTGGTGGGCGCGGACCTCGCGGGCCGGGCCCCAGTGCGGTTCGAGGAGCCGCCACAGCAGTGCGGTGGCCTCGCTGGGCCCGACGATGGAGGAGCAGCGGCGGCCGGCCCGGCGGGCGCGGTCGGCGAACGCGCGGACCGCGCGGGGGGTGGCACAGATCGGGACCAGGTTGGCGCCGGCGTAGCAGAGGGACGTGAGCATGCCGTCCTCGTACCAGCCCCACATCTCGCCGCCGAGGCGCCAGGGGTCGAGGCCGGCCACCTGGACACGTGAGGTCACGAAGGCGTTCGTGACCGGCTCGCGGTCGAGTACGGCGAGCGCGGCGTCCAGGTCACTCGGTTCGAGCACCCGAGAGGTGGTCTGCGTCAACACGTGCGGGGCCTCACACTGAGGGGTTCTGCTGATCTCCGCACTGTACCTGCGGAAGCCTGGCCGTGCCGCCCCGTGTGGGTGACCCTGGGCTCTGCCCTGCCGTCGGCCGCCGTCCCGCCGTCGGGGCCTGCCGCCTCCCGCGCCCCCGCTTTCAGACGCCCATGGACCGGGGAAAGCCCGTCCGTTCGGGCGTGCGGGTGGCCCGTGGCCGCTCGCGAAGTTCGCCGCGCCCCCTTCGGGGCGGCGGGGGCGAAGAACCCTCCCCCGCCGGCCGAGGACTCCCTCAGCCCGCCACCGAGATCGACGGCTCGCCGGAGGCCACGCCGTCCGCCTCCATCTGTTCGGCCAGCTTCATGGCCTCCTCGATGAGGGTCTCCACGATCTTGGACTCGGGGACGGTCTTGATGACCTCGCCCTTGACGAAGATCTGCCCCTTGCCGTTGCCGGAGGCGACGCCGAGGTCGGCCTCGCGGGCCTCGCCGGGGCCGTTCACCACACAGCCCATGACCGCGACGCGCAGCGGAACCTCCATGCCGGTCAGGCCCGCCGTGACCTCCTCGGCCAGCTTGTAGACGTCGACCTGGGCGCGCCCGCAGGACGGGCAGGAGACGATCTCCAGGCCGCGCTGCTTGAGGTTGAGGGACTCCAGGATCTGGTTGCCGACCTTGACCTCCTCGACCGGAGGAGCCGACAGGGAGACCCGGATGGTGTCGCCGATGCCCTCGGAGAGCAGCGCGCCGAAGGCCACCGCCGACTTGATGGTGCCCTGGAAGGCGGGGCCGGCCTCCGTGACACCGAGGTGCAGCGGGTATTCGCACTGGGCGGCGAGCTGCCGGTACGCCTCGATCATCACGACCGGGTCGTTGTGCTTGACGGAGATCTTGATGTCCCGGAAGTCGTGCTCCTCGAAGAGGGACGCCTCCCACAGGGCCGACTCGACCAGGGCCTCGGGGGTCGCCTTGCCGTACTTCTGCAGCAGCCGGCGGTCCAGGGAGCCGGCGTTGACGCCGATGCGGATCGGGGTGCCGTGGTCCTTGGCGGCCGCCGCGATCTCCTTGACCTTGTCGTCGAACTGCTTGATGTTGCCGGGGTTCACCCGGACCGCGGCGCAGCCGGCCTCGATCGCCGAGAACACGTACTTCGGCTGGAAGTGGATGTCCGCGATCACCGGGAGCTGGGACTTCCTCGCGATGGTGGCGAGAGCGTCCGCGTCGTCCTGGGTGGGGCAGGCGACGCGGACGATCTGGCATCCGGACGCGGTGAGCTCGGCGATCTGCTGGAGCGTGGCGCCGATGTCCGAGGTACGGGTCGTGGTCATCGACTGGACCGAGACCGGTGCGTCTCCGCCGACAGCCACGGAGCCGACCTGGATCTGCCGGCTCTTCCGGCGCTCGGCGAGCTTGGTCGGAACGGACGGCATGCCGAGAGAAATCGCAGTCATCTGCTGTGCAACCCCAAGTCGTGGATCTAGGTCCAGGTCCCGTCGAAAGCGGGTTCCAGTCTCCGAGATTACGGCACCGGGCCAGGCGCGAGCACATCCCCTACCGCTAAACCCACTCGATGGAAGCGGCCCGGAACACAGCGTTCCGAGCCGCTTCGAACGTCGTGTGGCCACGAGATTTTCAGGGGGTTAACCGGCCCACCGCGGCAGGCGGTGTCCGGCCGCTAGCTGATCTTGACCGGGTTGACCACGTCGGCCACCAGGACGAGCAGGGTGAAACAGATGAACACACCCGCCACCACGTAGGCCACCGGCATCAGCTTCGCCACGTCGAAGGGAC
Organism: Streptomyces sp. NPDC026515; assembly: GCF_055567595.1. Classification (NCBI taxonomy): domain Bacteria; kingdom Bacillati; phylum Actinomycetota; class Actinomycetes; order Kitasatosporales; family Streptomycetaceae; genus Streptomyces; species Streptomyces sp. NPDC026515. Next base: position 34,801 of record NZ_JBVHQD010000011.1, read on the forward strand.
CGGGGTCCGGGCGGCGCAGCACCCTGGCCAGGTTCCGGCGCAGGGACTCCCACAGGGCGCCGGCGATGTGGCCGCCGTCCAGCGGGAGCAGCGGGAGCATGTTGAAGAGGAACAGGGAGAGGTTGAACCCGGCCACCAGCATCAGGGCCATGGCCAGCTGCTGCGTGGGCGGGATGTCGAGGGTGAAGATCTCGCCGCCGACCCGCGCCGCGCCGACCACGCCCATCGGGGAGTCCGGCTGGCGGGGGGCGCCGTCGAAGGCCGCGTCCCACAGGGCCGGGATCTTGCCGGGCAGGCCGGCGATGGAGTCGACGGCCTCGCCGAGCCGGTCCCCCATCCAGGTCACCGACTGGCCGAGGTCCTGGCGGACGATGCCGGAGGCGGCACTGAAGCCGAGGAAGCCCGCCGAGACGTACTGGCCCGTGACGATCTGGCCGCTGGAGTCCTTCTTGGCGACCTGGTTGGTGGCGATCTTCGCGTGCAGGGTGACGTCCTGGCCCTTGCGGTCGACGACGATCGCGACGTCCTTGCCGGGGGTGGCGCGGATCAGGTCGGAGAGCTGGTTCCAGCTGGTGGTCCGCACCCCGTCGAAGGAGACGATCTTGTCGCCGGCCTTCAGCCCCGCGGCGGCGGCCGGGGAGGCCGCGTCGGTCGTCCTGCAGCTGTCGCGGTTCTCGCTCTGGGCGATCACGCACTGGGAGACGGAGCTGACGGTGGTGGTCTGCTGGCTGATGCCGAAGCCCATCAGGACCGTGAGGAACAGGGCCACCGCGAGGATCAGGTTCATGAAGGGGCCCGCGAACATCACGATCACGCGCTTCCAGGGCGCGCGCGTGTAGAAGAGGCGGGACTCGTCACCGGGCTGGAGCTCCTCGAAGGCGGCCGAACGGGCGTCCTCGATCATGCTGCGCCAGGGGGAGGTGGAGCGCGCGGTGATGCGGCCGTCGGCGCCCGGCGGGAACATGCCGATCATGCGGATGTAGCCGCCGGCCGGGATGGCCTTGAAGCCGTACTCGGTCTCGCCCTTGTGCCGCGACCAGATGGTCGGGCCGAAGCCGACCATGTACTGCGGGACGCGGATGCCGAAGAGCTTGGCGGTGGACAGGTGCCCCAGCTCGTGCCAGGCGATCGAGACCAGCAGGCCGACCACGAAGACGACTATGCCGAGGATCATCATCAGGGCTGTCATGCACGCGCCTCCGCGGTCGCCGTCTGTGCTGTCAGTTCCCGGGCCCGGGCCCGGGCCCAGGTCTCCGCTTCGAGTACGTCCGGCACGGTGAGCGAAGTTCCCGTACGAGGAGTGCCGTGTTCCTCGACCACCCGGGTGACGGTATCCATGATCCCGTTGAAGGGCAGCAGACCGCTCCGGAACGCCTCTACGCATTCCTCGTTGGCGGCATTGAACACCGCCGGCGCCGTGCCCGCGAGCTCACCGACGTGCCGGGCGAGGTTCACGGAGGGGAAGGCCTCGTTGTCCAGTGGGAAGAACTCCCAGGTGGAGGCCTTGCTCCAGTCGAAGGCGGGGGCGGCGTCCGGGACCCGTTCGGGCCAGCCGAGACCGATGGCGATCGGCCCCCGCATGTCGGGGGGCGTCGCCTGCGCGATCGTGGATCCGTCCGTGAACTCGACCATCGAGTGGACATACGACTGCGGATGCACGACCACCTCAATCCGGTCGAAGGGAATGTCGTACAGGAGGTGCGCCTCGATCACTTCCAGTCCCTTGTTGACCAGGGTGGCCGAGTTGATCGTGATGACCGGTCCCATCGCCCAGGTGGGGTGGGCGAGTGCCTCCTCGACGGTGACCCGCGCCAGGTCGGCCTTGGTACGGCCGCGGAAGGGTCCCCCGGACGCGGTGACGACCAGCCTGCGGACGTCGGCCCGGGTCCCCGACGCCAGCGACTGGAAGAGCGCCGCGTGCTCGGAGTCGACCGGGATGATCTGACCGGGCTTGGCGAGCGCCTTGACCAGCGGTCCACCGACGATCAGCGACTCCTTGTTGGCGAGCGCGAGGGTGTGGCCCGCCTCCAGGGCGGCGAGGGTGGGCGCGAGGCCGATGGAGCCGGTGATGCCGTTGAGGACCGTGTGGCAGTCGGAAGCGGCGACCCGGGTGGCCGCCTCCGGTCCGGCGAGGATCTCGGGAAGCGGCTCGCCGGGTCCGTACAGGCCGGTCAGGGCCTCGCGCAGCGCCGGTACGACGTCCTCGCGGGCGACCGCGACGGTCCGTACCCGCAGCCGGTGCGCCTGCTCGGCGAGGAGGGCGACCCGGCCGCCGTTGGCGGACAGTGCGGTGACCCGGAAGCGGCCGGGGTTGCGCAGGACGAGGTCGATGGCCTGGGTGCCGATGGATCCGGTGGAGCCGAGGATCACCACGTCCTTGGGGCCGTCGCCCGCGAGCGGGTCGTAGACGAGGTGCGGGTCGGCGAGGGGGGCCGGACTGGCAGGACTGTCGGTCATCCCCCCATTGTGGCCGCAACCGGGGGCCCGGAGGACAGCGCGTCCCTCACCCGGGTGCCTTATCAGGTCTTGGCGCTCTATGGAGCGTAATTCCCTTTGTGAGGTTCACGTGAAGATCATGTGATAACACTTCTCTCGGGCCGGCAGGGGGTCGGTCCGACCGGAAGACATCCTGGGGGGATCTCTCCATGCGTACTGTGCGCATACGTGCCGCCGTGCCCGCGCTCGCGGGCGCCGCGCTGCTCACCGGCACCCTGCTCAGCACCCCGGCGCAGGCCGCCGGCGGCGTGACCATCTACCACGTGTGGTTCGACAGCCCGGGCAGCGACCGGGGCTCCAACACGAGCCTCAACGGCGAGTGGGTGCAGATCAAGAACACCGGCGGCTCGGCCGTCTCGATCAAGGGCTGGGTCCTGAAGGACGCCTCCAACCACCGCTACGTCTTCAAGAACATCAAGATCGGCGCCCACAAGACGATGAAGGTGCACACCGGCCGGGGCACGGACACCGCGTCGGACAAGTTCCAGAACCGTGGCGCCTACGTGTGGAACAACACCAGCGACACGGCGACCCTGACGAAGGCGACCGGCAGCAAGGTCGACTCCTGCTCCTGGACGACGCGGGATCCGAGCGACAAGTACTGCTGACCTACTCGAAGGGGCGGCGGACGTTCTCGTGCCGCGACGGCCCGGGGGTCGCGTCGGCGATCCACGGGCCCTCGCCCGACGGGTCGACGATCCCCCGCTCCAGCCACTCGTAGGAGCCGCCGAGCACGCCCTTGACGACCTTGCGGTCCAGGTCGTCGGTGTTCGACCACAGGCGCGCGAACAGCTCGTCGACGCGGACCCGGGACTGCCGGCAGAACGCGTCGGCGAGCTGGTAGGCCTCACGGCCGTGGTCGCCCTGACGGCGCAGCAGTTCGGCGCGCACACAGGCCGCGCTCATCGCGAACAGCTCGGCGCCGATGTCCACGATCCGGCCCAGGAAGCCCTGCTTGGTCTCCATGCGGCCCTGCCAGCGGGACATGGCGTAGAAGGTGGACCGGGCGAGCTTGCGGGAGTGCCGCTCGACGTAGCGCAGATGCGGGGAGAGGTCCACGCCGTGCTTGAAGTCGCCGTACGCCGTGGGGAGCTGCCCCGGACCCGCGACCAGCTTCGGCAGCCACTTGGCGTAGAAGACACCCGCGTTCGCGCCCGCCCTGGCCTTGTCCTGGAGGGACTTGTCGGGGTCGATGAGGTCGCCCGCGACCGAGAGGTGGGCGTCGACGGCCTCGCGCGCGATCAGCAGGTGCATGATCTCCGTGGAGCCCTCGAAGATGCGGTTGATGCGCAGGTCGCGCAGGAGCTGCTCGGCGGGCACCGCGCGTTCGCCGCGCGCCGCGAGGGACTCCGCCGTCTCGAAGCCTCGGCCGCCGCGGATCTGGACCAGCTCGTCCGCCATCAGGCAGCCCATCTCGGAGCCGTAGAGCTTGGCGAGGGCGGCCTCGATCCGGATGTCGTTGCGGCTCTCGTCGGCCATCTGGGAGGACAGGTCGACGACCGCCTCCATGGCGAAGGTGGTGGCGGCGATGAAGCTGATCTTGGAGCCGACCGCCTCGTGCAGCGCGACCGGCTTGCCCCACTGCTCCCGGACGGCCGACCACTCGCGGGCGATCTTCAGACACCACTTGCCGGCGCCCACGCACATCGCGGGGAGCGAGAGCCGGCCGGTGTTGAGGGTGGTGAGGGCGATCTTCAGGCCCGCACCCTCGGGGCCGATGCGGTTGGCGGCGGGGACCCGGACCTGGTGGAAGCGGGTGACGCCGTTCTCGATGCCGCGCAGGCCCATGAAGGCGTTGCGGTTCTCGACCGTGATGCCCTCGGAGCCGGCCTCGACGACGAAGGCCGTGATGCCGCCCTTGCCGCCCTCGGTCTTCGGGACCCGGGCCATGACCACGAGGAGGTCGGCGACCACCCCGTTGGTGGTCCACAGCTTGACCCCGTCGAGGACGTAGTCGTCCCCGTCCCGTACGGCGGTGGTGCCCAGGCGGGCCGGGTCCGAGCCGACGTCCGGCTCGGTGAGCAGGAACGCGGAGATGTCGGTGCGGGCGCAGCGGGGCAGGAAGGCGTCCTTCTGCTCCTGGGTGCCGAAGATCTTCAGCGGCTGGGGCACGCCGATCGACTGGTGGGCCGAGAGCAGCGCGCCGACCGCCGGGTTCGCGGAGCCGACCAGGGCGAGGGCCTTGTTGTAGTAGACCTGGGTGAGGCCGAGGCCGCCGTACTTGGTGTCGATCTTCATCCCGAGGGCGCCGATCTCCTTGAGGCCGCTGATGACCTCGTCGGGGATGCGGGACTCGCGCTCGATGCGGGCCGAGTCGATCTTCGTCTCGCAGAACTCGCGGAGCCGCGCGAGGAACTCCTCGCCGCGGCGCACGTCCTCGTCCGCGGGGAGCGGATGCGGGTGGATGAGGTCGAGCCGGAAGCGCCCGAGGAACAGTTCCTTGGCGAAGCTCGGCTTGCGCCAGTCCTGTTCCCGGGCGGCCTCCGCCACCTGACGGGCCTCCCGCTCGGTGACGGTGGGTTTTTTGGTGGTGGGGGCGGACATTGAGGCTCACCTCGCCACGAAAGGGGTTGTGTGCGGACCGTTCGTTACCGACCAGTGCTACTGGATCGTTGGTACCTGAAACGGGCCGCCCCCACCAGTCCTCGCGGTCCGATCGGGTCACCCGGACCCGCCGATGCCGTCCACGGTGTCGCATCCGGGGGGCGCCCGGGGGACGGTTCGGCGAGGGCAGGCCGCCATGGGACTGTCGAAGCGCTTCGACGACCTATGGACACCCACCCCCACTGGAGCTACTGTCGAGCCACCCTCACTCCCCTTTGTCAGCAAGGCGCACTGTCGAAGCGCTTCACACAACTTGGAGAGCTGGATGGTCACCCTCGCCGAGGTCGCCCAGCACGCCGGAGTCTCGGCGAGCACGGTGAGCTATGTCCTCAGCGGCAAGCGGTCCATCTCCACCACCACCCGGCAACGGGTCGAGCAGAGCATCCGCGAGCTGGGCTACCACCCGAACGCCGGCGCCCGCGCCCTGGCCAGCAGCCGGTCGAACATCATCGCTCTCATGATCCCGCTGCGCACGGACATGTACGTGCCGGTGATGATGGAGATCGCGATCGCGGTCGCCACCACGGCCCGCTCGCACGGCTACGACGTGCTGCTGCTCACCGGCGAGGAAGGGCCGGACGCGGTGCGCCGGGTCACCGGCAGCGGACTGGCCGACGCGATGATCCTGATGGACGTGGAACTGGAGGACGAACGGCTGCCGCTGCTCCGGGGGACCCACCAGCCTTCCGTACTCATCGGGCTGCCCGCCTCCACCACCGGGCTGACCTGCGTAGATCTCGATTTCGGGGCGACCGGGGCGCTGTGCGTGGAGCACCTCGCCGAACTCGGCCACCACGACATCGCTGTCATCGGCGAGGCTCCCGCGGTCTACGAGCGGCACACCGGATTCGCCGAGCGCACCCTCGACGGACTGCGGTCCCGGGCCCGGGAACTGGGTCTCAGGGTGCTGCACCGGCCGTGCGAGGGCGGTTACGACGCGATGGCCGTCACCCTGGCCAGGATCTTCGACGAGCGCCCGGGCACCACGGGCTTCGTCGTGCAGAACGAGTCCGCGGTCGAGCCGCTCCTCGCGCTGCTGCGCCAGCAGGGCCGGGCCGTGCCCGAGGACGTGTCGGTGGTCGCGATCTGCCCGGACCAGGTCGCCGTCCAGGCCTCGGTGCGACTGACGTCGGTCGCCATCCCCGCCCAGGAGATGGGCCGGTACGCCGTGGAGCACCTGGTGGCCAAGCTGGACGGCCGCGGTGGTGACGAAGTCCTCCTGATCGCTCCCGAGTTGACGGTACGGGCGAGCACGGGCCCGGCGCCGGCCGGGTCCTGACCCCCTTGCAGTGCCCCGCCGTTCCGGGGCACCCCGTGTCTGCACCCGTTCAGAAGCCCGCCCGGTCAATCAGCCTGCCGAAGACACGTCCGCCGTGGCGCCGCCCAAAGTGAGCCTCGCGCAGTCCCCGCCCACCGTCGGCACGTTCCGTGAGCGGGACGGCGCCCTGGAGTGGAGCGGCCGGCAGGAGACGCTGCGGGTCGAGCCGCGGGGGCCGGACGCGGTCCGGGTGCGTGCCCGGCTCGGCGGTCGGATCCTCGACGGCCTGCCGGGCGCGCTGGGTCGACCGTCGGGATCGCCGGCGGTGAGGGGCGGCTGACGGTCGGCGGCCTGACCGCCGAGGTGCCCGCCGTGGGGCTGGTCCGGTTCCTGCGCACCGACGGCCTCGCGGAGATCCTGACCGCGGAGCGCGCCCACTTCCGGTGGCCCGGCCCACGCCTGTACACCGCCGCGGGAGGCGGCCATCACCGGCGGCCTCCGGCCACCGTCTCGGCGAATGTCTCAACTCCACAGCGCGGTGGGGCAGTTGACAGGAGTAATAGATATCTCCTCCCGCCTGTTCCCCCACGAAGGGCCCCGTCACCGTGTCCTTTGCGCCGCTCCCCCTCACGCTGGCCAATCTGCTGCTCGGACCCGCCTCCCGCAGCCGCCGCACACCGGACCGGATCTTCGAGCGGCTGCTCGACGCGGCCGGATGGACGGAGGGCGACGAACCGTTCGCCGACGGCTTCCGTCACCTGCTGCGATGTTGGTCCGGCGCCGAACATCTCACCCCCGTCGGCTGGCTGTCGGCGCGCGGCCACATCGGCCGGCACCTCGCCAACCGGGCCCGCGTCCGCCGGCTGCTCGCCGAACACCCCGGGATCGAGCGGGAGCCCGTCGACCGGCCGGTGTTCGTGGTGGGCCTGCCCCGCACCGCCACCACGCTGACGCACGGCGTGCTCTCCCTCTCCGCGGACCACCGCTGCCCGCTGCTCTGGGAGCTGCTCACCCCCGGCCTCGAACCGGGCCCCGAGGAGCGGCGGAAGGCGATCGCCACCGCCCAGCGCCTGGTCGGCGGGATCGATCTCTTCGCCCCGGGCTTCCGCCACGTCCACCACCTGCGCCCGGCGGGCCCGGAGGAGTGCACCTTCGCACTGCCGCACACGGTGATGCCGCTGTCCCAGGCGGTGATCCCGGAGTACCTGCCCTGGCACGAGAGCCATGACTTCGCGGCCGACTACCGGTATCTCAAGCAGATCTACCAGGTGCTCCAGTACGGCCGCCCGCGCCGCCGCTGGGTGCTGAAGTCCCCGCTGCACCTGGAGAACCTGGACGCGCTGCGCGCGGTCTTCCCGGACGCCACCATCGTGTGGACGCACCGCGATCCGGCCACCGCCGTGGCCTCGTTCTGCAGCCTGGTCGAGCACGGCATGGCGGTCAGCACCCGGCCCCTCGACCTGAACGGGATCGGCGCCACCTGGCTGGAGCTGCTCAGCCGCTCGGCCGCCCGCGGCCTGGCCGCCCGGGCGCGCATCCCCGGCGAGGCGCTGGTGGACGTGCCGTACACCTGGCTCGGCACAAACCCGGCGGCGGGCGCCCCGAAGCTCTACGCGGCCGTCGGCGCCCGCTGGACCGAGGCCGACGCGGCCCGCCTTCCCGCCGTCGCCGCCCGCCCCCGTGGCACCCGCGTCCACAGCTACGACCTGGCCCGCTACGGCCTCACCCGCGCGGACGTCGACGCGGCCTTCGCGGACTACAACGAGCTGCGCGCACGGGTCGACCGGGCATGACCGTGCGGGACCGGCCCGCTCTGCTCAACCCCCGCTGACGGTCGGGCTGTTGGTGGTGACGTTCAGGCCACCGGACGAGCTGGTGATCTCGTAGCCGAACTGCACGTCGCCGATGGTCACGTTGCCGAACCAGCCCTTGGTGTCCTTGATCCACTACAGGATCGGCAGGATGCCGACCGTGCCGGAACCGGAGTTGGAGCCGGATGAACGAGTAGACGTTGTCCGAGCCGTTGTTGTCCTTGTGGACGGTCCGGGTGTTGCCGCCCGGGGTGAGCGTGTCCTGCGAGGTGCCGAGCGGGCCGACGGCTCCGGTCTTGTCGACCCAGAGACGAGCGTACGGGTGTCGGGCTCGGGCTCGCTGGAACTCGCCCTGGACCGCGGGCCGTCGGCGGCCGCGCTGACACTCGCCGAGCCGACCCCCGGTCAGTACGCCTACGTCACGCCGACCGCGGGCTTCGCCGCCACGGGCGTGCACGACATCCCGTTGCAGCTGCGCGGCCCGCCGCGGCGGCCGGTGGCGGGAAGGGCCGGCGAAAACCCGTTGGCGGACCACGGCGGCCCCTGCTACGTTCCTGACGGCCGTGCGAGAGAACCAGGAGGTGGTACCCGTGAACACACTGACGACATGGGTGCTCCCCTCCGGGGTCACGGTCGGGCGATAGGTCGTCCGGGAGCGCCGTTCACGCGTATTCCCGAAAGGCACGACCATGCGTCTCACCTCGGAGCGACGCCTCGACGACGGCGTCCTCGAACACACATTCACCCTCGGCGATGTCCCGGGCATCCTGTGGACACCCGGATCCGTGTCCGGACCGGTGCCGCTGATCCTGCTCGGACACCCCGGCGGACTGCACCGGATGCACCCCCGGCTGGTGGCCCGGGCCCGGCACTCCGCGGCGGACGGTTTCGCCGCGGCCACCATCGAGCTCCCCGGAAGCGGTGACCGGCCCCGCTCCCCCGCCCTGGAGGAGGCCCGCGCCGACCTGCGCCGGGCGCTGGAGGCCGGCGAGCCGGTCGGCGACGACATCGTGGACCGGCTCGTCCTCCCGCTGGTCGGCCAGGCGGTCCCGGAATGGCGGACCGCCCTGGACGCCCTCCTCGCGCTGCCCGGGATCGGCGGCCCGGTCGGCTATTCGGGGGGAGTGATATCCGTCGGGACCCGGCTGGCGGCGGTCGAGCCGCGCATCACGGCCGCCGTGCTGTTCGCCGGGAGTTTCGTACCCCGCGCCATGTTCGAGGAGGCCCGTCGGGTCACCGTCCCGCTGCACGTCCTGCTGCAGTGGGACGACGAGGGCAACGACCGGCAGGCGGCCCTGGACCTGTTCGACGCCTTCGGCTCCAAGGAGAAGACGCTGCACGCCAACATGGGCGGGCACACCGGCGTCCCGCAGTTCGCCGGGGACGCCGCGGCCCAGTTCTTCGCCCGGCACCTGAGGTGACGCCGGGCCGAGCGGCCGGACGCGGCTGAGGTACACCGGCGGCCGGAGCCCCCGCACAGCGGGCTCCGGCCGTGGTGTCCTGTCCGTGGCAGGTCAGAGGGCGAGGCCGGTGAGGACCAGGACCCGCTCGTAGGTGTAGTCGTCCATCGCGAACTTGACGCCCTCGCGGCCGACACCGGACTGCTTGGCGCCGCCGTACGGCATCTGGTCGGCACGGTAGGAGGGGACGTCACCGATGATGACACCGCCGACCTCAAGGGCGCGGTGGGCGCGGAAGGCGGTCTGCAGGTCGTGGGTGAACACGCCCGCCTGGAGGCCGTACTTGGAGTCGTTGGCGGCGGCGAAGGCCGCGTCCTCGCCGTACACCTTCTGCACGGTGAGGACGGGTCCGAAGACCTCCTCGCAGGAGATGGTGGTGTCGGCCGGGACCTCGGTGAGAACGGTCGGCGCGAAGGCGGCGCCGTCGCGGTCGCCGCCGGTGACCAGGGTGGCGCCGGCCTCCACGGCCTCCTTCACCCACGCTTCCACGCGCTCCGCGGCGGCCTCGCTGACCAGCGGGCCGACATCGGTCTTCGCGTCCGCGGGGTCACCGGTGACCTGGGCCTCCACAGCGGCGACGATGCGCGGGAGCAGCCGGTCGTAGACGGACGCGTCGGCGATGACCCGCTGCACGGAGATGCAGGACTGGCCGCCCTGGTAGTTGGAGAAGGTGGCGATGCGGGTGGCCGCCCAGTCCAGGTCGGCGTCGCTCGCCCAGTCGCCGAGGACGACGGCCGCGCCGTTGCCGCCCAGCTCCAGCGTGCAGTGCTTGCGCGGGACCGAGTCCATGATCGAGTAGCCGACCTTCTCGGAACCGGTGAACGAGATGACCGGGAGCCGCTCGTCCTGGACGAGGGCGGCCATCTTGTCGTTGGCGACCGTGAGGATCGACCAGGACCCGGCCGGCAGGCCCTCGGTCTCGGCGAGCAGGTCACCGATGATCAGGCCGGACAGCGGGGTGGCGGGCGCCGGCTTGAGGATGATCGGCGCGCCGGCGGCGATGGCCGGGGCGATCTTGTGGGCGCAGAGGTTGAGCGGGAAGTTGAAGGGGGCGATACCGAGGACGACGCCCTTCGGGAACCGGCGGGTCAGCGCGAGCCGGCCCTGGCCCCCGAGGTCGGTGTCGAGCCGCTGGGCCTCGCCGCTGTTGAAGCGCCGGGCCTCCTCGGCGGCGAACCGGAACACGGAGACGGCGCGGCCGACCTCGCCGCGCGCCCACTTGATCGGCTTGCCGTTCTCGGCGGAGATCAGCTGGGCCATCTCCTCGGTCCGCTCGGCCAGACGCCGGCTGACGTGGTCGAGGGCGGCGGCGCGTACGTGGGCCGGGGTGGCGGCGAACTCGTCCCGTACGGCGTACGCGGCGGCGACGGCTTCCTCGACCTGGGCGTCGGTGGGCACGCTGACCCTGCCGACGAGGCGCCCGTCCCACGGGCTGGTGACGTCGAAGGTGTCCTCGCCGGTGACCTGACGGCCGGCGAGCCAGAAGGCGTGGGTGGCGGTCATGAGAGTCCCGGCCCTTCCGCGTGTGGGGATGTTCTTGGCTTTCGAGCTCCACCGTAGGCGCGGGAAGGAGAAGCGGCGCTTGTCCGGGGTGTAGTGGTGGGGAATGGGGGTGCGCCTCTTTGTCAGGGACGCACGGACCGTGTTCTCCAGGGCTCCGGGGGTTCTCCGGCGCCGGTCACTCCGTCGAGGTCGCCTTGAGAGCCAGCCACAGCTCCATCCGGGCGTCCGGGTCGTCCAGGGAACGGCCCAGGATCTCCTCGACCCTGCGCATCCGGTACCTCAGCGTATGCCGGTGGACGCCCAGGTCGGCAGCGGCCGCGTCCCACTGGCCGTGCCGGGACAGCCAGGCCCGCAGGGAGGCCACCAGATCGCCGCGGCCCGTGGCGTCATGCTCGTACAGCGCCCGCAGCAGGCCGTCCGCGAACGCCTTGACCGCGTCGTCGGCCAGCAGCGGCAGCACGGAACCGGCGGCCAGATGCTCGTGCTCGACCAGCACCCGGCCGCGCCGCCGGGCCACCGACAGTGCCTGTTCGGCCTGTTTGTAGGCGGCCGCCGCGCCGATCGGGCCGGACGGGGCGGACATCCCCATGACCAGGTCGTCCTCCGCGGCGGCGTCCTGCTCAGATACGGTCCGCGCGGTCTCGCGCGCCGCCGCGTGGTCGACGCACGCGCCCACCGCAGCACCGCCGTCGGCGGCCAGCACCACCAGCCGCTCTCCCTCGGGCACCACCAGCACCGCCTCCCCGGCGCGTGCGGCGGCCGACTCGACGGCCTCCGCGAGACCGGCGAGCAGCTCGCCGCCCGCGTCGGCGACGATCATCCGGAAGGGCGCGTCGAGAAGTCCGCCGTACAGATCCCCGGCGACCCACCGGGCGTGGTCCGGCTGGCCGGCGAGCAGCATGCGCAGCACCGCCGCGCCCACCCGCTGCTCGGCCTCGTGCAGCGAACGGGAACGTTCCGTCGTGAGCGTGAGCAGGGCGATGGCCGAGTGGACGGCGTACCGCTCGGCGGTGCCGAGGGCCGCCGCGGTGCCGACCGCCAGAGCGGCCCGGGGCCTGCGCCCGGTGCCGAGCGAGTGCAGCTCCACCCGGTCCTCGTTGTCCGGGGCGCCCACCACCGAGGAGGCCGGCGCCGGGCGCTCCCGCAGCCGTTCCACCTCGGCCGTCAGCCGGGCCGCCCGGCGGCCCGCCCACTCCGGTGCCGTGGCGACGACCGCGCCCGAGGCGTCGTAGAGCGCCGCCCAGCCGTTGACCTGCGCGGCGAGTGCGGCGAGCAGGCCCTCGGGACCGGCGCTCAGGGCCTGCCTGGTCAGTTCGCGCTGGGCGGCGAAACCCGCCGTCACCGCCCGGTACTGGTCGGCCGCGATCGCCGCCGACACGGCCTTGCTGATGGCGAGGAAGGGGGTGCGGCGCGGCACCTCCAGGAGCGGCAGGTTCTCCTGCTCGGCCGCGTCGACGAGGGCTGCCGGGATCTCGTCGTAGTTGACCCCGACGGCGAAGCCGAGGCCCACCACACCTGCTCCCACCAGGCGTTTCACATACCGGCGCATCGCCTGCGGATCGTCCGCGTCCAGCTTCAGCGCGGTGATCAGGAGCAGCTCCCCGCCCTCCATGTACGGCACCGGGTCGGCCAGTTCGCTGACATGGGCCCAGCGCACGGGCACGTCGAGGCGGTCCTCGCCCGCGCGCACGGTCAGTTTGAGCGCGGAATGGTGGACGAGCGAGGCGAGCGTCGGTGGCATCGGGCCGTCAGATCTTCTCTTGGGTCGGGAACACGTGATGACGTGCACAGAGGGCGGTTGGCCTTTGGCCGTCTCGTATGAACGACCTCTCTCGATTCTGCCTCACTGTACGGTCGCGTGTGCCCCCCTGTTCAAACCCGGCCGGCGCCACCCCTGAGGTCCACCAGCAGCGGCGGCGCGTGCTCGCCCTTGACGGAGGTCAGGGAGAGGACCGCATGGCCCGGCGGCACGCCGTGGGCGAGCTCGGAGGCCGACCAGCGCTCGCGCTCCACCTGGCGGACCGTGACCGCGCGGGCCGTGGGCGCCTTGCCGGTGATGACCTGGCGTACGGCATGCAGCGCCTTGCCCGCCGGGGTCTCCGCGATGATCTGGCGATCGGTCACGTCCCGGGCCTCGATCCACTCCTTGCCCCAGACCTCGGCGAAGTCCTGGCCGTCCCAGGGGGTCAGCCCGGAGAAGGCCATCCGGCAGCCGGCGGCACCCAGCAGCGGCCCGCGCAGGGGGCGCGGTACGTCGTCCAGGCTGCGCAGGGTCAGCGCCACGCCCGCGTTGGCCGACCGCAGCCGCTGGACCGCGCGTACCGCCTCCGGCGTCACCACGCCCGTCGCGTCGTCCAGGAGCAGGCAGGCGAAGAGCGAACGGTCGTCCCGGACCGTCACGCTCGTCGTGAACTGGGCGAGCACCAGCCGGGCCAGGATGCGGGAGGCGTCGGCGTGGCCGCGCTCGGGCAGGTCGATACGGACCCGGACCGGGTGGTCGAGGGCCTTGAGGGAGAAGGGCCGGGTCTGGCCGGAGGTGTCGAAGAACCCGGCGAAGGCCGGACGGTCGAGCAGGGCGAGACGGTCGGCCAGGACCGATCCGACGTCCCCCGGATGACCCATCTGCCGTTCCCTCGCGTCGAGTTCGCGCAGCAGCGACTCGTGTCCGGTATCCGTCAGGGCCTTGCGGAGCGCGGCCACCGGGCCCGGGGCGCCGTCCAGGAGGCGGCGGAGCTCGGGTACGGAGGGGAAGCGGCCGTGGACCGCCCGGAACGGCCCGAGCAACTGGGCGAGGACGGTCGTGGAGCGGCGGCTGTCGCTGCCGGGGTGCGGGTCGGCGAGGTCGCCGACGAGGGCCTCGGCGAGTATGGCGGCGGCCTCGTCGGGGTCGCTGGTGCCGCCGTACAGGTCGAGGTCGTAGACGGACTCGGGGTGGGCGATACGGACCACGACGTCGTAGGAGTCGGCGGGTCCGAGTCCGGCGCCGGCCGCGCCGACGACGACCACCGAGGCGCGGCCGGCCAGCGCGTGCAGGCAGAGCGACTCGGCGAGCGGGCGCACCAGCGCGCCGGTCTTGCCGGAGCCGGCCGGGCCGACGGCGAGCAGGGAGGTGCCGAGCAGCTCGGGGCCGAGGGCGAGGCCGGTACCGCGGTAGAGGTAGGGGTTGCGGGGGTCGTCGGCGGTGGTGCCGAGCCGCACCTGACCGGTGACCAGGTCGTGCCGGGCGTGCCGGGCGGGCAGGTCGCGTTCCCCCGAGGGGTGCGGGCAGGCGGCGGCGCCGTCCTTGACCACGGAGGCGGAGAAGGAGGCCATGGTGTGCCGGCCGCTGCGCACGCCCTGCCAGGCCCGGGCGATCCGGGCCTGGTCCACGTCCCCCATCAGCCCGGCCCGGGCCTCGGCGGCCAGCCGGTCGGCGGCCTCCTGCGCCCCGGCGGCCCGCAGGTGCGGCCACTGGGCGGGGTCCTGCTCGGGGACGGGCGGCCGCTCGACGGCGGGGGCACCGGCGGCCCGGGTCCAGGCCCGCGGGCCGTAGCGGCGCCAGACCTCGCCCCAGCGGCCCAGCCGGCCGACCACGAGCATGATCGCCAGGGCGATGAGTGTGTAGTAGGCGTACCAGAGGACGGCGTTGCCGACGCGGTCGTCGCTGTGCCGCCAGGAGTCCGGGGTGAACAGCTCCAGGGGCACCACCCACCAGCCGCCCAGATAGCCGTTCCACAGCAGCGACCAGAGCAGCCAGCCGACCAGGAACGCGATCAGCGCGCCGCTCAGCAGCTGCCGGGCCGGGATCCGCTCGGGCTCCTCCGCGGGCCTGGGCGTGTACCGGAACCGCCACACCCCGGGCGCGGCCTCCGGCCTCGGCGCCCGCAGCCAGCTCACGAAGGCCGAGCCGTCGGGCCTCGGAGGCGCCCCGGGCGGCAGGTGCGGCGTCCCCGGGGGCAGGCTCGGCCGCGGCGGCACCGCGCCCGCGTCCTGTGGCCCCGCCGGACGCGGCACAGGATGCGCGTGCGTGCCCCTCGGGTCCCGCGTCCCGTCGCTGTCCATCGCCCTTTCCCCCTGACCAGCCGTTCCGTCCACCGTCAGCGAGTCAATCTAACGCCCTCCGAAGGGGAGTTCACCGCTTACACGGCCGAGGAACCGTCGGCCGGATCCCCGCGTCGCCCGGCGCCCTATGTCCACCACGGACAACGCCCTCTCCCGACAACACCCACATGGAGCATGCCCACCTCTCATACCCGGCCCTAGCCTGCGAAGAAAGAAGGAGAGCGTCCGGATACGCACCGCCGGATCCGCCCCGGGGCCGCCGGACACGCACAGCGCCCCGGAACGCACGATTGATCAGGGAGCCCCCATGACCGCACTTCCGCAGGAGCGCCGCGTCGTCACCGCCATACCCGGCCCCAAGTCGCAGGAGCTGCAGGCCCGCCGCACCGCCGCGGTCGCGCAGGGCGTCGGTTCCGTGCTGCCGGTGTTCACCGCGCGCGCGGGTGGCGGCATCATCGAGGACGTCGACGGCAACCGCCTGATCGACTTCGGTTCCGGCATCGCGGTGACCAGCGTGGGCGCCTCCGCCGAGGCCGTCGTACGCCGGGCCGCCGCCCAGCTGGCCGACTTCACCCACACCTGTTTCATGGTCACCCCGTACGAGGGTTACGTGGCCGTCGCCGAGGCGCTGGCCGAGCTCACCCCGGGTGACCACGCCAAGAAGTCCGCGCTGTTCAACAGCGGCGCCGAGGCCGTCGAGAACGCCGTGAAGATCGCCCGCGCCTACACCAGGCGGCAGGCCGTCGTCGTGTTCGACCACGGCTACCACGGCCGGACCAACCTCACCATGGCCCTGACCGCGAAGAACATGCCGTACAAGCAGGGCTTCGGGCCGTTCGCGCCCGAGGTGTACCGGGTGCCGGTGGCCTACGGCTACCGCTGGCTCACGGGCCCCCAGAACGCCGGTGCCGAGGCCTCCGCCCAGGCCATCGACATGATCAACAAGCAGATCGGCGCGGAGAACGTCGCCGCGATCATCATCGAGCCGGTGCTCGGCGAGGGCGGCTTCATCGAGCCCGCCAAGGGCTTCCTGCCGGCGATCAGCCAGTTCGCCAAGGACAACGGGATCGTGTTCGTCGCCGACGAGATCCAGTCCGGGTTCTGCCGTACGGGTCAGTGGTTCGCGTGCGAGGACGAGGGGATCGTCCCGGACCTGATCACCACCGCCAAGGGCATCGCCGGCGGTCTGCCGCTGGCCGCGGTCACGGGCCGCGCCGAGATCATGGACGCCGCGCACTCCGGCGGTCTCGGCGGCACCTACGGCGGCAACCCGGTCGCCTGCGCCGGTGCGCTCGGTGCCATCGAGACCATGAAGGAGCAGGACCTCAACGCCAAGGCGAAGGCCATCGAGGCGATCATGAAGCCGCGGCTGTCCGCCATGGCCGAGAAGTTCGACGTCATCGGTGACGTCCGGGGCCGCGGCGCGATGATCGCCATCGAGCTGGTCAAGGACCGTACGACCAAGGAGCCGGCCCCGGAGGCGACCGCGGCCCTCGCCAAGGCCTGCCACCAGGAGGGCCTGCTGGTCCTGACCTGTGGCACCTACGGCAACGTGCTGCGCTTCCTGCCGCCGCTGGTCATCGGCGAGGACCTGCTGAACGAGGGCCTCGACATCATCGAGCAGGCCTTCGCCCGGATCTGACCCACAGGCTTCACCCAGCCCGTCCACAGGAGGCCGAACCCCTGTGCCATGGCCGCCCCTCCCCGCCCACCTGGCGTGATCCGGGGGGCTGGGGCGGCCCCCGTCAGGCCGTGTGAAGAACGTGTGCGAGGTGGATGACGGGACGCGATTCCGCCTGTCGCCATGCCTGACCCTGCCGTAGGTTCTACTCAGATGAGAGATACACCCCGCCCACAGGGGACTGTGGGCGACTTCAGGCCGGGGCCTCCCCAGCTTCGACCTGGTCGTGCCCTCGCGCACACAACCGGTGCCTCCGGCTCCGGATCTCCTCACCGATCGGACGGTCGCCCGCCCCAAACCCCCCGGGGCGCGCGGCGTTCCGATCCGGACGGCCGCCTCGGAACCACCCCCCCTGTTCCGGGGCGGCCGACCTCCTTTCTCGGCTTCCCCGGCCTTTCCCTCGCGGGACTCCTGGGGCTCGTGGCCCTTCCGGCCCTCCTCTTCGCGCTGGTCACCTGGCAGGTTATGGCCCACGGCCCCCTGCTGCGCCTGGACAGCAGGCTGAGCGGCGCACTCGTCCACCCGGACCGGTTCTCCGAGCTGCTCTCCGACCTCGGCAACGCACAGGTCGCGGTGCCGGTCCTGGTGATCGTCATCGGATACGCCGCGATGCGCGGCCGCGCCACCGGTACAGACCGCTGGTGGCTGCCGCCCGCCGCGGCCGCCGTCCTGATGGCCCTGGTCCCGGCGGTCGTGGTGCCGGTCAAGGAGTGGACCGCCCGTCCGGGGACCCCCGTGGTGCCCCCGGCGGCCGGCTACTTCCCCTCCGGCCATACGGCGACGGCGGCGATCGCCTACGGCGGCGCGGCCCTGCTCCTCCTTCCCTGGCTCCGCTCCCGTGCCGCCCGCCGCACCGTCGTCACCGTCTGCGCGGCCCTGGTCCTCGCCGTCTCCTACGGTCTGGTCCGCCGCGGCTACCACTGGCCGCTGGACGTCGCGGCCAGCTGGTGCCTGTGCACGGTCCTGCTGACGGCCCTGTGGCCGGTGGTCAGCCGAAGTACGCGTCGAAGGTCTTCTGGAACTCCCAGTTCGAGAACCGGTCCCAGTTGACCGACCAGGTCATCAGACCGCGCAGGGCGGGCCAGGTGCCGTGGGTCGTGTACGCGCCGCAGTTCGTCCTCCTGGTGAGGCAGTCCAGGGTCTTGGTGACCTCGGCCGGGGCGACGTAGCCGTTGCCCGCGTTGGTCGAGGCGGGCATGCCGATCGCGATCTGGTCCGGGCGCAGCGGCGGGAAGACGTTGTTCGCGTCGCCCGCCACCGGGAAGCCGGTGAGCAGCATGTCGGTCATGGCGATGTGGAAGTCCGCGCCGCCCATGGAGTGGTACTGGTTGTCGAGGCCCATGATCGGGCCCGAGTTGTAGTCCTGGACGTGCAGCAGGGTCAGGTCGTCGCGCAGCGCGTAGATGACCGGGAGGTACGCCCCGCAGCGCGGGTCCTGGCCGCCGAACTTGCCGGTGCCGTAGAACTGGTAGCCCATCTGCACGAAGAAGGTCTCGGGCGCCATGGACAGCACGAACTTCGCCCCGTACCTGGCCTTCAGCGTCTTCAGCGCGGAGATGAGATTGACGACCACCGGGGTCGTCGGGTTCTTGAAGTCCGTGTCGTTCGTGTTCAGGGACAGCGAGTGGCCCTCGAAGTCGATGTCGAGGCCGTCCAGGCCGTAGGTGTCGATGATGGCCGAGACGGAGGAGACGAAGGCGTCCCGGGCGGCGGCGGTGGTGAGCTGCACCTGGCCGTTGGCGCCGCCGATCGATATCAGCACCTTCTTGCCGGCCGCCTGCTTCGCCTTGACCGCCGCTTTGAAGTCGGCGTCGCTCTCGACGTTCGGGCACTCGGTGACCGGGCAGCGGTTGAAGCGGATGTCCCCGGAGGTCGCCGAGGTCGGCTCGCCGAAGGCCAGGTCGATGACGTCCCAGCTGTCGGGGACGTCGGCGATCCGGGTGTAGCCGGAGCCGTTGGCGAAGGAGGCGTGCAGGTAGCCGACCAGGGCGTGGGTGGGCAGATCACCGGAGCCTCCGGAGGAACCCGCGGTGGTGGTGGCCGTGACGGCGGCGGACTTCGCCGACTCGCCGGCGTCGTTCACGGCGGTGACCTGGAAGCTGTAGGCGGTGGAGGGTGTGAGACCGGTGACCGTGGCCGACGTCCCGGTCGCCGTCTGGACCTTGGTGCCGTCGCGGTAGATCGCGTAGCCGGTGGCGCCCGCGACGGCCGTCCAGGACAGACCGACGCTGGAGGAGCTGATCGTGCCGGTCCTCAGGCCGGTGGGCGCGGCGGGCGGCTGGCCGGTGCTGCCGCCGGGGCCGACGAGGGAGATGTCGTCGGCGTTGTAGGCGCCGGTGCCGTACCAGCCGTGGGTGTACAGGGTGACCTTGGTGGTGGCGGCGCCGGTGGTGAAGGTGGTGGTGAGTTTCTGCCAGTCGGGGGCGGACTGGGTCCAGGTGGAGACGTCGGTGGTCCCGGTGCCGCTCGCGCCGAGGTAGACGTAGGCGCCGCGGACGTAACCGGACAGGGTGTACTGCGCGCCCGGCTGCACGGTCACCGTCTGCGTGCACTGGGCGTTGTCGCTGCCGGCCGGGGTCGCCTGCAGTGCCGAGGCGCCGCTGTGCACGGGCGAGTTGACCGTCGTACCGGCCGTACAGCTCCAGTTGTCGAGACCGGACTCGAAGCCGCCGTTCCTGGCGAGGTCCGCGTCGGCCGCACGGGCGGCCGACGAGAGCGCGGTGATACCGGGTACGGCCAGCAGCAAGGCCGTGAGCATGGTGAGGACAGGTCTCGCGCGAACCACAAGTGCCTCCGTGAATGGGGGAATTGGAGGTGGGGTGTGCCGCGCTCAATTTGGTCCAGACCAATTTACCTGTCAAGGGCTGCGGCAACGGACACCCCACGGACCTGCCACCCCGCCAGGAGGCGCGGGAAACCGTGCGGGCACATGCCACACACCCGCACCCGACCGGCGACCTCATACGAACGGCACCTAGTCACGGTCGGCCAGACCCGCCGCGGCCTCGTGCATCGCCAGCTCCAGCAGTGCCGGATCCGTCAGCGTCCCCGACCCGTCCGGCGCCACCAGCCACCGCACCCCCTGGGTCGACCGGCCGGGATACGGCACGACGATCCAGGTGCCGGCGCCCGCCGTGCGGATACCGGTGCCGAGCCACCGGGCGGCCGTGCCCGGCGGCACGAAGAAGCCCACCCGGCTGTCCCCGAAGTCGACCAGGACGGGCCCCGGCCGGTCGAGGACGCGGGTGAGCACGTCGAGGGTGGGGTAGCCGAGCTCGCCCGGCAGGATCAGCACGTCCCAGGCCCGGCCGGCGGGCAGCAGCGCGACCCCCAGGGGGTTGCGCTCCCATTCCCACCGGCACGCCTCGGGGTCAGGTGCGACGGATGCCAGCCATTCGACCGCCGTCTTCGCCCCAGTCATCAGAAGACCTCCCAGTCCCACTCGTCGACGCGGGCGTCGCGTCACGGGGAGAGAGGGAGGTCTTCCAGGAGCATTACGCGGGTTTCGTGACCCTTTCGGAGTGACCTGGATCACATCCACGGACGGGTCAGCTGTCGAAGCCCAGCCCTATCCGGTCCATCGCCCTGAGCCAGAGGTTGCGGCGGCCGCCGTGGGCGTCGGCGCGGGCCAGCGACCACTTGGTCAGCGCGATGCCGGTCCAGGCGAACGGCTCCGGCGGGAACGGCAGCGGCTTCTTGCGGACCATCTCCAGGCGGGTGCGCTCGGTCTCCTCACCGGCCAGCAGGTCCAGCATCACGTCGGCGCCGAACCGGGTCGCGCCGACGCCGAGACCGGTGTACCCGGCCGCGTACGCCACCTTTCCCTGGTGGGCGGTGCCGAAGAACGCCGAGAAACGGGAGCAGGTGTCGATCGCGCCGCCCCACGCGTGCGTGAAGCGGACACCCTCCAGCTGCGGGAAGCAGGTGAAGAAGTGCCCCGCGAGCTTGGCGTAGGTCTCCGGGCGGTCGTCGTACTCGGCGCGCACCCGGCCGCCGTAGTGGTGGATGGCGTCATAGCCGCCCCACAGGATCCGGTTGTCCGCGGACAGGCGGAAGTAGTGGAACTGGTTGGCCGAGTCGCCGAGGCCCTGCCGGTTCTTCCAGCCGATGGCGCCGAGCTGCTCGGCGGTGAGCGGCTCGGTCATCAGGGCGTAGTCGTAGACCGGCACGGTGTAGGCGCGGACCCGCTTGACCAGGTTCGGGAAGATGTTGGTGCCGAGCGCGACCCGCCGGGCCCGGACCGACCCGTACGGGGTGCGTACGGCCATGCCGGCGCCGTACGCCTTCAGTTCGAGGGCGGGCGTGTGCTCGTAGACCCGGACGCCGAGGGCGAGGCAGGCCTGTTTGAGACCCCAGACCAGCTTCGCCGGGTTGAGCATGGCCACGCCCCGGCGGTCCCACAGACCGGCTTCGAAGGTGGGCGAGTCGACCTGCGCGCGCAGCGCGTCGGCGTCGAGGAACTCGATGCCGTCCGCGAGGCCCTCGCCCTCCAGCTCCTGGTGCCAGTCGCGCAGTTCCCGGGCCTGGTAGGGCTCGGTGGCCACGTCGATCTCGCCGGTGCGCTCGAACTCGCAGTCGATGCCGTGCCGGGCGACGGCGGCCTCGATCTCGTCGAGGTTGCGCCGGCCCAGCTCTTCGAGGCGGTGGATCTCGCCCGGCCAGCGGGCCAGGCCGTTGGCCGGGCCGTGGGTGAGGGAGGCGGCACAGAAGCCGCCGTTGCGGCCGGAGGCGGCCCAGCCCACCTCACGGCCCTCCAGCAGAACCACGTCACGCCCCGGGTCGCGCTCCTTGGCGTTGAGCGCGGTCCACAGTCCGCTGTATCCGCCGCCGACGACCAGCAGGTCGCAGGTGTCGGGGGCGGTGAGCGCGGGCTCGGCGGGCGGCTTGCCGGGGTCTTCGAGCCAGTACGGGACCGGCCGTGCTTCGGAGAGAGACGTGGTCCAATCTGCCTGACGGCTCATGGCGCTTGGGGCCATGATTTCAACTCCCTACAGAGTTTTTCTGGTGCCTTATGCCTTTTGCCTGGTGCGGCGGTTGGTGAGGAGCATCGATACCAGCACGAGCAGTACCGCGACCAGGAACATGGCCGTACCGATGACGTTGATCTGGACGGGCGTACCGCGCTGCGCCGAACCCCAGACGAACATGGGGAAGGTGACGGTGGAGCCCGCGTTGAAATTGGTGATGATGAAATCGTCGAAGGAGAGCGCGAAGGAGAGCAGCGCGCCCGCCGCGATTCCGGGGGCCGCGATGGGGAGGGTGACCCTGACGAACGTCTGCACCGGTCCGGCGTAGAGGTCCCGGGCAGCCTCCTCCAGGCGCGGGTCCATCGACATCACACGCGCCTTGACCGCGGTGACGACGAAGCTGAGGCAGAACATGATGTGGGCGATCAGGATCGTGTAGAAGCCCAGCTGGGCGCCCATGTTCAGGAAGAGGGTGAGCAGCGAGGCCGCCATGACGACCTCGGGCATCGCCATCGGCAGGAAGATCAGCGAGTTCACGGCGCCACGGGCCCGGAACCGGTAGCGGACCAGTGCGAAGGCGATCATCGTGCCGAGGAGCGTGGCGCCGATGGTCGCCAGGGCGGCGATCTGAAGGCTGATGGAGAGCGAGCCGCACATGTCGGCGACTCCGCACGGCTGCTTCCACGCGTCGAGCGAGAACTGCTGCCACTCGTAGTTGAAACGCCCCTTCGGTTTGTTGAAGGAGAACACCGTGACGATGACGTTCGGAAGCAGCAGATATCCGAGGGTGAGCAGTCCCGCGATGACGACGAGCCGCTTCCTGAGCCAGTTGACGAAGGGCATTTAGACCAGATCCTCCGTCCCGGACCGGCGAATGTAGATCGTGACCATGAAGAGGATCGCGGCCATGAGGATGAAGGAGAGCGCGGCCGCCGTCGGATAGTCGAGGATCCGCAGGAACTGCGTCTGGATCACGTTTCCGATCATGCGGGTGTCGGTCGAGCCGAGGAGTTCGGCGTTGACGTAGTCACCGGCCGCCGGGATGAAGGTCAGCAGCGTGCCGGAGACCACGCCGGGCATCGACAGCGGGAAGGTGACCTTGCGGAAGGTCGTCCAGGGCTTCGCGTACAGGTCGCCGGCCGCCTCGTGCAGCCGCCCGTCGATCCGCTCCAGCGAGGTGTAGAGCGGCAGGATCATGAACGGCAGGAAGTTGTACGTCAGACCGCAGACCACGGCGAGCGGTGTGGCGAGGACCCGGTCGCCGGCCGTCCAGCCGAGGAAGTCGGTGACGCTCAGGATGTGCAGCGAGTTCAGGACGTGCACGACCGGGCCGTTGTCGGCGAGGATCGTCTTCCAGGCCAGGGTGCGGATCAGGAAGCTGGTGAAGAACGGCGCGATCACCAGGATCATGATCAGGTTCCGCCAGCGGCCCGCCCGGAAGGCGATGAGGTACGCCAGCGGGTAGCCGAGCAGCAGGCAGAGCACGGTCGCCGCGGCCGCGTAGAAGACGGACCTCAGGAACTGCGGCCAGTACTCGCTCAGCGCGTCCCAGTAGGTCGCGAAGTGCCAGGTGACCTTGTAGCCCTCTTCCAGGGAACCCGTCTGGACGGACGTGGACGCCTGGTAGATCATCGGCAGCGCGAAGAAGATCACCAGCCAGAGCAGGCCGGGCAGCAGCAGCCAGTACGGCGTGAAACGGCCCCGCTTGCGCGGGGGCTTCGTCGCCTCGGGTGCGGCGGGCGCCAGGGGCGGCGGCGCCTCGGAGAGCGTGGCCATCAGGCGGCTTCCTCCTCGGTGCCGGCGGAGCCCGCCGTCCCAGCAAGCAGGGACTGGGCGGCGTCGAGACCGAAGGTGTGGGCCGGGCTCCAGTGCAGGACGACGTCGGCCCCCGGGACCAGCCGTCCGTCGCGGTCGACGTTCTGCACGTACACCGCGAACTCGGGGCAGACCGCGCTGTCGATGACGTACTGCGTGGAGACGCCGATGAAGCTGGCGTCGGCGATCTTGCCGGTGATCCGGTTGCGGCCCTCGGGGATGGAGCCGGCGTCGTCGGCGTGGGTGAGGGAGATCTTCTCGGGCCGGATGCCGACGAGTACCTTGCCGCCCGTCGTGGTGGGCGCGGAACATCGTGCCTCGGGCAGGACGAGCTTGCCGCCGCCGGCCTTGAGCACGATGCCGTCGCCGCTCTTCGTGTCCACCTCGGCCTCGATCAGGTTCGAGGTGCCGAGGAAGTTGGCGACGAAGGTGGTGTTGGGGTTCTCGTACAGGTCGGTGGGCGAGCCGAGCTGCTCCACCCGTCCCGCGTTCATCACGGCGACCGTGTCGGCCATGGTCATGGCCTCCTCCTGGTCGTGCGTGACGTGGACGAAGGTGATGCCGACCTCGGTCTGGATCCGCTTGAGCTCAAGCTGCATCTGGCGGCGCAGCTTGAGGTCGAGGGCACCGAGCGGCTCGTCGAGGAGGAGCACCTTGGGGTGGTTGATGAGTGCCCGGGCCACCGCGACGCGCTGCTGCTGGCCGCCGGAGAGCTGGTGTGGCTTCTTGCGCGCCTGCTCGCCGAGCTGGACCAGCTCCAGCATGTCCTCGACCTGCTTCTTCACGCTCTTGATGCCGCGCCGGCGCAGGCCGAAGGCGACGTTCTCGAAGATGTCGAGGTGCGGGAAGAGCGCGTAGGACTGGAAGACCGTGTTCACCGGCCGCTTGTACGGCGGCAGACGGGTCACGTCCTGGTCGCCGAGGTGCACGGTGCCGCTGGTCGGCTCCTCCAGGCCCGCGATCATGCGCAGGGTGGTGGTCTTGCCGCAGCCGGATGCTCCGAGCAGGGCGAAGAAGGAGCCCTGGGGCACGGTCAGGTCCATCGGCTTCACGGCGGTGAAGCCGTTGTCGTAGGTCTTGCCGATACCGGTGAGGCGGACGTCGCCGCTGCTGTCTGTCGTCGTCATGGTGTCGTCACGCCCCTGTGAGCTTCGCGAACTTCTGCTGGTAGGCCGTCTCTTCCTTCGAGCTCAGGGCGCGGAAGGCATGGGACCTGGCCTGCATGGCCTTGTCGGGAACGATCAGCGGGTTGCTCGCCGCCCCCTTGTCGATCTTGGCGAGGTACGGCTGCACGTCCGCGACCGGACTGACGTAGTTGACGTAGGCCGAGAGTTCCGCGGCCGGTTCCGGTTCGTAGTAGTAGTCGATGAGCCGCTCGGCGTTCGTCTTGTGGCGCGCCTTGTTGGGGATCATCAGGTTGTCGGTGGACGTCATGTAGCCGCTGTCCGGGATGACGTACGCGACGTCCGGGTTGTCGGCCTGGAGCTGCACGACGTCACCGCCCCAGGCGACGCAGGCCGCCAGGTCGCCCTTGCTGAGGTCGGAGGTGTAGTCGTTGCCGGTGAACCGGCGGATCTGCCCCTTGTCGACGGCCTTCTGGAGCCGGGCGATCACCGCGTCGTAGTTGTCGCCGGTGAACTTGCCCGGGTCGATGCCCATGTCGAGCATGGTCATGCCGACGGTGTCCCGCATCTCGGTCAGCAGCCCGACCCGGCCCTTGAGCGCGGGGTTGTCGAGGAGGTCGGAGACCGACTTCACCTCGACGCCGTCCAGGGCCTTCTTGTTGAAGGCGACGACGGTCGAGATGCCCTGCCAGGGGTAGGAGTAGGCCCGGCCCGGGTCCCAGTCGGGGCTGCGGAACTGGTCCGTCAGATTGGCGAAGGCGTGCGGGAGGTTCGACGCGTCCAGTTTCTGGACGTAGCCGAGCCGGATCATGCGGGCGGCCAGCCAGTCGGTGAGGACGATCAGGTCCCGGCCGGTGTCCTGGCCCGCGGCGAGCTGCGGCTGGATCTTGCCGAAGAACTCGTCGTTGTCGTTGATGTCCTCGGTGTACTTGACCGTGATCCCGGTCCGCTTGCGGAACGCGTCAAGGGTCGGGTGGGTCTTCCCGCTGTCGTCGACGTCGATGTACTCGGGCCAGTTGGAGAAGTTGACGACCTTCTCCTCGGCCGAGTGGTCGTCGGCCGATACACCGCCCTGGGACTTGCCGGCCGCGGGGATGCCGCAGGCGCTCAGCACCCCGGCGCCGCCCACCGCGAGCGCACCGCCCAGGAACGACCGGCGGGCCAGGGCGGCCCGGCCGGTGCGGAGGCTGCGCCGCATCGCGGCCGCTACGACCGGCGAAAGGCGGTCGGGCTCGTACTGCCTCATGCGCTTGATGCCCTTTCGGGAAGAGGGCCGTGATGAGCGGCCTCAGGTGTGACTATCGGTCCCCGAAGATCGTGCGGTGCCAGTCCTTCCGGGCCACCGCCGTGTTGTCGAACATTACGTGCTTGACCTGGGTGTACTCCTCGAACGAGTACACCGACATGTCCTTGCCGAAGCCGGACGCCTTGTAGCCGCCGTGCGGCATCTCGCTGATGATCGGAATGTGGTCGTTGACCCACACACACCCCGCCTTGATCTCGCGGGTGGCGCGGTTCGCCCGGTAGACGCTGCTGCTCCACGCGGAGGCGGCCAGACCGTAGGGGGTGTCGTTGGCCAGCCTGATGCCCTCATCATCACTGTCGAACGGCAGAACGACCAGCACCGGGCCGAAGATCTCGGCCTGGACGATCTCACTGTCCTGCGGCGCGTCGGCGATCAGCGTGGGCCGGTAGTAGGCGCCGCTCTTCAGCTCGTCCTGCGGGGGCTCGCCGCCGGTCACCACGCGCGCGTAGCCGCGCGCCCGCTCGACGAAGCCGGCGACCCGGTCCCGCTGGGCATGCGAGATGAGCGGTCCGAGGTCGGTGCCGGGCGCGAACGGGTCGCCCAGCCGCACGGTCTCCATCAGCGCGGCCGTCCGCTCGACGAAGGCCTCGTAGAGCGGCCGCTGCACGTACGCGCGCGTGGCCGCGGTGCAGTCCTGACCGGTGTTGATGAGCGCCCCCGCGACGGCCCCGTTGACGGCCGCCTCCAGATCGGCGTCGTCGAAGACGACGAACGGCGCCTTGCCGCCGAGCTCCAGGTGGAGCCGCTTCACGGTCGCCGTGGCGACCTCCGCCACCCGCTTGCCGACCCCGGTGGAGCCGGTGAAGGAGGTCATGGCGACGTCGGGGTGCCCGACGAGATGCTCACCGGCCTCCTTCCCGGTCCCGGTGACGATGTTGACGACACCGTCGGGGATGCCGGCGAGAGTGGCGGCCTCGGCGAAGAGCAGCGAGGTCAGCGGTGTCAGCTCGGCCGGCTTCAGGACGATCGTGTTGCCGGCCGCGATCGCCGGGAGGATCTTCCACGCGGCCATCTGGAGCGGGTAGTTCCAGGGCGCGATCGACCCGACGACACCGATCGGCTCCCGGCGGACGTACGAGGTGTGGTCGCCGGAGTACTCCCCGGCCGCCTGCCCCTGGAGGTGCCGGGCGGCGCCCGCGAAGAACGCGGTGTTGTCGATGGTCCCCGGTACGTCGAACTCCCGAGTCAGCTTGAGCGGCTTGCCGCACTGGAGGGACTCGGCGCGGGCGAACTCCTCGGCGCGGTCGGCGAGCACGGCGGCGAACCGGTGGAGCGCGTCCGACCGCTCACCCGGTGTCGACCCGGCCCACCCGGGAAAGGCGTCCCGCGCGGCGGCCACGGCCCGGTCGACGTCGTCCGCCCCTGCCAGCTCGTAGGTGTACACGTCCGTGCCGGTGGCCGGGTCGACGACGGCGTGCCTACGCCCGGACGTGCCCTTGGCGAACCGTCCCGCGATGTACTGTGCGCCGCCCGCGAGCCGCTCCTGCGCGGGGAAGGTCTCCGGGGTGGCGGTGCCCGGGTTGTCCATGTCGCCTCTCCTCCGCCGTCACCCCGCACGAGAGGCGGGTGGCGTAGCTCCAGCTCGAATTGACTGCCGATCCTGGCAGAGCAGAGGGAGTCCAACAAGTGATTCCGTTGTTGCCTTTTGGTTACGCGACGGAATCTGTCGACCAGGTGTCGAGTCAGGGTGGAAAAGGCAGGACGGAGTGTCAGTGGTGCCTGCCAGACTGCCGTGCATGGCGAAGATCGATTCGGCGGAAGCCCTGATCAGGGCGGCCCGGGCGGGGGCCAGGATCAAGTACCTGCACTTCTGGGGACACCGGCCGCGGCCGGACGGACAGCTCTCGGCGAGCTGCCTGAGCCAGTGGTGGCCGTCACCCTTCGTGGTCGACGGTGTCGAGTACGCGACCGCCGAGCACTGGATGATGGCAGGAAAGGCCCGGCTGTTCGGGGACGCGGAGGCCGAGCGCCGGGCCGTGGCGGCCGGACACCCCGCCGGGGCGAAGAAGGCGGGCCGGCTGGTCCGGAACTTCGACGAGGAGACATGGCGGCGGGAGCGCTTCGGGATCGTGACCGAGGGCAGCGTGCACAAGTTCGCCGCCGACCCGGGTCTGCGGGACTACCTGCTCAACACCGGTGACCGGGTCCTGGTGGAGGCGAGTCCGGTGGACCGGGTCTGGGGCATCGGCCTGGCGGCGACGGACGAGGCGGCGGCGGACCCGTCCCGCTGGAGGGGGCTCAACCTGCTGGGGTTCGCGCTGATGGAGGCACGCGAGAGGCTGCGGGCGACGGGGGCCGGCCCGACGTGAAGGGGCGCGGACAACGGCGGGCCCCCGGCCACGCGCAGTCGGCCGTCGCCCCGCCGCCCTCTTCGACGCGTGCTCGCCACGCCACCCCCTGTCAACGCGTGCTCGCCACCACGATCACCACGATGAACGCCACGGCGAGCAGCAGACCCACCGACCCGCAGATGATGCCCGCCAGCGCCTGCCCCCCGTTCGTGGCCTCTCCGCGCCGGACCCGGGCCCGCCCGATCGAACCGAAGACGATGGCCAGCACTCCCATCACCAGCGCGACCGGCCAGGCGCAGAACCCGACGACACTGATGATCCCGGTGACGAGACTCCCCGTGCCCAGCCCGTTGTTGGGCATCGGCTGCGCACCGGGCCAGCCGCCGTATCCGCCGGGCCCGACGGGGTAGGGCGGAAACGGCTGCCCGGGGTAGCCGTACCCCGGGCCCTGGCCGGGACCGGGCGCGACCGGACAGCCGTAGGGGACCTGGCCGGGCCCGCCCGGAGCCATCGGCGGCGGCGGCACCGCCGCGCTCTGCGGATACGGCGGCGCGTAGGGGCCCGGGGCGGGCGGTGTGTAGGGGCTCGGCGCGGGACGGGCACCCGGAGCCGCGAACGGGTCGGCCGCCACGCCCGGAGCCGCGTCCGACGGCGCCGCGTAGGGGTTCGCCCAGCCCTGGGGCGTCGCCCCCTCGTCCGCCCCCGGCATCGCCGCGACCGTCCGCTGGTCATGGACCGAGGGCGGCACCGCTGCCTCCGCTCCCGCTCCGTCCCCCGCCGCAGCCGTCTTGTCCAGCCGTACCCTCGGAGCTTCCGGCGCCTCGTCAGCCATCTCGCGATGTCCCCTCTCCTGCACGCGTGCCGCCGTCATGCTAAGGCCCGTCCGCCTCGAACGCCGGTCCGGCCTACGATGGCCCCGGATCAACGATCAGCCGATCACCGCGCAAGGCGCCAGCTCACGGCCGTACCACCGCCGAGGGCGGCCCGGCGCCGTTCCGGGGAGGAACCCTTGACCGACCACCGCACCGAACCCGCGCCACGCGATGTGCACGCCTTCATCGCCGGGCTGCCGAAGGCCGAACTGCACGTCCACCACGTCGGCTCAGCCTCCCCCCGGATCGTGTCGGAACTGGCCGCCCGGCACCCCGACTCCAAGGTGCCCAGCGAT
Source organism: Streptomyces sp. NPDC026515 (assembly GCF_055567595.1). Taxonomy (NCBI): domain Bacteria; kingdom Bacillati; phylum Actinomycetota; class Actinomycetes; order Kitasatosporales; family Streptomycetaceae; genus Streptomyces; species Streptomyces sp. NPDC026515. The sequence continues at coordinate 64,326 of NZ_JBVHQD010000011.1, forward strand.
CCCGAGGCGCTGGCCGACTACTTCACCTTCACGGACTTCGCCCACTTCATCGAGGTCTACCTCTCGGTCGTCGACCTGATCCGCACGCCCGAGGACGTCCGGCTGCTCACCTACGAGGTGGCCCGCGAACTGGCCCGCCAGCAGGTGCGCTACGCCGAGCTGACCATCACCCCCTTCTCCTCCACCCGGCGCGGGATCGACGCACGGGCCTTCATGGACGCGATCGAGGACGCGCGGAAGGCGGCGGAGTCCGAGTTCGGGACGGTACTGCGGTGGTGCTTCGACATCCCCGGCGAGGCGGGCCTGGAGGCCGCCGAGGAGACGGTCCGGCTCGCGACCGACGACCGGCTCCGTCCGGAGGGACTGGTCTCCTTCGGTCTCGGCGGCCCCGAGATCGGCGTCCCCCGGCCGCAGTTCAAGCCGTACTTCGACCGGGCCGTCGCGGCCGGCCTGCACTCCGTCCCGCACGCCGGTGAGACCACCGGGCCCCAGACGGTCTGGGACGCCCTGACCGACCTGCACGCCGAGCGCATCGGCCACGGCACCAGCTCCGCGCAGGACCCGAAGCTCCTCGCCCACCTCGCCGAGCACCGCATCGCTCTGGAGGTGTGCCCGACCTCCAACATCGCCACCCGCGCGGTCCGCACCCTGGAAGAGCACCCGATCAGGGCCTTCATGGACGCGGGCGTGCTGGTCACCGTCAACTCCGACGACCCGCCGATGTTCGGCACCGACCTGAACAGCGAGTACGCGGTCGCGGCCCGTCTCCTCGCCCTCGACGAGCGCGGTGTCGCCGACCTCGCGAAGAACGCGGTGGAGGCGTCCTTCCTGGACCGGACGGGCAAGGCGAGGATCTCGGCGGAGATCGACGCGTACACGAAGGCGTGGCTCGCCCCCTGAAAAACGGCTGCGCGACCCTGACACCATGGGCCCATGCAGACCGTGACCGCCGTGGCCCACCGCGGCGACCCCTACCGCTTCCGCGAGAACACGCCGGCCTCCCTGCGTTCCGCGCTCCAACAGGGCGCGGACGCGGTGGAGATCGACGTACGGCTGACGCGTGACGGCGTCCCCGTCCTCCTGCACGACGCGACCCTGAAGCGCCTCTGGGGGGTCGAGCGCCCGCTGAGCGCGCTGTCCGCGGACGAGGTGCGCGGTCTCACGGAGGGCGGTGTACCGACGCTCGCCGAGGCGCTGGCGGCGGTGGACAGCCGGGTGATGATCGACCTGCCCGGCGGTCCGGGCGAGCGGGCGGTGGCGAGGATCGTCGCCGTGGCCCGGGAGAGCGGTGCGGCGGACCGCGTCTACTACACGGGAGACGCGGCGGCGATGCTGGCGGTACGGGCGGCGGACGCGGCGGCGGAGATCGCCCTGACCCGCAAGACACTGGCGCCGGTGCGCCCGGCGCTCCTGGACGTGATCCGCCCCCGCTACCTCAACTACCGCTTCACCCTGCTCGACCACGCCCTGACCGAGCACGTCCATCGCAACGGCCACCTGGTCTCGTGCTGGACCCCGGACACCCGCCGCTCGATGCGCCGTCTGCTGGACATGGGCGTCGACTCCGTCACCACGAACCGGGTGGACATGCTCGACTCGCTCCGCCGCCACCTCACCGACCGCTGAGCGACCGCCGCCGGTCCGCACACCGAGGTCCTGCGCGCCGCACTCGTCCGGGTGGGCGGCACCGACGGCACCTGGCGCGGCAGTGTCGGCGTGCACGGCCTGACGAGCCGCCGCGCGGCGGACCCGGGCGCCCGCTTCCGGGCCGGTTCGACGACGAAGGTGACGGCGGCGGTGCCGACGCTCGCGCCGGAGCACCGCGTCGATCTCGGCGCCCCCGCGCAGCACTGCCTTCCGGGCCTGTTCGACCCCGCCTTCCGGCCTCACCGTAGGGAAGTTGCCGAACCACATCAGCGGCGTCCGGGCGGGCGGCAACTTCGCCGGCTCCTTCTCCGCGCAGTACGCGCACCGCTACGAAGGTGGCCGGGCGCTGGTACGCCTCCGTGGCCGGCCGGCTCGTACTCCGCCCCGCCGGAATCCGGGAGGCCCGCTTTCGCGGCCGGCGACGTGATCTCCACCGCCGCCGACCTGGAACGGCTGCCGGCCTCCCTCCTCCGCGGGCGGATCGTGCCGCCGGGACCGTGGCCGGAGGAGATGTCCACGGCCCCGGCACACATCGAAGGAGCCGTCCACGGCGCCGGGTTGCAGCGGTTCGCGTACGGAGGCCGGGTGTACCGGCTCAGGTCGGGCTCCCGGTACGGCCACGGCGCGGAGCTCGCCGGAACCCGGGACCTGAGCCGGGCCCTCGTCCACTCGGTCGCCGCGACCGACGCCACGGGCGAGGAGACGGACCCGGTGGCCGCGCGATCGCGAAGGCCCGGGGCGCGGGACCGGGTCCAGGCCGTGATCACGGGATACGGGGCTGGTTCGCGCCAGGTGAACACGTCGGAGTGAACCCGGCTCCGCGGGGGGACCTGGTGGGGCGGCCCCCCTCCCGGGGCGGCCGATCCCGGCGTAGCATGTGAACGAAACAGTTTCGTTTACGGAACGGACCTCGCATGGAGAAGACAGGCATGGTCTCCGTACTCGTCGTCAACGACCAATCCCTCCAGCGCCTCGCCCTGCGCATGCTCCTCACCGCCGAGCCGGGCCTGACCGTCGCGGGAGAGGCGACGGACGGGGACGGGGCGATCCGCGCGAGTGCCGAACTCCGCCCGGACGTCGTCCTCATGGACGGCCGGCTGTCCGGGGCGGCCGGCACCGAGACCATCCGGCGCCTCACCCACCCCGCCCCCAGGACCACCCGGACCCCCGGCTTCCCCGCCACCGCGGAGGAGACCCTCGCCCCCCGGGTCCTGGTGCTGACCCCGGCCGAGCAGGAGGCGGAGGCCTGGGCCGCCCTGCGCGCGGGCGCCGGCGGCTTCCTGCTCGACGACGCCGACCCGGCCGAACTGACCGCTGCCATCAAGGTGGTGGCCGCCGGGGACGCCGTCATCACGCCGGGTCTGACACGTGCGCTCATCGACGCGGTCCGCGAGCAGCACACGGTCCGCCCCCTCCCCCGCACTCCGGGGCTCGGCGCCCTCACCGGGCGCGAGCACGATGTCCTGGTCGCCGTGGCCTCCGGCTGGTCCAACGCCGAGATCGCGCAGTGGCTGTCCATCGCCCCGACCACGGTGAAAACCCACGTCAGCAACGTCCTGGCGAAGATCGGCGCCCGCGCCCGCGTGCAGGCGGTGACCTTCGCGTACGAGTCGGGACTGCTCCGGCCTGCGGCCTAGGGGATCCCCGCCGACCACGGTCGAGACGCCGGCGGGCCGGCGTCTCCGCGGCGGAGCCCGCCGGCAGGCAGACCGTCGCCGGCACGTCCTCGGGCGCGAGGGCACGGGCCGCCTTCCGCGGCTCCTCTTTGCTCAGCGCGCACAAGCCTCGGTCGGTGAGGAATGCCCCCGGGTAATGGAAAAGGCGGCCCGCCGCGAACCACGTCATGAAACGCTGACCGGCCGATCGCCAGGGGTTCGCAAAGCGTGCAGATGGCGCGCCAGACATGCCTTCTGGTCATCGATTGGCGCCCATGCAGGCATTGGACGTATGCGTGCCGACGGCCGAGGCTTGCGGACATCACCTGTTCCTCCGACCAGGAGCCGATCATGAGGACCCAGTGGAACGCAGCCGAGGGACACATCGAGACGACCGCGCGCGGCCGTGCCGTGCTCTCCCAGCCCCGCCTCAACCAGGGCACCGCCTTCACCCGTGAGGAACGGCGGTCACTGGGCCTGGTGGGCCTCGTGCCGACGGCGGTGCTGACCCTGGAACAACAGGCCGAGCGGGCGTACCAGCAATACGCGGCCCAGCCGACCGACCTGGCCAAGAACGTCAATCTCACCGCGCTGCACGACCGCAACCAGGTGCTCTTCTACCGGCTGCTCGGTGACCACCTCGACGAGATGCTGCCCATCGTCTACACGCCGACCGTCGGCCGGGCGATCCAGCGCTACAGCAACGAGTACCGGCGCCCGGCCGGCGTGTACCTGTCGGTGGACGAGCCGGAGGACATCGAGGACGCGCTCACGGCCACCGGCCTGGGCCCCGCCGACGTCGACCTGATCGTCGCCACGGACGGCGAGGCCATCCTCGGCATCGGCGACTGGGGCGTGGGCGGTATCGACATCTCGGTGGGCAAGCTCGCCGTCTACACCGCCGCCGCGGGCATCGACCCGAACCGCACCCTGGCGGTCATGCTGGACGTCGGCACCAACCGCCAGGAACTCCTGGAGAGCCCGCTCTACCTGGGCAACCGGCACCCGCGGGTGGACCGGGAGACGTACGACGCCTTCATCGACGCCTACGTCACCACCGCCCGCCGGCTCTTCCCGGACGCCCTGCTGCACTGGGAGGACTTCGGCGCCGCCAACGCCCGCCGGATCCTGGAGCGTTACCGTCCGAACGAGTTCACCTTCAACGACGACGTCCAGGGCACCGGCGCCGTCAACCTCGCCGCCGTGCTCTCCGGGGTGAGGGCCAGCGGGATCGCGCTGCGCGACCACCGTGCGGTGATCTTCGGCGCGGGCACCGCCGGCATCGGCATCGCCGACCAGCTGCGCGACGCCATGGTCGCCGACGGGCTGACCGCCGAGGAGGCCACCGCCCGCATCTACGCCGTGGACCGCTTCGGCCTGCTCACCGACGACCAGGAGGGGCTGCGCGACTTCCAGGTCCCCTACGCCCGTCCCGCCGCCGAGGTCGCCGACTGGCACCGGGACGAGAAGATCGGGGGCATCGCACTGGCCGAGACCGTCGCGCGGGTGCGGCCGACGGTCCTGATCGGCACCTCCGGCCAGGGCGGCTCCTTCACCGAGGACATCGTCCGCACGATGGCCGCCCACACCGACCGCCCGATCGTGCTGCCGATGTCCAACCCGACGGACCTGGCCGAGGCGGTCCCGGCCGACCTGCTGGCCTGGACGGACGGCCGCGCCCTGATCGCCACCGGCAGCCCGTTCCGCCCGGTCGAGCAGGACGGGGTCCGGTACGAGATCGGGCAGGCCAACAACGCGCTGATCTTCCCCGGCCTCGGACTCGGCGCGATCGTCGCCCGGGCCACCCGGGTCACCGACGGCATGCTGGCCGCCGCCGCGCACGCCGTCGCCGGCCGGACCGACGCCACCGGCCCCGGCGCGCCGATCCTGCCCCTCACCGACCAGCTGCGCGAGACCTCGGTCGCCGTGGCGGTCGCGGTGGCCCGCGCCGCCGCCGACGACGGGGTGGCGCGCGTGGCGGTGGACGACTCGGTGGAGGACCGGGTGCGGGCGGCGATATGGAAGCCCGTCTACCCGCCGGTCAAGGCCGTCTGACCCACCGCGCGCCGCGGCGGCGGCCGGCGGAGCATTTCCCGCACCACTCCCCCACATGCACCCACGGTCTGCGTACGGCCCGTCCGATGCGGCGGGAGAATAGGAGCATGGATCTCCAGGTACTGCGCTCCTTCCAGGCCGTGGCCGAGGGGGCGACCGTCACCGAGGCCGCGGCGGCCGCGCACATCACCCAGCCCGCGCTCTCCCGGGCCTTGAACCGGCTGGAGGGCGAGGTCGGCGCGGAACTCCTCCAGCGGGTCGGCCGGGTCCTGCGGCCCACCCCGGCCGGGCGCGTGTTCAAGGAGTACGTCGACACCCTGCTGGACAGCTACGACCGGGGACGGCGGGCGGTGGCCGAGGTCGTCGACCCCGACACGGGCGTGGTGTCGCTGGCCTTCCTGCACACCCTGGGCACCTGGCTCGTACCCACATTGGTCACCGGATTCCGGCAGCGCTTCGCCGCCGTCCGGTTCGAACTGCACCAGGCCGACGAGAACGGTCTCGCCCAGCACCTCCTGGACTCCACCGCGGACCTGATCATCACCGGCAAGGACCCCGGCCATCCGCTGATCACCTGGCGGCGGCTCCTGGTCGAGCCCCTGTGGCTGGCGGTCCCCGCCCGGCACCGGCTCGCGCAGCGACGGCGGGTGCGGCTGGCCGAGGTGGCCGACGAGCAGTTCATCGTGCTCAAGCCGGGCTACGGGCTGCGCAGTGTCACCGAGACCCTGTGCCACCAGGCCGGGTTCAGCCCCCTGGTCGGCTTCGAGGGCGAGGAGGTGGAGACGCTGCGCGGACTCGTCGCGTCCGGTCTCGGCGTCTCCCTGATCCCGGCCGCGCCGGAGGCCACCGCGGCCCCGGAGACCAACCCGGACCTCCCCATCCGCTACCTCAGGCTCACCGACGTACGGGCCGCGCGGGACATCGGCGTCGCCCGCCTGGCCGCCCGCTCCCTGCCCCCGGCCGCCCGGCGCTTCATCGACCACGCCCTGAACACGACGGCCGGGACGGGCGGAGTGCCACGGCACCCCTGAACACCGCGGCGCCCGACGAGACGTCTAACACAACACAGTTGCACTAATAACGAAACCGTGTTGTGCTGTCGTCATGACTTCCCCCACCACCCACACCTGGTTCATCACCGGCACCTCCCGCGGCTTCGGCCGCGATCTCGCGATCGCCGCCCTGGAGGCCGGCGACGACGTCGTCGCCACCGCCCGCAGGCCCGAGCAGCTGGACGGCCTCGTCGAGAAGTACGGTGACCGCGTCCTGCCCGTCGCGCTCGACGTCACCGACCGGCCCGCCGCCGAGGCCGCCCTGCGGGCCGCCGTCGACCGCTTCGGCCGGGTCGACGTCGTGGTCAACAACGCCGGATACGCCAACCTCGCCGCCGTGCAGACGACCCCGGAGGAGGACTTCCGCCGCCAGTTCGACACGAACTTCTGGGGCGTCTACAACGTCTCCACCGCCGCGCTCCCGCTCCTCAGGGCCCAGGGCGGCGGCACCATCGTGCAGTTCTCCTCCATCGGCGGCCGCGTCGGCTCCACCCCCGGCCTCGGCTCCTACCAGGCCGCCAAGTTCGCCGTGGACGGCTTCACCCGGGTCCTCGCGGCCGAGACCGCACCCTTCGGCATCCACTGCCTGGTCGTGGAACCCAGCGGCTTCGCCACCGACTGGGCCGGCCCCTCGATGCGGATCCCCGAGGTGGCCCCGGAGTACGAGCCGACCGTCGGGGAGATGGTCCGCCGACTGGGCGGTGCCGCCGCCGGCGACCCGAGGCGTGCCGGGGAGATCCTGGTCCGGGTCGTCAAGTCACCGAACCCGCCCACGCACCTGCTCCTCGGCGTCGACGCCGTCGAGATGGCGCAGAGCTACTCGCGTGCCCAACTGGAGGAGGCCGGCACCTGGGAGCAGGTGAGCCGCTCGGCCGACTCCGACCAGGACTACCCGGCCGAACTCCCCGAGGGCGCCCGGCCGACGGACTGAGTAGCCGACTTCGTCCAGGACGAGGACGGCTGGCCGCAGGTAGCTTCCGAGTTTGGTCAGGCGCCGCCCACGCCCGGCGGTCCGAGCAGGGCTGCGTCGCCTTGGCCTCGACGAAGGAGAGCGGGGCCAGGTCATTGACCTCGTGGGGGGGGGCGAGCTCGGGCTGGAACGAGAAGTCGTAATCCTGTACGACCGCCGCCCGGCGACCCATGCGGTCAGCACTGGATACGGAGTGTCGCCAGACGCCCAGCCCCTGCGGCGTCGACTCAAGGACTGCGGCTGAGACCCATCCCTGCCAGGCCGTCGCTTGGTCGATTCCAACAACGGAACCTGTGGCCATCCCCCACGGCAGACGGCCACAGGATGTCCGGAGATTGCGGTCCCAGGGTCAGGGAACGGAGTAGCCGCCGTCGACGGGCGGTGCGATGCCGGTGACAAAGCTCGACTTGCCGGAGCAGAGCCAAACGACAGCGTCGGCGATCTCCTCGGCACGGGCGATCCTGCCGAGGGGGTGAGCGTCGGCGAGTGACTTCCGCGCCTGGTCGTCCAGGGTTGCGATCATGGGAGTGTCCACGAGACCGGGGCATACGGCGTTGATGCGGATGCCGTGCGGTGCGGCCTCAAGCGCGGAGCTCTTGGTCATCGCGATCTCCGCAGCCTTGGTGGCCGTATAGCCAGAGAACCCCGCGACGCCCACCAGCCCCGCAGCTGAGGACATGTTCACGATCGCGCCGGCCCCTTGAGCGACCATGTACTGCAGCTCGTACTTCATCGACAGGAAGACGCCACGGCAAGGTCCAGGCGGCCGGTGCCGTCGGCCGCAGTCCGGACGGCCATTTCCACCTGGGACTCGTCGGTGATGTCCGCCACCACATAGCGAGCCGAGCCACCGCGGGCCTCAATCTGGCTGACGGTCTCCTGCAGGGTTTCCACCGTACGGCCCGCGACCGTCACCAGCGCCCCCTCGGCGGCCAGCGCCAGGGCTGACGCCCGCCCTATGCCGCTCCCACCGCCGGTGATGAGCACCGACCTGTCAGCGAACTGCTTGGTCATATCTGTCCTTCGTTTTCACATTGCATCTCGGGAACTGGAGCCGAGGTCAGTAGCGGGCGTCGCTGATCTGCAGCAGCGGCGACACGATCGACGGGACTCCGTCCACTGTCGCTCCCGTGAACTGCAGCATGCGGGCCAGCATCCTGTTGTTGTCGGCCGGGAAGTTCAGGGCGGGAGCGGACACCTCGTCGAGGGTGGCGCGCTGAGTCTCGGTGAGGGCGACCTCCAGAGCACCCAGATTGGCCTCAAACTGGTCCAGGCGACGCGCGCCGATCAGAGTGGAGGCAATTCCGGATCGCGCGTGGACCCAGGCCAGGGCTACTTGGGCGGAACTCGCGCCCACCTCGCCGGCGACGGTGTTGAGGGCGTCAATGACGATGTAGTCGGTCTCGCTGGGGGTGCCGACCAGTTGTGCGCGAGCAGTGTCCACGGGGAGGGTGCTGCTGCTGGAGTACTTACCAGACAGGAACCCGCTCTTCAGCGGCCCCCAGGCCATGACACCCATGCCCAGGGCCTGGGCCATGGGGAGGAGCTCCCCCTCCGAGGTCCGCTCGAGCAGGGAGTACTCCAGTTGCAATGCGGTGATGGGAGCCCAGCCTCGGAAGCGCCCGATGGTGGCTGCTTCGGCCGTCGCCCACGCGGGCACGTCGGAGAAGCCGACGTAGCGAACCTTGCCGTCGCTGACCAAGTCGTCCAGGGCGCGAAGGGTCTCCTCCACGGGCGTGGAGGGGTCGAAGTTGTGCAGCCAGTAAATGTCGACATAGTCGGTCTGGAGGCGTCGGAGCGAGTTCTCGAGCTGCTGCACGATTGCCTTACGGCCGGCTCCGCCGCCGTTGGGGTCATTTTCGTACAGGTTGCCGAAGAACTTCGTGCCCAGAACGACTCGATCGCGAAGTCCGGGCCGCTCGGCGAAGTAGTCGCCGACGATCTTCTCGGCATGGCCGTTGGTGTAGATGTTGGCCGTGTCGATCGAGTTGCCGCCCCTGTCCAGATAGGCGGCGATGATGTTCCTGGCCTCTTCCGGGCTGCAACCCCAACCGTGATCCTCGCCGAATGTCATTGTGCCCAGCGTGAACGGGCTTATTCGCAGTCCCGAGCGGCCCAGCGTGGCGAAGGAATCGAGGGTCATTGTGAATCTCCAAGCTGATGGGGATGTACGTCACCACGCGAAACGGCATGCCCCCGGCTTCGGCGTATCGGTCATCCGTCCGCGCCCGCGATCTGGCGACCGGAGCCATGAGGCGGCGGCGTGAATACCGTTTCTCTGTGTTCCTCCATTGGAGCCCACTCGGCGCAAGCCACCTAGAACAACCTGCGCAATTCCTTGCACGATACGCTCAAACCTGCGTGCATCTCGTTGCCCGAGCGCAGGCGCTCATGGTCTCCTGGCGTAGTGGACCACCTTGATGAACTGCGTCACCGGATTGCGCGACTCGCCGCAGTCAGCCAGCGACCGTTGGCGATCGAAGGAATGACGGTGTTCTCGGCCCGGCATGTGACCGAACCTCTGGGCATGGTCGTCGAGCCCACGTTCGCTCTGGTCCTCCAGGGGGCGAAACGCTCCATACTCAATGACCGCATCCTCGATTACCACGCGAGCCAGTACCTCGTTGTGACCGTCGATCTCCCGCTGACCTCTCAGATCACACGCGCCACGTTCGACGAGCCGTTTCTCGCGTTCGGACTGCCGCTACGATCCGCGACCATCGCCGAACTGCTGATGGAGGCCGGCTCCACTGCGTTCCGCCCTCACGACGGGCCCGGCATCGCCACCAGCGACGCCGACGACAAACTACTGGATGCTGTCGCCCGGCTGCTGCGCCTGCTGGACGAGCCACGTGACCTCGCGATTCTCGCTCCTGGCGTGCAACGGGAGATTCACTGGCGCCTGCTGAACGGACCCCAAGGCGGCCTGGTCAGACAGATCGGCCTGGCCGATAGCCGTGTGTCCCTCGTCTCCCGCGCCATCACATGGATCACGGCCCACTACGACGAAGTGATCCGGATCGACGACCTCGCCGACGAAGTCAACACAAGCGTCTCTTCACTCAACCGGCACTTCCGCGCGGTGACCGCCATGAGTCCGCTGCAGTACCAGAAGCAGCTGCGACTGCAAAAGGCCCGCCTGCAACTCATCGCAGCGCCACATGACGTCGCCGCGATTGGTGCCACCGTGGGGTACAACAGCCCGTCGCAGTTCAGCCGCGAGTACCGGCGTATGTTCGGAGTCCCGCCGGTTCAGGACGCACAACGCCTCCAAACCGCTGAGCTGGTGCGAGAGTAGGCAGTCGGTCACGCCGCTCACCGTGCGGCAGTCGCTTTCACGGGTGAGCGTGGAGTCGCGATACTCCGTGCTCAAGACCCTGTCCCGCACTGCTATCACGGGTGACGACATCGACCGTGCACTGGTCGGAGCGAAGCCAAGGCTCACCCCTGCTGCCCCGGCCTAGTCCACGAACAGGCCCGGCGTGCGCGCCACCTGAACCGCCTCCACCTGTTGATCAGCGATGGGCCGGCCGGCGCCACGCCCTGAGGCGGGCCGTCACCGAACAGGAGACGCCGGCTTCGTCCACAGGGTTGGGGGACGCACTGCGGGGGGTGCCCTTGAGGAGCGCCGACACCGTGGCGAGCGGCCCGGCTGCCCGATCAGGGAGCAGGTGAGCACGGCCGTGTCCCCGTCCACCGAACCCGGCGAGGCGACGACCGACGCGAAGGACGCCGGGGTGATCGGTGACGGCCCGCCTCATGGTGAGGCGCCGCCGAAAGGTTCGGCGCGGGTCGCGGGCGGGTGCCGGTGCGAAAGAAACACCCGCGGCCTCGAGTACCTCGTTCACCCGCCGTAGCTCGCCGTTCTCCTTTTCCGGCTGCCGAGCCCGTGCGGACTCGTCACGGGTGGCAGGAGCCTGCGGGGCAGCCTGGACATCGTGCTTCTTCACCCGGTGCCGCCGGGCTTCGGGATGATCGCCGAGCAGATCACCGGCCTCACGCATGGTCCCCGGCCGGCCCGGCGACCGCAGGCCGGCGCCTACAGCCCCACGATCTTGTTCCACCGCTTCGCGAAGTCCACGCGTTCGGCCGAGGTGATGTCGCGGGCGATGGCGAGGCGCCTGCGCATCGCCGTGTTCGGGAAGATCAGGGGGTTCTCGGCGAGGGCCGCGGTGTCCTTGTCCTTGGAGTCGGCGAGCACCTGCCGGGCCGCCGGGACGGGGCAGACGTAGTTGACCCAGGCGGCCAGCCGGGCGGCGACCTCGGGCTCGTAGTAGTGGTCGGCCAGGCGCTCGGCGTTGACCTTGTGGTCGGCGCGGTCCGGGATCATCAGGGAGTCCGACCACAGCTCCGCGCCCTCCTCCGGGACGAGGAAGCGGATGTCGGGGTTGTCGGCCTGGAGCTGGATCACGTCACCGGAGTACGCCTGGCAGGCCAGCACGTCGCCGCTGACCAGGTCCTTGGTGTAGTCGTTGCCGGTGAAGCGGCGGATCTGACCGCGGGCCACCTGCTTGTCCACCTCGTCGCAGACGTCGTAGAAGTCGTCGGCGGTCCACTTGGTGATGTCCACCCCGTTGCCCTGCATCAGCAGCGCGAACGCCTCGTCGAGACCGGAGAGCAGGGTCACCCGGCCCTTGAGGTCGCTCGCCCACAGGTCCTTGACGTGCCGGATCTCGCGGCCCAGCTTGCGGTGGTCGTAGGCGATGCCGGTGATGCCCGACTGCCAGGGCACCGTGTACCGGCGGCCCGGGTCGAATGCGGGCGAGCGGAGCAGCGGGTCCAGGTACCTCGCCACGTGCGGCTGGTGGGCGCGGTCCATCTTCTGGACCCAGCCGAGCCGGACGAACCGCGCGCACATCCAGTCGCTGATGACGATCAGGTCGCGGCCGGTGGACTGGTGGTTCATCAGCGCCGGGCTGATCTTGCCGAAGAACTCGTCGTTGTCGTTGATCTCCTCGATGTAGTCGACGGAGATCCCGGTCTGCTTCTCGAAGGCGTCGAGGGTGGGCCGCTTGTTCGGGTCGTCGTCGTCGACGTCGGTGTACAGCGGCCAGTTCGCGAAGACCAGCCTGCGGTCCCGGGCGGACACGTCGGTGACGTCGCGGTCGTCGGCCTTGACGTAGGCGGCGGGCACCCCGCAGCCGGCCAGGGCGCCCAGCGCGGCGGCACCGCCGAGCGCGCGCAACAGGGAGCGACGGGACGGCCCGGGCGTTCGAGAGGGATTCTGGGGCACACCTGAAGCATGTCCCGCCTGCCCGCGGCCGGGCAATCGACGCTGCGTCGAGCCCTCTGACGCGGACCGGACACCTTGTCGATGACCTGGGTCGACGCGGCGTTGCACGGCCGGTCACCGGGGGCCGACGGCAAAGCGCTGCCCGGGGACTCCTCGTCCCCGGGCAGCGCCACGTACCCAGCGGCGCGGGAACCCGGGCGACCAGCCCCGCCCCCCACCGCGCCGCATCCGGACCTACGCGTCCAGCGACGTCATCACGTGCTTGATCCGCGTGTAGTCCTCGAACCCGTACCCCGACAGGTCCTTGCCGTAGCCGGACTTCTTGAACCCGCCGTGCGGCATCTCCGCGACCAGCGGGATGTGCGTGTTGATCCACACGCAGCCGAAGTCCAGCTTCTTGGACATCCGCATCGCCCGCCCGTGGTCCTTGGTCCACACGGAGGAGGCCAGCGCGTACTCGACGCCGTTGGCCCACTCGGTGGCCTGGTCCTCGTCCGTGAAGGACTGGACGGTGATGACCGGCCCGAAGACCTCGTTCTGGATGATCTCGTCGTCCTGCTTGAGCCCGGAGACGACGGTCGGGGCGTAGAAGTAGCCCTTGTCGCCGACCCGCTGTCCGCCGGCCTCGACCTTGGCGTGGGCGGGCAGCCGCTCGATGAACCCGGAGACCTGCTTGAGCTGGTTGGGGTTGTTCAGGGGGCCGAACAGCACGTCCTCGTCGTCCGGCTGCCCGGTCTTCGTCTCGGCCGCGGCCTTGGCGAGCGCGGCGACGAACTCGTCGTGGATGGACTCCTGGACCAGGACGCGGGTGGCGGCCGTGCAGTCCTGGCCGGCGTTGAAGAAGCCCGCGACGGAGATGTCCTCGACGGCCTTGGCGATGTCGGTGTCCTCGAAGACGACGACCGGCGCCTTGCCGCCCAGCTCCAGGTGGACCCGCTTGAGGTCCTTGGAGGCGGACTCGGCGACCTGCATGCCGGCGCGCACGGAGCCGGTGATGGAGGCCATCGCCGGAGTCGGGTGCTCGACCATGAGACGGCCGGTGTCACGGTCGCCGGTGACGACGTTGAAGACGCCCTTGGGGAGGATGCCGCCGAGGATCTCGGCCATCAGGACGGTCGACGCCGGGGTGGTGTCGGACGGCTTGAGTACGACCGTGTTGCCCGCGGCGAGCGCCGGTGCGAACTTCCACACGGCCATCATCATCGGGTAGTTCCAGGGCGCGACCTGCGCGCAGACACCGATCGGCTCGCGGCGGACGATGGAGGTGAGCCCCTCCATGTACTCGCCGGCCGAGCGGCCCTCCAGCATCCGCGCGGCACCCGCGAAGAAGCGGATCTGGTCGACCATCGGCGGGATCTCCTCGGAGCGGGTCAGCCCGACGGGCTTGCCCGTGTTCTCCACCTCGGCCGCGATGAGCTCCTCGGCGCGCTCCTCGAACGCGTCGGCGATCTTCAGGAGGTACTTCTGGCGCTCGGCGGGCGTGCTGTCCCGCCACGCCGGGAAGGCCGCCGCGGCGGCCGCCATGGCCGCGTCGACGTCCGCCGCCCCGGACAGCGGCGCCGTCGCGTACGCCTCGCCCGTCGCGGGGTTGACCACCTCGGTGGTCCGTCCGTCGGCGGCGTCCCGGAACTCACCGTCGATGTAGTTGCGCAGACGACGCAGCTCGGTGCTCACTGCCGGCCCTCCAAGTTCGGGTGTCCATTGACTGAGACACCACAGTAATCCGAGATCCCACGTTTTCAACACCCCCACTGGCATCCCTTCTGCGAAATCCGCAATACCAGCCACCACAAACAACGAATTTCATCGCTACGGCCTTGCGGAACCGTCGAGACGTCGTGCACAGTGAGGTCGTGGCCAGTCGAAGCGCAGACCAGAGGGACTCCTCCCGCGAGTCCAGGAACGGCACCCCGCAGTTGGACGCCGTTTCCCTCGCCATCATCCAGCAGCTCCAGGAGGACGGCCGCCGGCCGTACGCCGCGATCGGCAAGGCCGTCGGCCTGTCGGAGGCGGCCGTGCGCCAGCGCGTCCAGAAGCTGCTGGACCAGGGCGTGATGCAGATCGTCGCCGTGACGGACCCGCTCACCGTGGGCTTCCGCAGGCAGGCGATGGTCGGCGTCAACGTCGAGGGCGATGTCGAGTCGATCGCGGACGCGCTGACGGCCATGTCGGAAGTCGAGTACGTGGTGATGACCGCGGGCTCGTTCGACATCCTCGCGGAGATCGTCTGCGAGGACGACGACCACCTGCTGGACGTCATCAACAAACGCATCCGGGCGCTGCCCGGCGTGCGCTCCACCGAGAGCTTCGTCTACCTGAAGCTGAAGAAGCAGACCTACATGTGGGGAACCCGATAACCGTGACCCAGAAGGACCTCAGCCGCACCGCGTACGACCACCTGTGGATGCACTTCACCCGCATGTCCTCGTACGAGAACTCGCCCGTCCCGACCATCGTCCGGGGTGAGGGCACCTACATCTACGACGACAAGGGCAAGCGCTACCTCGACGGTCTCGCGGGCCTGTTCGTGGTCCAGGCCGGTCACGGCCGCACGGAACTCGCCGAGACCGCCTTCAAGCAGGCCCAGGAACTGGCGTTCTTCCCGGTGTGGTCGTACGCCCACCCGAAGGCCGTCGAGCTCGCGGAGCGGCTGGCCGACTACGCCCCCGGCGACCTGAACAAGGTCTTCTTCACCACGGGCGGCGGCGAGGCCGTGGAGACCGCCTGGAAGCTCGCCAAGCAGTACTTCAAGCTGCAGGGCAAGCCGACCAAGTACAAGGTCATCTCCCGCGCGGTCGCCTACCACGGCACCCCGCAGGGCGCCCTGTCCATCACCGGCCTGCCGGGCCTGAAGGCCCCCTTCGAGCCGCTGGTCCCCGGCGCGCACAAGGTCCCGAACACCAACATCTACCGCGCCCCGCTCTTCGGCGACGACCCGGAGGCCTTCGGCCGCTGGGCCGCCGACCAGATCGAGCAGGAGATCCTCTTCGAGGGCGCGGACACCGTCGCCGCGGTCTTCCTGGAGCCCGTGCAGAACGCCGGCGGCTGCTTCCCGCCCCCGCCCGGCTACTTCCAGCGGGTCCGCGAGATCTGCGACAAGTACGACGTGCTGCTCGTCTCCGACGAGGTCATCTGCGCCTTCGGCCGGCTGGGCACGATGTTCGCCTGCGACAAGTTCGGCTACGTCCCGGACATGATCACCTGCGCCAAGGGCATGACCTCGGGCTACTCCCCGATCGGCGCCTGCATCGTCTCCGACAGGATCGCCGAGCCGTTCTACAAGGGCGACAACACCTTCCTGCACGGCTACACCTTCGGCGGCCACCCGGTCTCCGCGGCGGTGGGTCTCGCCAACCTCGACCTGTTCGAGCGCGAGAACATCAACCAGCACGTGCTCGACAACGAGGGCGCGTTCCTGTCCACCCTGCAGAAGCTGCACGACCTGCCGATCGTCGGCGACGTCCGCGGCAACGGCTTCTTCTACGGCATCGAGCTGGTGAAGGACAAGAACACCAAGGAGTCCTTCAACGACGAGGAGACCGAGCGCGTCCTGTACGGCTTCCTCTCCAAGGCGCTGTTCGAGAACGGCCTGTACTGCCGTGCCGACGACCGCGGCGACCCGGTCGTCCAGCTCGCCCCGCCGCTGATCTCCAACCAGGAGACCTTCGACGAGATCGAGCAGATCCTGCGCGCCACGCTGACGGAGGCGTGGACGAAGCTCTGATCATCGGATCGGCGGTCCGATCCGGCCCCGGTGCCGTCCGTTCGAGTGAGAACGGAGGCCCGGGGCCGTGTGCTGTCCGGGCTCGGCCCCCGACCTGCCTAGCGTGCACGTGACCGATCGGCCCAGCCTTCGTTCCCCCGGACGGGGGATCGGACGCGCGGAAACGGATCAGAACCGAGGTGTACGCCCATGGAGGCCCCGCCGGACAACGACGTGCTGTGGGCACGCTCCCTGCACTTCCGCCACCAGGACGGCTCGCCCGGTGTCACCGGTGTCTCGCTCGGTGTGCGGGAGGGCGAGATCCTCGCCGTCAGCGGCCCGCGCGGCAGTGGCAAGACCACGCTGCTGAGGTGCCTGTCCGGTCTGGTCCCGGCGCAGCACGGCGAGGTCTGGTTCAACAGCATGGCCGTACACCGGATGGGCCCGCTCACCCGCGAGCGGCTCCGCCGCGACCGCTTCGGCTGGATCGACCCGGCCCCCGCGCTGGTCCCCGAGCTGAACGTCTGGGAGAACACCGCCCTGCCGCTGATGCTGCGGGGCACCGGCCGCCGCCGGGCCAAGGTGGCCGCACTGGAGTGGCTGGAGCGCCTCGACGTCGGAGACCGGGCCCGTCGCCACCCGGCGGAGCTCCAGCAGTCCGAGCGCCAGCGCGTCTGCGTCGCCCGCGCGCTCGCCCCCTCCCCCACGATCCTCTTCGCGGACGAACCGACCGCGCCGCTGCACCGCGCCGACCGCGCCCACGTGCTGCGCACCCTCACCACGGCGGCCCGCTCGCACGGCATCACGGTCGTCCTCGCCACGCACGACGCCGAGACGGCGGCGCTCGCCGACCGCACCGTCGCGCTCCTGGACGGGCGCCGGGTGAACACCCTCCACCTGCCGCCGGTCCCCGAGACGGAAGGCCGGGCCGAGTGCTCGCTCTCCGTCTGAGCCGCGCCGCCCGTCCGGCCGTCCACCTGCGCCGACTCCTGGTGGCCGCGGCGGCCGGCGGTACGGGCTTCCTGCTGCTGTCCGCCCTCGGCTACGCGATGGTCCACCCGACCCACTCCACGGCCGCGCTGCTGCGCCTGTCGTGGTGCGCGATCCCGCTCGCCGCCACGGTGTACCTCGCGGTCGCGGTCGCCCGCACCGACCCCGGCACCAGGCCGCGCCCGGGCCTGTCCGCCCTGGGACTGGGCCCGGGCCGCCTGATGGCCGTCGCCGCCCTGAACACGGCCCTGGCCTGCACCCTGGGCTCGCTGCTGGCCCTCCTGGTCTTCCTGCACCTGCGCGGAGACCTCACGGGCATGCCCTTCGACGGCGCGGCGAAGGACTTCCTGGCGGCGAACAGGTCCCTGCCCGTCCCGGCGGCCCTGACCCTCCTGGCCGTGCTCCCGGTGCTCGCCTCCGCGGCGGTGGCGGTGACCCTGCGCCCGAGGGACCTGCCGGGGCCGGCGGGCCGGGCGGGTGTGTACGGACGCTTCGGGGCCCGCCTCTTCACCGCCGTGCCGCGCCCCGCGGCACCGTCCACGGCAGGCCGCGCCACCGGCACGGCGGCGCCGGCCGCGGACGCCCCCGCCGGGGACGGCACCCGGCAGTCGCCGGCGGGGGAAGCCCCGCCCCCCGCGGCCGCACCGGAGCCGACGGCGCTCGGCAAGTCGCCCAGCGGCCTGCCCTGGGGCATCGCCGTACTCGCCGCGGGCCTCGCCGTGGAGTCCTACGCCGGCGCCACCCCTCGCACCACCCTCCCCGGCGGCCTGGCCGTGAGCCCCGTCGGCGTCCTCGCCGGCTGGTCGCTCACCGCCCTGGGCCTGGTCCTCGCCGCCCCCGGCCTCACCCACCTCTGCGGCCGCCTGCTGCAGACCCTCCGTCCCGGCGCCCTCCGCCTGCTGGCCGGCCGGGGCCTGATGGCGGAGGCCACCCGGATCGGCCGCCCGCTCGGCGTCGTCTGCGCGGTGGCGTCCGCGGGCTTCGCGGCCCTCACGCTCTACGACGACGGCGACGCCCTCGGCCCGCTCACCACCCTCGGCGGTGTCGTGGTCGCCGGCTGTGCGCTGGCCACCCTGCTGACCGCGGCCGTGGAGGCCCGCCAGTCCCGCGCCGACACCACCGCGGCCCTGCTCCGCCTCGGCGCCCCGGCCACCGCGCTGCGCAGCGCCGCGGCCCTGCGCACCGGCGCCCTGCTGGCCTTCTTCGCCCCGCCGACCCTGCTGGTCGCCGACCTCGCCGCGCTGCCCCTCACGCGCTGAGACGTCGTACGGACGAACCGCGGCAGCAAAATCCGAACCCGCCGATGACTTTCGCACCCGCCTTCGGTCTGTCCCCCCGAACCGCACGACATCCGAGGGAGAGACCCCCATGTACCAGCAGATGATCTTCGTGAACCTGGCCACCGCCGACGTCCCCGCGTCGCGGAAGTTCTTCACGGAGCTCGGCTACTCGATCAACCCGCAGTTCAGCGACGACAACTGCGCCTGTGTCGTGATCAGCGACACGATCATCGCGATGTTCCTGAGCAAGCAGCGCTACGCCGACTTCACCAAGAAGGAGATCGCCGACTCGGCCAAGACCAGCGAGGTGCTGATCTGTCTGAGCGCGGAGAGCCGCGGGAAGGTCGACGAACTGGTGGAGAAGGCGGTCGCGGCGGGCGGCACGGCGAACGACGACGTCCAGGACCAGGGCTTCATGTACGGCCGTTCCTTCGACGACCTCGACGGTCACAGCTGGGAGGTCGTGTGGATGGACCCGGCGGCCGTGCAGGGCTGACGCCTAGGGTGGGCGGGTGCATCAGACACCCGCCCAGCCGCAGCCCCACCGTGCCGCCCACGACCGTGAGATCGAGTCCCTCGCCGAGTTCGACGAGGTCGTCGCCGCGCACGCCACGCTCGCCCAGTACCGCGTCCAGACCGTCGACCTGACGGACCGTACGGACGCCCTGCTCACCACCGACACCGCCGGCGCGGTCTTCCTCGGCTGCCCGATGTCGGCCGAGGCCGCCGCCCGGGTCCGCGCCTCGGGCGCCCTGGTGTTCCCGCCCGTCCCCGACCTCCCCTTCGATCCGTACCGCGCCTTCGTCTACACACCCGGCGAACTGTTCGACGCGCTCGGCGAGGGCTACGAGGCGACCCCGGACGCCCGTTCGTACGCCTGGTTCCAGCGGACCAAGGCGGACGGCGACATATTCGCCTCGATGCTCCGCTCGATCCACGACGACGCGGTCTCCGACGCGCTCGACGAACTCCTCGACGGCGCCCGGGTGGTGGGCGTCATGGGCGGGCACGCGATGGCGCGCGGCACGGCGGAGTACGGCGGGGCCGCCCGGCTCGGCCGGGAGCTGGCGCGCGCCGGTTACACGGTGGCCACCGGGGGCGGTCCGGGAGCGATGGAGGCGGCGAACCTGGGCGCGTACGCGGCGCCCTTCGACGACGGGATGCTGGAGGAGGCGCTGCGGATCCTCGCCAAGGCACCGTCGTTCCGGCCCTCGGTCACCGACTGGGCCCGGGCGGCCTTCGAGGTCCGCGAGCGCTGGCCGGACGGCGGTGCCTCGGTCGGCATCCCCACCTGGTTCTACGGCCACGAGCCGCCGAACGCCTTCGCCGCGCACATCGCCAAGTACTTCGCCAACGCCACCCGCGAGGACGGCCTGCTGGCCCGCTCCAACGCCGGCGTGGTGTTCCTGCCGGGCGCCGCCGGGACCGTGCAGGAGATCTTCGAGAACGCGACACCCAACTACTACGGGTCACGGGGCGAGCCGACCCCGATGGTGCTCGTGAACGAGGCGCACTGGAGCGAACGGCTGCCCGCCTGGCAGCTGTTGACCTCGCTTGCCCGGGAGCGGCCGATGGCGTCCCGTATCACCCTGGTTGACCGGATCGAGCAGGCTTCTGAGGCGCTGAAACGTCTCGGCAGTTAATAAGCAGGCAAAGTCAACACCTGTGGACCGCATATGCATTGACAGTACTTACGGCACACTTATAGACCTGTGAGTCTCCCGGGGTTGCTGATGCCTCACCTCGCGTTGCGTCAACTCCCCTTCAAGCCCCCCGCAGTTATGCACTCAGTAAGGACAAACGTGTCCATATCCCGCCGCAGTGCACGTCGTTCCGTGCGCATCCTGGGTGTCGCCGCCGCGTCGGCCGCGCTGACGCTGGGCGTCTCCGGTTCCGCGCTCGCGTGCAACATCTCCGATTTCTCCGCCGAGGCCACCTGCGACGGCACCAACGGTGTCATCAACGTCAAGGACATCGACGCCTCCGGTACTTCGGCCACCATCACGGTCTTCCTGGAGAGCAACGGCGCCGACGCCAACCAGGTCGGCACCGCCCAGACCGTCAAGGGGTCCCGCGCGGGCACCACGGTCACCTTCTCCGAGGCCTGGAAGCCGAACGCGGAGTACCGCGTTCACGTCAAGGTCGACAGCGGCAAGATCCAGATCGACAAGGACATCACGCCCAACCTGACGACCCCGTCGACGGCGTGCAAGTCCGACGAGAGCGCCAGCCCCTCCCCGTCGGATTCGGCCACGCCGGCTCCGTCGGAGTCCGCGTCCACCCCGGCCGAGTCCGACTCCCCGACCCCGTCGGCCTCGCAGAGCAGCAGCACCGCCCCCGCGGGCGCGTCGGACAACGCCCCGTCCCCGGCGGTCGGTGAGTCGAACCTCGCCGAGACCGGTGCCAACTCCAACACCGGCCTGATCGCCGGCGTCGCGGGCGCGCTCGTCGTGGTCGGTGGCGGCGCCGTGTGGTTCGGCATGCGCCGTCGTGGGGCGAACAGCGGAAGCTGACGCACCAGCCGCGGTACTACATCTCTTCGCACACCGTCGAGGCCCGTCCCCGCATCCCCGGGGGACGGGCCTCGGCCGTGCTCCAGGCCGTCAGCCCAGTACGACGGTCTCCGCCGCGTCGAACTCGACGCCCACCGTGTCCCCGGCCGCCGGCGCCTCCCGCAGCGCGCAGGCCGCCGCCAGGCGCGGGCCGCCGTCCTGGGGCTGGAGGTGGACGGTGACATGGGTGCCCTGGAAGGTGCGCGCGGTCACCGCGCAGGGCAGCCCCGCGCCGGCCGCCACCAGTCGCACGCCCGCGGGCCGCACCAGGACGGTGCGCGGCCCCTGTGGCGCGTTCCCGGGCACCGGGAGCTTCCCCCACGGCGTCACCGCGACCGCCCCCTGGACGGTCGCCGGGACCACGTTGTCGAAGCCGAGGAAGCGCGCCACGAACGCGTCGGCGGGCCGCTGCCAGACATCGAGGGGGGTGCCGGACTGGGCGATCCGTCCGTCCCGCATCACCACCACCCGGTCGGCCAGCGCGAAGGCCTCGCCCTGATCGTGCGTGACCGCGAGCACGGTCGTACCCAGCCGCCCGAACAGCTCGCGCAGTTCGACCACCAGCCGCTCCCGCAGCGAGCGGTCGAGCTGTCCCAGCGGTTCGTCGAGCATCAGCAGCCTGGGCCGGGGCGCCAGTGCCCGGGCGAGCGCCACCCGCTGCTGCTCACCACCGGAGAGCCCGGCCACCGCCCGCCCGGCCGCCCCCGGCAGCCCGACCAGCTCCAGCAGCTCACCGACCCGCTCGGCCTGCCGGTCCTTGCCCGCACCGCGCATCCGGAGCCCGAAGGCCACGTTCCCGCCCACGTCACGCTGCGGGAACAGCTGATGGTCCTGGAACATCAGCCCGACCCCGCGCTGATGCGCCGGTACCCGCGCCTGGTCCTGCCCGTCGAGCAACACCCGGCCCGCATCGGGCGGTTGCAGCCCCGCCACCACCCGCAGCAGCGTCGACTTGCCGCTCCCGCTCGGCCCGAGCACACACACCACCTCGTGCTCGGCGACCTTGAGGTCCACGGCGTCGAGCACGGCCCGCCCGCCGAACCGCACGGTGGCCCGCTCCAGTTCGAGAAGCGGCATCAGAACTCCCCCGTCCGGTCGGTCCGCAGCCGTTCCAACACCAGCAGCGCCACCGCGCACACCACCATCAGAATCGTGGAAAGGGCCATCGCCTGGCCGTAGTTGAGATCGCCGGGGCGGGACAGCAGCCGCGCCACGGCCACCGGCAGGGTCGGGTTGTCCGGCCGGGCGATGAACACCGTGGCCCCGAACTCCCCGAGCGACACCGCGAAGGCGAAGCCCGCTGCGACCAGCAGCGCCCGGCGCACCATCGGCAGATCGACCTCCCGCCACACCCGCCACGGCGAGGCTCCGAGCACGGCCGCCGCCTCCCGCAGCCGTTCGTCCACGGCACGCAGCACGGGCAGCATGGTGCGGACGACGAACGGCACCCCGACCAGCGCCTGCGCGAGCGGCACCAGGATCCAGGACTGCCGCAGATCCAGTGGCGGCCTGTCGAGCGCGATCAGGAACCCGAAGCCGACCGTCACCGCGGACACCCCGAGCGGCAGCATCAGCAGCGCGTCGAAGCCCCGTACCAGCCGCCCCGCGTCCCGCCGGGCCAGCGCGGCGGCGGCCAGCCCGCCGATCACCACGGCGACGGCGGTCGCGGCGACGGCGTACTCGAGGGAATTGACCACCGACTGGACGGGCGCGACCAGGAAGGTGCCCCCGTCGGCGTCGCCCAGCGCCCGGTAGTAGCCGAATCCCCCGTCGAGCGACCGTCGCACCAGCACCGCCAGCGGCAGCACGAGGAGTACGGCGACGGTCGCGAGGACGCCCGTGAGCAGCGCCCACTGCCCGGCCCCACGCGGCCGGCGCGCCGTCACCGACGGGTCCACCAGCCGCAGCGCGCTCTCCCCCCGCCGTACCGTCCACGCGTGCACGGCGAGGATCGCGCCGACCGCCACGAACTGCACGATCGTCAGGACGGCGGCCGTGGCGAGGTCGAAGATCTCGGAGGTCTGCCGGTAGATCTCCACTTCGAGGGTGGAGAAGGTCGGTCCGCCGAGGATCTGCACCACACCGAAGGACGTGAAGGTGAACAGGAAGACCATCAGCGCGGCGGCGGCCACGGCGGGCGCCAGCGCCGGCAGGGTGACCTTCCGCCAGGCGCCGAACGGCGAGACGCCCAGCATCCGCGCGGCCTCCTCCTGCCGCGGGTCCAGTTGCGCCCACAGTCCGCCCACGGTCCGTACGACGACCGCGTAGTTGAAGAAGACGTGCGCGAGCAGGATCGCCCAGACAGTGGTGTCCAGTCGTACGCCCCACAGCTCGTCCAGCAGGCCGCCGCGGCCGACCAGCGCCAGGAACGCCGTACCGACCACCACCGTCGGCAGCACGAAGGGCACCGTCACCACGGCCCGCAGTACCTGTCTGCCCGGAAAGTCCAGGCGGGCGAAGACATAGGCGGCCGGCAGCGCCACCAGCAGGGTGAGTCCGGTGGAGGCGAGCGCCTGCCAGGTGGTGAACCACAGGACGTGCCGGATGTCCGACTGGCCGACGACGTCGGAGATCCGCCCGAGCCGCCACCCCCCGTCGGTCTTCAGCCCGCGCGTGACGATCGCCGCGACCGGCCAGGCGAAGAAGACGGCGAAGAACGCGACGGGCACGGCCATCAGGCCGAGCCGCGCCGCGCTGCCGCGCCCGCCCGCTACTTGAGTACGAGTGAGGTCCACGTCTTGACCCACTGGTCACGGTTGGCGGCGATCTTCTCGGGCGCCATGGTCTCGGGGTCCTGGGCGGCGGGCCCGTACTTCGTGAACTCGGCGGGCACGGCCGCCCCCTTGAGGACCGGATACACGAACATGTTCAACGGCATGTCCTCCTGGAACTCCTTGGAGACCAGGAAGTCGATGAGCGCCTTGCCGCCCTTGGTGTTCCCGGCGTTGCTCAGCAGCCCGGCGAACTCGATCTGCCGGAAGCAGGTGCCGGTCGCGACGCCGGTGGGCGCGGTGCTCGGCTTCGGGTCGCCGTAGATGACCTCGGCGGGCGGGGAGGAGGCGTACGACACGACCAGCGGCCGGTCGCCCTTGGCCTTCTTCCCGCCGGCCGAGCCGGAGAACTCCTCGTTGTAGGCCTGCTCCCAGCCGTCGACGACCTTGACGCCGTTGTCCTTGAGCTTCTTCCAGTAGCCCTGCCATCCGCCGTCGCCGTACTGGGCGGCGCTGCCGAGCAGGAATCCCAGGCCCGGCGAGGAGGTGGCCGCGTTCTCCGTGACGAGGAGGTTCTTGTACTGCGGCTTGACGAGGTCGGCGTAGGAGGCGGGCGGGGTCAGCCTGTGCTCGCTGAAGTAGGCCTTGTCGTAGTTGACGCAGATGTCGCCGTAGTCGACGGGCGTGACCCGGTGCTTGGCGGCGTCGAGCTGGTAGCCGGCGCCGACCCGGTCCAGCCCCTTGGCCTCGTACGGCTGGAAGAGCCCGTTGTCGAGGGCCCTGGACAGCAGGGTGTTGTCGACGCCGAAGAAGACGTCGCCCTGCGGGTTGTCCTTGGTGAGGATGGCCTTGTTGACGGCCTGACCGGCGTCGCCGTCCTTGAGGACGTGCACCTTGTAGCCGGACCGCTTCTCGAAGTCCTGGAGCACGTTCTTGGAGACGGCCCACGAGTCGTGGCTGACCAGGGTGACGGTCCTGGAGTCCGCGGCATCGCCGGAGGACGACCCGCACGCGGACAGCGTGACGAGACCGAGCCCGACGGCCGCGGCCAAGAAGGTCTTGGTGTGCACTGGTGTTTTCCTCCTGGGGTGGACCAGGAAGAGACGCGGCCCCACCCGGTGGAACCACCCGGGCAGGGCACAACAGCTTGAGTGATGACCGAACTTCCTACCCAGAATGACCTGGGCGAGGTTCAGAGGGTCTGCGGCCCGATTGCCGCACTCTCAGCGCTGTGGCGCTCCCCTGTCGGAATATGAAAATGTGTCCCGATCCTACCGCTCGGTCGCCGCGAGCTGACCGCACGCCCCGTCGATCTCCTGCCCGCGGGTGTCCCGGACGGTGACGGGCACACCGTGCGCGGCGATCGCCTCGACGAACGCCTTCTCGTCCTCGGGCCGGGAGGCGGTCCACTTCGAGCCCGGTGTCGGGTTCAGCGGGATGAGGTTGACGTGCACGGGCTTGCCCTTGAGCAGGCGGCCCAGCCGGTCGCCCCGCCACGCCTGGTCGTTGATGTCCCGGATGAGGGCGTACTCGATCGACAGCCGCCGCCCGCTCTTCTCGACGTACTCGAACCCCGCGTCGAGGACCTCGCGCACCTTCCACCGGGTGTTCACGGGGACCAGGGTGTCGCGCAGTTCGTCGTCGGGGGCGTGCAGGGAGATCGCCAGCCGGCACTTGAGGCCCTCGTCGGCGAACCGGTGGATGGCCGGCACGAGCCCGACCGTCGACACGGTGATCCCGCGCTGAGACAGGCCCAGGCCGTCCGGGGCCGGGTCGGTCAGCGCGCGGATGGCGGTGACGACGCGCTTGTAGTTGGCGAGGGGCTCGCCCATGCCCATGAACACGATGTTGGAGAGCCGCGCCGGGCCGCCCGGCACGTCCCCGTCCCTGAGCGCCCGCATCCCGTCCACGATCTGGTGGACGATCTCGGCGGCGGACAGGTTCCGGTCCAGGCCCGCCTGACCGGTCGCGCAGAACGGGCAGTTCATCCCGCACCCCGCCTGTGAGCTGATGCACATGGTCACCCGGTCCGGGTAGCGCATCAGCACGGACTCCACGAGCGTGCCGTCGAACAGCCGCCACAGCGTCTTGCGGGTCGTCCCCTCGTCGGTCGACAGATGCCGTACGACGGTCATCAGCTCGGGGAACAACGCGTCCCGCAGCCGGTCCCGGGAGCCGGCCGGAATGTCCGTCCACTGCTCGGGCTCGTGCGTGTACCGCGCGAAGTAGTGCTGCGAGAGCTGCTTGGCGCGGAACGGCTTCTCACCGATCTCGGCCACCGCGTCCTTGCGCTCGGCGGGCGTGAGGTCGGCGAGATGCCGCGGCGGCTTCTTGGCTCCGCGCGGCGCGACAAAGGTAAGTTCTCCGGGCTTAGGCATAGCCCCACCAGTGTCGCAGATCCAATCGGGTGACCTGGGGCGGGCGCTCGCCACGACTGCCGTCGGCAGGGTCACCTGTCATCGCCGAGCGGCCTGGGAGGGCCCAGGGACGGCCCGGTGGAGATCACTCGTCGGCTGCCGGCCACTCACCGAGCCGGCCCTTGACCTGACGGTTGCGGGCGGTGCGCCGGAGGACCTCCCCGTCCACCAGGGCCTTGGCTTGCGGTAACCAGCGCCTTGGCTTCCTGATCGGGTCGCCGCCGGCAGAGAAAGGCCCGGGTCTCCGTCAGGAGGATGCCGGTAAGCGTGAATCACACTATTTATCCATATCCTGCATCCATGAATATCGACTACGCGGCAGTGTTCCAGGCACTGCCGGGCGCAGTCGCTCTGCTGACTCCCGATCTGGTCTTCGCCGACGCCAACCTCGCGTGGCTGCGCCAGGCCGGACGCAGCCGCGACCAGGTGGTGGGCCGCTACCTCTTCGACGCCTTCCCCGGCAGCCCGCAGGACCCGGCAGCCTCCAGCGCCCGCCACCTGGAGACATCCCTGCGCGCGGTCCTGGCCAACCGCGAGATCGACATGGACCTGCAGCGCTACGACGTGGAATCCGCGCAGCGCCCCGGCCATTGGGAGGAACGGTACTGGAGCTCGGTCAACGCGCCCCTCTTCGCGCCCGACGGCCACATCACCCTGGTGATCCACCGCGTCGAGGAAGTCACTGAACTCCTGCGCGCCACCAGCCGGCCGGACGGCTCACGCCGGCTCGAGGCCGAGCTCTTCAGCCGGATGCGGCAGCTGCACGAAGTGAACGAGCGCCTGCGTCGCGCCCATGCCCGTGAGCGTGAGGTCGCCCTCGCCCTGCAGCGCGCCATGCTCCCCGTTCCGCCCCCGATCGGCCATCACCGGTACGCCGTCCGCTACCGGCCCGCGGTCGGCTCCCTCAATGTCTGCGGCGACTGGTACGACCTGGTCCAGCTCCAGGACGGCGACAAGATCGCCGTGGCAGTGGGCGATGTCGTCGGCCACGGCCTGGAGGCCGCGGGCATCATGGGTCGGCTCCGCAGCGCCCTGTCCGCCACCTCCCTGGTCGCCACCGGCCCCGCCCAGGCCCTCGAGGTCCTCGGCCGGTACGCGCATTGCGTCACCGGCGCCGAGTCGACCACGGCGGTGACCGCCTTCGTCGACTTCGGCCGCCACCTCATCACCTACTCCAGCGCCGGCCACCCCCCTCCGGTCCTTCTTCGCGGCGACGGCACTGTGGAGTTGTTGGACCGGGCGACCGATCCGCCGCTGGATGCCGTCCTCGAGTCCAGCCCGCGGCCGGAAGCCACCACCGCCTTCACCGACGGCGGCACCCTCCTGCTCTACACCGACGGCCTCATCGAACGCCGCCACCAGGACATCGACACCGGACTCGGCCAACTCACCGACGCCCTGATCCGCCACAAGGAACTCACCGCCCCCGAAGCGCTCGCCGATGCCGTGATGAACGACCTGATCCCCGCCGAAGGCGTCACAGACGACACCGCCCTGGTCGTCGTCAGCCTGTGAGGGTGTCTCAGTGCTCGCACGGCAGTTCTCCGCCCGCCGATGCGGCACAGGACCCGCCCGCACACATGCCTGACGGGGCGGAAAAACGCCTGCCTGACTTACGACATCCGGAGCCGCGCCGGCTGCTCCCTCGTTCGAGTGGCATGGGGGACCAGCACGGATGACCAGCAGAGACCCGCTTGCGAGAGCACGGCTTTCCTGGGAGCGGGGATGGTGATCCCCGCTCGGATGACCGTGCGGAACCACCGCCGGTCACCAGGTCACCGGCAGTGTGCGCGGTCCGCGGATCAGCCCGTGCAGCTGGAACTCGACCTCCTCGGCGGGTACGGCCAGCCGGATGCCGGGGAAGCGGGTCAGGACCGAGCCGATCATGATCTCGGCCTCCATACGGGCCATGATCGCCGCCATGCAGTGGTGCGGACCGTGTCCGAACGCCAGGTGGGGGCCGTCGGCGCGGTCGAAGTCCAGCTCGTCGGGGTCGGGGAAGACCGCGGGATCCCGGTTGGCGGCGACATACGCGTTGTAGACGACCTCACCGGCCCGGATCGTCTGGCCGCCGACCACGACGTCCTCGACGGCGACCCGCGGGATGCCGACGCCGTTGCGGTGCGGGACGTAGCGGAAGAGCTCGTCCACGGCCCTGGGGAGCAGCTCCGGCTCACGGCGCAGCCGCTCCAGATGGCCGGGGTGGGTGAGCAACGCGTACATCATCGAGCCGCTGTTGTTGCGGACCGCGTGACCGCCGCTCACCTGGATCGCGGTGGCCAGGGAGATCGCCTCGTCCTCGGTGATCTCGCCGGCCCCGGTGGCCAGCGCCAGCACTCCGGCGAGGTCCTCCCGGGATTCATCGCGCCGGTGCCGGAGCAGTTCGGCGATCCGCGTCCGGGTGGTCCGGGCGGCCTCCTTGGCGCGCTCCTCGGAGTCGGCACCGGCGGACAGCAGGGCCTCGCCGGTCGCCGCCCAGCGATGCCAGTCCCTCTCGTCGACGCCGAGGAAGTCACGGACCACGGCGATCGGGAAGGGGCCGTGCAGGTGCTCCATGAGGTCGGCGGGCGGCCCGGCGGCCGCCATCACGTCGAGCAGTGCCGCGGCCCGGCGCTCGGCCATCGGCCGCAGCCGCTGCATGGCCCGCCCGGTGAAGGCGCGGGCGACGACCCGGCGCAGCCGGTTGTGCCGGGGCGGGTCGATGTACTGCAGGCCCGCCGTCTGCGAGGCCACGGGCTCCGGGCGCATGCTGGTGACGTCACGGCCGACGACCCGTTCCCGGGAGAAGCGGGGGTCGGAGGTGACGAAACGGCAGTCCTCGTACCGGGTGACGAGCCAGGCGTGGCCCTCGCCGTGCGCCAGTCTGATCCGGGTGACCGGCTCGTCCCGCAGCATCTCGTCGAGGAACGGGTCGGGGTCGAGGGCGGGCAGGTCGTCGACGGGCCAGGACCGCACCGGAGGCGGCGGGGGCGGGTCCGGGGTGGCGGCCGGGGCCGGGTCGAGGGGCATGGGCGCACTCCCTGCGCGTCGGAGGACCGCGTCGGAGGACGCGGCGTCCTCACAGGGAGTCTGCTCCGACCGGAGGGGCCATGCGATTTCTGTTGCGTCATCCGGGGCCGGGCAGGCCGACGGGCCCCCGCCCTGTGCAGGACGGGGGCCCGGAAACACCAGGTGTACGTCAGCCGCTGCCGACGAAGAGCACCATCAGCAGCCACACGACCGGAGCTGTCGGCAGCAGGGAGTCCAGTCGGTCCATGATTCCGCCGTGACCGGGGAGCAGGGTGCCCATGTCCTTGATGCCCAGGTCCCGCTTGATCATGGACTCGCCGAGGTCGCCGAGGGTGGCGCTGGCCGCGACCGCGAGGCCCAGCAGCAAACCCTGCCACCAGGTGCCGTCGTCGATCAGGAACTGCATGCACAGCGCGCCCGCGACCATGGCGAACAGCACCGCGCCGACCAGGCCCTCGCGGGTCTTGCCGGGGCTGATGCGCGGAGCGAGCTTGTGGGTGCCGAAACGCCAGCCGACCGCGTAGGCGCCGGTGTCGCTGACCACCGTGAGGAGCAGGAAGGTGATCACCCGGCGGGGGCCGTCGTCGGCGGTGAGCATCATGGAGACGAAGGTCGCCAGGAACGGCACGTAGAACGCCGCGAAGAGACCCGCCGTGACGTCCCTGAGGTAGCCCTCCGGCGGTTCCGTCATCCGCCAGACCAGGACCGCCAGCCCGGTGAGCGCGAGGGCGACCCAGGCGCCCTCGGCACCGCGGGCGTAGCCGGCGACCACCATCGCCGCACCGCCCAGCGCCAGCGGGACCAGGGGCGCCTTGATGCCCTTGCGTTCCTGGAGCCGGCTGGTCAGTTCCCACAGGCCCACCACGACGGCGACCGCGACCACGCCGACGAAGACGGCCTTGACGACGAACAGGGACGCCACGATCACGACGCCCAGTCCGACGCCGACACCTATGGCCGCGCCCAGGTCCCGGCCCGCGCTCTTCTTCTGCGGCGCGGGCGCCGGCTGCGAGGCGTCGGGCATGGGCTCCGGATTCTGCGGCGCCGCCGCGGTGGGCAGAGGCTGCGCCGACGAGGTGTCGTCACGGTACGTCCCGTCGCGGGACGTACCGTCCTGGAACGTCTCGTCTCGGAACAGGGGGCCGTTCAGCCGAGCGGCCCCCCGGTCGTCGTCCTGGTCTCCGCCGTACGCGGGCACGTCGTCGGGCACGATGGGCATGGGGCGAGTCTGTTGCGCGTCATGCGCATCGTACGCGGGACCCGCCGGGGCGGCTCCCTGGCCGTAGCCATGGGCGTAACCCTGGTCGTACCCCTGGCCGGGAACCCGGTCGTAGCCCTGGCCGCGGCCGGAACCGTCGGCGTAACCCTGGCCCTGGACCGGGCCCTGGTCGTAACCCTGGCCCTGGACCGGGCCCTGGTCGTAACCCTGGCCCTGGACCGGGCCCTGGCCGTCGTACGCCCGGTCCTCGGCAGGACCCTGGCCGTACCCCTGGCCGGTCGGCCCCCAGTACCCGGGCTGCCCGGCCTGCGGACCGGCGTGTGGCGGCGCTCCCCAGGATGAGTCGTTCATCAGACTTCGAGAAGCTCCGCTTCCTTGTGCTTGAGGAGCTCGTCCACCTGCGCGACGTACTTCGCGGTGGTGTCGTCGAGCTCCTTCTCGGCGCGACGGCCCTCGTCCTCGCCGACCTCGCCGTCCTTGATCAGCTTGTCGATGGCGTCCTTGGCCTTGCGGCGCACGGAACGGATGGACACCCGGGAGTCCTCCGCCTTGCCCTTGGCGACCTTGATGTAGTCGCGGCGGCGCTCCTCGGTGAGCTCCGGGAACACCACCCGGATGATGTTGCCGTCGTTGCTCGGGTTGACACCCAGGTCCGAGTCGCGGATCGCCTGCTCGATGTTGCGCAGCGCGGTCTTGTCGAACGGGGTCACGACCGCCATGCGCGGTTCGGGCACGGAGAACGAGGCCAGTTGGTTGATCGGCGTCGGCGCGCCGTAGTAGTCGGCCACGATCTTGTTGAACATCGCCGGGTGCGCACGACCGGTACGGATCGCGGCGAAGTCCTCCTTGGCGACCACGACGGCCTTCTCCATCTTCTCCTCGGCTTCGAGGAGGGTCTCTTCGATCACCACTTGCTCCTGCGTGTCTTGAGTAAGGCCCGGCTGCGGTTCCTGTGCGGGCGGCGGCCGGCTGCGTCGCGTCTTGTTTCCTGCACGGTTCCCGACCGGCAGGACATTGTCCATCCCCCGGTCAGGGTGCGTCAGGCGGTGCCGGTCAGGCCCGGCCGCCCTGGTCACCCACCAGCGTGCCGATCTTCTCACCCTTGACCGCTCGCGCGATATTGCCCTCCACGAGCAGCTCGAACACGAGGATCGGCAGCCTGTTGTCGCGGCAGAGCGTGATCGCCGTGGCGTCGGCGACCTTGAGCTCGCGGGTGATGACCTCGCCGTAGCCGAGGGAGTCGAACTTGACGGCGTCCGGGTTCTTCTTGGGGTCGGAGTCGTAGACCCCGTCCACGCCGTTCTTGCCCATGAGCAGCGCCTCGGCGTCGATCTCCAGGGCGCGCTGGGCGGCGGTGGTGTCGGTGGAGAAGTACGGCATGCCCATTCCGGCGCCGAAGATGACCACGCGGCCCTTCTCCAGGTGGCGCACGGCGCGCAGCGGGATGTACGGCTCGGCGACCTGACCCATGGTGATCGCGGTCTGTACCCGGCTGTCGATGCCCTCCTTCTCCAGGAAGTCCTGGAGGGCCAGGCAGTTCATCACCGTGCCGAGCATGCCCATGTAGTCCGAGCGGGCCCGGTCCATGCCGCGCTGCTGGAGCTCCGCACCGCGGAAGAAGTTGCCGCCGCCGATGACGACGGCGATCTCCGCGCCGTCGCGGACGACGGCCGCGATCTCGCGGGCGATCTTGTGCACGACGTCGGGGTCCACGCCCAGGCCGCCGCCACCGGCGAACGCCTCTCCGGACAGCTTCAGCAGAAACCGGCCGCGTACTTTGCCGTCGTCGCTCTTCTGAGCCTTGGTGGTCATGGAGATCCCGCCTCTTTCACGTGGTGCACATACGAAGAAGGCCATTGCCGGTGGGGTCGCTTTTCGCTGCCCATGCGCGGCAATGGCCTCCTCGTCAGATCTGCTGCCGTCCGTCACGACCCTGGGTCTGGCCGGGTACCGGACGGCTGCTGTCGACCGACCCTATCGGGATTTCCCCACGGGTCGCGCGTCGATCGCGGTACGGACTCAGATGCCGACCTTGATGCGCGTGAAGCGCTTCAGGGTGACACCGGCCTCGTCCAGAACCTTCTGGACGGACTTCTTGTTGTCGAGCGCGTACGGCTGGCCGAGCAGCGTGGCGTCCTTGAAGAAGCCGTTGAGGCGACCCTCGACGATCTTCGGGAGCGCGGCCTCGGGCTTGCCCTCGGCGCGGGTGGTCTCCTCGGCGATACGGCGCTCGGACTCGACGACCTCGGCCGGCACCTCATCCTTGGAGAGGTACTTCGGCGCGAAGGCGGCGATGTGCTGGGCGACGCCCTTGGCGACCTCGGCGTTCGGCTTGTCGAGCTCGACGAGGACACCGATCTGCGGGGGCAGGTCGGGCATCGTGCGGTGCATGTACGCGAGCACGAAACCGTCGGCGTACTGCGCGAAGCGCTCCAGGACGATCTTCTCGCCGAGGTTGGCGTTGGCCTCGTCCACGAACGCCTGGACGGTCTTGCCGGGCTCGATCTCGGAGGCGAGCAGGGCGTCCAGGTCCGCGTAGGAGGACTTGGTGACGTGCTCGGCGATGGCGTTGGCGGCGGCCTGGAACTTCTCGCCCTTGGCGACGAAGTCCGTCTCGCACTTCAGCTCGACGAGGACGCCGGAGGAGTTGTCGTCGGCGATGATCGAGACCACGGCGCCGTTCTCGGCGGAGCGGCCCTCGCGCTTGGCGACGCCCTTCTGGCCCTTGATGCGGAGCGCCTCGACAGCCTTGTCGACGTCGCCCTCGGCCTCGTCCAGGGCCTTCTTGCAGTCCATCATGCCGGCGCCGGTGAGCTCGCGGAGCTTCTTGACGTCAGCGGCGGTGTAGTTCGCCATGAGTCGTTAAGTCTTTCTCGAAGTCGGGAGATCTGCCCGATCCACGAACCACACGGAGATGTGGAACGCGAATCTGTGGATGAACGGCGGGGGCGTTCGGGATGTCGCCGCCCCCGCCGTCAACGCTGACGGGTCAGGCCTGCTCGGCGTCCGCGGCGGCAGCCTCGGCCGCGGGGGCCTCGGCAGCGGCCTCGGCGGCAGCCGGAGCCTCGGCCTGCTCGGCGTCGGCGACCTTCTCGGTCTCGGCGGAGGTCTGGACCTCGGGCTCGTCGGCCTTCTTCTCGCCCTCGAGCAGGTCGCGCTCCCACTCGGCCAGCGGCTCGCCGGCGGCCTTCTCCTTGCCCTCGGTGGCGACACCGGAGCGGGAGATGAGGCCCTCGGCCACGGCGTCGGCGATCACGCGGGTGAGCAGGGTGACGGAGCGGATCGCGTCGTCGTTGCCCGGGATCTTGTAGTCGACCTCGTCGGGGTCGCAGTTGGTGTCGAGGATGGCGACGACCGGGATGTTGAGCTTCCGGGCCTCGCCGACCGCGATGTGCTCCTTCTTGGTGTCCACGATCCAGACGGCGCTGGGCACCTTCTGCATCTCGCGGATACCGCCGAGGGTCTTCTCCAGCTTGGCCTTCTCGCGCGACAGCACGAGAAGCTCCTTCTTGGTCAGACCGGACGCGGCGACGTCCTCGAAGTCGATCTGCTCGAGCTCCTTGAGGCGCTGCAGACGCTTGTAGACGGTCGAGAAGTTGGTGAGCATGCCGCCCAGCCAGCGCTGGTTGACGTAGGGCATGCCGACGCGGGTGGCCTGCTCCGCGATGGCCTCCTGCGCCTGCTTCTTCGTGCCGACGAACATGACCGTGCCGCCGTGGGCGACGGTCTCCTTGACGAACTCGTAGGCGCGGTCGATGTACGACAGCGACTGGAGCAGGTCGATGATGTAGATGCCGTTGCGCTCGGTGAAGATGAAGCGCTTCATCTTCGGGTTCCAGCGACGGGTCTGGTGACCGAAGTGGACGCCGCTCTCCAGCAGCTCCCGCATCGTGACGACGGCCATGGCCGTATCTCCTTGAATGTCTCGGTTGTGCCGCGGGTACCGGACGGTTCCCGCGCCTGACGCCCGTTTGCGCTGTGCCACGAAGGACCGAGAAGCGCTGACCCCGGCCGTGTTACTGACCTGGTGTCGGGGCGTGCGAAGTCGACCCGGTGACCCGGATCGCCAAGGGAAGTGTACGGGACCCGCGGGGCGCCGGGTGACGTCGCTGTCCACAACCCGTGAGTAATCCACAGGTACCGGCCATGATCGGCGGTTTACGGGACGGTTCGGTCATGTGCGTGATGCGACGAACGATGCGGTGGCTGCCACTGCTGCTCATGGTGACGGGGACCTGGCTCTGGACCTTCGCCCGGGCAGGGGCCTGGGCGGCCTGGGCGGAGGATCCCCCGCCCCCTGCGGGGGCGGTCCCGGCGATCGGCCGCGCCTGGCCGGTGGGGACGCGGCCGCCGGTCCTGCGGGGCTGGGAGCCGCCGGCGACGGTGTACGGCCCCGGCCACCGCGGGATCGACCTGGGCGCCCCGCCCGGCACGGCGGTCCGGGCGGTGGCGGCGGGCCGGATCTCCTTCGCCGGACGGGTGGCGGGCAGGGGCGTGGTGTCGGTGCTGCTCGCCGGGACGGACCTGCGCACGACGTACGAACCGGTGACGGCGCGGGTGCGCAAGGGGGAGGAGGTGACGGCGGGGCAGGTGGTGGGGACCGTGGAACAGGTGGCGCCGGCGGGCGCGCACTGCGGTGCGAGTGCGTGTGTGCACTGGGGTCTGCGCAGGGGGGACGTGTACGTGAACCCGTTGCTGCTGTTGCCGCCGTGGCTGCTGAACGGGGGTCCGTCGAGGCTGCTGCCGGTCCTGGGCGTCCCGCTACCGGAAGGGTGAACCGGAGCGCTTCACCCCGTCTCAGCCCCGCACGCCCCGCAGGGCCATGGCCACGGCCGCGTCGGTGATGACCGCCGGATCCTCGGCCGCACCCAGCTCGATACGCCGAACCGCCGCGTCCACCACCCCCTGCACCAGCATCGCCGCCAGCCGGGGCTGCTCGTGACCCAGCTCCCCCAGCGCGTCCACGATCATCGCGACCAGCCCGCCGTGCGCGGCGCGGATCTTCTCCCGCGCCCCCGCGTCCAGCTCGCTCGCCGAGATCGCGACCACCGCCCGGTGCCGCCGGTCCCCGACCAGCGCGAGCTGCTGCCGCACGTAGGCCTCGACCTTGCCCTCCCCGGAACCCGCCCGCTCCATCGCGGCCTCGACCTCCGCAGCCCACACCGGGAAGTCGGCCTCGCACAGCTCCTCGACCACCGCGGCCCGCGATCGGAAGTACTCGTACACCGAGGAGCGGGCGAGTCCCGTCCGCTCGGCGAGCGCGGGGAACGTCAGCGCCTCCGTCCCGCCCTCCGACAGGAGGGACCGCGCCGCGTCCAGCAGGGCGGCTCGCTGCATCGACCGGTGCTCGGCCACGGAGGCCGCTCGAATCCTTGGCACGTCGACCACTGTACGGACGCGCCGCGCCGGACGGGAGACAGCACGGCCGGGACACGGGTCACTCCGGCCGGCACGCGCCAGAACCCGCAGTTCAGCGACCGGGGAGGCGCCGCTCAGCGGCCGAAACTCGCCAGCTTCGCCCGCAGCTGCAGCACGGACTTCGTGTGGATCTGGCTCACCCGGCTCTCGGTGACCCCGAGCACGTTGCCGATCTCGGCGAGCGTGAGTCCCTCGTAGTAATAGAGGGTCACCACGGTCTTCTCCCGATCCGGCAGGGTGTTGATGGCCCGCGCCAGGAACCGTCGCAGTTCCCGGTCCTCGGCCACCTCCACGGGGTTGTCCGCGGCGGTGTCCTCCAGCGTGTCCATGACGCTCAGGCCGTCACCCCCCTCGCCCCCGACGTGCAGCAGCTCCTCCAGCGCCACCACGTTGGCCAGCGACAACTGGCTGAAGACGGCGTGGAGTTCTTCGACCTCGATGCCCAGCTCGGCGGCCACCTCGCTCTCCGAGGGGGTCCTGCGCAGCCGGGCCTCCAGCGTGGCGTACGCCCGCTCGACGTTGCGCGCCTTCTGCCGTACGGACCGGGGGATCCAGTCCAGCGCCCGCAGCTCGTCGATCATCGCGCCCCGGATCCGGGTGATCGCGTACGTCTCGAACTTGATCTCCCGGTCGACGTCGAACTTGTCGATCGCGTCGATCAGCCCGAACACCCCGGAGGAGACGAAGTCGGCCTGTTCCACATTGGGCGGCAGGCCGACACTCACCCGTCCCGCCACGTACTTCACCAGCGGTGAGTAGTGCAGGATCAGCTGTTCCCGCAGGCGGTCGTCCCCCGTCGCCTTGTACGACCGCCACAGCTCGTCGAGCGTCGAGGGAGCGGGCGGCCGCACGCTGCCACCGTCGCGGGCGGCTGGGGGGATCGCCGCCCGGTCGGACCCGGAGGTGTGCTGGGGCATTCGTCGCCTTGTGCCGTTCTGCCGTGAAGTGCCAGGAAGTGCCGTGATGCGCCGTGAAGGGGGTGGGCGGGGATGAGAGGTGCGGGTTGGTCGAGGTGTACGTCTGGTGCAGGTTGGCGCGGTCTGCGTCAGGGCTTTCGTGAGCGTAGCGTGACTGAGGAGTCGCGGTGCGCGAACACCGAGGCTCCACCCCCGCACGAACCCCCCGCACGGCGCGTCCGGCCGCGCACGGAACATCGCTCTGCGTGATCGGCCGGAGGTGTCAACTCCGGGAATTCCCAAGGGTGTCGGGTCTTCCCCCGGACGGCCGAACACGCTCGGTCAGCACGGACTCCGACCCTCGCGGACCGAGATCACCGCCTGGCGTGTCAACTTCCAGCCGTCGCCGTGTCGTTCGACGTAACCAAGTGCTCGGAGTTCGTACAGTCTGGCGACGGCCTCGTCCTCGGACGTCTGAGCGCCTCGCGCCACCTCTTCGGGTGACGCCGGCCGACTCCCCGGCAGCGCGGCCAGGACCCGCCTGGCGCCGGGTTCCAGCAGGTCACGCGGGAGGACGGGACCGCGCCTGGCCGGTGCCAGCTCGCCCATGTCGCCCACGAGTTCGACGACTTCCGCGGCGTCCGTGACGAGAGAGGCCTCCCCCCTCAGCAGTTCGTGCACCCCGGCCGAGAGGCCGCTCGTGGCGGGTCCCGGCACGCCCATGGTGAACCGGCCGAGCCGCTGCGCCGCCCGCGCGGTGACCAGCGAGCCGCTGCGGTGGGCGGCCTCCACGACCACGGTCCCCCTGGTCAGCGCCGCGATCACCCGGTTGCGGAGCACGAACCTGCTCTGCGTCGGATGGTCACCGGGCGGCAACTCCCCCACTACCAGGCCCTGTTCGGCGATCCTGCCGATCAACTCGGTGTGCCCTCGGGGGTAGGGCCGGTCGACCCCGCAGGCCAGCACCGCGACGGTGGCACCGCCGGCGCCGAGGGCTCCGCGGTGGGCGGCGCCGTCCACGCCGTAGGCACCGCCCGACACCACCACCCAGCCGCGCTCGGCGAGCCCCGCGGCGAGGGTGGCCGCCATGTGCGCCCCGTACTCGGTGCAGGCCCGCGCCCCCACGACGGCGACCGCCCGGAGCGCCCACATCCGCAGGCTGGGCCCGCCCCGCACCCACAGCCCGAGGGGACGGGCGTCACCGAGGTCGTCGAGCTGGGTGGGCCACTCGGTGTCACCGGGGGCGACGAACCGTGCTCCGGCCCGCTGGGCGAGGACGAGGTCCGCGCGGGGATCGGCCTGCCCCGCCCGGGCCAGCAGCCCCGCCCACCGCTTGCCGCTGACGCCCGGCAGGGCCTCGCCTGCCCTTCTGAGCCGCTGGACCACCTCGTGCACGCCCCGCTCCCGGATCCACCGTCCGGCCACCTCGTCACCGGGTTCGACGACCCGGGAGAGGAAGACCCGGGCCAGCAGCGTGCGGTCGTCGGTCATGCCGGCGCCCCGATGACCATCGGCACGCCCCGCGGGACCCCGGTGCGCAACTGCAGCGCCAGTGCCACGTCCGCCGCGTCCGGACGGTCGTGCCCGGCGAGGTCGGCGACCGTCCAGGCGACGCGCAGGACACGGTCCAGACCGCGGGCGGTCAGCACGCCCCGCTCCAGGTTGCGCTCGGCCTCGTCCATGGCTCCCGGCACGGCGTGCCAGCGGCTGCGCAGCTCACGGCCGGGCACCTGGCTGTTGGTCCGCCAAGGGCTTCCGGCGAGGCGCAGGGCCGCCCGCTCCCGGGCCGAGCGCACCCGGTCCGCGACCATCGCCGTGGACTCGCCGCGGACGCCCCGCTCGGCGAGCTGGGCCCGTGTCACCCGGTCCACCTGTACGCGCAGGTCGACCCGGTCCAGGAGCGGGCCGGAGAGCCGGGCCTGGTAGCGGCGGACGGCCGAGGGCGGACACTCGCAGAAGTCGTCGGCGAGGGAGAACCGCCCGCAGGGGCACGGATTCGCCGCGAGCACCATCAGGAACTTCGCCGGGAACCGCACCACGCCCGCGCTGCGCGCGATCACCACATGACCGGCCTCCAGCGGCTGCCGTAGCGCATCCAGCGCACGGGTGGTGAACTCCGGGGTCTCGTCGAGGAAGAGAACTCCCCGGTGAGAGAGCGAAACCGCTCCGGGACGGGCCATCCCGGGCCCGCCTCCGACCAGGGCCTGCATGGTGGCCGAGTGGTGCGGGGCGCAGTAGGGAGCGGCGTCGACCAGGGGTTTGCCCGGTGGCAGCAGTCCCGCCACCGAGTGCACCGCCGTGACCTCGAGCGACTCCTCCCGGGTCAGCCGGGGCAGCACGGCCGGGAGCCGCTCCGCGAGCATGGTCTTGCCCGCACCCGGCGGTCCCTCCAGGAAGAGGTGGTGGCCGCCCGCCGCCGCCACCTCGACGGCCGTCCGGGCCGACAGCTGGCCCACGACGTCCGCCAGGTCGTGGCCCTGGTCCTGCTGTGCGGCTGGCGCGCCGTGCATCCCGGTGGCCGCGCCCGAACCCGGCATCCGCAGGCCGGCGAGCAGCGGATCGGGGCGTCCCGGCTCGTCCGGCTCCTCGTGGGGCACCGGCTCGTCCGCGAGGATCGCGATCAGCTGCCGGAGGCTGCGCACGCCCAGCACGGAGACGTTGGGCACCAGCGCGGCCTCGGTGGCGGCGCATTCCGGCACGACGACCTGCTCGTAACCTGCGTCGGCCGCGGCCAGCACCGCCGGCAGGGTGCCCCGTACCGGACGCACCCGCCCGTCGAGACCCAGCTCCCCGATCATCACGATGTCGGACAGCACCCTCGGGTCGATCCGCTCGGCGGCCCCGAGCACGGCGCACGCGACGGCGAGGTCGAACCCGGAGCCCGCCTTCGGCACCGACGCCGGGCTCAGCCCCACCGTGAGCTTCTTCGAGGGCCAGGCGGTCCCCGAGTTCACCACCGCCGCCCTGACCCGGTCCCTGCTCTCCGTCAGGCTCTTGTCCGGCAGCCCCACGAGCGTGAACGCCGCCACGCCGGGCTCCAGATCGGCCTGGACCTCTACCACCACGCCCTCGACGCCCACCAGCGCCACCGAGCACGTCCGTGCGAACCCCATCTCAGGCCACCCCCCGGGCGTGCTCCACCACGGGCGCCCCGCGCTGCGGCAGGAGCACGCCGACCACGTCGATGCGGACACCGCCCGGCGGCGCTCCCCCGTGTGCGTGGATCCAGTGTTCCGCGAGGCCCCGCAGGCGCTCCGCCTTCACGGGGGTCACCCCGGCCATGGGCTGTTCGAAGAGCCCCGCCCGCCGGGTCTTGACCTCGCAGATCACCAGGACGTCCCCGTCCCGCGCCACGATGTCGATCTCGCCGGTCCTGCCGCAGCGCCAGTTGCGCTCCAGGATCGTCAGACCGGCCTCCGTCAGCCGCCGCGCGGCCAGCGTCTCGCCGTACTTGCCGAGTGCGCTGCGCGCCCGGTTCGTGTTCATGTCGGCACCACCTCCGGCGCCAACCGTCACGCATCCGCCACCGGCAAGTGGATCTTGGTGGGTTACTCAGCGGTTGTGGACAACTCCGTCACTCACACGAGTGACACCCGTCGTCGCCCCGGGAGCCCGGCTCACCCGCCCGGGAGCTCCAGGTCGGTCTTGTTCAACTCCTCGATGTTCACGTCCTTGAACGTCAGTACGCGAACCTGTTTCACGAACCGGGCCGGCCGGTACATGTCCCAGACCCAGGCATCCGCCATGGACACCTCGAAGAACACCTCACCCTGGACCGAGTGGACCTGCATCTCGTAGTCATTGGTGAGGTAGAAGCGCCGCTCGGTCTCGATCACGTATTTGAACAGACCGACGACATCGCGGTACTCCCGGTAGAGCTTCAGCTCCATCTCGGTCTCGTACTTTTCGAGGTCCTCGGCGCTCATGGCATGTTCCCCTTCAGCCGTGCGATCCCACCATTGTGCGCCAGTCCCGCGCGCCCCTAGACGATTTCCGTGTCAAGGGTGACGGGCCTGACGGGGGGACCTTCGTCGAGCAGCCTACGGAACAGCTCGGCGAGTCTGGTCGGATACACCGTCTCATGTGCCCGGGTCAGTTCCCGGCACGTCCACCACCGTGCTCCGACGACACTGCGCCGCTCCAGCTCGGTCAGGGCGCCGGCCTCGGGTGTCACCTCAAACGTATGCGCCGTACGGGCCAGGTAGTACCACTCGTCCTGCTCCCAGCGGCGGCCGTCGAACGGGAACGAGCAGATCCGCCGCCACAGCAGCGGGCCGAGTTCGACGTCCGTGATGCCGGTCTCCTCCGCGAGTTCCCGCAGTGCGGCCTGCTCACGGGTCTCCTCGCCCTCCAGTCCCCCGCCGGGCGTGAACCACCAGTCGTCGGCCGGATCGTCCGGTTCGTGGCCGTGCAGGAGCAGGATGCGGTCGTCGGGGTCGAGCAGGACCACCCGGGCCACCTTGCGCGGAGCGCCCGGGGCACCCTCCACAAGCGCCTCAGCGGGCACCGGCGGACTCCGTGCGGCCGCGGGTGCGGGAGCGGCCCATCAGGCCGGCGATCGGGCCGTAGGCGCCGCCGGCGAGCACCAGCACGGCACCGGCCACGATCATGAACTCGATGATCCGCAGCGGGCCCGGCTGGGAGAGGGCACCGAGCGTCTCGAACCCGGTCGGGCGCTTGAGCAGGCCCTTCATCGGCCAGACGACGGAGTCCACCCGGGCGCGCACGGCGCTGCGGGCCACCGTGCCCTTGGCCGCGTCCGTGAGGTGCGCGGTGGAGTCCAGGGACCCCTGGCGCTCGTCACCGAGGAGGAAGAGCCGGCCTCTGGGAACGGTGACCGTCGGGAAGCCCTGGAGCTCGGCCTGGCTGCCCGCCGGCAGATACGGCTCGTCGATCTGCTTGCCGTTGACGGTCAGCTTGCCGTTCGTGCAGCAGGCGACGGTGTCACCGCCGACCGCCACCACACGCTTGACGACGTCCGCGTTGGAGACCCAGCTCGTGTCGTGGAAGACCACGACGTCACCCCGGCGCACCTCGCTGCCGTCGACGCGCTGGCCGAGGACCCGGTCGCCGGCGTCGATCGTCGGAGTCATGGAACTGGTGGGCACGGTGTACGGCCGGTAGACCACGGCTCCCCAGGCGAACCCGCCGAGGAACAGCACGATGCCCAGCGCGACGGCGATCCCGGACAAGCGATTTCCGAGCCTGCTGCCGGCCTGCGCCGTACCGGTGCTGGTGCCTCCGCTGCGCGGGGCCGTACGTATCGTGCTCTCGCCACCCATGAGGCCGCACCCTACCCGGCGGTACCGGGCAGGGGCAGCCCTTCTTTCCCGCCCCTGGTCACAAGCTCCCCAAGGGCTTCACACGGGCCGGTCAGCGCTTGCCGGCGGCAGCAGGGCGCTTCTCGAACTTCGACTGGATCCGCTCGCCCCGCCGGCGGCGCCACACGACGACCGGCAGGACCGCCGCGACGGCCACGCCCTCCGGCGCCACCGAGAGGGAGGCCGCGGCGGACGACTGCGTGTTGATGCCGCTCTGGTCGAAGGTGTCCGGGACGGGCAGGGTGCCCCACCGGTTGATCGGCCAGGCCTTGACGATGGCACGGCCGACGACGTCCTTGACCGGGACCATGCCGTGATGGCTGTCGGACTGGTTGTAGCGGGAGTCGCGGGAGTTCTGGCGGTGGTCGCCCATCACCCAGATGTAGCCCTTGGGCACCTTCACCGTGAACTGGCCGCCCTGGTCGTCGACGCTGCACGGGGTGTTGCCCGGGTACACATACGGCTCGTTCAGCGCATGGCCGTTGACCATGAGCGGGCCGCTGTTCTTGCAGGAGACGGTGTCGCCGCCGACGCCGATGACCCGCTTGATGAGGTCCTTCTCCTCGGCGGACGGCATCAGGCCGATCCAGCTGAGGAACGTCTGGATGGCGTTCGGCTGGGCCGTGGGCTCGCCGGCCAGCCAGTCGTCCGGGTCGTGGAAGACCACGACCTCGCCGCGGTCCGGCTTGGAGCCGAACCACGGGGTGAGCTTGTCGACCAGGACGCGGTCACCCTGCTGGAGGGTGTTCTGCATCGAGTCCGACGGGATCGAGAACGCCTGCACCAGAAACGTCTTGATCAGCAGCGCCAGTACCAGCGCGATACCGATCAGGATCGGCAGTTCCTTCCAGAAGGAACGGGGCTTCTTCGGTGCGGACGCCGCCGTGTCGCCCGTACCCCCGCCCGTGTCCCCGCCGCCACCGCGGGGGTACGGGCCGTCCGCCGGACCGCCGTCTCCGGCCGGACCACCGTCATTCCCGGAGGTGGAACCACCGTCGACGGGGGAGACATTCTCCACGGGGCGCCCGCTGTGCTCCTCGCCGTCGTGTCCCGACCGTGCGCCAACCGCCACATCCCCCACGCCAACTCCTTACTCCGTGCCGCCGCCCGCGCCATCCCCGGCGCAGGCCCACCACTCCCATAACGAGCGGGAGTTCCGCAGGGGTCGGGAGTTGGATGTATCCGTTCGGATCGTCGGAGGCAACCCTATGCGACAGCAGGGGAGCCGCGGTCGACCCCGACACGGAGTTGGAAACGCTTGCGAAGGTTTTAGGTTCGTCCAGCGAGGTCCAGTGCCCGAACGGCCAGCCGATCCACTTGGCACGGCCCACCACCAGGCTCACCGGGACCGTGCCGCCGTAGTCGGTGTCCTGATGCGCCCGGGAGTCGGCCGAGTTGCCGCGATGGTCGCCCATCACCCACAGCCGCCCCTGCGGGACGGTGATGTCGAACTCGGTGGCGGACGGCGCGTTCCCCGGATAGAGGTAGTCGCCCTCGGTCAGCGGCACGCCGTTGACAGTGACCCGGCCCTGCGCGTCGCAGCACTTGACGTGGTCGCCGCCGACGCCGATGACCCGCTTGATGAGGTCCTTCTCGTTGGCGGAGGGCAGCAGGCCGATGAAGGTGAGCCCTTCCTTGACCTGCTTGACGACGATCGGGTCGCTCGCCTTGGTGGTCTGCTCGTCGGCCAGCCAGCCGCCCGGGTCGTGGAAGACGACGACGTCACCGCGGTGCGGCTCGGAGCCGAACCACGGGGTGAACTTGTCGACCAGTACCCGGTCGCCGATGCGGATCGTCTCCTCCATCGAACCGGAGGGGATCACGAAGGCCTGGACGAGGAACGTCTTCAGCACGAGGGCTATCAGGACG
The DNA here is from genome assembly GCF_055567595.1 of Streptomyces sp. NPDC026515. Lineage (NCBI taxonomy): Bacteria > Bacillati > Actinomycetota > Actinomycetes > Kitasatosporales > Streptomycetaceae > Streptomyces > Streptomyces sp. NPDC026515. The sequence goes on from NZ_JBVHQD010000011.1 coordinate 108,323, forward strand.
GCCACACCGACCAGGAGCGGTATCTCCCGTACCGCGGAGCGCCGGCGTTTGCGCTTGACTTTACGCTGCAGCTTGCGCCGCTCCGCGCGGGACCGGCCGCCGGTCGGGCCGGAGGAACGCCTGAGCCCGGTGGGCAGCAGGTTGGCGGTGGCGTCACTGGGCACGCCGCGCGGTTTGCCGCGGTTACCCATGGGCCGCTCCCGCCCCCTTCGACCCCTGTTGTGCCGCCGGCACGCGCGCGTAGGCGGCGGGACGGGTGAGGTGGGTCCAGTGCGCGTACGGCCAGACGATCCAGTCGGCCCGGCCGATCACGTCCCCGACGGGGATCATGCCGCCGCCGGGCGAGCCCAGATGGTCGCGGGAGTCGCTGGAGTCGCCGCGGTGGTCCCCCAGGACGAAGAGCGTGCCCTCGGGTACCTCGACGTAGAAGGGCACGGTGGACGGGGTGTCCCCGGGATAGAGGAACGCGGTCTCGTCGACCGGCCGGCCGTTCACCTTGATCCTCCCCTCCTTGTCGCAGCAGACCACGAGGTCTCCTCCCACACCGACAACGCGTTTGATGTAGTCGGCGTCCCCGAAGTACCCGGTGCCGTCGAACACGACGACATCGCCCCGGCGCGGCTCGGCACCGAAACGGTACGCCAACTTGTTTACGAGAACCCGGTCCCCGATCCTCAATCCCTGTTCCATCGATCCGCTGGGAATCTGGAACGGTTGCGCCACGAACGTGTTGAGGACGAGCAAGAACGCCAGGCAGGTGAAGAGGGTCAGGGTGATCCAGCCGCCGGGCAGCCAGTCGGCGACCCGCGTCAGGAACGCGAAACGCGACCGGTCCTCCGCGGCCTCTGGTTCGGGGCTGGAGGAGCGGTCGCGCTCCGTCGGCTGTGCTTCGGTGTCCATCGGAGCCAGATGGTATCCGGCCCCGGTAAGGCACTTTCCTATCGGCTCGCTCGCCTGCGGATCGCGAGCCGATCGCGCGATCAGTTGTCGCGCTTCTCCTTGATCTTCGCGGCCTTGCCGCGCAGGTCGCGCAGGTAGTACAGCTTGGCGCGACGCACGTCACCGCGGGTGACGAGCTCGATCTTCTCGACGATCGGGGTGTGCACCGGGAAGGTGCGCTCGACGCCGACGGAGAAGGAGACCTTGCGGACCGTGAAGGTCTCGCGGACACCGCTGCCCTGGCGGCGGATCACAACGCCCTTGAACTGCTGCACACGGGAGCGGTTGCCCTCGATGACGCGGACGTGGACGTTGACGGTGTCACCCGGGCGGAAGGCCGGGACGTCGCTGCGCAGCGACGCGGAGTCGACGGTGTCGAGCAGGTGAGCCATTTTCTTCTGCTTTCTTCGCTGATGCCACAGGTCATCAACGGAACTAGAGGTTCTCGGGAGATGGGCCGGGCCGTCGGGGTGGGCGTCGTCTCCCCCTGTGGCAGGGGCGCACACCGGACGGTTCACGGCACAACAGCCGCCTATTCTTCCACGCCGGGGGCCCGGCGCCAAAATCGGCCGTGGGGCGCTCCCTGCGGGTCCGGTTCCCAGCCCAGGATGGAGAGCATCTCGCGGTCCTTCTTGTCGAACGCCTGGGGCTCGCAGCGCTCGATCAGGTCGGGCCGGTGCGCGGTCGTGCGTTTCAGGGCCTCGTCACGGCGCCAGCGGGCGATCTTCCCGTGGTGCCCGCTGAGCAGCACCTCCGGGATGTCACGCCCCCGCCACTCGGGCGGCTTGGTGTAGACGGGGCCTTCCAGGAGGTTGGCCATCGCGCCGGGCGCGAAGGAGTCGTCCCGGTGCGACTCGGCGTTGCCGAGGACGCCGGGCAGCAGCCTGGCCACGGCCTCGGTGACGACGAGTACGGCCGCCTCGCCGCCGGCGAGCACGTAGTCGCCGATGGACACCTCGTGGACCGGCATCCGGGTGGCGTACTCGTCGATGACCCGCCGGTCGATGCCCTCGTAGCGGGCCGGTGTGAAGACCAGCCAGGGCTGCTCGGAGAGTTCGACCGCGAGTTCCTGGGTGAAGGGGCGGCCGCTGGGGGTGGGCACGATCAGGGCGGGGGCGTGCGCACCCGTCTCGTAGCCGTCGGCGAGGACGGTGTCGAGGGCGTCGCCCCAGGGGTCGGTCTTCATGACCATGCCGGGTCCGCCGCCGTACGGGGTGTCGTCGACGGTGTTGTGGCGGTCGTGGGTCCAGGCCCGCAGGTCGTGCACACGCACGTCGAGCTGTCCACGCGCGCGTGCCTTGCCGACGAGCGAGACGTTCAGCGGTTCCAGGTACTCGGGGAAGATCGTGACGACGTCGAGGCGCATCTCTTACGACTCTTCCCGTGCGGAGGCGATCGCGGCCCGGTCGTCGATCAGGCCCGGCGGGGGCGCGATGACCGCCTTCTGCTCCGCCAGGTCGATCTCGGTGACGATCTCCTCGACGAACGGGATCATCACCTCGCTGCCGTCGGCCCGCTCCACGATGAACAGGTCCTGGGAGGGCAGGTGCGAGATCTCGGTGATCCGGCCGACCTCGGTGCCGTCCACGGTGACCACGTCCAGGTCGATCAGCTGGTGGTCGTAGTACTCGTCCTCGTCCTCGGGCAGCTCCTCCGGATCGACCTCGGCGATCAGGAGGGTGTTGCGCAGGGCCTCGGCGCCGGTACGGTCCGCGACCCCTTCGAAGCGCAGGAGCAGACGGCCGCTGTGCACCCGGCCCGTCTCGATGGTCAGCGGTCCCGTCGAGGCGGGATCGGTGGCGAGTACGGCGCCGGGCGCGAGCCTGAGCTCCGGCTCGTCGGTACGTACCTCGACGGTGACCTCGCCCTTGATGCCGTGGGCGCGGCCGATCCGTGCGACTACCAGCTGCACTGTGCTTGTTCTCCTGTCATAGGACTCGTACGACCAGCCATACGACTACGGGCCGGGGACGGCCCAGTGGCCCTCCCCGGCCCGAGCCGGTTGCGATGAAGCGTCAGCGGACGTGGTCCACGTCGACGAGGTCGACCCGGACTCCGCGACCGCCGATGGCGCCCACGACGGTACGCAGGGCGCGAGCGGTACGGCCGTTGCGGCCGATCACCTTGCCGAGGTCGTCGGGGTGCACCCGGACCTCCAGCACGCGCCCGCGGCGCAGGTCGCGCGAGGCGACCTGCACATCGTCGGGGTTGTCGACGATGCCCTTCACGAGGTGCTCAAGCGCCTCTTCGAGCATGGTGCTCAGGCCTCGGTCGACTCGGACTCAGCCGCGGCCTCGTCCTTCTTCTCAGCCTTCTTCTTCTGGGTGATGGCCTCACCCTTGCCCTCGTCGTCACCGCCGAGCGCCTCGAACGTCGGACGCGCGGCCTTCGGCGCGGCGACGAGCAGCGGCGCCGGGGCGGGCTCGCCCTTGAACTTCTGCCAGTCGCCGGTCTTCTTGAGGATGGCGAGCACGGGCTCGGTCGGCTGGGCACCGACACCGAGCCAGTAGGCGACGCGCTCGGCGTCCACCTCCATGACCGACGGGTTGTAGGTCGGCTGGTACTTGCCGATCTCCTCGATCGCACGGCCGTCACGACGGGTGCGGGAGTCGGCGACGACGATGCGGTAGTGAGGCGAACGGATCTTGCCCAGACGCTTCAGCTTGATCTTGACTGCCACTGGAGTGGGTTCTCCTGGATTTGACGTGTTTGGGCACGGCGAGATTGCCGCGTGGGGTTGCGGTACCCGAGTGCCCGATGGACGCGTCAGCCGGAGGAGAGAGGGGTCCTGTGCGGCTGTCGAGTACAGCTAGCCATTGTGCCACACCCCGCGGGTCGCTCTGGACGACGGCGAGGCCCCGGGCCCTGGGCACGCCGCAGGAGCACCCGGCGCGGAGGTGAGGCGCGTCGGGTGCGCTGCCTGCGCGGAGACCGGGGTGCGGCGATGAGCGATGGCTACGACTGCCACGAGCAGCCGTGTGCTCAGCTCGCCGCCGCTCCCACGACCTCCGGGATGCGGAACGGCTTGCCGCACCCGCCGCACACGATGGGCGCCTGGGCGAGGACCGACGGCACCACCCGGACGTTGCGTCCGCAGTCGCACACCGCCTTGACCCGGACGCCGCCACCGGACGAGCCGTGGCGGGCGGCCGGGCCGCGGAAGGTACGGGAGGTGTCGGCGGAGGTCGCCACCGTATGGGCCTTGAGAGCGCGCTGCAGCCTCTCGATGGTCGGCCGGTAGCGCCGCTTGGCCTCGGGGTTGAGCGTGACCAGCGAGAAGCCACTGCTGGGGTGCGGTTCGTCGGGGTGGTCCAGGCCCAGCTCCTCGGCGATCGCGAGGAATCTGCGGTTGTGGTAGCGGCCGGCCCGGGAGGTGTCGCGCACTCCACGGGCTGCGGCGATGCCGTGGACTGCCTCATGGAGCAGTCGTTCGAAGGAGAGTTCGTGTCCGCACGCGGACGACGACTCTCCGATCAGGGACTCCGGCGCGGCGAGGTCCGGCAGCTCGGGGTGGTACCGCTGAATGTCGGCCCACGCCTCTGCCAGCTCCGCGGCGAGAACAGGTGGTGTCTGTGTCGTGCTCACGTAATGAGAACGAGCGGGAGTGCCACTGTGTTCCGATTCCGGGGCATCCCAAATAATTTGCACGTACCCGTCAGTTGGCACTGATGCGTGGAGACGAGTACGGGTGCGCTGATCTGCGGAGAAGCCTCACAGCTCGTACCAAGCCGGTGCGTAGCCTGACGTACGGCCCGGCACGTACTCCGGCGTAGAAGCCGTCACGGCGATGGTCCGTGGATGCGCAAGAGGCCTTTCGGTCGCTCTCGTGGCGGACACGCCATCTCGCTCAGCGCCCGCGACGGCTCCGACGTTACTCGGATCCCGTCGTCATCCGGCACCGGCCCCTCTCCCGCGACCGGACACCGTGCGGCCGCCGTGGCCGCCGACCATGGCCAGAACCGCCGTGTCGTGGGTCCGATGGTAGAGCCACAAGTTGCGGGGATGTGAAATCTCGCCACAGTCATAGTCCATGCACAAGCGGGCAGCCGCGACCTCTGGACGCCACCGCGAGCCCGGAGTTACCTGGCATACGTGGGAAGTGCGAGCGCACGACACGGGGACCACGGGATCGGTCAGTGCGTAACTCTCGGCGGATTGGGGCGCTTACCTATGACACCTACGCTCGTGCGGCATCACCCGTCTCACGCGGACTCCGCACCCCGCGTGAACCTGGGCGCACGCGCGCGTGACTGGTCAGAGATCCAGGAGCGGATGCTGGTGCCGCTCTACGAGACCGTCCACGAGCGACTCGAAGTGGGTCCCGCCACCCGGCTGCTGGGCCTGCGCTGCGGCTCGGGTCTGGCCCTGCTGATGGCGGCGGCCACAGGGGCCGCGGTCACCGGAGTCGACTCCTGCCCCGACCGCCTCGCCCTCGCCCGTGAGCGCCTGCTGCCCGAGCCTTCCCGCGGGCCACGCGCGCGGGGCGGCGGTCCCCGGATCGTCGAAGGCCGCCCGGCGGACGCGGCGGACCCGCAGGCGCCCGCGTACAACCTGATCACCGCCTTCGACCCGATCGGCTGCCTGGCGGGCGACGCCGAAGGGCTCGGCGGACTGCTCGCCGAGGCGACGCCGGCGGCGGCGCACGGGGCGGCCGTGGTGCTGGTCGGCTGGGGGCCGCCGGAACGCTGCGCGACCTCGTCCGTCCTGCGGGTGGCCGCGAAATTGGCCGATCCCTTGCGCAGCGCGGGCAGCTGGCGGCCGGCCTGCCGCGACGACCTGGAAGAGGTCGCCCAGCGGGCCGGGTTGCGGATCGACGGGTCCGGACGGGTCTCCTGCCCGTTCGGGTACGCCGACACGGCCAGTGCCGTACGGGGGCTGCTGTCGACCGGACTGTTCGACGCGGCGATCGCGGCGACCGATCAGGAGCAGGTCGACAAGGAGCTGACCGAAGCGCTCCACCCGCACCAGCGGCCGGACGGCACGGTGTGGATGCCGAACGTCTTCCGGTATCTGATCGCCCGCGTGCGCTGACGCTCCGCCGGGCTGGCCGATATGTGTGTGCGGCGCCGTGGGGCTGGTCGCGCCCACGCGGCGGAGCCGCAAGTCGATGCCGCAAGCCGATACAGCCCCGCGCCCGTGCGGGCCGCTCGGATCCGGGGCGGTCAGGTCTCGTCGGAGGTCTTGGTCAGGCGAGGGATGCCCGCGATGCGGTAGGCGTCCGCCTCCTCCAGGGTCTCGCGTTCCAGCAGGGCCTGGGCCAGTGCGTCCAGCTGGTCGCGGTGGTCGCGGAGTTTGCGGCGGGCCTCCTCGTAGCACTCGTCGACGATCCGGCGCATCTCGGTGTCGATCGCGTCGAGGGTCTGGGGCGCGGCGGCGAGTCCGTAGGCCTGCTGGGCGTCGTTCGGGAGCGCGGAGAGGCGGCCGACCTCCTCGCTCATACCCCAGCGGGAGACCATCCCGCGCGCGATGTTGGTGACCTGCTCCAGGTCGCTCTCCGAACCGGTGGTGATCACGTCGTAGACCACCTGCTCGGCGGCCATTCCGCCGAGCGCGCCGATGATCCGGCCGCGCAGGTACTCCTCGGTGTACGCGTACTTGTCCGCGTCCGGTGTGGACAGGGTGACGCCGAGCGCGCGGCCTCGCGGCACGATGGTGATCTTGCGGACCGGGTCGGCGCCGGGCTGGAGCATGCCGAGCAGAGCGTGTCCGCTCTCGTGGTAGGCGGTGCGCCTGCGCTCCTCCTCGGGCATCACCAGCGGCCGTTCGGCGCCGAGCTGGACCTTCTCCAGGGCCTCCGAGAGGTCGGCCTGGGTGACCTCGTCCTGCTTGCGCTTGACGGCGAGCAGGGCGGCCTCGTTGGCGAGGTTGGCCAGTTCGGCGCCGGTCATGCCCGGGGTGGTGCGGGCGACCTGGGCGAGGTCGACGCCCTCGGCGAGCGGGATCTGGCGGGTGTGGATCTCCAGGATGGCCTCGCGGCCGGTGCGGTCCGGGGGTGACACCTGGACCACCCGGTCGAAGCGGCCGGGCCGGGTGAGGGCGGGGTCGAGGATGTCGGCGCGGTTGGTGGCCGCGATGACGATGACGCCCTCGGAGCCGGAGAAGCCGTCCATCTCGGTGAGGATCTGGTTGAGGGTCTGCTCGCGCTCGTCGTGTCCGCCCATGGAGGCGCCGCCGCCACGGGCCCGGCCGATGGTGTCGATCTCGTCGATGAAGATGATGGAGGGGGCGACCTTGCGGGCCTCCGCGAACAGCTCGCGGACCCGGGAGGCGCCGACGCCGACGATCATCTCGATGAACTCGGAGGCGGAGGCCGAGAAGAACGGCACCCCCGCCTCACCGGCCACGGCCCGCGCCAGCAGCGTCTTGCCGGTGCCGGGCGGGCCCGCCAGCAGCACGCCGCGCGGCATCTTGGCACCCATCCTGCGATAGGCGTCGGGGTTCTTCAGGAAGTCGACGACGTCGTTGAGTTCGCCCTCGACCTCGTCGATGCCGGCCACGTCCTCGAAGGTGGTCCGCTGCTGTCCGGGCTCCAGCTCGACCGGCTTGGGCGGCGCCTTGCGTCCCAGCATGCCGCCCGCGCCGCCGAGTCCCGCGCTCATCCGGCGCGCGATGAAGACCCACACCGCGACGAGGATGATGATCGGCGCCAGCGAGATCAGCAGGTTGGCGAGAAAGCTGCGGTGCTGGACGACCGGTGCGGCGGTGACCGTGACGTTGTGCTTGGTCAGGTTGGCCCACAGGTCGTCGTCGGCGAAGGAGGGCCGCTCGGTGTTGAACTTGCTGTAGCTCCCCTCGCCCTCGGGGTTCTTCTGCTCCTTCTTGAGCTGCCCCTGGATCGAGTCGCCCTTGGCGTAGATCTTGTCGACGTTGCCGGCGTTCACCTGCCTGCTGAACTCGGTGTACGAGATCGTCGGTTCGTTCGCCTGGTCGAAGTAGGACAGCACCAGGTTGGCGAGCAGGTAGACCACCAGCGCGGTCATGATCAACCGCCACCACCCGCCGCGCATCCTGGGCCCGCCGGGCGGCGGCTTCGACGGCTCCTCGGGGGCACCCTCGGTACGCCAGGGCTGGTCGGGCGACTTGCGCGGCGGCGCGGGGTTGGTCATATGCGGAAGGTACGACACCGACCAACCCCCGGCACGCGCACGGTGGGTATCAGCCCATGAACTTCTTGAACTCGTCCGGCAGCTCGAAGTCCTGGGCGCCCTGCTGCGGCACCCCGAAGGCGTTCCCGCCCTGGGCGGCCGCCTCGCGGCGCTGGGCCTCCTCCAGCTCCTGTTGCTTGCGCTTCATCGGGTTGCCGGAGCGCTGCTTGCCCTTGGCCTGCTTCGGCTGCTTCTTGGTACGGCCGGGGCCGCCGCCCATGCCCGGGATCCCCGGCATGCCCGGCATCCCGCCGCCCTGGGCCATGCGGGACATCATCTTGCGGGCCTCGAAGAACCGCTCGACGAGCCCCTTGACCGCGCTCACCTCGACACCGGAACCCTTGGCGATACGCGCGCGGCGGGAGCCGTTGATGATGTTCGGGTCCTGGCGCTCGCCCGGGGTCATCGACTTGATGATCGCGGCGGTGCGGTCGACGTCCCGCTCGTCCAGGTTGTTGATCTGGTCCTTGATCTGGCCCATGCCGGGCAGCATGCCGAGCAGCTTGCTGATGCTGCCCATCTTCCTGACCTGCTCCATCTGGGCCAGGAAGTCGTCCAGGGTGAAGTCCTGGCCCTTCTTGGACGCCAGCTTGGAGGCCATCTTCTCGGCCTCTTCCTGGCTGAACGTCTTCTCCGCCTGCTCGATCAGGGTGAGCAGGTCACCCATGTCGAGGATGCGGGAAGCCATCCGGTCCGGGTGGAAGGCGTCGAAGTCGTCGAGCTTCTCGCCGTTCGAGGCGAACATGATCGGCTTGCCGGTGACCTGGCGGATGGAGAGCGCGGCACCACCGCGGGCGTCACCGTCGAGCTTGGACAGGACGACACCGTCGAAGCCGACGCCGTCACGGAAGGCCTCGGCGGTGGTGACGGCGTCCTGGCCGATCATCGCGTCGACGACGAAGAGGATCTCGTCGGGGCTGACCGCGTCCCGGATGTCGGCGGCCTGCTGCATCAGTTCCTGGTCGATGCCGAGGCGGCCGGCGGTGTCCACGATCACGATGTCGTGGACCTTCTGCTTGGCGAACTCGATGGAGTCCTTGGCGACCTTGACCGGGTCGCCGACGCCGTTGCCCGGCTCGGGCGCGTAGACGGCGACCTGGGCGCGCTCGGCGACGACGCTGAGCTGGTTGACGGCGTTGGGGCGCTGGAGGTCGGCGGCGACCAGGAGCGGGGAGTGGCCCTGCCCCTTGAGCCAGTGGCCGAGCTTTCCGGCGAGGGTGGTCTTACCGGCGCCCTGGAGACCGGCGAGCATGATCACGGTGGGCGGCTGCTTGGCGAACCGCAGCCGGCGGGTCTCGCCGCCGAGGATGGTGACCAGCTCGTCGTTGACGATCTTCAGGACCTGCTGGGCCGGGTTCAGGGCCTTGGAGACCTCGGAGCCGAGAGCCCGCTCCTTGACGTTCTTGATGAACGTGCGGACGACGGGAAGGGCCACGTCGGCCTCGAGCAGCGCGATGCGGATCTCCCGCGCCGTGGCGTCGATGTCCGCTTCGCTCAGACGCCCTTTGCCGCGCAGATTCTTGAAGGTCGCTGAAAGGCGATCGGAGAGAGTGTCGAACACGGCGGCGTCGGTCCTCGGAGTCGGGGGCGGTGAGCGTCTTCCAGGGTATCCGGCCGCGCAAGGAAGTGGTCCCCGCCGTGCACAACCGTGCGGTCAGGCCCTCAGCGTCTCCTCCAGCTTGCGCGCCACGGAGCCGGCCTCCTCCGCGGGCAGCGGCGCGTGGTCGGCGCCGGTCACGTAGAAGGCGTCGACGGCGTTGGAGCCGAGGGTACTGACGTGCGCGCTGCGTACCCGTACCCCGGCGTCCTCCAGCGCCCGCCCGATCCGGAACAGCAGCCCGGGGGCGTCCTGCGTCCGTACCTCGATCACCGTGGCGTGCCGGGAGGCCGCGGGAGCCACCGTCACCCGCGGCGGCGGGGCCACCCAGCCCCGGCGCCGCGGGTAGGCCGCGTCCCGCTCGGCGAGACGTCCGGCGATGTCCAGGGAGCCGTCCAGGGCGCGGACCAGGTCGGCGCGGAGGCGGGCGGCCTGGGGCAGGGAGCCGTACTCGGCGGCGACCCGCCAGTCCAGGAGCAGCACGGTGCCGTCGTCGACGTCGTCCGGGAGGTCGAGGGAGCGGAACTCGGCGGTGCGGACGGTGAGCCGGTGCACGGCCAGGACCCCGGAGACGGCCGGCAGGACGCCCGGCTGGTCCGGTACGGCGATGAGCAGTTCCACGCCGAGCGGTTCGGGGGCGCCGGTCGGCTCCTCGTCGGTGGCCGCGGGCTCGGTCTGGGCGCGCAGGGCCAGCACCGGGCCGCCGGTGCGGAAGGCCTCGATGGCCAGCCGCTCCTGCTCGGCCGTGGGCGCGCCCGGCTCGGGCTCGTCGGCGGTGTCCCCGGCGAGGACCGCCGAGACCCGCTTGACCAGGTCGGCGACGAGCGAGCCGCGCCAGGACGACCAGGCGGCCGGGCCGGTGGCCTGTGCGTCGGCCTCGGTGAGGGCGTGCAGCAGCTCCAGGGTGCCCTGGCTGCCGACCGCCTCGGCGACCAGCCGGACGGTGGCCGGGTCCTCCAGGTCGCGCCGGGTGGCGGTCTCGATGAGCAGCAGGTGGTGTCGTACGAGCGTCGACAGGACCGCCACGTCCGCGCGGTCGAAGCCGATCCTGGCCGCCACGTCCTTGGCGATGATCTCGCCGGCCACCGAGTGGTCGCCGGGCCAGCCCTTGCCGATGTCGTGCAGCAGCGCGGCGACCAGGAGCAGGTCGGGGCGGTGCACGCGGCGGGTGAACTCGGAGGCGCGGACGGCGGTCTCGATGAGGTGGCGGTCGACGGTCCAGATGTGCACGGCGTTGCGCTGCGGCCGGCAGCGCACTCGCTCCCAGTCGGGCAGCAGCCGGCTGATCAGGCCCTCGGCCTCCAGCGCCTCCCACACGTCCACGGTGGGGCGGCCGGACCCGAGGAGGGTGACCAGCTGCTCGCGCGCCTCGGCGGGCCACGGCGTGGGCAGGGCGCGCGTGGTGGCGGCCATGCGCCGTACGGCGTGCAGGGAGAGCGGGAGGCCGGCCTGCGCGGCGGCGGCCGCGGCGCGCAGGGGCAGGACGGGGTCGCGTTCGGGGCGGGCGGCGCGGGCGAGCACCACCTCGCCGTCCTGCTCGACCACGCCTTCGGCGAGCGGGGAGCGCTCGGTGAGCGGTTTGCCGCCGCCCAGCATGGCGCGCAGCCGTGGCCGCATGGCGCGCGACCGCAGCACGCGCCCCACTTCACGCCAGGTGACGTCGCTGGCGTACGAGATGACCCGCGCGGACTCGTAGACCTGGCGCAGCAGCGTGTCCGCGTCGAGGAGGTCCAGTTCGGCGGCGACCTGGTCCTGCTCCTGGAGGGCGAGGCGGTCGGTGGCCCGCCCGGTCGCCAGGTGCAGGGCGTCGCGGACGTCCAGCAGGCGCCGGCGGGCGTCGGCGAGGCCCTCGCGCGGGGCGTCGGCCAGCCAGGAGGCGGCGACGGCGCGCAGCGCGGTGGCGTCCCGCAGCCCGCCGCGGGCCTCCTTCAGGTCCGGTTCCAGCAGGTACTGCAGCTCGCCGTGGCGTTCGGCGCGCTCGACGCAGAGCTCCTGGAGTTCGGGAAGGCGTTTGGGCGCCTGGTTGCGCCAGTCGGCGAGGATCGCGGTGCGCAGTCCGGAGGTCAGGCCCAGGTCGCCTGCGATGTGGCGGGCGTCCAGCAGGCCCAGCTGGACCTTGAGGTCGTCACCGGCGGTCTTGCGGGCCTCGGCGGACGTGCGCACCGAGTGGTCGAGGGCCAGGCCCAGGTCCCAGACGGGGTACCAGAGCCGGTCGGCGACGGCGGCCACCGCACCGGAGTCGCCGCCGTCGTGGAGCAGCAGCAGGTCGAGGTCGCTGCGCGGGGAGAGCTCGCCGCGCCCGTAGCCGCCGACGGCGACCAGGGAGACGCCACCGGTGATGCCCTCGGTGGCCGCCGCGAACAGGCCGGTCAGCCAGTCGTCCGTGAGTTCGGCGAGGGCGGTACGGCGCGACGGCCCGGACCGCGCCCCCTCGGTGAGGAGGCGCAGCCGGGCCGCCGCGTAGCCGCTGGGTCCCGTGTCCTCTGCGTCGTTCCGAACATCCGTACCCGTCACCCAGCGACTCCTGCCTGTATTCAGATGGTTCTGTTCTACAGTGCGTCCGGTCCGCGCTCGCCCGTGCGGACCCGTACGGCGGTCTCGACCGGGAGGGACCAGACCTTGCCGTCACCGATCTTGCCGGTGCGGGCGGCCTTGACGATGACGTCGATGAGCTGCTCGGCGTCCTCGTCCTCGGCCAGCACCTCGATGCGGATCTTGGGCACCAGGTCGACCGTGTACTCCGCACCACGGTAGACCTCGGTGTGGCCGCGCTGCCGCCCGTAGCCGCTGGCCTCGGTGACCGTGAGGCCGTGCACGCCGAAGGCCTGCAGGGCCTCCTTGATCTCGTCGAGCCGGTGCGGCTTCACGACGGCGGTGATGAGCTTCATGCGTCCACCTTCTTGCTCGTGCCGGCCAGGGCCGCGGCGGAGACGGAGCCGATGACACCGCCGCCCGTGCCGCTGAAGTCGTATGCAGTCTCGGCGTGCTCGGCCTGGTCGATGCCGGAGACCTCCTCGTCCTCGGAGACCCGCATGCCGATGGTCTTGTCGAGGAGGAAGGCGAGGACCGCGGAGGCCACCAGGGAGTAGGCGAGGACCGCGCCGACACCGGCGAACTGCTTCCACAGCTGGGTGAAGGAGTGGTCGCCGTAGAAGACGCCGGTCGCGGTGGACTGGCCCTTGCCGGTGGCGAAGAAGCCGATGAGCAGGGAGCCGATGATGCCGCCGACCATGTGGACGCCGACGACGTCCAGGGAGTCGTCGTAGCCGAACCTGAACTTCAGTCCGACGGCCGCGGCGCAGGCGACACCGGCGATGGCGCCGACGGCGATCGCGCCGAGCGGGGAGACGGCGCCACCGGACGGGGTGATCGCGACCAGACCGGCGACCGCGCCGGAGGCGGCGCCCAGCGTGGTGAACGCGCCGTGCCGGATCTTCTCGTAGGCGAGCCAGGCCAGCATGGCGGCGGCGGTGGCGACCTGCGTGTTGACGAACATCAGCGCGCCCACGCCGTCGTCGTTGCCGAGCCAGGAGCCGGCGTTGAAGCCGAACCAGCCGAACCACAGCAGACCGGCGCCGAGCATGACCAGCGGAAGGCTGTGCGGGCGCATCGGGTCCTTCTTGAAGCCGACGCGCTTGCCGATGACCAGGATCACACCGAGGGCGCCGGCACCGGCGTTGATGTGGACCGCGGTACCACCGGCGAAGTCGATCACACCGAGCTTGTAGGCCCAGCCGTCGGCGCCCCAGACCCAGTGCGCGACCGGGACGTAGACGATCGTGAGCCACAGGGCGACGAAGAGCGCCCAGGCCGAGAACTTGACGCGGTCCGCGATGGCACCGCTTATCAGGGCCGGTGTGATGACCGCGAACATCATCTGGAAGACCATGAACACGAAGATCGGGATCGTGTAGCCGTCCCAGAGTTCCGTCAGACCGACGTTGCTCATCCCCAGCCAGTCGGAGTTGAACCCGATGAAGCCGTTGCTGGAGCCGAAGGCAAGGGAGAAGCCGTAGAGAACCCACAGGATGGTGACGATCCCGATGCTGACGAAGCTCATCATCAGCATGTTCAGGGTGCTCTTGACGCGGACCATGCCTCCGTAGAAGAAGGCGAGTCCCGGCGTCATGAGCAGCACCAGGGCGGAACAGATGAGCATGAAGCCTGTGTTCGCGGAGGACAGCTTGGGTCCCTCCGCGGCAAGCATGATGGCTGGTGCCATCGGCGTCTCCTCGTCGATTGGTACGGCCCGGGTGCGGGCGATGCCTGAGAGCGGTCCGGTTCAAGCGGGGGGTGGGCCGGTTATGCGCCACGAGACTGGCGCAGCGCGGTTTCGGTCGTTGCCCCTCGTTGTTTCGCCGGAGTGACGAAGACGCCCTGCGTGTTACGCGTCGATGAACTGCCAGATGCCGGGCCGCGGGATCGTTATCGTGGCGCAACCTTCTCCCGGTCGTCTCCGCGACACGGCGGAGACGAGGAGAACCGGCCGCGGCGGCCTTCCGATGACCTGGCATGGGGGAGCCGAGTCGGGCAGTTCGGGAGGGCCGGCCGCGGCCGGGGTCTGGGGTGTGCCGGGGTTCAGACCGCCTCGGCGGTCTCCGGCAGGTCGACGGCGAGCTGTTCGGTGAGGTCGATGACCGCGGCGAGGTCGCCGTGGGCACGGACGGCCGCGTCCACCGTCTTTCGAATACGAGTGTTCACGCGTTCCGAGCGCACCTTCTTGGCGATGCCCATGGCTTCGGAGGCGAGAACCGTGCTCTGCTCGGGCTCGCCGCGCAGCAGGTGCACGGTGGCCATGCCGATGAGGTTCAGCGCGTACGACCGCTGGTGCTCGGAGTCCTTGGCGAACAGCTCCACGGCCCGCTGCATCAGTGGCTCGGCCAGGGAGGCGTAGGTGGGACTGCGGCCGGCGACGTAGGCCAGGTCGCGGAAGGAGTGGCTGTTCTCGCCGTGGAGCTCGGCCTCGGAGAAGAAGCGGATCCAGTCCGGATCCGGATCGTCCCACTCGTCGGCCTCGCCGAAGGTGTCCTCGGCCATCCGGACCGCGCGCTTGCACTTTCCGGGCTGGCCCATGTTGGCGTAGGCGCGGGCCTCCATCGCATACAGCATCGACTGGGTGCGCGGGCTCGCGCAGTCCCGGCTGCCGTACTGGGCGAGGTGGATCAGCTCCAGGGCGTCGTCGGGCCGGCCGAGGTGGATCATCTGACGGCTCATGCTGGACAGGACGTACGAGCCCAGCGGCTTGTCGCCGGCCTCCTTGGCCGCGTGCAGCGCGAGCACGAAGTACTTCTGGGCGGTGGGCTGGAGCCCGACGTCGTACGACATCCAGCCGGCCAGCTCGGCCAGTTCGGCGGCGACCTTGAAGAGCTTGCGGGTGGTGGCCTCGGGCTGGGGTTCCTGGAGCAGGTCGGTGACCTCGTGCAGCTGGCCGACGACCGCCTTGCGGCGCAGGCCGCCGCCGCACTGGGCGTCCCACTGGCGGAACATCATCGTGGTGGACTCCAGGAGCTCCAGCTCGGGCCTGGACAGACGGCCCGGGCGGCGGGAGTCGGCCGCCGGCTCGGGGTCCTGGTGCGGGGCGGTGGGCGAGGGGACGAGCCAGCGCTGCATGGGTTCGATGAGGGACGGGCCCGCCGACAGGATCAGCGAGGTTCCGAGGAAGCCGCGCCGCGCCAGCATCAGGTCGCTGCGCAAGAACTCGCTGAGCAGGGCCACCGCCTGCGGGCCCGTCCAGGGCAGGTCGACGCCGGTCGCCGAGGGTGACTGGCGGGCGGCCCGCAGACCGAGGTCCTCGACCGATACGACGCAGCCGAAGCGCTCGGAGAACAGCTCGGAGAGGATCCTGGGGATCGGCTCGCGCGGGTTCTCCCCGTCGAGCCAGCGGCGCACCCTCGACGTGTCGGTCGAGATGTGGTTGGCCCCCAACTGACGCGCTCTGCGGTTCACTTGCCGCGCCAGCTCGCCCTTGGACCAGCCACTGCGCACGAACCACGAGTTCAGCAGCTCATTGGGGCGCTTGTCCGTACTGGCCGCGGTCGTCCCGCTTCCGCCGTTGCCGCCCACTGGAACGCCCCCATCCCTGAGACCACTTGATGCCGGATGCGCCAAGCCCTATCAGAATGCCGGTAAATACGGCTTCCCGTCCGCCAGTTCTCACCCTTCGAACGGGATGCCTAGTTGCCTCCGGCATACCCATGAGTGCATGTGCCCCCAGGCCTCGTGCACTCAAAGTAATCCTACGATCACTGCTCCAGCCATGGCGATCCCGGAAACGCCACCATTCGCCACCCCTTCGAATGAACCCACGATGGCGCTGGCGCGATTCACTTGACATAGGACGGCCGGGAGTAGGCGGAGCGGTGCACTCGGGGGCGCACAACCCCAGGCGCACCACCGGCGGCGCCTCCAGGCGCCGCCTTGACCTTGCGGGCGCGAGGGAAAGCGGAGCCGTAGCGTCACGTTCCGTTTCCGTCCCGCTCCGTGTCGTAACCACCGGCACGGCGGACCCGTTGGAGGGGGCATGGGCTTCACGATCGGCGGCATTCGCGAGATCCGCTCCGGCACGCGCAGGCGCGGCCGTTCATCGGATTGCACCGCCGTCGCCGAGTTCACCGGCCTGTGGGGCTGGGACGTGGTCCCGGGGGCCCGGGCCGCGGCCGGAGCGTGTTCGTGCGGGCTCGCCGACTGCGGCGCGCCGGGAGCCCATCCCCTGGACTTCGCGCCCCGGCTGCCCGCCGGGGCCACGCTCGACGAAGTCACCAAGACCTGGGGCGAGTTCCCGGGCGCGGCGGTGATGCTGCCGGCCGGCCGGGCGTTCGACGTCATCGAGGTCGCCGAACCCGCCGGGCGCCGGGCCCTGGTCCGGCTGGAGCGGATGGGCCTGCCGATCGGCCCGGTCACCGCCACCCCCGAGGGCCTGGCCCACTTCTTCGTCGCCCCCGGCGCCGCCGCCGAACTTCCCGAACTGCTCTACCGCATGGGCTGGGACGACCCGGCCTCCCTGGACCTGCGCGGCCTCGGTCCGGGCGCGTACATCACCGCGCCGCCGTCGGACCGGGGCGGCCTGGGCCCGGTGCGCTGGCTGCGGCCACCGGCCCTGGACTCGGCGACCCGGCCGCCGGCGGCCCGGCTGCTGCTCGGCACGCTCGCCTACGTGGCGCACCGGTCGCGGGCGTAGCCGGCTTCGCCGGGCCGACAGCGGAGGGCCCCGCCGCATCTGCACCGTGCGGCGGGGCCCTTCTTCGCGTCGGCCGAGCCACCGCGGCCCGCCATGCGGAGGCGCCCGTCCCCGACCACACGTCGGGAACGGGCGCCTCTCACGCGGGCCGGCACGTTCACTGCCCGGCCGCTACTCCCCGATAAGGGCGTCAACGAACGCCTCCGGCTCGAACGGCGCCAGATCGTCCGCGCCCTCGCCGAGGCCGATGAGCTTGACGGGTACGCCCAGTTCGCGCTGGACGGCGATCACGATGCCGCCCTTGGCCGTGCCGTCCAGCTTGGTGAGCACGATGCCGGTGATGTCGACGACCTCGGCGAAGACCCGCGCCTGCACCAGGCCGTTCTGGCCGGTGGTGGCGTCCAGGACGAGCAGCACCTCGTCCAGCGGGGCGTGCTTCTCGACGACCCGCTTGACCTTGCCGAGCTCGTCCATGAGCCCGGTCTTGGTGTGAAGACGCCCGGCGGTGTCGATCAGCACGACATCCACCCCCATCTCCTTGCCCTCCTTCACCGCGTCGAACGCGACGGAGGCGGGGTCGCCGCCCTCCGGCCCGCGCACGGTGTAGGCGCCCACCCGCTCGCCCCAGGTCTGGAGCTGGTCGGCGGCGGCGGCCCGGAAGGTGTCGGCGGCGCCGAGGACGACCGTGCGGCCGTCGGCGACGAGCACCCGCGCGAGCTTGCCGGTGGTGGTGGTCTTGCCGGTGCCGTTCACGCCGACGACCATGACGATGCCGGGCTTGCGGTCCGCGGGCTCGGTCTTCACCACGCGGTCGGCCTCTGTGCCGACCAGCTTGAGCAGCTCCTCGCGCAGCAGGGCGCGCAGCTCCACGGGGGTGCGGGTGCCGAGCACCTTGACGCGCTCGCGCAGCCGTTCGACCAGCTCGGTGGTGGGCTGCACACCGACGTCGGCGGTGAGCAGGGTGTCCTCGATCTCCTCCCAGGTGTCGTCGTCGAGGTGCTCGCGCGAGAGCAGCGTGAGCAGCCCCTTGCCGAGCGCGTTCTGGGAGCGGGAGAGCCGGGCGCGCAGCCGGACCAGACGGCCGGCCGTGGGCTCGGGGATCTCGATCTCGGGAGCCGGTGGCTCTTCTACGACGACGGGAGCCGAGCCGTCGGGAAGGTCGACCTCCTCTATCGTCCGGCGCGGTTCGTCGCGCGGCGTCTCGGCCTCGTCGCCGACGTGCGGCTCGGCCGGGGGCGCGGTGATGTCGGGCGCGGCGGGCGGCGGCGGGGGCAGCGACTTCTTGCGCCGGCTGCCGATGACGAGCCCGCCGAGCGCACCGAGCACGACCACGGCGATGACTACAGCAAGGATGACGGTTTCCATAACGCGTCCAGTATCCATCCCTCCCCCGGGCACGACTTTGCTCCCTCGCGAAGGAGTTTCCGGACGATGCCCCGAATCGGCATGCCCATTTTGGGGGCATTCGTTGGACTAAAGTACGATGACTGCCCATGAGGACCACCGCCCACCACGATGGCGCCCTCGAACATCTGGAAGAGTCGCTGGAGCGGCACGGCCTCGAAACCCGGGGCCTCGAACCCGTCCCGGACTCCGAGCGCACCGCCACACCCGGCGGACTGCTCCCCATCTGGATCGCCGCCAACATCACCGTCCTGCTGCTGACCATGGGCGCGACCCTGGCGGTGTTGTTCGGACTGAACTTCTGGCAGGCCCTGGCGGCCGGCATCGCGGCCCCGACCGTGTCGTACGGCCTGGTCGGACTGATCGGCATCGCGGGCCGACGGGGTGCCGCGCCGGGCATGACCCTCTCCCGCGCGGTCTTCGGGCAGCGCGGCAACCTGCTGCCTGGTGCGCTGATCTGGGTGGCGCGCTGGGGCTGGGAGACGATCAACGCGGTGACCGGCGCCTATGCGCTGCTGACGGTCCTGGACATCCTCTTCGGGGTCCGGAGCGGCCCCGTCCTGATCATCGCCACCCTCCTTCTCTTCGTGATCACCACGTTCGCGATCTCGGGCATGGGCATCAGGGCGGTGCGGCGCTGCAACCGGTGGGCGACCTGGCTGTTCGGGGCCTTCACGCTGCTGGTCCTCGGCCGGCTGATCGCGACGACGGAGTGGAGCAGGCTGCTCGCACAGCACGCCGGTTCCACAGCGGCGATGATCACCGGCATCGGGCTGATCGCCGCGGGCGGGATGAGCTGGGCGCCGGCCTCGCCGGACTTCACGCGGTATCTGCCGTCCACGGCGTCCTCGGCGGCGATCGTGTGCAACACGGTCGGCGGCGCCGTGATCGTCGTCCTGCCGATGGTCCTGATGGGCGCGGTGATGGCGTCCGGCATGCCGGAGCTCGCCCGGGCGGGCGACCCCGTCTCCTTCCTCGGCGAGATCCTCCCGCTGTGGCTCGCGGTCCCCTATCTGCTCGTCGCCCTGGCGGGCATGCTCCTGATCAACGCGATGTCGATGTACTCGGCGGGCTTCACCGCGCAGGCCCTCGGCTTCCGGATCCCCCGCCACTGGGCCGTCGCCGTCAACGCGGTGATCTCACTGGTCCTCGCCGGGGTGCTGATGCTGGCGGCGACCTCGTTCATGGGTACGTTCATCGCCTTCCTGTCGCTGCTGGCGGTGGCGTTCTCGGCGTGGGTGGGCGTCTTCGGGGTCGACATGCTCCGGCGGCGGGAGTACGACGCCACGGCGCTCCTCGACACCAGCCGCGCCAGCGCCTACTGGTACCGGGCGGGCTTCTCCCCCGCCGCCGTCACGGCCTGGGCGCTCGGCCTGCTGGCCGGATCCCTGTTCACCAGGTCCGACTGGTTCACCGGCCCGTTCGCCGCGAACAACCCCGTCGGCCGGTACGGGCTGGGCTGGATCGCGACGATCGTCGTCTCGGGTCTGCTGTACGCGGTGCTGCCGAAGCCGGCGGTGGTGCCGGCGTCGGCCGGGGGGCGCGCACCCCTGGCCGTCTGACGCACCGTCAGCTACTGTCCCCGCACACCCGCGCGCCGGACCACGCGTCTGCGCCGTGATCCACACGGCAGGCCCTAGGTGAAGGGGAACTCCCATGCCCGTCTCGGTCGTTCGCTTCAACCTCGTCGAGCCCGGAGCCGACTCCGCCTCCCTGGGCGCCCGCTACCGGGCCGCCGTGGAGATGGCCGCGTACGCCGACGAACACGGGGTCACCACCGTCCAGACCGAGGAACACCACGGGGTGGACAACAACTGGCTGCCGTCGCCGTTCGCCTTCGCGGGCGCCGTCTTCGGAGCCACGCGGAACATCGCGGTGACCGTGTCGGCGGTGATCGGCCCGCTGCACGACCCGCTGCGGCTGGCGGAGGACATCGCGGTGCTCGATCTGCTCAGCGGGGGGCGGCTGGTGACGGTGGCCGGGATCGGTTACCGGCCGGAGGAGTACGCCCTGTTCGACGTGGAGTGGAAACGGCGGGGGCGGTTGCAGGACGAAGTGCTGGAGACGCTGCTCAAGGCGTGGACCGGGGAGGAGTTCGAGTACCGGGGCCGTACCGTACGGGTCACACCGCGGCCCTTCACCGAGCCGCACCCGCTGCTGCTGGTCGGCGGCTCCTCCCAGGCCGCCGCCCGCCGTGCCGCCCGGCTCGGCCTGCCGTTCTTCCCCAGCGCGCATCTGCCCGAGCTGGAGGCGTACTACAAGGAGAAGCTCACCGAGTACGGCACCGAGGGCTGGACGATGATGCCCACGCAGGAGACGCCGCTGCTGCACATCGCCGAGGATCCCGACCGGGCGTGGGCCCGGTACGGGCAGCACTTCCTGCACGAGGCGCGGACGTACGCGTCCTGGCAGTCGGGGGACATCCGCTCGGCGGTGCGCTCGGCGGCCACGACGGTGGAGGAACTCCGCGCGGAGGGCGTCTACCGCATCCTCACGCCGCAGGAGTGCGTGGCGGCGGGGCTGGACAACCTGGTGCTGCACCCGCTGGCGGGCGGCATGCCCGTGGAGGAGGGCTGGCGAAGCCTGCGTCTGTTCGGGGAGTCCGTACTTCCGGCGCTGGGGGCCTAGGCAGGACCGCCGTGCCGAAACGGACCGTCGCCCCGCCCGGGCAGTGACCGGGCGGGGCGACGGGGGGGGGATACGAGGAGAGGGGCAGCGGGGACTTGGCCCCTCTCCTCGAGTCGGGGACCTCGGGGCGAGGTCAGCCCATCTCCTCCAGGGACTTGCCCTTCGTCTCCTTGACGTACTTGAGGACGAACGGGATGGAGAGGGCCGCGAAGACCGTGTAGATCACATAGGTGCCGGAGAGGTTCCAGTCGGCCAGCGACGGGAAGCTCGCGGTGATGGCCCAGTTGGCGATCCACTGCGCGGAGGCGGCCACGCCGAGCGCGGCGGCACGGATCCGGTTCGGGAACATCTCGCCGAGGAAGACCCAGACGACGACACCCCAGGACAGGGCGAAGAAGAGGACGAAGATGTGCGCGGCCACCAGCGCGGTCCAGCCCTGCGCGGCCGGGAGCTTGCCGTCGACCAGGTGGTAGGAGAAGGCCCAGGCCTCCAGGGCGAGACCGACGACCATGCCGACCGAGCCGATGAGGGCGAGCGGCTTGCGGCCGATCCGGTCCACGAAGATCATCGCGATCACGGTGCCGATGATGTTGATGATCGACGTCGTGAAGGAGTAGAAGAACGAGTCCGCCGGGTCCACGCCGACCGACTGCCACAGGGTCGAGGAGTAGTAGAACGCGACGTTGATGCCGACGAACTGCTGGAAGACCGAGAGACCGATGCCGACCCAGACGATCGGCTTGAAGAAGAAGGAGCCGCCGAGCAGGTCCTTGAACGTCGACTTGTGCTCGCTCTTCATCGCGTGCTCGATCTCGGCGACGCGGGCGTCCAGGTCGACCTTGCCGCCCTCGACCTCTTCGAGGATCTCGCGGGCGCGCTCACGCTTGCCGACGGAGAGCAGGAAACGCGGG
The DNA here is from genome assembly GCF_055567595.1 of Streptomyces sp. NPDC026515. Lineage (NCBI taxonomy): Bacteria > Bacillati > Actinomycetota > Actinomycetes > Kitasatosporales > Streptomycetaceae > Streptomyces > Streptomyces sp. NPDC026515. Next base: position 130,124 of record NZ_JBVHQD010000011.1, read on the forward strand.
GACTCGGGGATGGCGAAGGAGAGCAGACCGTACAGGACGGCCGGGACCACCATGACGCCCAGCATGACCTGCCAGGCCTCCAGGCCCATCAGCTTGCCGCGCTGGTCGCCGTCGGCGGCGTTGAGCAGACCCCAGTTGACCAGCTGGGAGATGGCGATACCGACGACGATCGCGGCCTGCTGGAAGGAACCGAGGCGGCCCCGGTAGGCGGGCGGGGCGACCTCGGCGATGTAGGCGGGGCCGATCACGGAGGCCATACCGATGGCGAAGCCGCCGATGATCCGCCAGAAGGCCAGGTCCCACAGGGCGAAGGGCAGCGCCGAACCGACGGCGCTGATGGTGAACAGCACGGCGGCGATCTGCATGCAGCGGATACGGCCGATCCGGTCGGCTATCCGGCCGGCGGTCGCGGCGCCGATGGCACAGCCGATCAGGGCGATGGCGATGACCTGGGCCAGGGCGGCGGACCCGACGTCATAGCGGCTTCGGATGGCCTCGACGGCACCGTTGATGACGGAGCTGTCGTAGCCGAAGAGGAAACCGCCCATCGCGGCGGCCGCCGCGATGAAGATGACATGCCCGAGATGATCGGGGTGAGCCGTCCCGGCTCCTGAACGGGGTGCCTGCGCAGTGCTGGTCACAGAAAACTCCTCGGGCCACCCGGCAGCGCTGCCGGGGGTGGGGGGTGAGCCCTCTCAGGTCGAGTGGCGCAGAACTCCACACCGCTCACACCTGAAGGTAAAAGCAACGTTGCAGAGACTATGCCTTCAAGTTTCGAAGTCAATAGTCGGTACGGTGTGAAGTTGCAGATACCACGCAAGAGAGATGCGTTCACTTCTTGAAGAAGATGGGCAGATGATCTCCCCAAGGGCGCGGGGATGCGCGCAACCGGCCACGGACGCACCGCACCGCACCGCACCCGGAGGGAACCCCGCCGAGACCCGGCGTCAGCGAAGCCGCTGGCTGATGACCTTGGACACACCGTCGCCCTGCATGGACACGCCGTACAGCGCGTCCGCGACCTCCATCGTGCGCTTCTGGTGGGTGATCACGATCAGCTGGGAGGACTCCTGGAGCTCCTGCATGATGCGGATCAGCCGCTGGAGGTTGGTGTCGTCCAGGGCCGCCTCGACCTCGTCCATGACGTAGAACGGGCTGGGCCGCGCCTTGAAAATCGACACCAGCATCGCCACGGCGGTCAGCGAACGCTCGCCGCCCGAGAGCAGGGAGAGCCGCTTGACCTTCTTGCCCGGCGGCCGGGCCTCGACGTCCACGCCCGTGGTGAGCATGTTGTCGGGGTCGGTCAGGATCAGCCGTCCCTCGCCGCCCGGGAAGAGCCTGCTGAAGACGCCCTCGAACTCGCGGGCGGTGTCCCGGAAGGCCTCCGTGAAGACCTGCTCGACACGCTCGTCGACCTCCTTCACCACCTGAAGCAGGTCGGTGCGGGTCTTCTTCAGGTCCTCCAGCTGCTCGCTGAGGAACTTGTGCCGTTCCTCAAGGGCCGCGAACTCCTCGAGGGCGAGCGGGTTGACCTTGCCCAGCTGCTGGTAGGCCCGCTCGGCCGCCTTGAGCCGGCGTTCCTGTTCGGCCCGGTGGAACGACTTGGGCTGGTTGCGCGGGTGCTCGGGGTCCTCCGGCAGCACCTCGCCCTCGGCGGGGGGCGAGGGCGGCACCGGTTGGTGCGGTCCGTACTCGTCGACGAGTCCCGCCGGTTCGACACCGAGTTCCTCCAGCGCCTTGGTCTCCAGCTGCTCGATCCGCAGCCGCTTCTCGGCGCCGAGTACCTCACCCCGGTGAACTGAATCCGTGAGTTTGTCGAGTTCCGCCTTGAGGTCGCGGCCGGTGGTGCGGGCGGCGGCCAGTTCCTGCTCGCGCCGGGCCTTCGCGGCCTCGGCGGCGGCGCGTTCCCGGTCGGCCCGGCCGGCCGAGACCTCGACGTGGGCGAGCAGCTGGCGGGCGCCGGCGGCGACGGCCTCCGCGACCGCGGCCTCGTGGCGCAGCCGGGCCCGGCGCTGTTCCGCACGCGCGCGTGCCTCGCGTTCCGCGCGGGCGGCGCGGTCCAGGGAGTCGGCGCGGCCGGCGAGACCCTTGACCCGCTCCTCGTGGGTACGGACCTGGAGGCGGGCCTCCATCTCGGTCTGGCGGGCGTTGGCGCCGTCGGCGGCGAGACGGTCCCGGGCCGAGGTGTCCGGCTCCTCCTCGACCGGCATCTCCTCGGCCACCGCGAGCCGCTCGGCCAGTACCTCGACCTCTTCCAGGGCCTTGTCGAGGGAATCCTGGGCCCGGGCGGCCGCCGCCGTGGACCGTTCCGCCTCACCTGCCGCGCCGCGCGCCTGTCCGGCGAGGCCGCCGAGCTGCTGGGCCACGGCCGACTTCTCCCGGTCGGCGGCGCGGCGGCGTTCCGCCAGCTCCTCGACCTCGGCGGTGCAGTCCTTGCGATACTCCTGGGCCGTCCGCTGGGCCTCGGCCAGCGCCTCGCAGCGGACCGCCAGCTCCTCCAGTTCGGCGGCCGCCTCGTCGACGGACGCCTGTACTTCGAGGAGGCTGGGGGCGCCCGCGGAGCCGCCGTGCGCGAAGTGCGCGCCGAGGAGGTCGCCTTCGGCGGTGACGGCGGTGAGGTGGGGGTGGCGGTAGACGAGCTCCTCGGCGGCCTCGAGGGTGTCGACGACGACGATGTCGCGGAGCAGCCGCCGTACGGCGGGCATCAGGTCGGCCGGGCCCCGCACCAGGTCGGCCGCGAAGTGCCCGGCGGGGGGTGCCGCCGGAGGCCGCCGGTCGGCCGCGGGTACGTCGTGGCCGGTCCCGCCGTTCCCCGCGCCCCTGTGGGGCGCTTCGGGCCGGGGCGTCTCGGGGGCTCCCGACAGCAGCAGGGCCGCTCGGCCCCCGTCCTGTTTGCGCAGCAGGCGGATCGCGTCGGCCGCCGACGCGGGAGCCGTCATCGCGACGGCGTCGGCCGCGGTGCCGAAGGCCGCCGCCAGGGCCGTCTCGTGGCCCGGGGTCACCGTGAGCAGTTCGGCCGCCGGGCCGAGGACACCGGTGAGGCGGTCCCGGGCGCCGAGCAGTATGCCGGTGCCGTCCTTGCGGCGCAGGCCGAGCGCCAGCGCCTCGTGACGGGCCTGGGTCGCGGCGCGCCTGCGTTCCGCCGCGGTGGTCGCCTCGCGGGCCGCGGTCAGGGCCGCCTCCGCCTCGGCGAGCCGGTGTCTGGCCCGGTCGTGCTGTGCGGCCAGTTCCTCGTCACCGGCGTCGAGTCCGTCGACCTCGGCTTTGAGTGCCTCGTACTCCTCCTGTGCCGACACCGCCCGTTCCTGTGCCTCGTCACGGGCGGCGGCCAGCCGGTCGATCTCCGCCTGGGCCGAGCCGGCCCGGGAACGGGCGGCGTTGACCTGGCCGTTCAGCCGGGCCAGGCTCTCCCGGCGGTCGGCGATGGAGCGGGCGACGTCCTTCAGGCGCCGTTCCTCCACGGCCAGTTCGCGCTCCAGTTCGGCGCGGTGCGCGACGGTGTCGTCGAGGGCGTGCTGGGCCGCCTCCAGGGCCGCCTCCAGCTCGGCCTCCTGCTCACGGATGCGGTGGGCCTCGCGCTCCATGTCCTCGGGGTCGCGGCCGCGCCGTTCCTCGGGCGGCGCGGAGGTGGCGCTCTTCACCCGGGCGTCGGCCAGCGAGATGGTGCCGCGCACCCGCTCGGCAAGCTGCGACAGCTCGTACCAGGTCTGCTGGGCACGCTGCAGGCGCGGGCTGAGCTGCCGCACCTCGTCCTCCAGGAGCGCCTCGCGCTGGAGGGCCTTCTTCAGCTCCTGCTCGGCGGCCTCCTTGCGTTCCTTGAGGGCAGCCTCGTCGGCGATCTCGCTCTGCAGCGCCTGGCGCAGTCGTACGAGGTCGTCGGCGAGCAGGCGCAGGCGGGCGTCGCGCAGGTCGGCCTGGATGACGGCGGCCCGGCGAGCCACCGCCGCCTGGCGGCCGAGTGGCTTCAGCTGACGTCGCAGCTCGTCGGTCAGGTCCTGCACGCGGGCGAGGTTGGCCTGCATCGCGTCCAGCTTGCGGAGGGCCTTCTCCTTGCGCTTGCGGTGCTTGAGGACACCGGCCGCCTCCTCGATGAAGGCCCGGCGGCCCATCGGGTCCGCGTGCAGGACGGAGTCGAGCTGGCCCTGGCCGACGATGACGTGCATCTCGCGGCCGATGCCGGAGTCGGAGAGCAGTTCCTGGATGTCCAGGAGGCGGCAGGTGTCGCCGTTGATCTGGTATTCGCTGCCGCCGTTGCGGAACATGATCCGCGTGATGGTGACCTCGGCGTACTCGATGGGCAGCGCGCCGTCGGAGTTGTCGATGGTCAGGGACACCTCGGCGCGGCCCAGCGGGGGGCGACCGGTGGTGCCGGCGAAGATGACGTCCTCCATCTTGCCGCCGCGCAGCGACTTGGCGCTGTGCTCGCCCATGACCCAGGTGAGCGCGTCCACGACGTTGGACTTGCCCGAGCCGTTCGGACCGACGACGCACGTGATCCCCGGTTCGAACCGGAGCGTGGTCGCCGAGGCGAACGACTTGAACCCGCGAAGGGTCAGGGCCTTGAGATGCACGCCGTTGGACTTTACCCGGCGGCGCTACCGCACTCCACGACCCCTCGCAACCTCGCGGTTTCGCGCATGAACATGCAGGGCACATCAGACGTTAAAGAAGGTGAAAGGATGCGCGGGGCTGGAAGGTGCCGGACGCGGGGGCGCGGGGGCATACCAGGAGAGCAGGAAGAAAAGAAGGGACGCCGGGGCGTCCCTTGCAGATCTTGACAACGTAGCGGTTGAAAAGGCTGCCCGACCGCCGCATGTGCTGTTGTGGAGCGATGCAGCGATCAGGTGAGCGCAGGCTCCGCCTGGTTTGCGTCGATGCTCTCCATGATCCTGTCGGGAGAAGCGGCAGCCGTCAGCGCGTCGTTCTCTGCCTGAATCCGTACGAGCTCGGATTCGAGGTCCTGGACACGCTGCTGGAGCCGTCGCATCTCGGCGAGGAGTCGCGGGTCAGAGCCGCCGACGTAACCGAGAAGCGCCTTTGCCATGATGGATGGTCCTCCACACTGAGTGACCGACCGTAGCGGTGTGGGTCGTGAGGGAATCGCACCCGCGGTGCTTGACACATCCGAGTGTTACTCGCCTGTTGCTCCATGCCAAACAGCTAAGGTGCGCGGGGCTTTCAGCGTCTCACCAAAAAGTTTGACGGTCAACACGATCACGCCCTGTATTGGCGGGCGAACCCGGGCACGCGCGGCTCAGGACCGGCGGCGCCGCGACTCCCGCGGGGCCCTCGGAGCACGGCGATCAGCTTTATCCGCGGAGCCTGCCACGACATGCGATTCTTGGCAACCACCAGGCCATTCCCACTTTGTGCACATGCCGGTGGCAGGTCACGAGGGTTGCGCCCGCGGGTCTGCGCGGGACGGGGTCAGCGGATGGCGAAGCCGTCGTAGCCGCCGCGGGGTGTGTCCCAGATCTCGGTGACACCCTCCACCCGCCCGGGCGTGTCATCGCCCTGGAGCCAGTCGAGCAGGCTTTCGCACCCCGTCCGGGAGCCCTCGGCGACCACCTGTACGCGGCCGTCGCCCAGATTCAGGGCAAAACCGCTCAGGCCGCCGATCTCCAGCGCCCTGGCCCGTGTGAACCAGCGGAAACCGACACCCTGTACCCGGCCACGAACCCAGGCGACCAGCCGCACATCCTCGCTCATGAGTGCAACCTAACGGCCAATGTCACGCGGAACGCTTCCGCCCCCACCGCCATGCGGTACCGTCCCGACCCAATGAATCTCATCTGAAACTCACTCGATCGAGTGAGGCTGGTCGACCAGAAGGAGTCATCGGCCACACCGGCCCCTGGTCGACCGCTACCGCGAGGACGAGGGAAGAGGGCAAGGACATGGGACGCCACCGACGCTCCGCCGCCGGCCGCGCCGCCACGGGCCGCGCCATGGGGGGCACGGAGAACGACGGCCCCTACACGGGCGGCCTCGACCCGCAGGAGTCGTACGCGGGTCTCCGTTTCGGGACGGGTACCGCGGCCTACCTGCACCAGGAGGCTTACGCCGACGCCAACGCGCGCAGCTCCGCCTACCTGTACGAGACCCACGACGACTACGCCCGGGCCGACGGCACGGCCCTCTTCTCCACCGAGGAGTTCGCCCCGGTCATCGGCGGCTCCCCGGCGGCCGGCAGCGGACACCGGCGCAAGAAGAAGGCCGGCGCCCGGCCCATGCGCACCGGCCTGCTCGGAGTCTCGGCGGCCGTCGCCATCGGCACCGTCGCGGTGGCCACCGGCGTGGTGCCGGGCCTGGAGAACTACAGGCTCGGCGGGAACACCAGCACCACCGGCGACGACCGGGTGCAGGCCGACGGGGTGCCCAGCAACACGGCCGCCGAGCAGGGCGGCACCTCCGGCAGCGCCCAGAGCCGGGACACCGGCTCCTCGACCAGCCGGGACACCCAGCGTTCCGGCTCGCCCACCGAGACGGCCGCCGCGTCCGCTCCGGCGTCCACCTCCGCCTCACCCGCGCCGGCGAAGACGGCGTCCGAGCAGCAGGAGCCCAGCGCCACGCCGTCCGGCAAGGCGACGCCCGCGCCCGCCAAGACGGCCACCAGGGCGCCGGTGAAGACCGCGGTGCCGGTCACCGTCTCCGAGGCGGCCGCCGCCGAGGCCGAGGTGCTCAAGCTGGTGAACGAGGAGCGGGCCAAGGTCGGCTGCAGCGCGGTGTCCGTGAACTCCTCGCTGACCGGGCTGGCCGAGTCGTTCAGCGAGGACATGGCCGCGCGGGACTTCTTCGACCACACCGACCCGGACGGCAGGACGCCGTGGGACCGGGCCGCGGCCGTCGGCATATCCAACCTGGGCGGCGAGAACATAGCCCGGGGCCAGGCCACCGCCGAGGCCGTCATGGACGCCTGGATGAACAGCGAGGGCCACCGCGCCAACATACTGAACTGCGACTTCAAGACCCTCGGGGTCGGCGTGCACCTCGGTTCGGGCGGCCCCTGGTGGACGCAGGACTTCGGCTACTGAGATAACCGCGGGCCGGTGGGTCCGGGAATCGTCCTGGCCGGATTCCGGGCCGCCCGCCGCGGATGTGAGCGAAGATCCCACGGCGGTGGCCGACAGACGCATCCGCCCGCACTGTCACCCGAACGGCCCAACATGACGTGTCGCCCATACGGAGGAACATCAAGCTGATTGGTGTCCCAACCGAGGCAATCCGTGAAAGGCCAGGGGCGACCAACCTCTGCAAGGGCGGCTCGTACGACGGGCAGATGGTCGACTGAACTCCAGTGGGTGCGCCTCGCAGCCACGTGCTGCGGGGCACACCCGCGTGAGGGTGCGCTAACCATTGGTTAGCGCACCCTGTTGGTTAGCGCTGCGTTCGCCTAATCTTGACGCATGACCATCAGCACCGAGAACCGTCCCGGGGAAGAGCGTCCTGCGTACGACGCCTTCGCCCGGGCCTGTCCCTCGCGCAGCACGCTCGAACACGTCATGGGCCGCTGGGGCGGGCTGACGCTGAGCGCGCTGCACGAGGGGTCGTTCCGGTTCAACGAGCTGCGCCGGCGCGTGGACGGCGTCAGCGAGAAGATGCTCTCCCAGACCCTCCAGGCACTGGAGCGCGACGGTTTGGTGCACCGCGAGGCCCAGCCGACCAACCCGCCGCGGGTCGACTACGAACTCACCCCCCTCGGCCGCGAGGTCGCCGACCGCCTGCTGTCCGTCGTCCACTTCGTGGAGAGCCGGATGGACGAGGTGCTGGCCGCCCGCGGACGCTACGACGAGACGCGCGGCGCCCGCTGACACGTCGGGCAGAAGTAGCTGGACCGGTTCATCCAGGGCCGCCTGCGCATCGGGGTACCGCAGCGCCGGCAGGGCAGTCCCTCCCTGCCGTAGGCGTCCAGCGAGCGGTCGAAGTATCCCGACTCGCCGTTCACGTTGACGTAGAGACTGTCGAAGCTGGTGCCGCCGACGGCCAGGGCCGCGTTCATCACGTCCCGCACATGGCCGAGGAGTTCGGCGGTGCGCGGGCGGGTGAAGCCGGCCGTCGGACGCTCGTAGTGGACCCGGGCCCGCCAGAGCGCCTCGTCCGCGTAGATGTTGCCGACCCCGCTGATCAGCGACTGGTCGAGCAGCGCCCTCTTGATGGTCGATCGCTTCCTGCGCAGCGCCTGGTGGAAGGCCTCGTCGTCGAAGAGCGGGTCGAGGGGATCACGGGCGATGTGCGCGATGACGTCCGGCAGCCCGTCGAGGGTGTTGTCGTGCAACGACAGCCCGCCGAAGGTCCGTTGGTCGACGAACCGGAGTTCGGTGCCCAGGCCGTCGGCGAACCTGACGCGGATCCTGAGGTGCTTCTCGTCCGGTGACTCATGGGGCTGCACCAGCAGCTGGCCGCTCATGCCGAGGTGGGCGAGGATCGACTGGCCGGTGTCCTCCAGCGGCAGCCACAGGTACTTGCCGCGCCGGCTCGGAGTGCCGACGCGGTGGCCCTTGAGCCGGTGCGTGAAGTCGTCGGCACCGGCGAGGTGCCGCCGTACGGCACGCGGGTGCAGGACCTCGGTCTCGCCCACGACACGGTGGGCGACCCATCGCTCCAGGCCACGCCGTACGACCTCGACCTCGGGCAATTCGGGCATCGCGTCTCCCGTGCAGGACCCTGGACGGTCCGAGCGCCCGGCCCCGCGAAGGGGCCGGGCGCTCGGATCGTCGCGCTGTTCTTCAGGCGGAGGCGGCGGACGACGAGCCGTCGTCCTCCTCGGCCCCGGCGGCCTGTTCGGCTGCCGCTGCCGCCTTGGCGGCCTTGGCCCGCTCGTCCGCCGCGGCGCGGATGGCGCGCCAGGCGGACTCGGCGGCCTGCTGCTCCGCCTCCTTCTTGCTGCGGCCGGTGCCGGTGCCGTACGAGACGCCTCCGACGCGGGCGGCAGCAGTGAAGGTCTTCTCGTGATCGGGGCCGGTCTCCGTGACCAGGTACTCGGGCACGCCGAGGCCCTCCGTCGCGGTGAGCTCCTGGAGACTGGTCTTCCAGTCCAGGCCGGCTCCGAGGTTCGAGGACTTCTCGATCAGCGGGTCGAAGAGCCGGTGTACCAGCTCGGACGCCGAGTCGAGGCCCTGGTCGAGATAGACCGCGCCGATCACCGCTTCCAGGGTGTCGGCAAGGATGGACGCCTTGTCCCGGCCGCCCGTGCCCTCTTCACCGCGGCCGAGCCGGATGAAGGAACCCAGGTCGAGACCGCGGCCCACTTCCGCGAGCGCACGCGAGTTCACCACCGCTGCCCGGAGTTTGGCCAGCTGGCCCTCGGGCAGGTCCGGGTGGGTGTTGTACAGCGTGTCCGTGACGACGAGGCCGAGGACGGAGTCACCGAGGAACTCCAGCCGCTCGTTCGTCGGCAGGCCGCCGTTCTCGTACGCGTAGGAACGGTGGGTCAGCGCACGCACCAGAAGGGCGGACTCGAGCTTGTAGCCGAGCCGCCCTTCCAGAAGCGTGTGGGACGAGGCCGTGCTGTCCGTTTTCTTCTTGGCAGATGGATCCGCCTTGGCGTCATCCGCCTTCTTGGGACTGGACACAGTGCCTCTCACCTGGCCGCTCAGACTTCGAGGACCTGGCGCTTGTTGTAGGTGCCGCACGACGGGCACGCGATGTGCTGCAGCTTGGGCTCGTGGCAGCGCTCGCACGCAACCAGGGTGGGGACCGCAGCCTTCCACTGCGACCGGCGGTGGCGCGTGTTGCTGCGCGACATCTTCCGCTTCGGAACAGCCACGGCTACTTCTCCTGCTTCTCGTCGACGCCCGCTTCCGCGTCAGCGCCGCTCATCTCGACCTTCTCGCCGTCCTTGGTGGAACCGGCGAGTCCCTGCAAAGCCGCCCAACGGATGTCGACGGCGTCGTGGTGGTGGTCCGGGTCGTCCGCGAGCCGGGCTCCGCACTCGGAGCACAGTCCCGCACAGTCGTCCTGGCACACCGGCTGCATCGGCAGTGCGAGCACCACCGCATCCCGCAGCACGGGTTCGAGGTCGAACAAGCCGTCCTCGATGAAGTACCTGTCCTCGTCGTCCTCGGCGTCGTCGCCCGGTTCCGCGATCACACGGCCCCGGTCGTCGGCGTCAGGGTACGAGAACAGTTCCTGGAAGTCCGCTTCGAGCTCCTGCTCGACCGGCTCCAGACACCTTACGCACTCCCCCTCGGCCTGTGCACGGGCGGTGCCTGTGACGAGCACCCCTTCGATGACCGACTCGAGACGGAGGTCCAGCTCCACCGGGGCACCTTCCGGCACTCCGATGACCCCCTTGATACCGAAGTCCTCGGGGGCGTCGATCGTGCGGGTCAGGCGCTGCAGCGCGCCAGGACGCCGCCCCAGCTCGTGCGTGTCGAACACGAACGGGTCGCGGTGGTCGAGACGTGCGTGAGGAGCCATTCCTGCTTTCGATCTTCGAGTTCAGAGGGACGCCGTCCGGAAGACGTCTCCGGGCAGCGGTGATCGCGGATGTGGACGCGACCGAAGAGCCAGGATACTGGACCTTTCGCTGTCGGCCCAATCCGCCGTCCTCCGGCCCCTTCCTACAGGCCGCGGCCCTGCTCGTAGGCCCTCAGCTGCTCCGGCGTGATCATGCCGGTGTCGAAGAGGCTGGTCTCGTCGAGGGCGTACGCCTGGTGCTGGGCCTGCTGCTGGGGATCGTAGACGGGCTGCTGGCCGGTGTCGTAGCCCTGGTAGGCGTAGGGGTCGGCCTGCTGGTAGCCGTAGGGGTCCTGCTGCGCGTAGGCGGGCTGCTGCTGGGGGTAGCCGCCGTAGGGGTCCTGCTGCTGCGGGTAGCCGTACGGGTCCTGCGCGACGGGCTGCTGCGCCGGCTGCCGGTCGTACTGCGGCTGCGGCTGGGCGGCGACCGGCTGCTGCTCGGGCTGCGCCGCCTGGGCGTCCTGGTCGGCGAGAGCCGCGAGGTCGGCGAGGTAGTCGGCGTCGCTGGAGTGCTGGAAGGTCGTGTTGTCGTCGGACAGGGCGCCGAGGGCGTCGGAGGCGATCCGGCCGTGCAGCTTGGCGCGGCCCTTGCCGACGGCCTCCAGGGTCTTGGCGAGGACCGCCTCGAAGGCGCCGAGCTTGACGTCGACGTAGGCGTCGGCGTCCCGGCGCAGCGTCTCCGGGTCGTGGCTGCGCTCGGGGGCGTCCTCGTCCTCGTAACCCTGCTCGTCGAGGCCGGGTCCGGTGCCGAGCAGCTTCTCGCGGCCACGGCCGACCGAGCCGAGGGTCTTGGTGAGGACGACCTCGAAGTTGGCGAGCTTGGAGTCGACGTAGTCGTCCGCGTCGGCGCGGACCTCCTCGGCCTCCCTGCGGGCCTCGCCGAGGATCCGGTCGGCCTCCGCCTGGGAACGGCGGGCCACCTCGGTGTCGGAGATCAGCGAACCGCGCTCGGCGTGCGCGGTCTCGATGATCCGCTCCGCCTCCATGCGCGCCTGCTCGACCATCTGCTCACGGCCGCCGATCAGCTCCTGGGCCTGGGCGAGGGAGCCGGGCAGCGCCTGGCGCAGTTCTTCCAGCATCGCGAGCAGGTCGGCCCGGTTGACCACGCACGACGCCGACATGGGCATGGCCCGGGCACCGGAGACGGTGGCCACGATCTCGTCGAGCTTGTTCTGTACGTCCACCCTGCGCTCGCCACTCTCTACAGCTGTGTTGGAGACGGACGGGACGACTGTAGCCCCATCAGTCCCGGTGAATACGCTTGTTGAGAGCCTCGAAGACGGGCTCCGGAACCAGGTGCGACACGTCTCCGCCCCACTGGGCGACCTCCTTGACCAGGGAGGACGAGAGGAAGCTGTAGGTGGGGTTGGTCGGCACGAAGAGCGTCTCCACGCCCGACAGACCGATGTTCATCTGGGCCATCTGCAGCTCGTAGTCGAAGTCGCTGACGGCCCGCAGACCCTTGACGATGGCAGGGATCTCACGCTGCTTGCAGAAGTCGACGAGGAGGCCGTGGAACGCCTCGACGCGGACGTTCCCGTGGTCGGCCGTGACCTGGCGGATCAGGTCGATCCGCTCGTCGATCTCGAACAGGCCCTTCTTGGACTTGTTGATCATTACCGCGACGTAGACCTCGTCGTAGAGGCGGGACGCTCGGGCAATGATGTCGAGGTGTCCGTTGGTGATCGGGTCGAACGACCCGGGACAGACGGCGCGGCGCACTTGTGATCCCTCGCTCTCCGGTCCGGTCATCGTGCGTCTTCGCACGTAGAGGCGGCGCGACCGTACCAAAACGTTCCCTCGCCGTAGCGACGGGACCGGAGGGCCTCGAAGCCGGCCGGCCACGGGAAGTCACCGCCTCTGGTGCTGCGCTCCACGGTGACGAGCGCCTCGGGCGCTAGCCAGCCCCCCGAGTGGAGTGTGAGGAGAATCTCCCGAAGATCGTCGTCCGAGACCGCGTACGGGGGGTCCAGGAAGACGATGTCGTACGGCTGCGCGGGCGCCGGTGTCCGGACGATCTGTTCCGCTCTGCCCGCCCTCACCTCGGCGCCGGGCAGGCCCAGGTTCCTCACGTTCTCGCGCACGACGCGGGCGGCCCGGGGGTCGGCCTCCACGAGGAGGGTGTGGCCGGCGCCCCGGGAGAGGGCCTCCAGGCCCACGGCTCCCGAACCGGCGTAGAGGTCGAGGACCCGGTCGCCGTCCAGGGGGCCGCCGAGGAGGGACTGCCAGGTGGAGAAGAGGCCCTCGCGCGCGCGGTCGGAGGTGGGGCGGGTGCCTGTGCCGGGCGGCACGGAGAGGCGCCGTCCGCCTGCCCGGCCGGCGATCACGCGGGTCATGGGGGGTCCTTCTTCGGGGGCGGCTTCACGGGTTCAGTCTGGCAGGCCGACCGGGGTGGGTGCCTGGTGCGACGGCGGCTGCGGGTCCGGCGTGGCCTGTCGCCCAGCACCCTTTCGGGGCGCGTCAGGCTCAGCCCTTCTCCAGGTACTGCTCCCTCTCCTCGTCCAGAAGGGCGTCCAGGGCCGTTCGGAGACCGGTCAGGCCGGTCAGCTCCGGGTCGCCGGCCACCAGCGCCGTCGCCTCCTCGCGGGCCTCCGCGATGATCTCCTCGTCCTCGATCACCGCCAGGACGCGGAGGCTGGAGCGGGCTCCCGACTGGGCCTGGCCGAGGACATCGCCCTCTCTGCGCTGTTCGAGGTCGATGCGGGAGAGCTCGAAGCCGTCCAGGGTCGAGGCGACGGCCGTCAGGCGCTGGCGGGCCGGGCTCGCCTCGGCCATCTCCGTGACCAGCAGACAGAGTCCGGCGGCGGAACCACGGCCCACGCGGCCGCGCAGCTGGTGCAGCTGGGACACGCCGAAGCGGTCGGCGTCCATGATCACCATTGCGGTGGCGTTGGGGACGTTCACACCGACCTCGATGACCGTGGTGGCGACCAGGACGTCCGTGTCGCCGGCCGCGAAGCGGCGCATCACCGCGTCCTTGTCGTCCGGGTGCATACGGCCGTGCAGGACCTCCACCCGCAGGCCGCTCAGCGGGCCCTTGGCGAGGTGGCCGGCCACGTCCAGGACGGCGAGCGGGGGGCGCTTCTCCGCCTCGTCCTCGGCCGACTTCCTCGCCTTCTTCGGGTCGTCCTCCTCGTCGCCGATGCGGGGGCAGACGACGTACGCCTGGTGCCCGTTCACGACCTCCTCCCGCACCCGCTCCCAGGCTCGGGCCAGGAAGTGGGGCTTGTCGGCGGCGGGGACGACATAGGTGGCGATCGGGGAGCGGCCGGCCGGCAGCTGGTCCAGCACGGAGGTCTCCAGGTCGCCGAAGACCGTCATCGCGACCGTGCGCGGGATCGGGGTGGCGGTCATGACGAGCAGGTGGGGCGGCTTCTTGCCCTTGCCGCGCAGGGCGTCCCGCTGCTCGACGCCGAAGCGGTGCTGTTCGTCGACGACCACCAGGCCCAGGTCGTGGAACTGGACCTTGTCCTCGATCAGCGCGTGCGTGCCGATCACCAGTCCGGCGTCGCCGGTGACGAGGCCGAGCATGGCCTGGCGACGGGCGGCCGTGCCCGTCGAGCCGGTGAGCAGGACCACCTTGGTGGCGTGCTCGGCACCGCCCAGCATGCCGCCTTCGGCCAGCTCCCCCATCATCTCGGTGATCGAGCGGTGGTGCTGCTGGGCGAGCACCTCGGTGGGCGCGAGCATGGCCGCCTGGCCGCCCGCGTCGACCACCGCGAGCATGGCACGCAGGGCCACCAGCGTCTTTCCGCTGCCGACCTCGCCCTGCAGGAGCCGGTGCATCGGATGCTCCGTCGCCAGGTCGTCGAAGATCTCCTTCGAGACCTTCTGCTGGCCGTCCGTGAGGGTGAAGGGGAGGCGGTCGTCGAAGGCCGTCAGGAGGCCGTCGGGACGGGGCCTGCGGGCCACCGCCGGGAGTTGGGCGTCGGTGTGGCGGCGGCGGGCGAGGGCGACCTGGAGGACGAAGGCCTCGTCCCACTTGAGGCGGTCGCGGGCCTGCGCGACGTCCGCCTTGGTGTGCGGGCGGTGGATCTTGAGCAGGGCCTCGGGAAGGGAGACCAGGCCGCGGCCCTCGCACAGGGCGGGCGGCAGGGGGTCCAGGGCCTCCTGGGCGCTCGGCAGGACCGTCTGGACGGCCTTGCCGATCTTCCAGGACTCCAGCTTGGCGGTGGCCGGGTAGAGCGGGATCAGGGTTCCGGCCCAGGTCTCCACCGATTCGTCCGGGTCGTCGCCGCGCAGCAGTTCGTAGGCCGGGTGGGCCAGTTGGAGGCGGCGGTTGAAGACCGAGACCTTGCCGGCGAACATCGCGCGCGTGCCCGGCAGGAGTTCCTTGTGGGGCTTGTGCACGCCGTTGCCGAAGAAGACCAGTTGGAGCCGGCCGCTGCCGTCGGTGATCGTGACCTCCAGCCGCTGGCCCTTGCCGCGCGGCGCCTTGGCGGAGGCGAAGGTGTGCAGCCGTGCGTCGGCCACCATGGCGACCACCGTGACGTGTTCGTCCATGGGCAGGTCGGCGAGGTGGGTGAGCTGGCCGCGCTCCTCGTATCTGCGGGGGTAGTGGTGCAGGAGATCGCCGACCGTGTGCAGGCCGAGGTGCTCGGCCATCACCTTCGCGGTGGCTGGGCCGAGCACTGACTTCAGGGGTTGTTTCAACGGTTCTTCCAGTGCGGGCACGAGATCCATTGCACACCACGCCACTGACAATGCCGTATATGTCTCGGGAAACCCCTGGTCAGGCGGCCGTTTTGAGTCATAGGATGGCGCGCTCCGGCCATCCTTCCGCGGTCACCACCCCACCCGGGACCGCCCGACCCCGCGCCGACCACGTCTTCTTCCCCCCTCCGGCGCAGCGACGATGGACTCCCAGACCTCACAGTCATCCCAGGCATCACAGCCACCTCATTCGTTCCAGGTCGACCTGCGTGGTCTGGTGGACCTGCTCTCCCATCACCTGTACTCCAGTCCCAAGGTCTACCTGCGCGAGCTGCTGCAGAACGCTGTGGACGCGATCACCGCGAGACGGGCCGAACAGCCCGACGCCCCGGCACGGGTGCGGCTGTACGCCGACGGCAGCGCCCTGCGGGTGGAGGACAGCGGCGTCGGGCTCACCGAGTCGGACGTGCACGGTCTGCTCGCGACCATCGGGCGCAGCTCCAAGCGGTCGGACGGGCTGCAGGAGGCCCGCTCGGACTTCCTGGGCCAGTTCGGCATCGGACTGCTGGCCTGTTTCGTGGTCGCCGAACGGATCCGTGTGGTCAGCCGCAGCGCCCGCACCCCGGACGCGCCCCCCGTGGAGTGGACGGCGCGCGACGACGGGTCGTACACGGTGCGGACGCTGGCGCCCGAGGCGCGGCCCGAGCCCGGCACCACCGTGCATCTGGTGGCGCGGGCGGGCGCGGCGGAGTGGCTGGACGAGCGGCGGGTGCTCGCGCTGGCGCGGGACTTCGGTTCGCTGCTGCCCTACGACGTCCGGGTGGGGGACGAGGCGGTCACCGACCTGCCCGCGCCCTGGGACCGGCCGTACCCCTCCCCCGGCACCCGCCGGGTGGCGCTGGCCCGGCACTGTCAGGAGCTGTTCGGCTTCGCGCCGCTGGACTCGATCGCGCTGGACGTGCCGCTGGCCGGGATCCGGGGGGTGGCGTACGTGCTGCCGTCGGCGGTGAGTCCCGCCCAGCGGGCCACCCATCGCGTGCACCTCAAGGGCATGCTGCTCACCGAGCGGGCCGAACAGCTGCTGCCGGACTGGGCGTTCTTCGTGCGCTGCGTCCTGGACACGGACAGTCTGCGGCCGACCGCCTCACGCGAGTCGCTGTACGAGGACGAGACCCTGGCCGCCGTACGGGAGGCGCTCGGCGAAAGGATTCGGTCCTGGCTGACCGGCCTTGCCGCGGGCGATCCGGAACGGCTCTCGGCGTTCTTGTCGGTGCACCACCTCGGGGTGAAGTCGCTGGCCCGGCACGACCGGGAGATGCTGCGCACGATGCTGCCGTGGCTCCCCTTCGAGACCACCGACGGGCAGCTGTCCCTGGAGGAGTTCGCACAGCGCCACCCGGTGGTGCACTTCACGCGGACGGTCGAGGAGTACCGGCAGGTCGCGCCGATCGCCTCCGCGCAGGGCGTCGGGGTGATCAACGGCGGTTACACGTACGACAGCGAGCTGGTCGAGGCGCTGCCCTCGGTGCGGCCAGGCACGGTGGTCGCCGAGCTGGACGCGGACACCGTGACCGCGCACCTGGACGCGGTGGATCCGGCGGAGGAGCTGGCGCTGGCGGGCTTTCTCGCGGCCGCGCGGGCGAAGCTGGACCCGCTGGGGTGCGATGTCGTCCTGCGCGCCTTCCACCCGCTCTCCGTGCCCGCGCTGCACCTGGACGACCGGGCCGCACGGCACGAGCAGGCCCGTGCGGAGGCCGAGGAACAGGCCGACGACCTGTGGGCGGGCATCCTGGGCTCGCTGCGCGGCAGCGCGCCCCGGGCGCGGCTGGTGCTCAACCATCTCAACCCGCTGATCCGGCGGATCAGTTCCCTGACGGATCCGGAGCTGATCGGCACCGCGAGCGAATCGCTCTACGGGCAGGCGCTGCTGATGGCCCAGCGCCCGCTGCGGCCCGCCGACTCGGTGCTGATCAACCGCTCGTTCATCGGCCTCCTGGAGTGGGCCACTCATGGGGAGGGTGACCGCTGATGGAGGAAACCGGCGGGATCGCGGACTTCGACGCGCTGCGCCGCGCGATGGCCGAGAACTCCGAGGAGCCGGAGGGTCCCGCCCGCAACGCGCGCGCGGAGCAGCTGCTGGCGGAGGCCGAGAAGCTGAACGTCCCGCTCGCCGTGATCGAGGCGCTCGGACACCAGCTGAAGGTCTACAACTACAGCTCCGAGAAGGACAAGATGTTCGTCCCCTTCGCGCGTCTGCTGCGCCTGTGGGACGAGCGGCCCGGGGACTTCGACGAGTACGAGACGCATTCCCTGCACTGGGTCTTCAAGTGGATGTCGGCCGGCATGCTCGACCAGCCGCACATCCCGCTCGCCTCGGTCGAGAAGTGGCTGGGCGAGATGGAGCACCGCTACCGGCTGGCCGGGCACTCCGAGCGGGCGGTGCGCAGCGCCGAGTTCAGTGTCGCCGCGCACATCGGTGACTTCCCGCGCGCGGAGCGGGCGTACACGGCCTGGCTGGCGGCGGACCGGGACCGGATGGCCGACTGCCACGCGTGCGAGCTGCACGGGCAGGGCGGCTGGCAGCTGCGCAACGGCCGCGACGCCGAGGCGCTTCAGCTGTGGCGGCCGGTCCTGGAGGGCGAGTACAGCTGCGCCCACGAGCCGCACACGGTCCTCGCCTCCTCCCTGGTCCCGCTGCTGCGGCTCGGCCGGGTCGACGAGGCCCGCGCGCACCACCTGCGGGGTTTCCGTCTCGTCCGCCCCATGGAGAGCATGCGGGGCGCGTACGCGGACCATGTGGAGTTCTGCGCGCTGACCGGCAACGAGGCGCGAGGTCTCGAACTGCTGGCGGAACGTCCCGCCTACTTCACGGACACCGGGCAGCCGCGCAGCCGGATGGACTTCCTGGCGGTGGTGACGCTGCTGATGGACCGGCTGGCCGGGCTGGGTCTCGGTGCGCAGCGGGTACCGGGCCCCGCCGGGCGGGCGTGGACCGCCGCGGAACTCGCCGGGCACGCGCGCGCGGAGGCCCTGGAGCTGGCCGCGCGGTTCGATGCCCGCAACGGCACCTCCCACGTCGGCGACCAGCTGCGCGAGCGCATGGACCAGCGGCCGCTGGTGGACCGGCTGCCGCTGGGCGTGCGGGCGGCACGGACGGCGCCCGCCGGGCCCATCGCGCCGGTGGTGCGGGCGCCCGCGCCGGAGCGGCCGTCGCTGCCCGCGCTGCTCGCCGAGGCGCGCCGGCTCTCGGACACCCTCCAGCCGCATGCCCTGGACGTCTGGGCGGCGGTGGCGGAGGCCGCCGAGGGTGCCGGAGGCGCCGAGGTGGACACCTACGTCCGCGCGGAGATCGCCGACCACACGGCGATGGGCCGCGGCCCCGAGGGCGTCGAGCTGTTCGAGCGGGCGGCGGAGCTGTACGCGGAGGCCGGTGACGAGGGCGAGGCGATCGCGGCACGCGCGCGTGCCGCCTACGTCCGCGCGCTGTCCGGGGAGCTGGACGAGGCGACGGCCGCGATCGGCGAGCCGTACGACCGGATCCTCGCGCTGTACGCCGACGACGCCACCGGCGTACGGCAGACGGCGTCCGTGCTGATGAGCCGGGCGCGGATCCTGATGCGGCGGGTCCACGAGCGGTCGGAGGGCACCGCCGACGCCGAGCGGGCCGTACGGGAGCTGCTGGCGCTGGTCGGCGGGCGCGGCGGTTCCGACGTCCGGCTGGTGTCCCGGGCGGCCGAGGGGCGGGCGATGCTCGCCGAACTGGCCGAGCAGGCCGGCGACGGCGAGCGGGCGGGCGAGCTGTTCCGGCAGGCGTCGGCGCAGTTCGTCGGTGCGAAGCTGCCGTGGTTCGCGGTGGAGTACGAGGTGCGGGTGGCCGCGCTCGCCCATGAGCAGGGCGACATGGCCGAGGCGGAGCGCGCGCTGCGCGCGGCCCTGGAGCACGGCGGCCCGCACGTGGAGCCGGTGGGGCGGGCGCAGCTGCATCTCCAGCTGGCCGAGGTGCTCGGCGGCCGCGGCGCGGCCGAGGAGGCCGCCGAACATGCCCTTCAGGCGGCGCACTGGGCCGACGAGGCCGGGGAGAGCTCCACCCTGGGCGCCTGGGCGCGGCACCAGCTGGGCGGCCTCCTGCTGCGGCAGGGGCGGTTCGCGGAGGCCGCCGAGGTGCTGGAGTCGGCGCTGGCCGACCTGAGCGCCGAGACGCACGGGGACGGCGCGGTCGTGCAGACCCAGTGGTGGCTCGGGGACTGTCTGAGCGAGCTCGGCGAGCACCACGCGGCGGCCGAACGGCGGCTCCAGGCGGCCGAGATCGCCCGGCACTGGCCCGAGCAGCACGACCACGCCACCCTCGCGCACCTGGCCGCCGAGTCGCTGGGCAACGCGGGCCTGGCCGCCGAGGCGGACCGGGCGTACACGCGCGCGGGCGAGCTGTGGCGGGCGATGGGCAACGTGCACTTCCTGGTCCGCTCACTGCGGGCCCGGGCGTGGCTGGCGCTGCGCACGGAGGCCGGGACGGCGGGCGCGCGGCGCCTGATGACGGCCGCGGTGACGGAGTGCGAGACGGCACTGAAGGGGCTCCGGGACCCGGCGGCCCGGGACCGGCTCGCCGGTGAACTGGGCCACACCCACCGGCAGTTCGGAGATCTGCTGGCCCGGTCCGTGTCCGAGGACGCGCAGGACGCGGCGATCCAGGACGCGTTCGAGGCGGCGCTGGCCGAGACGACGGCCGCGATCGCCGTCTTCGCCGAGCTGGGCGCGGACGCGCTGCACAGCCGTACCGGCGCCGAACTCGCGGCGGGCTGGCTGGAGGCCGACCTGAGCCGGCCGGCCGACGCGGCGGCACGCGCGCGTGCGGTGCTGGACGCCTACGAGGGCGCCGACCCGGACGACGAGACGGTCCGGGCCCGGCGGGCGGAGGCCCGGCAGCTGCTGGAGCCCACGGAGGCGTGAGGAGGCGTGCCCGGCGGGCTCACTCGACGCCGATGAGGAGCGGGGCCCCCTGCCGGCCGCCGTCGTAGACCACCGTGTCGACGGCGAGGTAGGCCTCGCGCACCCGTGCCTGGAGGCGTTCGCTGACGCCTTCGGGCGCCTCGGCGCCGAGGACGAGGGTGACCAGTTCGCCGCCGGCCTGGAGCATGCGGTCCAGGACGCTCTCGGCGGTGGCGGTCACGTCCGACCCGATCACCGCCACGTCACCGTCGATCAGGCCGAGCACGTCACCGGCCTGGCAGATGCCGGCCATGGTCCAGGACTGCCGTTCCGCGACCACGACCTCGGCGTAGCGGGTGGCACCGGCCGCCGAGGTCATCTGGACGACGTCCTCGTCGAAGCGGCGGTCCGGCTGGTGCACCGCGAGCGCGGCGATGCCCTGGACCGCGGAGCGGGTCGGGATGAGGGCGACCCGGATGCCCTCCGCACGGACCTGCTCGGCCGCCGCGGCCGCCGTGTGCCGCAGGTCGGCGTCGTTGGGCAGCAGCACCACCTCGCGCGCGTGGGCCCGTCGCACGGCGTCCACCAGCTCCCCGCTGGCGGGCGGCTCCCCGGGGCGCGCGAGCACGGTGGTCGCGCCGGACTCGCCGTACAGCCCGACCAGCCCCTCTCCCGGCACCACGGCCACCACGGCCCGCTGCACCCGCTCGCGCGGCGGCTCCGCGCCGGTGTGCACGTCCCCCGCGCCGAAGTGCGTGATCCGGATCCGGTGCGGCCGGCCCGCCTCGACGCCCGCCTCCACGGCGGCACCGGCGTCGTCGACGTGCACGTGGACGTTCCACAGACCGTCGCCGCCGACCACGACCAGGGAGTCACCGAGCGCGTCGAGCCGGGCTCGCAGCCGCACCACCGCGGCGTCCTCGGCCTCCAGGAGGTAGATGACCTCGAAGGCGGGGCCCGTGGCCGACTGGGCGCACGCCTCGGCCCGGGCGTCGGAAACGGCGTCCACGCGCGCGCGTGCGACCGGGAGCGCTCCGTACGCGTGCAGGTCGAAAGCCGTCGGCGTCTCCCCCGTGAACGCCTCCACCAGCGCCCCGAGCACCGCGACCAGGCCCCGCCCGCCCGCGTCCACCACGCCGGCCCGCTCCAGCACGGCCAGCTGCCCCGGGGTCCTGGCGAGCGCCTCGCACGCGCCCTCGTAGGCGGCCCGGACGACCGCCCCGCCGTCGCCCTCGGCCGCGTGGGCCGCGTCGGCCGCCGCCGTGGCGACCGACAGCACGGTGCCCTCCACGGGGTGGGCCACGGCCTGACGGGCGGCGTCGGCGGCGTGCCGCAGGGCGAGCCGCAGCCGCTCGCCCTCGCTGTGAGTCGTCTCACCCTTGGTGAGGACCTGGGCCATGCCGCGCAGGAGCTGGGCCAGGATCGTGCCGGAGTTGCCGCGCGCGCCTATCAGCGCGCCGTGCGCCATCGCGCGGACGGCGTCGGCCAGGGTGGGGACCTCCTCGCCCAGCTCGTAGCCGGCGAAGACGGCCTCCACGGCCCCGGCGGCCGACTCCACCGTCAGATAGAGGTTCGTGCCCGTGTCGCCGTCGGCCACCGGATAGACGTTGATCGCGTCGATCTCCTCGCGTGCCCGGCCGATCGCCCCGAGCGCGAGACCGCACCAGGTGCGTACCGCGAGAGCATCGAAGAATGTCTGCGGCACCTGCGCCACCTGCGCCTCCTTGAGCTGGCCCGATGTGGTCGCAGCGTAGACCCCGCAAGGGCGTCCACCGGAAGTGGGCCGTGAGCGGGCCCCTGAGCTGCCATGCTAGTTTCGTCTAACCGTCGCGGCCGTTGTATGCTGCTCCGGTTGCCCGATCCGATCGGGCCATTACCCCTGGCAACGCCACTCAAGATCTCAGATCCCTGGATCTCGATCCCGGCAAGCCGGGATCCAACCGTAAGTGCATCTGAAGTCTTTGGAGTGACCCGTGGCTGCCAACTGCGACGTCTGCGGCAAGGGGCCGGGCTTCGGCAACAACATCTCGCACTCGCACCGCCGTACGTCCCGTCGCTGGAACCCGAACATCCAGCGTGTGCGTACCGTGGTCGGCGGGACGCCGAAGCGCGTGAACGCCTGCACCTCGTGCATCAAGGCCGGCAAGGTCTCGCGCTGACGCACTGCTGCTAGCGCGCGGCCACAGCCGGTTCGCCGCACTGAGCCGGTCCACCCGAGGGTGGACCGGCTTTTTGCCGTACCCATCTTCGGGCAGGCCTGCTTCCGGGTCCCCGTCGGCGCGGTGTGGCGGTCGTCGGTGCCCGTCTTCTCGCCGGTGGGCCGGCCCTCGCGGGCGGTGGCCGCGGCACGGCGTTCGCCGGGTACGAGACGTGGATCCGGGACTTCGCCAGGGGGCGCCAGAGGATGTCCGGGACCGCGGGGTGCCGGGTGCCGCCCGCCGGCCCGTTTCCCCAAGAGGACGGCGGAGAAGACGGCCACCCGCGTCGAGCCGCGGGAGTACCCCTACCGAGGGTCCCGGTCCAGGGCCCAGCCGTGGTCCACCGGCCCGATCCCGGCGCCGAGCGCGAACCCGGCGGCGATCGCCCCGGTGACGTACTCCTTGGCCGCCGCCACCGCCTCCGGCACGGACTGTCCCTTCGCGAGCTGCGAGGCGATCGCGGACGCGAGGGTGCAGCCCGTGCCGTGCGTGTGCCGGTTGTCGTGCCGGGGTACGCGCAGCCGGAACTCGTCGGTGCCGTCCGTGAGCAGGTCCACGGCGTCGCCCGGCAGATGCCCGCCCTTGATCAGCACCCAGCGCGGCCCGTACGCCAGCACGGCCGCCGCGGCCCGGCGCAGATCCGACTCCGACTCGACCTGGACGCCGGTGAGTTGGGCCACCTCGTCCAGGTTGGGGGTGGCCACGGTGGCCAGCGGGAGGAGCTTGGTGCGCACCGAGTCCAGCGCGGAGGCCGCGAGCAGGGAGTCGCCGTGCTTGGAGACCCCCACCGGGTCGACGACCACGGGCGCGTCGGTACCGGCGATCAACTCCGCCACCGTCTCGACGAGTTCGGCCGAGGCGAGCATCCCGGTCTTCACCGCGTCCACGCCGATGTCGTCGGCCACGCTGCGGTACTGGGCCCGCACAGCCGCCACCGGCAGCTCCCAAGCGCCCTGCACGCCCACGGAGTTCTGCGCGGTGACCGCCGTGATCACGCTCATGCCGTGCACGCCCAGTGCCAGCATCGTCTTCAGGTCGGCCTGGATCCCGGCCCCGCCACCGGAGTCGGAGCCCGCGACCGTCAGCACCCGCGGGAGCGTCATGACTCGATGTCCCCGAAGTGGTCCCAGCCGCCCTTGCTGGTCCAGGGCGCCCCGTCGACGGTCACCTGAGGCAGCGCCGACGGGTTGAGGACCTCGCCGATCACCTTCCAGCGGGCGGGCAGCTTCACGTCCGGCGGGAAGGTCGCCACGATCGCGTGGTCCTCGCCGCCGGTCAGCACCCACTGGATGGGATCGACACCGACGGCCTGGCCGATGTCGTTCATCTGGGTCGGGACGTCGATCGCGCCGGAGCGGATGTCGATCCGCACCTTGCTGGCCTCCGCGATGTGGCCGAGGTCGGCGATCAGTCCGTCGCTGACGTCGCACATCGCGGTGGCGCCGAGGCCCGCGGCGGCCGGGCCGGCGTGGTACGGCGGCTCGGGGCGGCGGTGCGCCTCCACGAAGGCGCGCGGCGACCGGAAGCCCCGGGAGAGTACCGCGTACCCGGCCGCGGACCAGCCCAGCCAGCCGGTGACGGCCACCAGGTCACCGGGCTGGGCGCCGGCCCGGGTGACCGGCTCCTGGTTGCGCAGATCGCCGAGCGCGGTGATGGAGACCATGATCGTGTCGCCCCGGACCACGTCCCCGCCGACCACCGAGGCACCGGCCACCTGGCACTCGTCCCGGATGCCGTCCATCAGTTCGCTGGGCCAGGTCACCGGCAGTTCGGCGGGGACGACCAGGCCGAGCAGCAACGCGGTCGGCACGGCACCCATGGCGGCGATGTCCGCGAGGTTCTGGGCGGCCGCCTTGCGGCCCACGTCGTAGGCCGTGGACCAGTCGCGGCGGAAGTGCCGGCCCTCCAGCAGGATGTCGGTGCTCGCCACGACCCTGCGGTCGGGCGCGGCGACCACCGCGGCGTCGTCGCCGGGGCCGACCCGGACCGCCGGAGTGGTGGTGAGACGGGAGGTGAGCTCCCTGATGAGCCCGAACTCCCCCAGCTCACCAACAGTGCCCTTCATTGCCCTTACGCCCCTTCTCTGCCTTGCCGTGCCCGCTCGCGCGTCATCGTCGTCCTGGATACGGTCGAGGTGACCGTCAACTTCTGTCCTGCCTGCACCCTGGCGCGCAAGCCCCTGTCCGCGCAGGTCTCCCCGCGGTGAGCGGCGACGCGATACCGTGGCGTTCCTTTTCCCCACATGATCCTCGTGGCCGCCCTGGAGGTTCCGTGGTACAGGCGTACATCCTGATCCAGACGGAGGTCGGCAAAGCGTCGACCGTCGCCGAGATCATCAGCAAGATCCCTGGTGTCATCCAGGCCGAGGATGTGACAGGACCGTATGACGTCATCGTGCGCGCGCAGGCGGAGACGGTCGACGAACTCGGCCGGCTCGTGGTCGCGAGAGTCCAGCAAGTGGAGGGCATCACGCGTACCCTGACCTGCCCGGTCGTCCATCTGTAACCCCCGTCTACGCTTGGCCGGTGAACTTCTTCCGTCACCGGCCATTCGGTCTGCCCGCGCTCGTCGTGCTGATGATCGCGGCGGCGGGCTGCTCTTCAGCAGTCGACCGCCCGTCGGCGGCGGTTCCCCGTCCGGGTGCGGCGGTTGCCGAGCTGTGCCGGAACCTCGACGAGGGGTTGCCGGAGAAGGTGGACAAGCTCGCCCGGCGTGACCCCGAGCCCGCCTCCGCGCTGACGGCGGGCTGGGGGAACCCCGCGATCATACTGCGCTGCGGTGTCGAGCGGCCTGCGAAGATGACCGACCCCGAAGCCGACGGGGTCGAGGTCGACGGGGTCGGCTGGCTGCTCGAGCAGGAGGCCGACAAATCGTTTCGCTTCACGACGACGCTGCGGAAGGCCTATGTCGAGGTGACGATCCCCGCGGGGCGGACCGGGGACGGTATGGCGCCATTGGTGAACCTGGCGCCGGCCATCAAGAAGGCGGTCCCGGAGGGCATCGCCGACTGAGGCCGGTCCGGCGGATCAGGCCGGACGCGGAGTCCGCCGGCCCTCCCCCGCAGGGGGACCCCCAGGGGCGTCGTTGTCGCCGGTCGTCCACGTCCCCAGCCTTCGGGCCGCCGGGAGGCGCCCCCACCACGCTGCCGCCCGCCGCCCTGCGGTGGGTCGCGCCAGACCCCGCTCACCGGCGTCGTGTGCTGGTTCGTCGTGGCGTGTCGCGCGGTTGCTCCTCCCCGGCCATCGGCTGAGGGGGCGTGTCAGCGCAGGCCCGTCGAGCGGTTCAGCGCCGCCTGGATCAGGCGGTCGATCAGGTCCGGGTAGCTGACGCCGGTCGCCTGCCACATCTGGGGGTACATCGAGATCGGGGTGAAGCCGGGCATCGTGTTGATCTCGTTGATCACGAAATCGCCGTCCTCGGTGAGGAAGAAGTCCGCGCGGACCAGCCCCTCGCAGGACGCGGCCTCGAAGGCGTCCACCGCGAGCGCCTGGATCTCGGCGGTCTCCGCCTCGGTCAGCGGGGCCGGGACGATGCCGGGGGTCGAGTCGATGTACTTGGCCTCGAAGTCGTAGTACGCGTGCGTGTCGGCCGGCGGGATCTCGGCCGGCACCGAGGCGCGCGGGCCGTCCTCGAACTCCAGGACGCCGACCTCCAACTCACGGCCGCGCAGCGCCGCCTCGACCAGGATCTTCGGGTCGTGGACCTGTGCGGTGGCGATCGCCTCGTCCAGACCGGAGAGGTCGTCGACCTTGGTGATGCCGATCGACGACCCGGCCCGCGCGGGCTTCACGAACAGCGGCCAGCCGTGCTCGCCCGCGAAGTCCACGATCCCGCGGCGGGCGGCGGACTCGTCCTGCTTCCACTCGCGGGGACGGATCACCAGGTACGGGCCGACCTTCAGCCCGAACGAGGTGAACACCCGCTTCATGTACTCCTTGTCCTGCCCGACGGCCGAGGCGAGCACGCCGGAGCCGACGTAGGGGACGCCGGAGAGCTCCAGGAGGCCCTGCAGGGTGCCGTCCTCGCCGTAGGGTCCGTGCAGCATCGGGAAGACGACGTCGACCTCGCCGAGCGCCTTGGGCACGGAGCCCGGCTCGCTGTAGACGACCTCGCGGTTGGCCGGGTCGACGGGGAGCAGCACGCCGCCCTCGGTGGACTCGGCGAGGTCGCCGACCTCGGGCGTACGGCGGTCGCTGATCGCCATGCGTTCGGGTTCGTCGGCCGTGAGCACCCAGCGGCCTTCCCGCGTGATGCCGATCGGCAGGACGTCGTACTTCGTCCGGTCGATGGCGCTCAGCACGGCTCCGGCGGTGACCATGGAGATCCCGTGCTCGGAGCTGCGGCCGCCGAACACGACGGCCACACGGGGCTTGCGAGCGGGCTGCTCAGGGCTTTGGGAGAGGTTCTCGATGCTCATATCGCGATGAGAGTACCCGGTGGTAGGGCCCCGATACAGCGTCCGCCGGGTGCGTTCGCTCAGCGTCGCTCGGGCTTCGCGCTGCGCGACATCAGCTCCTTGAGGGCGACCACCGGCGGCTTGCCCTCGTGCACGATGTCGACCACCGTCTCGGTGATCGGCATCTCCACGCCGTGCCGGCGGGCGAGATCCGCCACGGACTCGCAGGACTTGACGCCCTCGGCGGTCTGCCGGGTAACCGCGATGGTCTCCTCCAGGGTCATGCCCTTGCCGAGGTTGGTGCCGAAGGTGTGGTTGCGGGACAGCGGCGAGGAACAGGTCGCCACCAGGTCGCCGAGGCCGGCGAGGCCGGAGAAGGTCAGCGGGTCGGCGCCGAGCGCGACACCGAGTCGGGTGGTCTCGGCGAGGCCGCGGGTGATGAGCGAGCCCTTGGCGTTGTCACCGAGCCCCATGCCGTCGGCGATGCCGACCGCGAGCCCGATGACGTTCTTGACCGCGCCGCCGAGTTCGCAGCCGATGACGTCGGTGTTGGTGTACGGCCGGAAGTAGGGGGTGTGACAGGCGGCCTGGAGGCGCTCGGCGACCGCCCCGTCGGTGCAGGCGACCACGGCGGCGGCCGGCATCCGGGCCGCGATCTCACGGGCCAGGTTGGGGCCGGTGACCACGGCGATACGGTCCTGGCCGACCTTGGCGACGTCCGCGATGACCTGGCTCATCCGCATGGTGGTGCCGAGTTCGATGCCCTTCATCAGGGACACCAGCGTGGTGCCGCGCGCGAGCAGCGGCGCCCAGTCGGCGAGGTTGGCGCGCATGCTCTGCGAGGGCACCGACAGGACGGTGAAGTCGGCGCCCTTCGCGGCCTCGGCGGGGTCGGTCGTGGCCCGCAGGTTCTCGGGGAGTTCCACGCCGGGCAGGTAGTCGGGGTTGGTGCGGCCGGAGTTGATGGCCTCGGCCACCTCCGCCCGCCGCGCCCACAGGGTGACCTGGCACCCGGCGTCGGCGAGCACCATCCCGAAGGCCGTACCCCATGAACCCGCGCTGAAGACCGCCGCCTTGGCAGGCATGCTCACTTGCCGCTCTCCTCTTCCAGACCGCTCTGCGCACGCGTCCGGCGCCGCTGCTCGATCCGCACCTGGCGTGGATCGTAGGGGGTCTCGGGAGCCTTCTCGCCGCGGATCTCCTCCAGCTGGCGCGTGATCGCCGCCATGATGACCTCGGTCGCCTCCCTGAGGACGTCCTGGGTCATCTCCTTGTCGTAGAAGCGGCTGAGATCGACCGGCGGGCCCGCGAGGACATGGTGTGTCTTGCGGGGCAGCAGGCTGGGCTTCTTCGCGTACGGCGGCAGCAGTTCGTTGGCACCCCACTGGGCGACCGGGATCACCGGGCACTTGGTCTGCAGGGCGACCCTGGCGGCGCCGGTCTTGGCGGCCATCGGCCACTGGTCCGGGTCGCGGGTGATCGTTCCCTCGGGGTAGAAAGCGACGCACTCGCCGCGCTCCACGGCGTCGATCGCGGCCCGGAAGGCGCTGAGGGCGTCGGTGGACTCGCGGTAGACGGGGATCTGGCCGGTGCCCCGCATGGCGGCGCCGACGAATCCCTTCTTGAAAAGCCCGCTCTTCGCCAGGAATCGTGGAACACGCCCGGTGTTGTACTGATAGTGCGCGTAGGCGAAGGGGTCGATGTGGGAATTGTGGTTCACCGCGGTGATAAATCCACCCTCTGCCGGAATGTTCTCCATTCCGCGCCAGTCCCGCTTGATCAGGACCACCAGCGGCGGTTTGCAGAGCACTGCAGCGAAGCGGTACCAGAAGCCGATTCTCCGGCGGGGCACGCGCACACCTTCCTCTAGGACTTCTTCCCGGTCCCCGGGACTTCCTCTCCCGGACCGGGGGGCCGGGAGAAGTGTCACCCCGGACCGCCGGTCTGTCGAGGAACACCGTACGCCTCGCCGCCGCGCCCGCCTCGGGGCCCGGGTGACAATGAGGCAACAAGGGAGGGACGGTACGTCGGTGCAGTGGACCTTGGTGATACCCCTCAAGCCCCTGGCGCGAGCCAAGAGCAGGCTCGCGGACACCGCGACGGACGGGCTGCGTCCCGGACTGGCGCTGGCCTTCGCCCAGGACACGGTGGCCGCGGCGCTGGCCTGTCAGGCCGTGAAGGATGTGGCGGTCGTCACGGACGACACGCTGGCCGGACACGAGCTCTCGGCGCTGGGTGCGCACATCGTCCCGGACACGCCGGGAAGCGGCCTGAACGCCGCTCTGCGGCACGGCGCGGCGGTCGTACGCGCGTCGCGTCCGGAAAGCCCGGTGGCCGCCCTGAACGCCGACCTGCCGGCGTTGCGTCCGCTGGAATTGTCCCGGGTGCTCGACGCCGCCGCGGAATTCCCGCGCGCTTTTCTCCCGGACGCGGCGGCTATCGGCACCACCCTGCTGGCCGCGGCCCCCGGCAATGAATTGGCACCCGCATTCGGCCCGGATTCCCGCGCCCGCCACACCGCCTCGGGCGCCGTGGAACTGCGGCCGGCCGGGGTGGAGTCGGTGCGCCAGGACGTGGACACGGGCGCCGACCTGCGCACGGCCCTGGCCCTGGGCGTGGGCCCGCGCACGGCGGCGGTGGCGGCGCGCCTGCTGATCCCGGACCAGTAGGCTGCCGTCATGCAGGCGACCGCATACACGTACGACCCCGAGAGCCGCAGCGGCCAGGTGCTCCTGGACGACGGGACCGCGGTGCCCTTCGACGGTGTCGCGTTCGAGGCGGGCGGGCTGCGACTGCTCCGTCCCGGTCAGCGCGTGCGGATCGAAACCGAGGGGGCCGGAGCCGGCCTCCGGATCACCTTGGTGACGTTGCAGACACTCTGAGGCGGGAGACCAGGGGCGACGCGAGTCCTCCGGGGCCGAAGGCCGGGAGGGGAACTGCGCTACCGGCCCCCGTCAGGCCGCACCCGGGAGCGCGACCCGTGCCGGACACACCGCGGGCCGGACTCCCCCAGGAGTCCGGCCCGTCGCGTGAGTATCCCCGGGACGCCGGTGCCTAGCGCGCAACCGTCTTCTTGGCGGTGGCCTTCCGTGCCGTCGACTTCTTGGCCGGCGCCTTCTTCGCGGTGACCTTCTTGGCCGGCGCCTTCTTCGCGGTCGTCTTCTTGGCCGTGGCCGTGGCCTTCTTCGCGGTCGCCTTCGCCGTGGTCTTCTTGGCGGCAGCCGTCGTCTTCTTGGCCGTCGTCTTCTTCGCGGTGACCTTCTTCGCGGTCACCTTCTTGGCGGTGCTCTTCTTCGCCGCCGCCTTCTTGACCGTCGCCGAAGCGCCGCCGGTCAGGCTGCCCTTGGGCGCCTTCTTGACCGCGACCTCGCCGCCACGCGGGAGCTTCTTCGAGCCGCTCACCAGGTCCTTGAAGCCCTGACCGGCGCGGAAGCGCGGCACGGAGGTCTTCTTGACCCGAACCCGCTCGCCCGTCTGGGGGTTGCGGGCGTAACGCGCCGGGCGGTCCACCTTCTCGAAGGACCCGAAGCCCGTGACCGAGACCCGGTCACCCGCGACCACCGCACGGACGACGGCGTCCAGAACCGCGTCGACAGCCTCGGCCGCCTGCTGGCGGCCGCCCATCTTGTCGGCAATCGCTTCTACGAGCTGCGCCTTGTTCACGTCTTCCCCTTCGGAGACATCGCCAGAACGAAAGTGTTCAAGCTTTTTCGCACGTTAGGCAGATATATACCGCAAATCAAACACGAAACGGGCTTATCACCCTTGTGCCGCAACGGACTCGGTCGTCCAGGGCGGTTCAGTCAGCGTTCTCTTCGGGGAATCGACCCGCGTCGAGGTCCGCATTGAACCGTTCCAGCCGTCTTGCCGCGTCGGCGATGTCGTGCTTGGCCGCGGCCGTAATGACCAGCAGCTTCCGGGTCAGCGCCATCCGTACGCCCTCCGGGACTTGCAGTGCGCGCACTGTTGTGTGCGCTTCCTTCAGTTGGTCCGCGACCGCCGCATAGAGCTGGAGTTGGCCGTCGTGTTCCATGCACAGATTGTGCCATCTGGGGCGAGTTGTCGCCTGCGCAGGGGGCAACTGCCGCCTCAAATGGCCTTCCGGGCACTTGCGGAAGCCACGGATACAGCACTCACCTACCCCCACAACATCCGTCCTAACGTGGGAAGTTGGCAAGACCTGCGACAACGCGAGCGTCCGTTCGGGTGCAGACATGGCTGTACCCCCAATCGTGGCGATCGGGGGTACAGGCGGAGCGTGGCGGTGGCTGAAACCAGCCGTATTCAGATGTGGTCGATCAGGCCGGAAGCGGGCTCCCGATCAGCTCTGCAGCGTCCTCGGCTTGTACGACGGCCGCTTGGTCTCGTACGCGGCGATGTCGGCCTCGTTCTGGAGGGTGATGGAGATGTCGTCCAGCCCGTTCAGCAGCCGCCAGCGGGAGTTCTCGTCCAGCTCGAAGGAGGCGGTGATGCCCTCGGCGCGCGCCTCACGGGCCTGGAGGTCGACGGTGATCTCGGTCTGCGGGTCGCTCTCGGTGAGCGCCTGGAGCGCGTCCACGGTCTTCTGCTCCAGCACGACCGTGAGCAGGCCGTTCTTCAGCGAGTTACCCCGGAAGATATCCGCGAAGCGGGACGAGATGACGGCCTTGAAGCCGTAGTTCTGCAGCGCCCAGACGGCGTGCTCACGCGAGGAGCCGGTGCCGAAGTCGGGGCCGGCCACCAGGACGGTCGCCCCCTGCCGCTCGGGCCGGTTGAGCACGAACTCGGGGTCCTTCCGCCAGGCCTCGAACAGCCCGTCCTCGAAACCGTCCCTGGTGACCTTCTTGAGCCAGTGAGCAGGGATGATCTGGTCGGTGTCGACGTTGGAGCGGCGCAGCGGGACGGCCCGGCCGGTGTGTGTGGTGAATGCTTCCATGGCTGATCAGACTCCAGCGGGCGTACGAACGTCGGCGTCGGACAGGTCGGCGGGCGAGGCCAGGTGGCCCAGGACGGCCGTGGCGGCCGCGACCTGCGGCGACACCAGGTGGGTACGGCCGCCCTTGCCCTGCCGGCCCTCGAAGTTGCGGTTGGAGGTGGACGCGGAGCGCTCACCCGGCGCCAGCTGGTCGGGGTTCATGCCCAGGCACATCGAACAGCCCGCGTGCCGCCATTCGGCGCCGGCCTCCTTGAAGACGACGTCCAGACCCTCGGAGACGGCCTGCAGACCGACCCGCGCGGAGCCCGGGACGACCAGCATCCGTACGCCGTCGGCGACTTTGCGGCCCTCGACGATCGCGGCCGCGGCGCGCAGGTCCTCGATGCGCCCGTTGGTGCAGGAGCCTACGAAGACGGTGTCCACCTTGATGGACCGCAGCGCCTGTCCGGCCTCCAAGCCCATGTACTCCAGGGCCTTTTCGGCGGCGAGGCGCTCCGAAGCGTCTTCGTACGAAGCCGGGTCGGGGACGTCCGCCGAAAGCGGTGCGCCCTGGCCGGGGTTGGTACCCCAGGTGACGAACGGAGAGAGGGCGGTGGCGTCGATGTGCACCTCGGCGTCGAAGACCGCGTCCTCGTCCGTCCGCAGGGTCTTCCAGTACTCGACCGCGGCGTCCCAGTCGGCGCCCTCGGGGGCGTGGGCGCGGCCCTTGATGTACGCGAAGGTGGTCTCGTCGGGGGCGATCATGCCCGCGCGGGCGCCGGCCTCGATCGACATGTTGCAGATGGTCATGCGGGCCTCCATCGAGAGCTTCTCGATGGCGGAGCCGCGGTACTCCAGGATGTAGCCCTGGCCGCCGCCGGTACCGATCTTGGCGATGATGGCCAGGATCAGGTCCTTGGCGGTGACGCCCTCGGGCAGCTCGCCGTCGACCGTGATGGCCATGGTCTTCGGGCGGGCCAGCGGCAGCGTCTGGGTGGCCAGCACGTGCTCCACCTGGGAGGTGCCGATACCGAACGCGAGCGCGCCGAAGGCGCCGTGCGTGGAGGTGTGGGAGTCACCGCACACGACGGTCGTACCGGGCTGGGTCAGACCCAGCTGCGGGCCGACGACGTGCACGACACCCTGCTCGACGTCGCCCAGCGGGTGCAGCCGGACGCCGAACTCGGCGCAGTTCTTGCGCAGCGTCTCCAGCTGGACCCTGGAGACGGGGTCCGCGATGGGCTTGTCGATGTCGAGGGTCGGGGTGTTGTGATCCTCGGTCGCGATGGTGAGGTCGAGGCGGCGCACCTGGCGGCCGTTCTGGCGCAGACCGTCGAAGGCCTGCGGGCTGGTCACCTCGTGCAGCAGGTGCAGATCGATGAAGAGGAGGTCGGGCTCGCCCTCGGCGCGCCGGACGACATGGTCGTCCCAGACCTTCTCCGCGAGTGTCCTACCCATCGCTTTCCCTCCGGCCGGCAGACGTGCACCGGCCCAACTAGAGATCTTGAGGTAGCGGCTGCCCGTTCTCCGGGCCCCTGAAGTCGTGGTTCCGGGCTTCCGCCGCCGGGCCCGTTGGTTCGCGGGCCACTGTGTCCATCCAGGGTGGCGCGTTCCACCGAAAATTGAACTTGCGTTTCACAGAGTGAGACGTGAGTATCGTTGCATGGACAACAGTAGCGGCGTCGGCGTTCTGGACAAGGCGGCCCTTGTCCTGAGCGCTCTGGAGTCCGGTCCGGCCACCCTCGCGGGTCTGGTCGGAGCCACCGGACTGGCACGGCCCACGGCCCACCGGCTGGCCGTGGCCCTGGAACACCACCGCATGGTGGCACGCGACATGCAGGGCCGTTTCATTCTCGGGCCGCGACTCGCGGAGCTGGCCGCGGCGGCCGGCGAGGACCGCCTGCTCGCGACGGCGGGCCCGGTGCTCACGCACCTGCGGGACATCACCGGCGAGAGCGCGCAGCTCTATCGACGCCAGGGGGACATGCGGATCTGCGTGGCCGCGGCGGAGCGCCTGTCCGGCCTTCGGGACACGGTCCCGGTCGGCTCGACGCTCACGATGAAGGCGGGGTCCTCGGCGCAGATCCTGATGGCCTGGGAGGAGCCGGAGCGGCTGCACCGGGGCCTGCAGGGCGCCCGTTTCACGGCGACGGCCCTGTCGGGTGTCCGCCGCCGCGGCTGGGCCCAGTCGATCGGCGAGCGCGAGCCGGGGGTCGCTTCGGTGTCGGCGCCGGTACGGGGGCCCTCCAACCGCGTGGTGGCGGCGGTCTCCGTCTCCGGGCCGATCGAGCGCCTGACCCGGCACCCCGGCCGGATGCACGCCCAGGCGGTCATCGACGCGGCGGGCCGCCTCTCCGAAGCCCTGCGCCGAACCGGCTGACACCTCCACCGGGAGAGGCCGGCCTCAACGCCGCGGCAGGTCTTTCCCGACGGGAGTGAAGCCTCCCGTGAGGGCGCTGGGCAGCTCAGCTCCCGGAGCGATGAGCGAACCGGTCCTTCGCGTACCGGCCCCGTCTCTCCACCGGTACGACTCCGCTCGCCGCGCCCAGCCCGAAGCGAGGCATGTCGAAGTAGATCGACTCGTACGCACCCTCGGGCGCCACGTACGCCTCGTGCCACAGCCCGACGTGCCCGCGCAGCTTCCCCGCGCGCTCCTTGCGGTTCACGATGCTCCACACCTTGTGGTGGAACAGTTCGGGCGAGCTCGCGTACGCGTACAGCTTCTCCTTGGACTCCCAGTACTGGACGACGTAGTACGTGCGTGGCGAGGCCGTCAGCAGGATGCGTCCCAGCAGGCCCCGGCCGGGGTCCCGTTCGAGCTCGCGCAGCATGCGGAACATCGACAGCCCGACCGGCAGCCACTGGTGGACCGCCCAGAAGTGGTTGACCCGCATGCCGATCAGCACAACGACCGCGTCGCCCTCGTGCGCCGCGGTCGTACGGCCCGGAATCGGTTTCGCGAACATGACGACGCCCCCGGATCCTCATCGGATAGCAGCACTATCCTTCTCTTCGATGCTTGGATAGTGGCACTGACCGAAGAAGGGCGCAAGACATGCGGCTTGCCCGGCTGAGCGAGCGCAGCGGCGTGTCCGCCGCGACGATCAAGTACTACCTGCGCGAAGGCCTGTTGCCGCCGGGCCGCCAGGTCAACGCCACCACCGCCGAGTACGACGAGGAGCACCTGCGGCGCCTGCGGCTGGTGCGGGCGATGATCCAGGTCGGCCGGATCCCCGTGGCCACCGTCCGCGAGGTGCTCGGACACGTCGACGACGACTCGCTGGGCCGCACGATCAGGGTGGGCGCCGCACTGTGGGCGCTGCCGCAGGTGCCCGAGCCGGACGAGGATGACGAGTTCGTGCGGAGCGCGCACCAGGAGGTCGACGCCCTGCTGGACGTCCTCGGCTGGGAGAACGCCAAACAGCTGACGACCATCTCCCCCGCGTACCGCCGGCTGGTGGTCGCGGTGGCCGCGTTCCGCCGGCTCGGTTACGACTGGGACGCCGAACTCCTCGTGTCGCACGCCAAGTTGATGCACCAGGCAGCCGTCGCCGACCTGGACTTCCTGGAGACCCACCAGTCGGAGGAGGAGAAGGTGGAGGTCGCGGTGGCCAGCGCGGTCCTGGTGGAGCCGATGCTCCAGGCACTGCACCGGCTGGCCCAGGAGGAGGAGACGGCCCGCCGCTACGGTTTCGAGTGAGCGGGCGGGCGGCATACGGCGGTACGACGAAGGCCCCTCACCGAAGTGAGGGGCCTCGCTCTTTCCTTCTGTACCCCCGACCGGATTCGAACCGGCGCTACCGCCTTGAGAGGGCGGCGTGCTAGGCCGCTACACAACGGGGGCATGGATCTTACGTTTCCGCAGATCCGAGCTGGTCTACCTGGACTCGAACCAAGACTAACTGAACCAGAATCAGTCGTGCTGCCAATTACACCATAGACCAATGATGGTTTAGACCAGTTCGTACCCCCGACCGGATTCGAACCGGCGCTACCGCCTTGAGAGGGCGGCGTGCTAGGCCGCTACACAACGGGGGCCCTAGCGATCCTTCGATCACCGTACCCCCGACCGGATTCGAACCGGCGCTACTGCCTTGAGAGGGCAGCGTGCTAGGCCGCTACACAACGGGGGCTTGCGGATTTGATCCGCTCGTGCAGATGAGCTCTGCGAGCTGGCCTACCTGGACTCGAACCAAGACTAACTGAACCAGAATCAGTCGTGCTGCCAATTACACCATAGGCCACTGGAACGCAAGCCCCTGCGGGGATCTTGTTCTAGTTTCGCGTCTCCGGTTCCGGCCTTTCGGCCCGCTCCCCGGCGGCGCAGGAAGAACATTACCTGAAGGTGGACGGGGCTCCAAAACGGGTATCGGCGCGGAGGATCGCGGGCAGTTCGGCGAGGGAGCCGATCCGGTGGCCGCCGGCCGGCGCTATCCCGGCCCCGTGCCGGTCGAGCCAGACCGACAGCAGTCCGGCGTCCGCGGCACCGCGTCCGTCGATCTCCGGGTGGTCGCCGACGTACGCGACCTGGTGCGGGGCCAGTTCCAGCGCCTCGCAGGCGGCGAGGAAGGCTCCGGCCGCGGGCTTGGAGACGCCCAGTTCGGCGGCGCAGAGGATGGCCTCGAAGCGGTCGTGGACCCCGAGCGTGCGCAGTTTGTGGTCCTGGACGTGAAGGCTGGAGTTGGAGAGCACGGCGTGTCGGTGGCTGGCCGCGAGCGCGTCCAGGGCGGGCAGGACGTCCGGGAAGAGCGTCCAGGCCGTCTCGTAGTGGGCCCGGTAGCGGCGGAACCAGCCGTCGGCCTCCTCGTCGGTCAGCTCCTCGCCCAGGAACACCCGTACCCGGTCCAGGCGCTGCCCCTCGAAGGTGACCTCGCCCGCCGAGAACCGCGCCCACTGCGCGTCGGTGATCTCCCGCCACCGCACCAGTGCCGCTTCCGCCCCCTCCGGGCCCGCGAGCAGTCCCTCCGCCTCCAGATGCGCCCGCATGCCCTCGCGGTCGGCGCTCGTGTAGTCGAAGAGAGTGTCGTCCACGTCCCAGACCACGGCCCTGATCGTCATGGCACCGACCGTACTCCGCGACCGCCGGCGGCGGGACCGCGGGCCCGGCACCGGGCCGGTGCCGGGCGCGCGCCCGCCTCAGGTGCGCGGGAGAGGTCCAACGCCCGCGCAGAAGGCGGGACTTGGCGGTGAGAGCGGGCTTTCGCAGACGCCTGAGGGGCGGCACCCGAAGTCCACGGGTGCCGCCCCTCACCTGCGCCCGCGTGTTACGCGGTCAGCTTCGCCAGCGCCGCGTCGATCCGCGCCAGCGTCTTCTCCTTGCCCAGGATCTCCAGGGACTCGAAGAGCGGCAGGCCGACCGTGCGTCCGGTGACGGCCACCCGGACCGGCGCCTGGGCCTTGCCGAGCTTGAGGCCGTGGGCCTCACCGGCGGCCAGGACGGCCTCCTTCAGGGACTCCGCGGAGGTCCAGTCGGCCGACTCCAGCTTCTCGCGGGCCGTGGCCAGAAGGGCGTCGCTGCCCTCCTTCATCGCCTTCGCCCAGGACGCCTCGTCGCGGACCGGCTCGGGCAGGAAGAGGAAGTCGACGTTGTCGGTGATCTCCGACAGGACCTTCAGGCGGGTCTGGGCGTGCGGGGCGACCGCCTGCCACTGAGCCTCGTCGAAGTCCTCCGGCGCCCAGGGGGCGACCGGGGCCTTCAGCCAGGGGGCGCAGCGTTCCGTGAAGTCCTTCACGTCCAGCATGCGGATGTGGTCGGCGTTGATCGCCTCGCACTTCTTGAGGTCGAAGCGGGCCGGGTTGGGGTTCACGTCGGAGATCTCGAAGGCCGCCACCATCTCCTCGATCGAGAAGATGTCCTGGTCGGCGGAGAACGACCAGCCGAGCAGCGAGAGGTAGTTCAGCAGGCCCTCGGGGAGGAAGCCGCGCTCGCGGTAGAGGTTGAGCGAGGACTCCGGGTCGCGCTTGGAGAGCTTCTTGTTCCCCTCGCCCATGACGTAGGGGAGGTGGCCGAAGGCCGGGACCTGCTGGGCGATGCCGAGCTCGATGAGCGCCTTGTACAGGGCGATCTGGCGCGGGGTGGAGGAGAGCAGGTCCTCGCCGCGCAGGACGTGGGTGATCTCCATCAGGGCGTCGTCGACCGGGTTGACCAGCGTGTACAGCGGGGCGCCGTTCGCGCGGACGATGCCGTAGTCCGGGACGTTCTCCGCGGTGAAGGTCAGCTCGCCGCGGACCAGGTCCGTGAAGGTGATCGTCTCGTCGGGCATCCGGAAGCGGACGATCGGGGTGCGGCCCTGCGCCTTGTACTCCATCACCTGGTCGGCGGTCAGGTCGCGGCAGTGGCCGTCGTAGCCGGACGGCCTGCCGGCCGCGCGGGCGGCCTCACGGCGGGTGTCCAGCTCCTCCTGGGAGCAGTAGCAGTGGTAGGCGTGGCCGGCGTCGAGCAGCTTACGGGCGACGTCGGCGTAGATGTCCATGCGCTGGGACTGGCGGTACGGCGCGTGCGGGCCGCCGACCTCGGGGCCCTCGTCCCAGTCGAAGCCCAGCCAGCGCATCGCGTCGAGCAGCTGGCCGTAGGACTCCTCGGAGTCGCGGGCCGCGTCGGTGTCCTCGATGCGGAAGACCAGCGTGCCCTGGTGGTGCCGGGCGAACGCCCAGTTGAACAGGGCGGTGCGGACCAGGCCCACGTGGGGGTTACCGGTGGGCGAGGGGCAGAAACGGACGCGTACGGGGGAGCCGGGTGCGCTAGCCACGCTTGACAACCTTGTTGGTGAGAGTGCCGATGCCTTCGATGGTGACGGCGACCTCGTCGCCGACGTTGAGGGGGCCGACCCCTGCCGGGGTGCCGGTGAGGATCACGTCGCCGGGGAGCAGCGTCATGGCCTCGGTGATGTTGACGATCAGGTCCGCGATGGAGTGGATCATCTCGCTCGTACGGCCGAGCTGGCGCTGTTCGCCGTCGACGGTGAGCTGGATCGTCAGGTCGGACGCGGTGGCGAGGTCCAGGTCCGTCTCCACCCAGGGGCCGAGCGGGCAGGCGGTGTCGAAGCCCTTGGCCCGGGCCCACTGCTTCTCCCGCCGCTGGATGTCGCGGGCGGTGACGTCGTTGGCGCAGGTGTAGCCGAAGATGACGTCCTGGACGCGCTCGCGCGGGACCTCGCGGCACAGACGGCCGATGACCACGGCCAGTTCCGCCTCGTGGTGGAGGTCCTGGGAGAACGAGGGGTACTGGATCTCGTCGCCGGAGCCGATCACCGAGGTGGACGGCTTGAAGAACGCGAACGGGGCGTCCGGGACCTCGTTGCCCAGTTCCCTGGCGTGCTCCGGGTAGTTACGGCCGAACGCGACGACCTTGTTGGGGAGCACCGGCGGGAGCAGCCGCACCTTGTTCAGCGGGACCTTCGTGCCGGAGAGCTCGAAGTCCGTGAACGGAATGCCCTTGATGATGTCGAGGACGAGTTCGTCCTGCTTGTCGCCCTCGACGGCGCCGAAGGCGACGTTCCCGTCGATGGAGAACCTGGCGATGCGCACGGGATCCTTGCGCCCCTCACTGAGCCGGCTGGAGTCTGACACTCCAGGCTAGCGCGGTAGGGGGTGGCCGCCGTGAAGCCAGCCCGGTGACCCGGCGGGCGGGCGATCGGCGGCCGTGCCCGTACCGGCGGCTACTCGGCGGCCGAGGCCGTGACCGGGACGTCCATGAGGACGGTGCGCCGCGGGTTGGCCGTCTGGGCGGGGAGTTCGAGGGAGTGCTCGGGGAATTCCGGGGTCTGCAGTTCCTCGGCGTCCTTGAGGTGGGCGAGGGTGGTGCGCCGGGGGTTGGCTATGTTGCGGAACATCATCGTCGTCTTCACGGTTGTCGTGGACCCCGTCATGTGTCGGTTGGCAGAAACTTCCCTCTTGTAAAGCGCCAGGCTAAACATCGAATTCCCGGCGGAAGCCGCCGAGTAGCCGTGATCCGCGTGTGAGTTTGCTCACGAAGTCGAGCTCAAACCGGGCATTCCCGGCCGACAACTCACCGCAACGAAACGGACATTGCCGCGCCGAACCTGTCATTCCGCTCCTGATCATGGCGACTGGGACACGAGTGAGGCGCCTGCGACTGGCAGGGATACGCCCGTTATGTACGCGATCGACTTCGACGTCTCGTAACGTGTCACTCACGCGCTGTCACGGAGGTCACAGCTCGGTCCACGGCCCTTGTTGGAGATCCGGCACTGTGCTGGAATTCCACGGACCGCCGCGGGATCCAGCCGGCGCGCAGGGGCGCAACGCAGCGCCGGGTGGCGGCGAGACAGGGGGAGCCAGCGCCGGTCACACTCACGACCAACAGGGGGCGCGCATTCAGGGCGCTCCCCTCTATCAACGCCGACACCGTGTCTCTCCGTTCAGCGGAGGGGCGCCTGGTCCAGAGGTTGCGACGCTAGTGCAGGGACGTTTCAAGAGGGATGGCAGCGCTTCGGCGGAGCCTGAGGCGCACGGCGGGACCGACCGCGGTTCCTCGCCCCAGCACGCCCAGAACCCGGCCCCGGCCGGCGGTGGCGACGGCGGCGAGCGCTCCGGGCGCCCTGCCGTGTCGGCGTCTTCGACGGCTTCGGGATCTTCGGGCCCCCAGCCGACCGCCGCACCGGCGCCCACGACCAAGCCCGCGGGCCCGTCCGGCCCCGGCTCGCGCATAGCACTGCGCAACTGGCGCATCTCCACGCGCCTGGTGTCGCTGCTCGCGCTCCCCGTGGTGGCGGCGACCTCGCTGGGCGCGGTCCGCATCAACCAGTCACTCGACAGCATTCAGCAGCTCGACAACATCAAGCTGCTGACCGCCATGACCAAGCAGGCCACCGAGCTGGCCTCCCAGCTCCAGGCGGAGCGCGACGAGACGGCCGGCCCGCTGGCGCACGGCACGTCGGTCGACAACATCGCGGTCAAGGGCCTTGAGGCCCAGACCGACCGCGCCCGCGAGAACTTCCTCAACGCCTCCGAGGCCATCGACACCGCGAGCAAGAACGGTCAGCTCCAGGGCGTCCGGGACAGCCTCGTCGGTCTGGCCGGCCAGCTGGACGACCTGGCGAAGATCCGCAAGGACGCGTACCAGCAGAAGGAGAACTCGACCCAGACGGTCGAGGCCTACCACCGGCTGATCACGCAGCTGATCGACCTCTCGCAGGACATGGCGCAGGCCTCCAGCAACCCGGAGATGATCCAGCGCACCCGCGCCCTGGCGGCGTTCTCCACCGCCAAGGAGTACGCGTCGGTGCAGCGAGCGGTCATCGCCGCGGCCCTGCCCGCGAACGACTCGAGCACCGGCGACCTCTCCGAGAACGACCGCCTCTACGGCGAGTCGGCCCAGGAGAGCGAGACCTCCGAACTGACGATCTTCCGGAAGATCTACGCGGGCAACGCCGCCGAGCTGCTCAAGCCGGTCGACGAGAACAACCCGACGATCGAGGCCGCCAACACCTACTCCAAGCGTGCGCTGGGTGCCCAGAACGGTCTGAACGAGCTGGCCAAGCGGTCCTACCGCGACTGGGTGGACGACAGCTCGACCAAGATCGAGCAGATGAAGAAGATCGAGCACACGCTGCTCGAGGACATGGAGCAGAAGGCCCGCGAGCTGCGCTCCTCCTCCGAGCAGGAAGCGATCGTCTCCGGTGCGCTGATCCTGCTCGTCCTCGGTGTGTCGCTGGTCGGCGCCTTCATCGTGGCCCGCTCCATGATCCGCTCGCTGCGCCGCCTCCAGGAGACCGCCACCAAGGTCGCCCAGGACCGGCTGCCCGAGCTGGTCAAGCAGCTCTCCGAGTCCGACCCGCAGGACGTCGACACGTCCGTGGAGTCGGTCGGTGTGCACTCCCGGGACGAGATCGGCCAGGTGGCCGCGGCCTTCGACGACGTGCACCGCGAGGCCGTCCGCCTCGCCGCCGAGCAGGCCCTCCTGCGGGGCAACGTCAACGCGATGTTCACCAACCTCTCGCGCCGCTCCCAGGGCCTCATCCAGCGTCAGCTCTCGCTCATCTCCGAACTGGAGTCCCGCGAGGCCGACCCGGACCAGCTGTCCTCCCTCTTCAAGCTCGACCACCTCGCGACCCGTATGCGCCGGAACGGTGAAAACCTTCTGGTCCTCGCGGGCGAGGAGCCCGGCCGCCGCTGGACCCGCCCGGTCCCGCTGGTCGACGTGCTCCGCGCCGCCGCGTCCGAGGTGGAGCAGTACGAGCGCATCGAACTGGCCGCCGTGCCGACCACCGAAGTGGCCGGCCGCGTGGTCAACGACCTCGTGCACCTGCTCGCAGAGCTGCTGGAGAACGCCACCTCGTTCTCCTCGCCGCAGACCAAGGTCAAGGTCACCGGTCACGCGCTGCCCGACGGCCGCGTCCTGATCGAGATCCACGACACCGGTATCGGTCTCTCCCCGGAGGACCTCGCGGCGATCAACGAGCGGCTCGCCTCGCCGCCCACCGTGGACGTCTCGGTCTCCCGCCGCATGGGTCTGTTCGTGGTCGGCCGGCTGTCCCAGCGGCACGGCATCCGCATCCAGCTGCGTCCCTCCGACTCCGGTGGTACGACCGCGCTGGTCATGCTCCCCGTGGATGTCGCGCAGGGCGGCAAGAAGCCCGCTCCCGGCAAGCCCGGTGCTCCGGCGCAGTCCGGCGGTCCGGCCGCCGCGCAGGCCGCGGCCGGTGCGGCCGCGGCCCGGCGGGGCGGCGGCCAGGGCGGTTCGCTCGGCGCGGGCGCTCCCGCGGCGGCCCTCGGCGGCGGCGGTGCCGGTGCGCGCGGTGGTGCCCTCGGTTCGGGCGGCCCCTCCGGTGGACTGCTCGGCGCCGGTGCGGCTCCCCGCGGCCAGGTCGGCGCGGGCCAGGGTCCTCGGGCCGCGCTGCCCGGCGCGGGCCAGAGCGGCGGCCGTCCCGGTGCGCCGGGCGGTGCCCGCGGCCAGCAGGGTCCGGCGGCTCCCCCGCAGGGCCGGCCGGGCGGCGGTTCCTTCGGCGACCAGGACGCGTTCGGCAACCAGCAAGGCTCCTTCGGCGGTCAGGACGCCTTCGGCGGTCAGGACGCCTTCGGTGGTCAGGACGCCTTCGGCAACCGGGGTCCGGTCCCGCCGCAGCGCTCCGGCTCCCCCTCCGACCAGGGCCGTCAGCCGCAGCTGCCGCCGCGCGGTGGCCCGCGGGCCGAGCTGCCCGGCGGCAACCCGCAGCAGGGCAGGCCCAGCTGGAGCGACGACAACGCCCAGCCGCCGCTCTCCCGTGCCTCGCTGGACACCCCGCGCGGCCACGATGAGCAGGACCCGTCGCAGACCGCGCCGATGCCCCGCATCGACGACCGGCAGGACCTGGGCGCCACCTCGCAGATGCCGGCGATCCCGCAGGGGCCGTCGTCCACCGGCGAGTTCCCGCGCCCGGACTTCAACCTGCCGAGCGGCTCGCAGAACACCGGCTCGTACTCCCGCCCGGGCATGAACGGCCAGCAGGACACCGGCTCGTTCCCCCGCCCGGGCATGAACGGCCAGCAGGACACCGGCTCGTTCCCCCGCCCGGGCATGAACGGCCAGCAGGACACCGGCTCGTTCCAACGGCCCGGC
Organism: Streptomyces sp. NPDC026515; assembly: GCF_055567595.1. Classification (NCBI taxonomy): domain Bacteria; kingdom Bacillati; phylum Actinomycetota; class Actinomycetes; order Kitasatosporales; family Streptomycetaceae; genus Streptomyces; species Streptomyces sp. NPDC026515. The sequence continues at coordinate 173,209 of NZ_JBVHQD010000011.1, forward strand.
ACGGCCGGTCCGCAGGACACGGGCTCCTTCCCGCGGCCCAACGTCAACGGCCCACAGGACTCGGGGCAGTTCGTCCGCTCCGACGTCTTCGGCGGCCAGGGCGGACCGCAGGGCGGTTCCCAGAACACCGGCCAGTTCGCGGCTCCTCAGGGCTACGACAACGGTTCCACCGGCCAGTTCGGCGCACCGCAGGGCTACGACAACGGCTCGACCGGCCAGCACCCGCTGCCCGGCCACCAGAACGGCTACCCGGGCAACGGCCGCCACAACACGGGCCAGTTCGAGCGTCCGGGGACCAACGGCCGCGGTACCGACTTCGGCGCGGCACAGCGTCCGCCGGCCCCGCCGGTCCGCCAGGAGCCCGAGGCGCTGCCGCCGGCCAGCGGTCCCGGTGACGGTCGTACCCCGCTGTACGACACGCTGGAGACCAACTGGTTCCACGGCGGCCAGCAGGAACAGCAGCAGTACCCGCAGCAGAGCAGCGGCCACGGGAACGGCTCGGCGCCGATCCCGCCCGCTCCTGCCCAGCAGCCGCCGGCTCCGGCCGCCGCGGCCCCCCAGCGTCCCGCCCAGGCAGCCTGGCGCACCTCTCCGAACGACGACCTCGTTCGGCAGGCGGAGCGTGTACGGCAGCCGGCGGCGGGCGGTGTCACCACCTCCGGTCTGCCGCGCCGGGTGCCCAGGGCGAACCTCGTCCCGGGCACGGCTCAGCAGCAACAGCACCACACCGGTCCGCAGGTCTCGCGTGCGCCTGACGACGTCCGCGGCCGGCTGACCAATCTCCGTCGGGGTATCGCGCAGGGTCGGCAGGCCGGCGGCCCGCAGACCGGCAGCTTCCCGAGCCCCACTCACCAGCAGGAGCGTTAGTTGAGTCCGATGAGCCAGGCGGCACAGAACCTGAACTGGTTGATCACCAACTTCGTGGACAACACCCCAGGTGTGTCCCACACCGTCGTCGTGTCCGCCGACGGTCTCCTTCTGGCGATGTCCGAAGGTTTCCCCCGCGACCGAGCCGACCAGCTGGCGGCCGTCGCGTCCGGGCTCACCTCGTTGACGGCCGGGGCGTCCCGGATCTTCGAGGGCGGCGACGTGGCGCAGACGGTCGTGGAGATGGAACGCGGTTTTCTGTTCCTGATGTCCGTCTCGGACGGGTCGTCCCTCGCGGTCCTGGCCCACCCCGAGTGCGACATCGGCCTCGTCGGCTACGAGATGGCGCTCCTGGTCGACCGCGCGGGCGCGGTGCTCACGCCCGACCTGCGTGCCGAACTGCAAGGCAGTCTGCTCCACTGACAGCCCGGATCCAACCCGCCTCACCAAATCACCGTCCGGCCGCCACAATCCCCCCACCGGCCACGTCCGACGGCACGACTGACCGACTTGCTGTCCCGCCCGGAGGAACGATGACCCCGCCCACCGCCTCTCATGATCCGTACGCGGAGCCGTACGGGGACGAGGGCGACCAGCCGCTGGTACGTCCTTACGCGATGACCGGCGGCCGGACCCGGCCGCGCTATCAGCTCGCCATCGAGGCACTGATCAGCACGACGGCCGACCCGGCAGCGCTCATGGGGCTGCTCCCGGAGCACCAGCGCATCTGCCACCTGTGCCGTGAGGTGAAGTCGGTAGCCGAGGTCTCGGCACTGCTCGCCATGCCGCTCGGTGTGGCCCGGATCCTGGTGGCCGACCTCGCCGAGGCCGGCCTGGTCGCCATCCACCAGCCGGGCGGCGACGAGAACAACGGTGGCGCACCTGACGTGACGCTGCTCGAAAGGGTGCTCAGTGGACTTCGCAAGCTCTGACGGAGGTCGGGCCACCACCTCCGCGAAGATCGTGGTGGCGGGCGGCTTCGGCGTCGGCAAGACCACGTTCGTGGGAGCGGTCTCCGAGATCAACCCGCTGCGCACGGAGGCCGTGATGACGTCCGCCTCGGCGGGCATCGACGACCTGACGCACACCGGGGACAAGACCACCACCACGGTGGCCATGGACTTCGGACGTATCACGCTCGACCAGGACCTGATCCTGTACCTGTTCGGCACGCCCGGCCAGGACCGCTTCTGGTTCATGTGGGACGACCTGGTACGCGGTGCCATCGGCGCCGTCGTCCTGGTGGACACCCGTCGCCTCGCCGACTGCTTCCCCGCGGTCGACTACTTCGAGAACAGCGGTCTGCCGTTCGTCATAGCCCTCAACGGCTTCGACGGGCACCAGCCGTACACGCCCGAAGAGGTGCGCGAGGCGCTGCAGATCGGCCCGGACGCGCCGATCATCACGACGGACGCCCGGCACCGTGCCGATGCCAAGAGTGCGCTGATCACGCTGGTGGAGCACGCCCTCATGGCACGGCTGCGGTAGCACCCAAGTCGTACATGGTGTACGGCAGTTGCCGTACGGAAACCGGAGCCGGCTGTGGCCTTTGACACGGTCGGCTCCGGTGTTCATAACGTTTCGGCAGAGGAATCGGGTGGTATCGCCACGCGTCGCGGTCGCGCGGTACCGCTGTGCTCACAACAGCCCCGTCTTTTGGCGGGGCTCGCTCTTTATGACCGTTTTATCTGGGCCTTACAACACCGCACTCCCCCACTTTCCACTGTTTGGAAGTGCGCAGGCCCCCATGCTGGAATGCCTGAACTGCCCATTAGTCAAGGACGTACTGAGTAGTGGTCTGAGACACACCGGGCTCTGAGAGACTGCGGCACGACGACAGGTGCCCGCCGCCGAGAGGTTGTTGGTCGAGTGAGGCGAAGCAAGAACGGTCCCGAGCCGTCGGCGCGGGGAAACTTCACCCCGCCGCCGCGTGCTGCGGCGCCCACCCCTGTGCCAGCCGCGGAACCACCACCGGCCGCACCCGCGAAGAGCGGCGGCCGTTTCTCGCCGCGCAACTGGCGAGTGCCGACCAGGCTGAACGCGATTCTGCTCATACCCGTGGTCGTCGGTCTGGTCATGGGCGGCTTCCAGGTGAAGAGCTCCATCGACACCTGGAACGAGGCGCGCGACGCGGAGAACACCGCGCGCCTGGTCCGCGCCTCCCTGACCTACGCCGACGCCCTCTACCAGGAGCGTGACGTCACCGCGGCTCCCCTGCTCAAGGGCCCGCTGCAGAACGCCGCCGACAAGAAGACGGTGTCCGACGCCCGCGCCAACACCGACAAGGCCGCCGAGGCCTTCGACGCGGCCGCGCAGAACATGCCGCAGAAGGCCGGCCTGGAGCGCCGCCTGAAGCTCTTCCGCGAGGCGGAGCCCACCCTCACGAAGCTGCGCGGGTTCGCGTACACCACGAAGCTCACCGGCGTACAGACCGAAGAGGGATACGTCGAGGTCGCCCATCCCCTGATGGAGTTCGCCAACGAGCTCGGCCTGGGCACCGGAAACATCACCTCCTACGGCCGTACCGTCTACGCCATCTCGCTCACCAAGGCGGCCCTGTCGCTGGAGCGCTCCATCGGCATGCACCTGCTGATCAAGCCCGGCCCGGACGCCGGCAACCTGGCCAGCCAGCGGGTCGCCCTCTCCTCGTACGCCTACCTCGAAGGCATCGCCGTCGAGGAGTACCTGGGCGGCGGTACCGAGGCGGACGCGCAGAAGCTGGCCGACCTGCAGACGAAGATCAAGTCCGAAGGCGCGGCCCTGGTCCAGCAGGCCAAGGCCAAGGACCCGAACTACGTGGCCCCGCCGTCCAAGGACAACGCGATGGTCCAGGCGCTGGCGACGCTGCAGGACACCGACACCAGCACCCGCCAGGCACTGGCCTCGCAGGGCGTGACCGCCGAGAACTGGTGGGCGGTCAACACCCTCAAGTACCAGGCCTACCGGACGATCGAGTCGGACATGGCCGACAAGGCGGTGAGCGAGGCCTCCGACATCGCCGACAACGCGAAGACGGACGCGTTCATCACCGGTGCCGCGGTCGTGGTCGCCCTGCTCGCCGCGTTCATCCTGGCCGGCATGGTGGCCCGCCAGATGTCCCGCTCCATGCGCCAGCTGCGCAACGCCGCCTTCGGCATCGCCGAGCAGCGCCTGCCGATGCTGGTCGACCAGCTCTCCCGCACCGACCCCGGCCGGGTCGACACCCGGGTGGCGCCGATCCCGATCACCTCGACCGACGAGATCGGCGAAGTCGCCCGCGCCTTCGACCAGGTCCACCGCGAGGCCGTCCGGCTCGCCGCCGAACAGGCCCTGCTGCGGGGCAACATCAACGCGATCTTCACCAACCTCTCGCGCCGCAACCAGTCGCTCATCGAGGGCCAGCTGACCCTGATCACCGACCTGGAGAACAACGAGGCCGACCCGGACCAGCTGGAGAACCTCTTCCGGCTGGACCACCTCGCGACCCGTATGCGCCGCAACGGCGAGAACCTCCTGGTCCTCGCCGGCGAGGAGCCCGGCCGCCGCTGGGACCAGCCGGTCCCGCTGGTCGACGTGCTGCGCGCCGCCTCCTCCGAGGTGGAGCAGTACGAGCGCATCGAGCTCTCCGGCGTCCCGGAGGCCGAGATCCACGGCCGCGCGGTCACCGACCTCGTGCACCTGCTGGCGGAGCTGCTGGAGAACGCCACCACGTTCTCCTCGCCGCAGACGAAGGTCCGCGTCACCGCGACCCGTCTCCCCGACGGCCGTATCATGATCGAGATCCACGACAAGGGCATCGGCCTCACCGCCGAGGACTTCGCGGACATCAACCACAAGCTGGCCAACCCGCCGACCGTGGACGCCGCGATCTCCCAGCGCATGGGCCTCTTCGTGGTCGGCCGGCTCTCCGACCGGCACGGCATCCGGGTCCAGCTGCGCCCCTCCGGCGAGCAGGCCGGCACCACCTCACTGGTCATGCTGCCGGATGCCATCACCCACGGTGGCGGTGGCGAACTCCAGCTGGACCGCGACGAGTTCACCGTCTCGCAGATCATCCCGGAGCAGCAGTTCCAGGCCGAGAACTTCAGCCAGCAGCCGCAGCTCCAGCCGATGCGCACGGCGGCCGAGCTGGGCTTCGACGACAGCCGTTACGTGGAGGTCCCCGACGACATCCGCGACCTGGACCCCGTCGGCCGCTCGCTGATGCGTGAGGAGCGCCGTGCGGCCCTGGAGGCCCAGGCACAGCCCCCGAACGCCGGACAGCTGCCGCAGAACCCCCAGGAGACGGCCGAGATCCCGGCGTACGTCGACGAGTTCGACAGAGGCCGGCAGGGCTACGACAGCAGCGGTACGGGCTTCCAGGAACAGCCCACGGGCTTCGACGCCGGGCAGCAGTACCAGGAACAGTCGCAGGGCGCGTACGACGAGCAGTACTACGCGCCGAACGGCGGCCTGCCGCAGCACGACACGTTCTCGCCGGAGGCCTTCACGACCAACGGCGGTTACCCGGAACCGGCCTATCCGGAACCGGCCCAGGAAGAGCCGTCGGCCGCGCCCGCCGCCACGTCCGAGTCCTTCCAGGGGTTCGGGGAGCAGCCCTACCAGGACGACTGGCCACAGCAGGGGCAGCGGCAGGACGGCTACCAGAACGGTTACCCGGCCCAGTACGCTCCGGAAGCGGAATCAGCGCAGGCCGGTGACGTGGAGGAGCGGAACGGCGTAGGCTTCGACCGCCCGGGAGCGGCCCCAGCCGCCGGCCACCAGCTGACCGACGCCGGACTGCCCCGCCGTGGATCCGGCGGCCCGAACGGCACGGTTCCCGCACAGCAGGCTCCGGCCGCGTCCTCGGCTCCGGCGGCCTCCGCTCCGGCGGCCGGCGGAGACAGCAGCTGGCGTTCGGCGAACGACGAACGCTGGCAGCAGGCCTCGGCACTGCGCAAGCCGAAGGCGGGCGGAGTCACCTCCTCCGGACTGCCGAGGCGGGTTCCCAAGGCCAACCTGGTCGAGGGAGCCGCTGAGAACACCCCTCAGGGAGGCCCACAGGTCTCCCGCGCCCCGGAGGATGTCCGGGGCAGGCTGAGCAACCTGCGCAGGGGCGTCCAGCGCGGGCGCAACGCAGGCAGTGAAACGAACGGCCAGGCCACTAGGAATCAGCACAGTGGTCCTGACAGCACCTACAACCAGGAGCGTTAGTGTGAGCCCGATGAGCCAGGCGGCACAGAACCTGAACTGGTTGATCACCAACTTCGTGGACAACACCCCGGGGGTGTCCCACACGGTGGTGGTCTCCGCCGACGGACTCCTTCTGGCGATGTCCGAAGGCTTCCCCCGCGACCGCGCCGACCAGCTCGCGGCCGTCGCCTCCGGTCTGACGTCTCTGACGGCAGGCGCCTCCCGGATTTTCGAGGGAGGCAGCGTGAATCAGACAGTTGTGGAGATGGAGCGGGGGTTCCTGTTCATCATGTCCATTTCCGATGGGTCCTCCTTGGCCGTTCTGGCCCACCCGGAGGCCGACATCGGCCTGATTGGGTATGAGATGGCCCTTTTGGTGGACCGTGCGGGCACGGTTCTTACCCCGGATCTGCGCCAGGAACTCCAGGGAAGCCTTCTCAACTAACGGCCAGACGGTGCGTTTTGGCGTCCCGGGGCCGTAAGGTTTCGGGACGCGGCTCCATAGGGAACGGTGCCCGGCACGGTCGGAGGAGGAGAGAAAGTGGCAACACCCCCAGGCGGTTCGAATAACGGCAACTGGTCGTACGGTCCTGCGCAGGGCCAGGGCGACGGTTCCGCGAACCGGTACAACTTCCCCTCCACCCCGAGCCACCGGCAGCCGTACGCCCCGCAGGGCCCCGGCCCGTCACCGTACGACCAGCCGCCGGCGCCCCGTATCCAGCCGGTGCAGCCACAGCGCCGTCCCGAGCCGGCGCCGGCCTCGGGGGCGAACAACCCCTTGGTGCGTCCGTACGCCATGACCGGTGGCCGGACCCGCCCGCGGTACCAGCTCGCCATCGAGGCACTGGTGCACACCACCGCGCAGCCGCACCAGATGCAGGGCCAACTGCCCGAGCATCAGCGGATCTGCAACCTCTGCCGGGAGATCAAGTCGGTGGCCGAAGTCTCGGCCCTCCTGTCGATCCCTCTCGGCGTGGCCAGGATCCTCGTCGCCGACTTGGCGGAGGCGGGCCTGGTCGCCATCCATCAGCCCGGCGGCGACGAGAGCGCCGGCGGCCAGCCAGACGTGACACTGCTCGAAAGGGTGCTCAGTGGACTTCGCAAGCTCTAGCGGCGGTCCTTCCCGCTCCACCACTTCCGCGAAGATCGTGGTGGCGGGCGGCTTCGGCGTGGGCAAGACCACGTTCGTCGGTGCCGTCTCGGAGATCAACCCGCTGCGCACAGAGGCCGTGATGACGTCCGCGTCGGCCGGCATCGACGACCTCACCCACACCGGGGACAAGACGACCACCACGGTCGCCATGGACTTCGGACGTATCACGCTCGACCAGGACCTGATCCTGTACCTGTTCGGCACGCCCGGCCAGGACCGCTTCTGGTTCATGTGGGACGACCTGGTACGCGGTGCCATCGGCGCCATCGTCCTGGTGGACACCCGTCGCCTCGCCGACTGCTTCCCCGCGGTCGACTACTTCGAGAACTCGGGTCTCCCCTTCGTCGTCGCCCTCAACGGTTTCGACGGCAGCCAGCCGTACAACCCCGAAGAGGTCCGCGAGGCGCTCCAGATCGGTCCCGACACCCCGATCATCACGACGGACGCCCGGCACCGTGCCGATGCGAAGTCGGCGCTGATCACGCTGGTGGAGCACGCCTTGATGGCTCGCCTGCGGTAGTTCGGCGGCCGGGCCGCCACGGCCGGCAGTACGCCGGCCGCGGGTGGTTCGTGGCCGGTCGCGCAGTTCCTCGCGCCCCCGTCGGGGCGCTGTACGGGCCCCTTCCTCGAAGGGGCCCGAGTTCTTTCCCCGCCGCGCCGGCGGTCGTTGGCGCCCACGGAGAAGGGCCCCTCTCGAGCGAGAGGGGCCCTTCTCCTGCGTACCGGCCGGGGCCGGCTGCGCCGGCCTAGCCGTGCCAGCTGTGCGGGGCGCGGAAGCCGTTCTCGCGTTCCAGGCGGCGCCAGCCGGCCTTCGCGCGGCCTCGGTGGGTCTGCTCGGTGTCGTCGGCGGTCGGCCGGGCGGCCGCGCGGGCCAGGAGGACCGCCGTTATGGCGGCGACTTCCTCCGGGTCCGCGTTGCCCTTCTCCACGCGAATGTCAGGGAAGTTCATGGCTTCAGTCTCCGTGAGAGAGGTTTCCGCAGGATTACTGCGGGGGGTTGCCGTGCTTACGGGACGGCAGGTCGGCGTGCTTGGTGTGCAGCATCGCCAGCGACCTGGCGAGCACCTCGCGGGTCTCGGCCGGGTCGATGACGTCGTCGACCAGGCCGCGCTCGGCCGCGTAGTAGGGGTGCATGAGCTCGGCCTTGTACTCCTTGACCATCTTCTGCCGCATGGCCTCGGGGTCCTCGGCTGCGGCGATCTGCCGACGGAAGATCACGTTGGCCGCGCCCTCGGCGCCCATGACCGCGATCTCGTTCGTCGGCCAGGCGTACGTCAGGTCGGCACCGATCGACTGGGAGTCCATGACGATGTAGGCACCTCCGTACGCCTTGCGCAGGATGAGGGAGATCCGGGGCACGGTCGCGTTGCAGTAGGCGTAGAGGAGCTTCGCGCCGTGACGGATGATCCCGCCGTGCTCCTGGTCGACGCCGGGGAGGAAGCCCGGTACGTCCAGGAAGGTGACGATCGGAACATTGAAAGCGTCACACATCTGCACAAAGCGCGCAGCTTTTTCGCTCGCCTCGATGTCCAGGACACCGGCGAGGACCTGCGGCTGGTTGGCGACGATGCCGACCACCTGGCCGTCGATCCGGGCCAGCGCGCAGATGATGTTCCGCGCCCAGCGCTCGTGGACCTCCAGGTACTCGCCGTCGTCGACGATCTCCTCGATGACCTTGGTCATGTCGTACGGCCGGTTGCCGTCGGCCGGGACGAGGTCGAGCAGGACGTCGCTGCGACGGTCGACGGGGTCCGTGGAGTCGGCCCGCGGCGGGTTCTCGCGGTTGTTCTGCGGAAGGAGGGAGAGGAGGTAGCGGACCTCCGCGATGCAGGTCTCCTCGTCGTCGTACGCGAAGTGGCAGACGCCGGAGGTCTCGGCGTGCACGTCGGCGCCGCCGAGGCCGTTCTGGGTGATCTCCTCGCCGGTGACCGCCTTGACGACGTCCGGGCCGGTGATGAACATCTGCGAGGTCTCGCGGACCATGAACACGAAGTCGGTGAGGGCGGGGCTGTAGGCCGCGCCGCCCGCGCACGGGCCGAGCATCACGGAGATCTGCGGGATGACACCGGACGCCTTGGTGTTGCGCTGGAAGATGCCGCCGTAGCCGGCGAGCGCGGAGACGCCCTCCTGGATACGGGCGCCGGCGCCGTCGTTGAGGGAGACCAGCGGGGCGCCGGCCGCGATGGCCATGTCCATGATCTTGTGGATCTTGGTGGCGTGAGCCTCGCCCAGCGCGCCGCCGAAGATCCGGAAGTCATGAGCGTAGACGAAGACCGTACGGCCCTCGACGGTGCCCCAGCCGGTGATGACGCCGTCGGAGTAGGGCTTCTTGGCCTCCAGGCCGAAACCGACCGCGCGGTGCCGGCGCAGCTGCTCGACCTCCTGGAAGGAGTCCGGGTCCAGGAGCAGCTCGATGCGCTCCCGGGCCGTCAGCTTGCCCTTGGCATGCTGCGCCTCGGTCGCCTTCTCGCTGGGTCCCGCCACGGCCACCGCACGGATCTCGTGCAGCTCGGCTACCCGCCCGCGCGCGTCCGTCGGCTCACCGGTGGGCTCACCCGTCGTCTCTTCCAAAACGGTCATGTAGCGACCTTACGAAGGACACCAAGGATTGGGAGACGTCGACTCCGTACAGTCTCCGACGCGTTTTCCTGGAAGCACTGAACAGAACCAGAACCGCATGCAGCCGTTCCAACTGCTCAGGGGGCCGTGGCGTTGTAGGGGTGCCACAAAGGCGGGACCTGAGACACGGCTCACATTCATGGGCGGCCCGTACCACCCCAGGAGTGACGGGCCCCCCGGACGGCGGGCTCCGCCCCCTGCCGTCCCGTCCCCCTCCGAGCCTAACCGCACCCCCGCCACACCCTCACACCACGTGGCGATCCACCCCACGTGCCGTTACGGTGCGTAATGAGCGCGACACGCAAACCGATGATGTTGAATGTTGTACGGAATAGGGTTACGGTAGGCGTCGTTGAGTTCGTTGAACATTAAACATCAGCGATCCGTCCCCCTCAAGGAGCACCTCATGGGTATCTTCGGCCGCAAGAACGACGACGCCGCCACCGTCCCCGGCGCCAACACCGCCGCGCTGACCGGCGACTACACGGTCGACCCGGCGCACACCACGCTCGGTTTCGTGGCTCGCCACGCGATGGTCACCAACGTCAAGGGCAGCTTCCAGCAGTTCGAGGGCACGCTGCACCTGGACGGCTCGGACCCGGCGAAGTCCACCGCCTCCCTCGACATCGTGATGGACAGCATCACCACGGGCAGCCCGGACCGTGACGGTCACCTGAAGTCCGCGGACTTCTTCAAGACGGACGAGTTCCCGACGATGACCTTCCGCTCCACCAAGGCGGAGGCGCTCGGCGGCGACGACTACCGCATCACCGGCGACCTGACGATCCTCGGTGTCACCAAGCCGGTCACCATCGATCTGGAGTTCAACGGCGCGGCCAAGGACCCGTTCGGCAACGACCGCGTCGGTTTCGAGGGCAAGGCCGAGATCAAGCGCTCCGACTGGGGCGTGACCTGGAACGCGGCACTGGAGACCGGCGGCGTCCTGGTCTCCGACAAGATCAAGCTGAACTTCGACATCTCCGCGATCAAGAACGCGTGACCCGGCGGCGCGGACCCGCGGTCTCGCCCGCGGCCTCCGCTCCCCTCCGTCCGTAGCGCCCGCCCTCCCCTTTCCCGCACGGAGGCCGGGCGCGCGGTCGTGTCCGTGGCCGGCCGGCCAGGGCGGCCGCCGGACCGGCGGCCGGGCCCTTCCGGTGCGGGCCGTGACCAGCCCGAGGATCACCTGGTACCCGTCCGCCCGCCCCCGGGCGTCGAAGGCGCCCGGGCGGCGGCCACCTCCGCAAGACCTGCGGGACGCATGCAGCCGACAGGGGGTCGGCTCCGCCACCCGGCGCACGTCGACCGAGGGCCGGAGGCTGTGAGGCTGTGAGGCTGTGAGGCTGTGAGGCTGTCCAGCCTGCGCAGGGGGCTTCCGCCGCAAGCACGCCGCGTCAAGTGCTGTGCCACGACCGGATCACGGGCCGGGCACTGGCCGGATCGGACCCCTTGTGTGAACGCCCACGGCGTTCCCATAATCCAGCAACCGAATTTGACGAGCGCATGCCAGCACATGGGTATTCCTTTACGGCTCGCAACCTTCCTTGTTGACATGCACACGTCACCACTCCCCACGGAAGGTACCACGTTGAAGAACCTCCTCAAGGTGCTCAGGAGATGCGCGGTCGCCGGTGCGGCCGTCCTCGCGGTCGTCAGCCTTCAGCCCGTCTCCGCCGCGCAGGCCGCCCCGGCACCCGTGGTCGGCGGGACCCGGGCCACACAGGGCGAGTTCCCGTTCATGGTCCGGCTCTCCATGGGCTGCGGCGGCGCGCTCTACACCCCGCAGATCGTGCTCACCGCCGCCCACTGCGTGAGCCGCACCGGCGCCAACACCAGCATCACGGCCACCGCCGGTGCCGTGGACCTCCAGTCGACCACCGGCCGGGTCCAGGTCAGGTCCACCTACGTCTACCGGGCCCCCGGCTACAACGGCAACGGCAAGGACTGGGCGCTCATCAAGCTCGCCTCGCCCGTCAACCTGACGACGCTGCCCATCACCACCACCACGACGTACAACACCGGCACCTTCACCATCGCCGGCTGGGGCTCGGCCACCGAGGGCGGCGCCCAGCAGCGTTACCTCCTCAAGGCGACCGTGCCGTTCGTCAGCGACGCCACCTGCCGCTCCTACAGCGGCTACAGCGGCCTGGTCGCGAGCGACGAGATCTGCGCCGGCTACGCGGCGGGCGGCGTCGACACCTGCCAGGGCGACTCCGGCGGCCCCATGTTCCGCAAGGACAACGCCGGCGCGTGGATCCAGGTCGGCATAGTCAGCTGGGGCATCGGCTGCGCCCGGGCCAACGCCCCCGGCGTCTACTCGGAGGTCTCGACCTTCGCCTCCGCCATCGCCGCCGCGGCGGCGACGCTCTGAATCACCCCCCGCACGCCCCGTGCACCGCGTAGAACAGCCATGGGTACGGGCCCGGGGCCGCCGCGCGCCGGGTCCGTACCCCCTACGTTCAGAAACCGCCGCCGAAGTCGCCGCTGTCGCCGCCCCCGCCGCCGAAGTCGCCGCCACCGCCGAAGTCACCGAAGTCCCCGGGGTCGAAGTCCGCGCCCGACAGGTCGCCGCCCTGGTAGCCGCCGGTCTGGAAGTCGCCGTATCCGGTGCCGTAGTCCGCCGCGTAGGCGGGGGCCGACATCCAGCCGCCCAGGGCGGTGCCGATGAGGAGCCCGGGCAGGAGGCCTCCGCCGAAGTAGCCGCCCGCCCAGGGGCCGTAGGCCGGGCCCGCCTCCCAGTAGGGGCGGCGGCCGTGGTCGGTGTCGACCTCGCGGATCGCCGGGTCGTGGCCGTCGGCCAGCCGGGTGGCGTCGGCCGCGCAGACCGGGACCTCTCGGGGCGAGCCGCCGGCCGGGGTCCAGGTGGCGTCCGTGACCGACGGACCGTGCCGGGGGTCGAAGAAGCAGGGCGGCCGGCGCTCCGGGAGCGGGCGGCCCTCGCGCCGGGCGGCCAGCTGCGCCAGGGAGAAGCGGCCGTCCTCCAGGGCCTGGGTGACCGCGCGGACGTCCTCCGGTCGCCGGGCGTCCGCCATGTACTGCTTGGCCTGGTCGTAGGCGTTGAGCGCGCGCTCGTAGTCCGCGCGCATGGCGTCGTCGGCGCCCGGCTCGCCCGGCTGGAAGTCGAGCCGGTCCAGCTCCTCTCCGAAGGCGGTGATGTCCTCGTCCACGACCACCCGGAGCCGGTCCAGGGCGGCCCGCTGCTCCTCCTCGTGACGCCGGCGGTTGCGGCGGACCAGGGCGTAGGCGCCCGCCCCGCCGGCCACGACGACCGCGCCGATCGTGATCAGCGCCGCGCCGGAGACGCCGGAGCCGTCCGCACCGCCGCCCCAGGACGCGGGGGCCTTGCCGCCGAGGTTGGCCAGGGCGCGGTCGGTGAAGTCGCGCAGCTGCGTGTTCGCACTCTCGCCCTGGACGCTGGTGACCAGGTTCTGCACGGCCGTCCGGGGCAGCACCGAGGAGTCGGCGCGGGCGTCGAAGCGGTCACCGAGCCGGACCGCGTACAGGCCCGTGACGCCGGTGGCGGTGCGCAGGTCCGTGAACAGGTCCTTGGTGGGGTAGCCGGCCGGCAGGACGGCGATGAACAGGGGTTTGTCCGCGTCCTTGATCTGCCGGGCCAGGGTGTCGGCCTCGGCCGTGGAGAGCTGGGCGGCGGCCGCCGGGTCGACGTACACCGGGCTCTTGCGGAGGGCGGCGGCGATCGTCGAGACACCGGTGGCCGCCGTGGCCTGCGGGGCGAACGCCGTGAGGGCGATCACCAGCAGGGCCAGCAGCAGGCCTGGGAGGCCTCGGGTTCGGGTCCGCAGCACGGCCTTCATGTTTCGCAATTTACCCGAAGCCTCCCATAACCAGTCATTTCTTATGCTGCTTCGTACGCCTCCCTCAGCTTCTCCACCGCCGCCGCGTACCTGCCGGTCAGCAGCAGGTGGTCGGCGTCGGCGAAGGGCTTCGAGACCGCCGCCGTGATCGACTGCCCGATCTCGGCCTGCACCAGCAGCCGCGCCTTGGTGACCAGTTTCCGGCCGGCCGCGTCCGCGCCCGTCCGTTCCGCGGCCTTCGCCGCGACGCCGAGCGACCGCAGGGTGGCCTCGCCGCCCTTCGACGGCTTGGTCAGGGTCGTCAGGCCCCAGCCGTAGGGGTACTGCGGGTCGTACGAGGCGTCGCCGACGTTGATCGGCAGCTGGGCCTCGGACTTCGGCCAGGTGACCGGCAGCTGGCCGGTGAACGCCTTCTTCCCGTAGAGCACGTCGGCCACGCCGTCGCCCTCGGTGCCCGGCAGCCAGGACGCCACCAGGGCGTCGATCTCGCCGAGCCGGTCGCCGATCAGCTGCGGGCGCCCGGAGACGATCAGCACCGCGCACTTCATGGCCGCGCACACCTTGTCCACGGCGGCCTGATCCGCCGGGGTCAGCGCCAGGTCGTTGCCGTTGCCGACGTCCCCGACGCCCTCGGCGTAGGGGGTCTCACCGACGACGACCACACCGACGTCGTAGCCGCTGGTCGGTGCCGAGGCGTCCTTGGAGTAGGTGACGTCTCCCCCGGCGTTCCTCATGCCCTGGAGGACGGTCGTGCCCGTGGTGTGGGTACCGGACTGGCCCTGCCAGGTGATGGTCCAGCCGCCGGTCTGGTTGCCCAGGTCGTCGGCGTTGGACCCGGCGACGTACACCTTCTGCGACTTCCTCAGGGGCAGGACGCCGCCGGAGTTCTTCAGCAGGACCTGCGACTCGGCGGCCGCCTGCCGCGCCACCGCCCGGTGCTTGGCGGAGCCGATCTTGGAGGCGCCGCTGGTGTCGGCGTACGGGTGCTCGAACAGCCCCAGCTTGACCTTCTGGGTGAGGATCCGGGAGACCGCGTCGTCGATCCGCTTCACGCTGACCCGGCCGGCGTTCACCTCGTCGGTCAGGGTCCTGGTGAAGTCCTGGTAGCTGTAGGGAACCATCATCATGTCGACGCCCGCGTTGACGGCCGTGCCGACATGGGCCGGATAGTCGCCGGGGAGCTGGTCGATGGCGTTCCAGTCGCTGATCACGAAGCCGTCGAAGCCCATCCGGCCCTTGAGCACACCGTTGATCATGTCGGCGCGGGCGTGCATCTTCACCGGACCGAGGCCGTCGCCCGCGATGTCGAGCGAGGAGTACGACGGCATGACCGTGCCGATGCCGCGGTCGACCGCGGTCTGGTACGGCGCGAGGTGGACGGCCTCCAACTGCTGCCGGGTGACCTTGGTGACGCCCTGGTCGATCGTGTACGAACCGGTCGTGGAGGAGCCGTACTCGGTGCCGCCGTCGCCGACGAAGTGCTTCGCGGTGGCCAGGACCTTGTCGTCGTCCTTGAGGTCCCGTCCGTCCGCACGCCCCTGGAGGCCCTGGATCATGGTCTCCATGGACTTCACCAGGGCGGGGTCCTCACCGAAGGACTCGTAGGAGCGGCCCCAGCGCTCGTCGCGGGTGACACAGAGGCAGGGGGCGAAGTCCCACGGGACGCCGGTGGCACGGACCTCCGCGGCGGTCACCGCGCCGGTGTCCTCGGCGAGGGCGGCATCGCGGGTCGCGCCGATGCCGATGTTGTGCGGCATGATCGTGGCGCCGGCCAGGTTGTTGTGACCGTGCACCGCGTCCACGCCGTAGATCAGCGGGATCTGGAACCTGGTCGCCTGCGCGCGCAGCTGGAAGCCGTCGATCATCTTCGCCCAGGCCTCGGCGGTGTTGGGCGTGGGGGTCGAGCCGCCGCCGGAGAGCAGCGAGCCGAGGTCGTAGGCGGCGACGTCACCGCCGGTGCCCACCGCGCCGCGCTCGGCCTGGGTCATCTGGCCGACCTTCTCGGCCAGGGACATCCGGGAGAGCAGGTCGGCGACCCGCTTCTTCACGGGCAACTTGCTGTCCAGATAGGGGAGTCCGTGCGCGTCGACGACGACCTGCGGGGTCTCGGCGGGGGCCTTGGCGCCGGTCACGGTGAGCTTCAGCGGGATGGTCTCGGCCGATTCGGCGGACCGGTCGTCCAGTGTGCGCACCCTGACGGTCTGCGTGGCGCCGGAGACCGTGCCGGCCGGGAAGGTGAGGGTGCCGGAGACCGGGGAGTAGTCCTTGCCGGAGGTGGCGGTGCCACCGGCTGTCTCGTAGGAGACCGTGACCGGCTCGTCCAGCGGGGCGGAGCCGGTGGTGCCCACGGAGACCTTCACCGTGGCCGTGCGGCCCTCCCGCACCGGGTAGACGGCCGCGTCCGTGGAGACGGAGGCGCGCAGGGACTGGTCGGCCTTGCCGTACAACTCCACGTCGTCCATGGCGAAGTGACCCTGGAGCCCGACCGGGAGGGTGAGCGCGTAGCCCCACATCCGGTCCAGGCCGAGGACGTGGTCGATGCCGCCGACGGGCTGGTAGTCCGTGCGGTAGACGAAGTCGGCGAAGGGGATCTCGATCTGCTTCCAGCCGGTGAAGTCGTCGGTGAAGGACGTCGTCCACAGCTCGGAGGCCTCGCCGTCGGCGCCGCCGTCCTTGATCTCGAACGCGATCTTCTTGCCGTTGTCCTGGCCGTCCCACCAGAAGCGGATGCCCTTGTGGGCGGACCAGTCGTGGGCGGGTCCGGTGGCGGCGAAGTCATGGGTGAAGCCGCCGTACCCGCTGATGCCGTAGGTCCCGGAGAGCACCTTGGCACCCTCGGGGGCATCGGCCCGGTCGGCGAGCTGTAGGGCGGGCGGGTCGTCGCTGTCGCCTCCCCAGGTGAAGATGCCCTCGGCGGGCTGGGAGGCGAAGGGGACCTCGCCCTCGAAGCGGTCGACGGGAGTGGGTGCGGGGTCGTCGGCGGCGCGGGCCGCCGACAGGGGCATCAGGGCTGCGAGTAGGGCGGTGGACACGAGCAGGGCGGCTCTTGGCATAGACCTTCCCTCGACTCTCTGGTTCACTCGGGGCTCTCACAGTTCACTCATGGCTTAGATCACGACGTGAGTTAACTAACGGCTCGCACCCCCGTCAAGACGTCCCGTCAGGAAGGGCGATGTGTCCATGAGAACCACCCCCCACACGGTCCGGCTGCTCTTGGCCGGACTGCTCACCGTGGCCGGCCTCAGCGCGGTCGTGCCGTCCGCGCACGCGGCCGGTGAGCAGGTCACGGCGTACCTCACGACCACCGACGACTCCGGCGGCCGCCACGTCACCCGCGGTCTCCAGGCGCAGACGCCGTTCGCGTTCCAGTCCGGGAGCGGCGGCAGCGGCGAGAACATCACCGTCGACGAGAACACCCGCTACCAGACCTTCACCGGTGGCGGCGCGTCCTTCACCGACACCGCGGCCTGGCTGATGAACAGCAGCGGGGCGCTGTCCCCGGCCACCCGGGACGCCACCATGAAGAAGCTGTTCTCCCCCACGGACGGGATCGGGCTGTCGTTCCTGCGCAATCCGATGGGCGCCTCGGACCTGGCACGGTACGGGTACACGTACGACGACATACCCGCCGGGCAGACCGACCCGAACCTCAACAGCTTCTCCCTCTCCCACGACCTCGCGGACGTCGTCCCGCTCACCAAGCAGGCGCTCCAGCTGAACCCCTCTCTGACTGTCATGGCCTCGCCATGGACGGCGCCGGCCTGGATGAAGGACAGCGGCTCGCTCAACGGGGGCTGGCTGAAGTCGGAGGACTACGGGGCCTACGCCTCGTACTTCGTGAAGTACCTCCAGGCCTACCAGGCGCAGGGCGTGAAGGTCTCCTACGTCACCCCGCAGAACGAGCCGACCTGCTGCTCCGGCTATCCGTCGATGAGCTGGAACGCCTCGGGCCTGCAGTACTTCCTGGGGAGCGAGCTGCTGCCGAAGCTCCAGGCCGCCGGGCTCTCCACCAAGGTCCTGGCGCACGACTGGAACTGGGACGTGTACGACTCCTACGCGGCCGCGAGCGTCAACGACGCGGCGATCCGCAACCACCCGAACTTCGGCGGGATCGCCTGGCACGGGTACGGCGGCGACATCAACAAGCAGACCACCGTGCACAACCAGTACCCGGACCTCGACGCCTTCGGCACCGAGCACTCCGGCGGCACCTGGATCGCCAACCAGCAGCGCGAGGACATGAACAACATCATCGACTACACCCGCAACTGGGCGAAGTCGGTGACCAAGTGGTCGCTGGCCGTGGACCAGAACATGGGCCCGCACAACGGCGGCTGCGGCACCTGCACCGGGCTGATCACCGTGCACGACGGGGACGGCGCGAGCGGGACCGTCGACTACACGGTCGAGTACTACACGATGGGACACCTGACCAAGTTCGTCCGGCCGGGCGCGCAGCGGATCGCCTCCACCGCGTCCACCGCCGTGCCGAACGTGGCCTGGCGCAACCCGGACGGCTCCAAGGCGCTGATCGCCTACAACGACGCCTCCGCGGCCAAGACCGTCACCGTCAACTGGGGCGGCCAGCACGCCACCTACTCGCTGCCCGGCAAGACCTCGGCGACCTTCACCTGGTCCGGCACCCAGTCGGGCGGCGGCGGCCAGAGCGGCGCCTTCGTGGGGCTCGCGAGCAAGTGCCTGGACGTGGCGGGCGGTTCGAGCGCCAACGGCACGGCCGTGCAGCTCTACGACTGCAACGGCTCCACCGCCCAGCAGTGGACCGTGCAGTCCGACGGCTCGGTCCGCGCGCTCGGCAAGTGCCTCGACGTGACCTCGGCCTCCACGGCGAACGGCGCGAAGGTGCAGTTGTACGACTGCAACGGCACCGGCGCGCAGCAGTGGTCGTACAACGCCGCCACGGGTGACGTGGTGAACGCGGCGGCCGACAAGTGCCTGGATGTCACGGACAACTCGTCGGCGAACGGGGCCCGCGCCCAGATCTGGACGTGCACGGGCGCCGCGAACCAGAAGTGGCGCCTGCAATAGAGGGGTACGGCCGGTAGGGCGGTGCCGCGGAACGAGCCGGGGGCTGTGAGCCCAGCCCCCGGCTTTCCCCTGCCGCCGCTACTCCGCCGGCTCCACGCCCGCCCGCAGCAGACCGTAGGTGTACGCGTCCTCCAGGGCCTGCCAGGAGGCGGCGATGACGTTCTCCGCGACGCCCACCGTCGACCACTCACCGGTGCCGTCGGACGTGGAGATCAGGACCCGGGTCGTGGACTGGGTGCCGTGCTTGCCCTCCAGGATGCGGACCTTGTAGTCGACCAGGTCGAGCTTGGCCAGCTGGGGGTAGATCTTTTCGAGGCCGACACGCAGCGCCCGGTCCAGGGCGTTGACCGGTCCGTTGCCCTCCGCAGTGGCGACGATCCGCTCGCTCTTGGCCCAGAGCTTGACCGTGGCCTCGTTGGCGTGGGTGCCGTCGGGGCGGTCCTCGACGATGGCCCGCCAGGACTCGACGCGGAAGTAGCTGCGCCGCCTGCCCTCCACCTCGGCACGCAGCAGGAGTTCGAAGGAGGCGTCGGCGGCCTCGAAGGTGTAGCCCTTGAGCTCGTACTCCTTCACCCGCTCCACCACCCGGCCGACCAGTTCGCGGTCGCCCCCGAGGTCGATGCCGAGTTCCTTGCCCTTGAGCTCGACGGAGGCGCGGCCCGCCATGTCGGAGACCAGCATGCGCATGGTGTTGCCGACCCGTTCGGGGTCGATGTGCTGGTACAGGTCCGGGTCGACCTTGATCGCGGAGGCGTGCAGGCCGGCCTTGTGCGCGAAGGCCGAGACACCGACGTAGGGCTGGTGGGTGGAGGGCGTGAGGTTGACGACCTCGGCGATCGCGTGGGAGATGCGGGTCATCTCGCGCAGCCGGCCGTCGGGGAGGACCTTCTGGCCGTACTTCAGCTCCAGGGCGGCGACCACCGGGAAGAGGTTGGCGTTGCCGACGCGCTCGCCGTAGCCGTTGGCCGTGCACTGGACGTGGGTGGCGCCGGCGTCGACGGCGGCGAGGGTGTTGGCGACCGCGCAGCCGGTGTCGTCCTGGGCGTGGATGCCGAGCCGGGCGCCGGTGTCGGCCAGGACGGTGGAGACCACGGCGTTGACCTGGGCGGGGAGCATGCCGCCGTTGGTGTCGCAGAGGATGACCACGTCGGCACCCGCCTCGGAGGCGGCCCGCACGACCGCCTTCGCGTACTCGGGGTCGGCGCGGTAGCCGTCGAAGAAGTGCTCGCAGTCGACGAAGACCCGGCGGCCCTGGTCCTTCAGGAAGGACACCGTGTCGCGGACCATCTCCAGGTTCTCGTCCAGGGTGGTGCGCAGCGCCAGTTCGACATGGCGGTCGTGCGACTTGGCGACCAGGGTGATCACCGGGGCTCCGGACTCCAGCAATGCCCTGACCTGGGGGTCCTCCGACGCCTTGGCGTTCGCCCGGCGGGTGGAGCCGAAGGCGACCAGTTGGGCGTGCTTGAAGTCGATCTCCTGCCGGGCGCGGGCGAAGAACTCGGTGTCCCGGGGGTTGGCGCCCGGCCAGCCGCCCTCGATGAAGCCCACGCCGAAGTCGTCCAGGTGCCGTGCGATGGCCAGCTTGTCCGCGACGGTGAGGTTGATGCCCTCGCGCTGCGCACCGTCGCGCAGCGTGGTGTCGAAGACGTGGAACGAGTCGTCCAGCTCGCCGGTTGCCGTCTCGGTCATGGTCTCTAGGCTCCTGATGTCGAATCTCGGTCGTACCGGAATGACCGGCTCCACCGTCCCTCCATGGTCCCTCGCGCTGGCCTTCCGGCTGAAGGTGGGCCGGAAAACGAAAAAACCCCTCGCGGGTGCGAGAGGTCTGCGCGCGGGTCGAGGACGACGATGGCCACCCGTACCTGGTCGTACGTGGTGGTCACTGCGGACCGGCGCGCCTGCTGCCAATAATCATGGCGAACGAGAGCACGGGGGAAGTCTGGCACAACCCCGCCCCGGGCTCACCGACCGTCTCAGGATGCGGTCGTCACAGTGGATGACTCCCGGGACCTCATCCGGGCCAGATCCAGGTCCTTCGTCTCCCGCATGGTGACGTACACCACAAGGGATACGGCGGCACAGCCCGCCACGTACCAGAAGAAGCCGGACTCGATCCCGGCGTTCTTGAACCACAGGGCGACGTACTCCGCCGTTCCGCCGAACAGGGCGTTGGCGAGGGCGTAGGGCAGGGCCACGCCCAGGGCACGGACACCGGTCGGGAAGAGCTCGGCCTTCACGCAGGCGTTGATCGAGGTGTAGCCGGTGACCACGACGAGGGCGAGGAGGGAGAGGCCGAGGGCGGGCCAGTATCCGTTCGCGTGTTTGAGGAGGGACAGGACCGGCACGGTGAGGACGGTGGAACCGACCGCGAAGGTGATCAGCAGCGGGCGGCGGCCGATGCGGTCGGAGAGGGCGCCGGCGAGCGGCTGGAGGCAGGCGAAGACGGTCAGCGCGGTGAAGGAGACCAGGGTCGCGGTCTCCTTGGACAGGCCCGCGGAGTTGGAGAGGTACTTCGTGAGGTAGGTCGTGTACGTGTAGTAGGCGACCGTGCCGCCCATGGTCAGCGCGACGACCAGGAACGCCTCCCGCCGGTGCTGCCACAGCGCGCGCAGGGTGCCGCGCTCGGCGGTGTCCGAGGCGTCCTGCGCGTAGACCTCGGTCTCCAGCATGGTCCGGCGCAGATAGAAGACCACGGCGGCACCGAGCGCGCCGACGACGAAGGGGATGCGCCAGCCGTAGTCGTGCAGCGCCGCGTCGGACAGGGTGTGCTGAAGGATGATCAGCAGGCCGAGGCCGGCGATCTGGCCGAGAGTCATCGACACGTACTGGAAGCTGGAGGCGAAGCCGCGCCGGCGCGGGTCGGCGGCCTCGGTGAGGTAGGTGGCGCTGGCCGCGTACTCGCCGCCCACCGAAAGGCCCTGCAGCAGGCGGGCGACGAGCAGGACGAAGGCTCCGCCGTAGCCGGCCACGCCGTAGGTCGGGGCGACGGCGATCAGCAGCGCGGACACCGACATGAGGGTGACGGTGAGGGTCAGAGCGGCCTTACGGCCGCTGCGGTCGCCGACCCGGCCGAGGAGCCACCCGCCCACCGGGCGCATGAAGAACCCGACGGCGAAGATGCCGGCGGTGTTCATCAGCTGAGCGGTGGGATCGCCGCTGGGAAAGAACGCCCCGGCGAAGTAGGTGGCGAAGCTCGCGTACACGAACCAGTCGAACCACTCGACCATGTTGCCCGCCGAACCGACCCAGATCTTCTTCCAGTGATGTCGTCCCATGGGCCCTGCCTTCCCGGGACGGCGGGATGTCACCTGTCCGCGAGGAGATCCGCGTCCAGGAACTCGCGCACATGGCCGAGAACCTGCGCCCGGTCCGTGCCGCGCAGGCCGATCGCCACGTGGATGGAGAAGCCGTCGAGCAGGGAACGCAGCCGTGCGGCGAACCGGTCGGGATCCACGCGCCGGAACTCGCCGCGTGAGATGCCCTCCGCGAGCAGCGCCACCAGGTCGCGGTGCCAGGCGCCCTCGATGGCGGCCTGGCGGTCGCGGGCCGCCTCGTCGGCGTTCTGCGAGCGGTTCCAGACCTCCAGCCAGAGCGTCCAGTGCGGGTCACGGTGACCGACGGGGACGTACAGGTCGACGTAGGCGTCCAGGCGCTCGCGGGCGGTGCCGCGGCGGGTGAGCAGCCGGCCGCGCTCGGCGCCCAGCCGGCCCTCGCTCCACTCCAGGGTCTGCAGCAGCAGTTCGTCCTTGGAGCGGAAGTAGTAGAGGAGATGGCCGCTGCTCATGCCGACCTGGTGGCCGAGCGCCGCCATGGTGAGCTTCTCCAGACCGCGATCGGCGATCATGTCCATGGCCGCGGCGAGTACGTCCTCGCGGGGCGGGGCCTGTCTGCGCCCACCGGCCATGTAGCTGCTCCTCGTCGTACTAGATCTTCGGCTGCTGCTGGGTGATGCAGTGGATGCCGCCACCGCCGGAGAAGATCGTACGGGCGTCCACCAGGGTGACCGTCCGCTCGGGGAAGAGCCGGCGGAAGATCCCGGCGGCCACCTCGTCGCGCGGGTCGTCGAAGCCGCAGAGCACGACCCCGCCGTTGCAGAGGTAGTGGTTGATGTAGGAGTAGTCGGCCCAGTGGCCGTCGGCCTCCAGGACGGTCGGGGCCGGGACCTCGACGACCTCCAGCGCCCGGCCGCGCGCGTCGGTCTGGGACCTGAGCAGGCCGATGACCTCCCGGGTCACCTCGTGGTCGGGGTGCGCCGGGTCCGGCTGGTGGTGGGCGACGACCACACCCGGGCGGGCGAAGGCGGCGACGATGTCGACGTGCCCGAGGGTGCCGAAGCCGTAGGGGGGGTAGTCGCCGGTGAGACCGCGGGGCAGCCAGACGGCCTTGCGGGTGCCGAGCATCGCGTGGATCTCCGCCTCGACCTCCTCCCGGGTCCGGTCCGGGTTCCGCTCGGGGCCCAGCTGCACGGTCTCGGTCAGCAGCACGGTGCCCTCGCCGTCGACGTGGATCGCACCGCCCTCGTTCACCAGCTTCGAGGCGTACGTCTTGGCGCCCGCGAGGTCCGAGACGTACGCGGCGATCTTCGCGTCGTGCTCCCAGCGGGCCCAGTGCTGGGCTCCCCAGCCGTTGAACGTCCAGTCCACGGCGGCCAGTTCACGCCCGTTACTGAGGAACGTGGGCCCGATGTCCCGCATCCAGGCGTCGTCCAGCTCGCGCTCCACGGTGTCGACGCCCGGGCCGAGCAGGGTCTGGGCGTCCGCCGACTGGCCCGGGCCGCACACCACCGTCACCGGTTCGAAGCGCAGGATCGCGCGGGCCACCGAGGCCCAGGCCATCCGGGAGGCGCGCAGGCCGTCCGGGTCGTCGAAGGTGGGGTTGGGGCCCGGCCACGCCATCCAGGTGCGCTCGTGCGGGGTCCACTCGGCGGGCATCCGGAAGCCGTCGGAGGCGGGAGTGCTCATGCGCGGGTCCATGTGGGGGTCCTTCACGGGCTGTGAAATCTAGAGGAAGTAGAGGCGGTTGAGGGAGACGGAGCCGGCGGGCTCCGAGCGCAGCGGCTCGCCGTCGAGGGTGACCAGCCCGGTGCGCTGGTCGACGTCGACCGCTCCGGTACGGGAGTTGAGCCGCAGGTCGGCGGGGCCGATGCCACGGGTGCCGCGGACCGCGACCCGGCGGCGCCGGGTGGGCATCGTGTCGTTGCCCTGGTCGAGGGCCGCCTGGGCGACGAAGGCCACCGAGATCTCCGCGGGGGTCGCTCCGTGGGCCCCGAACTGCGGTCCCAGGACGAGGGGTTCGCAGGTGTCGGTGGCCGCGTTCGGGTCGCCGGTCACGCCGTACGCCGGGAAGCCGGACTTGAGGACCAGCTGCGGCTTGGCCCCGAAGTACTCGGGCGACCACAGGACGATGTCGGCCAGCTTGCCGGCCTCGATGGAGCCGACCTCGTGCGCGAGGCCGTGGGCGATCGCCGGGTTGATGGTCAGCTTGGCCATGTACCGCAGCACGCGCTCGTTGTCGTGGCCGTCGTCGGGCGCGCCGAGCTCGGCCTTCATCTTGCCGGCCATGGCGAAGGTGCGGCGGACGGTCTCCCCGGCCCGGCCCATGCCCTGCGCGTCGGACGAGGTGATGCCGATCGCGCCCAGGTCGTGCAGCACGTCCTCGGCGCCCATGGTCCCGGCGCGGATGCGGTCGCGGGCCATGGCGGCGTCGCCGGGCAGGTCGGTCTTCAGGTCGTGGACGGAGACGATCATCCCGTAGTGCTCGGCGACCGCGTCCCGGCCGAAGGGCAGGGTGGGGTTGGTGGAGGAGCCGATGACGTTGGGGACACCGGCCATCTTCAGGACGTTGGGCACGTGTCCGCCGCCGCAGCCCTCGATGTGGAAGGCGTGGATGGTGCGGCCCTCCAGCACCCTGAGGGTGTCCTCCACCGACAGGCACTCGTTCAGTCCGTCGCTGTGCAGGGCCACCTGGACGTCGTGTTCCTCGGCGACGCGCAGGGCCGTGTCCAGCGCCCGGGTGTGGGCGCCCATGTCCTCGTGCACCTTGAAGCCGGAGGCGCCGCCCTCGGCCAGCGCCTCGACCAGCGGGGCCGCGTGCGAGGACGAACCCCGTCCGAGGAAGCCGATGTTGACCGGCCAGGCGTCGAAGGCGCCGAACGCGTGCTTCAGCGCCCAGGGCGAGTTGACGCCGACGCCCCACACCGGGCCGAACTCCTGCCCGATGATCGTGGTCACGCCGGAGGCCAGCGAGGCCTCCATGATGCGCGGCGACAACAGGTGCACGTGGGTGTCGACGGCCCCGGCGGTGGCGATCAGGCCCTCGCCGGAGACGATCGAGGTGCCGGTGCCGACCACGACGTCGACGCCGTCGAGGGTGTCGGGGTTCCCGGCCCGTCCGATCGCGCGGATCCGCCCCTCGCGGATGCCGATGGACACCTTCCGGATGCCCTGCACGGCGTCGATGACGACGACGTTGCTGATGACGACGTCGCAGGTCTCGCGGACCGCGGCGGCCTTCAGGTGCAGTCCGTCGCGGGCGGTCTTGCCGAAGCCGGCCAGGAACTCGTCGCCGTAGCGCTGGGAGTCGTCCTCCACGCGGATCACCAGCCCCGAGTCCCCGAGGCGGATCCGGTCGCCGGCACGGGGGCCGTGGGTGGCCGCGTACTCGTACGGCGTGAGGCGGCGGGCCTCGGCCGGGTGGCCTCCGGGACGGCTCATCGGCCTGCCTCCTCGTCGCGGATGCCGTGAACGGCGCCGGTACCCAGGTAGCCACAGGCGGCCGCGCGGCGCAGCGCCTCCTCGCGGGCGCCGGGCGCGTCCAGCGGCCCGTCGACCAGCCCGGCGAAGCCGATGGCGACCCGGGCGCCGCCGATCGGCACCAAGCCGACCTCCAGCGACTCCCCCGGCCCGAAGCGGACGGAGGACCCGGCGGGTACGGCGAGCCGCAGGCCGTAGGCGGCGGCGCGGTCGAAGTCGAGGCGCGGATTGGTCTCGAAGAAGTGGAAGTGGGAGGTGACGGAGACGGGGACGGTCGCGGTGTTGGTCACGGTCAGCCGCAGGACCGCCTCCGCGTCGGTGTGGCCGGGACCCGGGAGCAGTGCGCCCGGCCCCGCCTCGCCCAGCCCGCCGCCCCCGATCGGGTCGGTGACCACCGCGAGCCGTGAGCCGTCGTCGAAGACGGCCTCGACGTGCACCTCGGTGACGACGTCGGCGACGCCGGGCAGCACGTCGGCCGGGCCGAGGACGGAGCGGGCGGCCTCGACGGCCTCGGCGAGCCGCCTGCCGTCCCGGGCCGCCTCGCAGACGGTGTCCGCGATCAGCGCGGTGGCCTCCGGCACGTTGAGCCTGAGGCCCCGGGCGCGGCGGGCCCGGGCCAGCTCGGCGGCTCCGAAGAGCAGCAGCCGGTCGCGTTCCGTGGGGGTCAGTCGCACGTCCCGGTACCTCCTTCGCTTCCTCTTGGCGTGCTCAGCTTGGAGCAACACTCTAAATGCACCGTTGCAAGAAGGGAACCGTTGACATCAACACCAAGGTCACCCACATTGAACGTCGCTCTAACTCTCGGGCGGCCGTCGAAGGAGACCAGCCATGCCGATCGAACAGCGCGGAGTCGACACCATCCCGGACGGTGAACGCACCAGCGGTCCCAAGGACCTGGTCTCGATCCTGCTCGGCTCCAACCTCTGCCTCGGCGTGATCATCTTCGGCTGGCTGCCGCCGTCCTTCGGGCTCGGCTGGTGGGCGTCGGTGAGCGCGATCGTGGCGGGCACGGTGGCCGGCACGGCGTTCACGGCTCCGCTGGCCCTGGTCTCACTGCGTACCGGCACCAACCTGTCCACCTCCTCCGGCGCCCAGTTCGGGGTGCGCGGGCGGCTGGTCGGCTCGGTGGTGGGCCTGCTGCTGGCCCTCGGCTACACCGCGCTGACCGTGTGGATCGGCGGCGACGTGATGGTGGGCGTGCTGAACCGGCTGTTCGGGCTGCCGGCCGACGGGGTGGCGTACGCCGTGGTCTACGGAGTGCTCGCGGCGGCGACCGTGGCGGGCGCGGTCTACGGCTACCGGGTCCTGCTCGCCATGTCCAAGGTGCTCGCCGTCGGCATGACCGCCCTGCTGATCCTCGGGATCATCGCGTACGCGCCGCACTTCACCACCTCGCCGCTGCCGGACGCGGGCGGCTGTCTGCTCGGCGGCTTCTGGCCGACGTGGTGCCTGGCGGCGGTCGCGGCGGGGCTCTCCGGGCCGGTCGCCTTCATCACCCTGCTCGGCGACTACACCCGCTACATCTCCCCCGCCCGCCACTCCTCCCGCCGGGTCCTGCACGGGACCTGGCTGGGGCTGCTCCTGGGCCTGCTGGTGCCGCAGCTGTTCGGCACCTTCACCGCGTACGCGGCACGGTCGGCGACGGACTACGCGGGCCCGCTGGTGTCCGCCTCCCCCGCCTGGTACCTGATCCCGCTCCTGCTCTCCGCCTCGGCGGGCTCGGTCGGCAACGCGGGCCTGATGCTGTACTCGATGGGCCTGGACCTGGACGCGATCCTGCCCCGCGCGTCCAGGGCCCGCGCCACCTACACGGTCGCGATCGTCGCCACGGCCTGCGTCCTCGTCGGCCACTACGCCTGGAACGCGCAGTCCGCGATGACGTCCTTCGTGCTCCTGCTGACGGCGATCGGCACCCCCTGGGCGGTCATCACCCTGATCGGCTTCCGCCGCTGCCGCGGGGTCTACGACGCCGACGCGCTCCAGGTCTTCAACCGCCGGTCGCACGGCGGGATCTACTGGTACCGGGCCGGCTGGAACGTCCGGGCCACGTTCTCCTGGGCCGTGGGCGCGGGCGTGGGCCTGCTGGCGGTCTCCCTCCCGTCGTACGAGGGACCGCTGCTGTCGCTGACCGGCGGGGTGGACTGCAGCTTCCTGCTGTCGGGCCTGGTGGGCGGCGCGCTCTACCTGCTGCTGCCCGCACGCCCGGCCGGCCCGACCCGGCCGGCCGCCGAGGACGACGCCCGCGCGGCGGTGCGTCCCAGCCCCACCGGCGTCTGAGACCGGGTCCGTCCGTCCCGTGGCACCGAACCGGCGGCCGGCACCCGGCCGCCGCGCCGGTCGCACCGGACCCCGGGCCCGCCGGCGACCTGCTCGCCCCCCACACCGGCCGGCGTCGAGGCAGTCCGGGGGCAGGGCCGCGCCCGGCCGGTGCCGGGGTGCGGCATCGCGTGTGCGTCCGGGGTGTCCCGCCACCCGCCGGCGCACCTCCCCCGCGGGGGAGACGGCGCGTGGCGCGCGGACGGCCGGACCGGTCAGCCGAGCTCGTGCATCCAGCCGTGCTTGTCGACGACCTTGCCGCGCTGGATGTCGAGGAGGGCCTCACGGAGCTTCATGGTCACCTCGCCCGGCTCACCGCCCGACTGCAGCCACTCGGCGCCGCTGCGCTTGACCGTGCCGACCGGGGTGATGACGGCCGCCGTGCCGCAGGCGAAGACCTCGGTGAGGGTGCCGTTCTCCGCGTCGCGCTGCCACTGCTCGATGGAGACCCTCGCCTCCTCGGACTCGTAGCCGAGGTCGCGGGCGACGGTGAGGAGGGAGTCACGCGTGACACCCTCGAGGATCGAGCCGCTGAGGGTCGGCGTGACGATCTTGTCTCCGTACACGAAGTACAGGTTCATGCCGCCCAGTTCCTCGACCCACTTGTGCTCGACCGCGTCGAGGTAGCAGACCTGGTCGCAGCCCTGGGCGGCGGCCTCGGCCTGGGCGAGCAGTGAGGCCGCGTAGTTGCCGCCGGTCTTGGCGTCGCCCATGCCGCCGGGGACGGCGCGCACCCGGTCCTCGGAGGCCCAGATGGAGACCGGCCGGACCCCGCCCGGGAAGTACGCGCCGGCCGGGGAGGCGATGACCAGGAAGAGGTACTCGTTGGCCGGCTTGACGCCCAGACCGACCTCAGTGGCGATCATGAAGGGGCGCAGGTAGAGGGACTCCTCGCCGCCATGGGCCGGAACCCAGTCCTTGTCCTGCTGGACGAGCAGGTCACAGGCCTCGATGAAGGTCTCCACCGGCAGTTCGGGCATGGCGAGGCGGCGGGCGGAGCGCTGGAAGCGCTTGGCGTTCTGGTCGGGACGGAAGGTGGCCACCGAGCCGTCCGGGCGGCGGTAGGCCTTCAGTCCCTCGAAGATCTCCTGGGCGTAGTGCAGGACGTTGGTGGCCGGGTCGAGGGGGATCGGCGCGTACGGAACGAGCTGGCCGTCGTGCCAGCCACGGCCCTCGGTCCACTTGATCATCACCATGTGGTCGGTGAAGTGGCGGCCGAATCCGGGGTTGGCGAGGATCGCCTCGCGCTCGGCGGCGGCGAGCGGATGCGCGGACGGCTTGAGCTCGATCGTGGGCGTCGTCATGAGTGGTAATCCTTCACCGGTTGTAGTGATGGGCCGCGCTCACGCCCGTACGCCGGTGTCCACTGGTAGGACGTCCGAGCATTCCCTCGTACCGCGGCTCCGCGTTCGATTATCGCGCGGGGCCGGGGCGGAAGGAATCAGGGTGAAAGCGGACCCGGGGTTGATGGTGGCACCCGGCGGCAGACATGGGGAAGCCGCCGGGCGCCTGTGCGACCCGGCGGCTTTCGAAGTGGTTCGGCGGCGCGGCGGGTCAGCCGGCTACTCGTACGGCGAGGGCGTCGCCGATCTCCGAGGTGGAGCGGGCGGGCCTGCCCTGGCGTTCGGTGAGGTCGGCGGTGACCGCCTCCTCGATCCGGGCGGCCTCCGCGTCGTAGCCGAGGTGACGCAGCAGCAGGGCGACGGACAGCACGGTGGCCGTGGGGTCGGCCTTGCCCTGGCCCGCGATGTCCGGCGCGGAACCGTGGACCGGCTCGAACATCGAGGGGAACTCGCGGGAGGGGTTGATGTTCCCGCTGGCGGCGACGCCGATCCCGCCGGAGACGGCCGCGGCGAGGTCGGTGATGATGTCGCCGAAGAGGTTGTCGGTGACGATCACGTCGAAGCGGGCCGGATCGGTGACCAGGTAGATGGTCGCCGCGTCGACGTGGATGTAGTCCGTGGTGACGTCGGGGAACTCCCCGGCCACCTTGTTGAAGACGTCCGTCCACAGGTGCCCGGCGAAGGTCAGCACGTTGTTCTTGTGGACCAGCGTGAGCTTCTTGCGCGGGCGGGCCTGGGCGCGGGCGAAGGCGTCCCGGACGACCCGCTCCACACCGTAGGCCGTGTTGACGGACACCTCGGTGGCGACCTCGTGCTCGGTGCCCTTGCGGATGGTGCCGCCGTTGCCGGTGTACGGGCCCTCGGTGCCCTCGCGGACCACGACGAAGTCGATCTGCGGGTCGCCGGCCAGCGGAGTGGCGACACCCGGGAGGAGCTTCGACGGACGCAGGTTGACGTGGTGGTCGAAGGCGAAGCGGAGCTTGAGCAGGAAGCCGCGCTCCAGGACACCGGAGGGGACGCTGGGGTCGCCGATCGCGCCCAGCAGGATGACGTCGTGCTTCTTCAGCGCGTCGAGGTCGGCGTCCGTGAGGGTCTCACCGGTGGCGTGATAACGCTGGGCACCGAAGTCGTACTCCTTGGTCTCCAGCTTCACGTCCTCCGGGAGGACGGCGGAGAGGACCTTGAGGCCTTCGGCCACGACTTCCTGCCCGATGCCGTCACCGGGGATCACTGCGAGATCGATGCTGCGAGACATGTCGGCACCCTACTCCCCGTCCCATGGGATGACACACGGTGTCCGCCATCCGGACATCGCGGGTCGTCGCGCAGCCCGGCGTTCACCCGTACGTGTGGCTGGTGTTGGCCTGCGCTGGGCACGTTGCTCCCATGGACCTTCCCGACTTCGGCATTCCGCCGCGGCTCGCCGCCCGGATGAGCACGGCCGAGCAGTACGCGTACCTGCGCGGCCGGCTGGTGAGCCGCCGCGCGCTGGTGACGGCGGGCACGACGGCGGGTGCCGGCCTGGTCACCGGGTGCGCGACGAAGTCGGCGACCCCGGCGCCGGACACCTCGGCGGTGCGCGGGGCGGCCGTCGTGCCGTTCGGCCGCCATCTCGCCTTCGGCGCCGACCCGAGGACGCGGATGCGGATCTCCTGGCAGGTGCCGTTCGCGGTGAAGAAGCCGTTCGTGCGGATCGGCACACGCCCGGACGATCTGGGCCGGCGCGTCGCCGCGGAGATCCGGCACCTGCACACGCCCGGGATGCGGGGGGTGCGGCCGGTGGTCGAGCAGTACTACGTCCACGCGGCCCTGGACGGCCTGACCCCGGGGACGACGTACTACTACGGCGTCGGCCACGACGGCTGGGACCCGGCCGCCCCCGGCCACCGCTCCTCCATCGCCCCCTTCCGGACCGCGCCCGCGAGTCCGGAGCGGTTCGTGTTCACGGCCTTCGGCGACCAGGGCGTCAGCCAGGCCGGAAAGGCCGCCGACAACGCGCTGCTGAAGCAGGACCCGGCCTTCCACCTCCACGCGGGTGACATCTGCTACGCGGACGGCAACGGCTCCGGCCGTACCTCCGACGGCTACGACGCCCGCGAGTGGGACCGGTTCCTGCGGCAGAACGACCCGGTGGCACGCTCGGTCCCCTGGATGGTGACGACCGGCAACCACGACATGGAGGCCTGGTACTCCCCCGACGGCTACGGCGGCCAGTACGCCCGCTTCGCCCTGCCCGACAACGGCTTCGACCCGCGCGGGGCGCCGGGCGTGTACTCCTTCACCTACGGCAACGTCGGCTTCGTGGCGCTGGACGCCAACGACGTGTCGTACGAGATCCCCGCCAACCTCGGTTACAGCGGCGGCCGGCAGACGAAGTGGCTGGAGGAGAGGCTGAAGCAGTTGCGGACCACGCCGGACGTCGACTTCGTGGTCGTCTTCTTCCACCACTGCGCGTACTCGACGTCCTCGCACGCCTCCGACGGCGGGATCCGGGCCGCCTGGCTGCCGCTGTTCACCAGATACCAGGTGGACCTGGTCGTCAACGGGCACAACCACGTCTACGAGCGCACCGACGCGGTGAAGGGCGGCGGGGTCGGGCGCGCGGTCCCGGTCGGCGGCTCGACCGACCCGACGCGGGACGGGATCGTGTACGTCACCGCGGGCGGCGGCGGGCGTGACCTGTACTCGTTCCCGTCCGGCGTCAAGGACAGCTACGAGGGGCACGTCACCCGGCACGGCGCGGTGCGCAGCTTCCACTGGGCCAAGGGGCAGCACAACGTGGCGGAGACCGTGGAGTGGTCGCGGGTGCGGTACACCGGCTTCTCGTTCCTCAGGGTCGAGGCGGAGGCGGGTACCACCCCGAGGCTGAGGGTGTCCGCGCTGGCGCAGAGCGGTGCGCGGATCGACCACTTCGAGATACGCCGTGGCGGCTGACCCCGGCGGGCCGGTACCGCGCCGTCCGCGCGGGCACGCCCCGGAGTACGGCACGGCGTCCCGGCCGCGCCGTACTCCGTGCGGATACGGCTCCCGTACAAGGGCGTTACACGTGTTACCGGCGGTCCCGGGTGGGATCAGTGGCCGGTCTCGCCGCCGTTGTCACGGCGGTCGAGGGCGCGCTGGAGTGCGGCGGCGGCGTTCTTGCGCTCGGACTCGCTGGTCCGGGACACGTGGCGGACGCGGCGGCGGACGGTCGTCTCGGCCATGGGAATCGACTCCTTCGGCATACACAGGGAGTACGGCAATGGGGGGTTGCGAGACGCCGGAAGGGGCGGGGAGCGGTGCCGCAGGGGTTGCCTGCACGGGGCCCGGCTCACGACCGCCATTCGCTTGATCGAGCGAGACGTTCGGCTCCTACAAAAATAGGGGAACGGCCCGCTTCTGTCTGCACAATTACTCGGACTTCCTACTATCTGAGACGGCGGAGCGGGTGACACCGCCCTGAGCTGCCCCTTCGTGCGTTCGGGGGGTCACCCGAACGCAGCCGTCAGGCCGGGGTGCCGTACGGGACGGCCGGGCCGCCCGCGCATGGGAACGGGCCGGGAAGCCTGCTCGTGGGTCAGGCTTCCCGGCCCGTGCTCGGGTGGGCTGCGGGTCAGCCCATGTGCGGGTAGGAGTAGTCGGTCGGGGCGACCAGGGTCTCCTTGATCGCGCGGGTCAGCGTCCAGCGCAGCAGGTTCTGCGGGGCGCCGGCCTTGTCGTTGGTGCCGGAGGCACGGCCGCCGCCGAAGGGCTGCTGGCCGACGACGGCACCGGTCGACTTGTCGTTGATGTAGAAGTTGCCGGCCGCGTAGCGCAGCTTCTCCATCGTGTACGCCGCCGCCGCGCGGTCGCCGGCGATGACCGAGCCGGTGAGCGCGTACTCGGACACCGACTCCATCTGGGTCAGCATCTCGTCGTAGCTGTCGTCCTCGTAGACGTGCACGGCGAGGAACGGACCGAAGTACTCGGTGCGGAAGACCTCGTTGTCCGGGTCGGAGCACTCGACGACGGTCGGGCGGACGAAGTAGCCGACCGAGTCGTCGTAGGAGCCGCCCGCGACGATGGTGCAGGTCGGGTCCTCCTTGGCGCGGTCGATCGCGGCCTTGTTCTTGGCGAAGGCACGGTCGTCGATCACGGCGCCGATGAAGTTCGACAGGTCGGTGACGTCACCCATGGTGAGGTGCTCGATCTCGGCGGCGAACTCCTCCTTGAAGCCGGAGTTCCAGATGGACGCCGGGATGTACGCGCGGGAGGTCGCCGAGCACTTCTGGCCCTGGTACTCGAAGGCGCCACGGGTCAGCGCGGTCTTGAGCACCGCGCGGTCGGCCGACGGGTGGGCGACCACGAAGTCCTTGCCGCCGGTCTCGCCGACCAGACGCGGGTAGGTGCGGTACTTCTCGATGTTGTTGCCGACCGTCTTCCACAGGTGCTGGAAGGTCTTGGTGGAGCCGGTGAAGTGGATGCCGGCGAGGTCGCGGTGGACCAGGGCGACCTCGGAGACCTCGATGCCGTCACCGGTGACGAGGTTGATGACGCCCTTGGGCAGCCCGGCCTCCTCCAGCAGCTGCATGAGCAGCACGGCGGCGTGGGTCTGGGTCGGGGACGGCTTCCAGACCACCACGTTGCCCATGAGGGCGGGGGCGGTGGGCAGGTTGGCCGCGATCGCCGAGAAGTTGAAGGGGGTGATCGCGTAGACGAAGCCCTCCAGCGGGCGGTGGTCCATGCGGTTCCACACGCCCGGGGAGTTGGCCGGGGGCTGCTCGGCCAGGATCTGGCGGGCGTAGTGGACGTTGAAGCGCCAGAAGTCGACGAGTTCGCAGGGGCTGTCGATCTCGGCCTGCTGGGCGGTCTTGGACTGGCCGAGCATGGTGGAGGCGGCGATGGTCTCGCGCCACGGGCCGGAGAGCAGCTCGGCGGCGCGCAGGATGATCGCCGCGCGGTCGTCGAAGGACATCGCGCGCCAGGCCGGCGCGGCGGCCAGGGCCGCGTCGACGGCGTCCTGCGCGTCCTGCCGGGTGGCGTGCCGGCCGGTGCCGATGACGGCCTTGTGGTTGTGCGGCTGCACCACCTGGAACTGCTCGCCGCCGCCGAGCCGCTTCTCGCCGCCGATGGTCATCGGCAGCTCGATCGGGTTCTCGGCCAGCTCCTTGAGCTTGGCCTCCAGGCGGGCGCGCTCGGATGAGCCGGGGGCGTAGCCGTGCACCGGCTCGTTGACGGGGGTGGGGACCTGGGTCACGGCGTCCATGAGATCCGTAGCTCCTTGTACGTGAGCGGGGTGTGCCGGGAGGGGGTGGGAGTGAGGCGGGCGGCGGGCGGGAGGGGTTCGCCTCAGCCCTTGCTGAGCATGGAGCGGAGGAAGAAGCGCAGGTTCGCCGGCTTCTCCGCGAGCCGGCGCATGAAATAGCCGTACCAGTCGGTGCCGTAGGCGGTGTAGACACGCATCCGGTGGCCCTCGGCGGCCAGCCGCAGGTGCTCGTCGCCGCGGATGCCGTACAGCATCTGGAACTCGTACTCGTTGGGCTTGCGCCCTGCGCGCCGTGCGAGTTCCTGCGCTATGGAGATGAGGCGCGGGTCGTGGGAGCCGACCATCGGGTACCCCTCGCCCTCCATGAGAGTCTTGAGGATCCGCACGTACGCCTTGTCGATCTCGTGCTTCTGCTGGTAGGCGACCTCGGCGGGCTCCTTGTAGGCGCCCTTGACCAGCCGGACCCGGCTGCCGGCCGCGGCCAGGCGGCGGGCGTCGGCCTCGGTACGGAAGAGGTAGGCCTGGATGACGCAGCCGGTCTGCGGGAAGTCCTTCCGCAGTTCCTCGTGGATGGCGAACATCGAGTCGAGGGTGGTGTGGTCCTCGGCGTCGAGGGTCACGGTGGTGCCGATGGCGGCGGCGGCCTCGACGACCGGGCGGACGTTGGCGAGGGCCAGCTCGTGGCCGCCGTGGAATGCAGGTGCGGGCCCGGAGGGCCCTTCGAGCAGGGTGGTGCTGGGCGACGGGAGGGCCTGGCCGAACATCGACAGCTTCACCGACATCTCGACGCGCTCGCCGAGACCGAGGTCCCGCAGCCGGTCGATCAGCGCCAGGTACGCGTCCCGGGCGGCGGTGGCCTGCTCCGGGGTGGTGATGTCCTCGCCGACGACATCCATGGTCAGCTCCAGGCCGCGGCCGGTGAGCTGCTCGATGATCGGGACGATGTCGTCGACCGACTCACCGGGGATGAAGCGGTCGACGACCTGCTTCGTCACCGGGGCAGCCGAGATGAGACGACGCATCCGGTCGCTGCGCGACGCGGCGAGAATCACGGGACCCAGCACGGGGCACCTCCACAACACATGCCAGAACGGCCGCGATCCGACGAGGTGGATACGGCACGGAGAACCACCGTGAAAGTTAGAGATCCCTCCGATCGTGAGCCATCGACAGCTGTCACGCATCCGTGCCGCCGATCTCAGACAGATGTATGAAGGCACTCGGGAATTGCGGGAGAATGCCCGGGTGACGTCGGAATTCAAGGGTGACTACCAGGAGCTGGTCGACGAGATCTCCGAGCTGCTGGGTGTCCCGGCGACCCTGGAGAACCGCGACTTCGAGCTGCTCGCCTTCGGGGCGTACGACAGCGAGGGCGACCTCGATCCCTCGGCGCTGGACCCGGTCCGGACCCGCTCGATCCTGACCCGGCGCTCCACGGCGGCGGTCCGCACCTGGTTCGAGGGGTTCGGCATCACCCGGGCCACCGGACCGGTCCGCATCCCGCCGACGCCTGAGGCGGGGGTGTACCGGGGAAGGATCTGCCTGCCGGTACGCCATCGGGGTGTGGTCCTCGGCTATGTGTGGCTGCTGGACGACGATCCGGGTCCGACCGACGTCCAGCTGGCCGCCGCCATGGGGGTGGCGGGGCGGATCGGCGCCCTGCTCGCGGACGAGGCGCAGGCGGGAGCGGGCCTGGGCCGGGAGCTGCGGGCGGTGCTGGTCGCCGAGCACGGCTGGCAGCGGGACATGGCGGTGGCGGAGTTCCGTACCGCCCTCGGCGTCCGCGCGGACGGTCCGCACACGATGGTCTGCGTCGCCCCCTGGCCGTCCGCCGACCCGGACGACGCCCCGTCCCCGCGCACGGTCCCGCACGCCACCGCCCTGTGCACGCTGCCGTGGGGGACCGCGGGCCACTGCCTCGCCGTCCTGGTCCGGCTGCGCAGCACGGACACGGCCACCCCCGCCCTGACGGCCGCCACGCGTCTGCTCAGGGAGGCGGAGGAGGCCCGGCCGGCCCCGGTGCGCGGGGCCGGGGCGCGCCCGGCCGCCGCCGTCACCGCGGGGTCCACCGGCACGGCCGCGGCGGCACAGGGCCGCGCCGCCGGGGTGGGCGAGGCCCGGACGGGCCTCGCGGACCTGGGCACGGTCTGGCAGGAGGCCGCGGCCGCCACCCGCGCCGCGCTGGCCGAGCCGCGGTTCGGGCCGGTCGCCGAGTGGGCGCGCATCGGCCCCTACCGGCTGCTGACCACGCTGCCGGTAGGGGCCTCGCACGATCCCGCGGTGGCCGGCCTGCTCACCCCGGCCCACCGCGAACTGGCCCGTACCGCCGAGGCGTACCTGGACTGCGCGGGCCAGGCGGGCCGCACGGCCGGGACCCTCGGCATCCACCGGCAGACCCTGTACTACCGGCTGTCCCGCGTGGAACAGCTCACCGGCCTCGACCTGGACGACGGAGAGGACCGCCTGCTGCTGCACATGGCGTTGAAGAGGGCGCGGCTGTAGTCGCTGGTCGCCGTATGCTCAGCCTGCTGGTACGTCCGGCTGTCAACGGGGGTCTGACATGGGTGACTTCACGAGAACCACCGCGGCGGCGGCGCAGGACGTCCCGGGGGACGCGGCCGGCCGGCGCGGCCGGGGCCGTCGGCCGGCCCGGCCGGCGGTCGCCCTGCTCGCCCTCGCCGTACTGGCGGGCGGGGCCGTGTGGCTGCTGCGGGACGAGCTGTTCCACCCCTTCGGCGACGACCGGGCCTGCTCCGGCAGCGACCAGCGGCTGCCCGGCACGATCAGCGCCGGCGGTACCCGGATCCCCGCCGACGCCTCCGACGTGCACTACTACGTCCACAACGGCAGCGCCGCGCTCACCTTCGAGAGCGGCCTGCTCGCGGACTACCTGCGCAGCGCGGGCCTCGTCCCACGGGACGGGGAGCTGTTCGCCGAGACGTACGGCACCAAGGGCGTCGCCGGCGAAGGATTCGCCCTCCCGGCGGGGCTGTGCGGCACCGCCCTGCGGGACCCGGTCTTCACCTACCGGACCGTGAACGGCGTCGGCGTCACCGTCGAACGCTCACCGCTGTTCGGCGACTCCCTCCGCTTCCCGGCCCGCGCGGTGATCACCTACCCCGTCGGCTGACGGCCGGTCAGGCGCGGGTCGCGGCCTCGACGATCCGGCGCAGGCCGTCGGTGAGCGCCTCGCCGTCGGGTGCGGTCTTCGGGTCGAAGGTCCAGCGCGCGATGAGGCCGGACATCAGCGTCATGTAGAACTGGCCGAGGGTGTCGGCGGTCTCGTCGGACACCTGCTCCTCCGGTACCCCCATCAGCAGTGCGGTCAGCCCCCGGCCGCCCTCGCGCTGGGACCGCGCCAACTGGTCCCGCACCTCGGGCATCTGGTCGCCCATCACCATGATCTCCATGCCGAGCCGCCACATCGAGCCGGGCTCGCGCATGCTGTCGACGATGTTCGACCACACCTCACGGAACCGCTCCAGGGAGCCGGGCGCGCCGGTGAGCCCGCCGTCGCCGCCCTCGAAGGACATCTCCTCCACCAGCGCGATGTAGGCCTGCGCGAGCAGCGCGTCCTTGGAACCGTAGTGGTAGCCGATCGAGGCGAGGTTGGTCCCCGACTCCTTGACGATGTCGCGCGCCGTCGTCCGCGCGAACCCCTTCTCCAGCAGGCAGCGCTTGGCGCCTTCCAGCAGATCCTCACGGTGTCCCATGCGGGCCACCTTACCCCGAGATCCATACAACCGTCCCAGACGGATGACTTATACAATCGTTCTAGACAGCCGTTTAATACGCCCGTACATTCCTTGGCATGACGAACCCGACGAGCACGACCACGAGCACAGCCGAGACCGACTACCGTGCGGGGCGCCGCGAATGGACCGCACTCGGGGTGCTGATGCTGCCGCTGCTCCTTGTCTCCATGGACGTATCGGTCCTGTACTTCGCGCTTCCGGCGATCGGCGCCGACCTCCGCCCGAGCGGCACCCAGCAGCTGTGGATCCTGGACATCTACGGCTTCGTCCTGGCCGGTCTGCTGATGACGACGGGCGCTCTCGGCGACCGCATCGGCCGCCGGCGGCTGCTGCTGATCGGCGCCACGGCCTTCGGCGGCGCCTCGCTGCTCGCCGCGTACGCCGACAGCGCCGGGACCCTGATCGCCGCCCGCGCGCTCCTCGGCATCGGCGGCGCGACCCTGATGCCGTCCACGATGGCCCTGCTGCGGACGATGTTCACCGACCCCGGGCAGCGGGCGAAGGCGATCGGCCTGTGGTCCGGTGTGATGACGGGCGGCATCGCGCTCGGCTCGGTGATGAGCGGGATCCTCGTGGAGCACTTCTGGTGGGGCTCGGTCTTCCTGGTCAACCTGCCCGCGATGGTGCTGCTGCTGGTGCTCGGCCCGATCCTGCTCCCCGAGTCCAGGAACCCCTCCCCCGGCCGCTTCGACTGGCTGAGCGTCCCGCTCTCGATGGCCGCCGTGCTCCCGGTGGTCTACGGCGTGAAGGAGATCCCCTCCGAGGGCTGGCACCCGCTGTACGTCGTCTCGGTCACCATCGGCCTGCTCTTCGCCGCGCTCTTCGTCCGGCGCCAGCGCACCGGCGCCTCCCCGCTGATCCCGCCGGGCCTGCTGAAGGGGCACGGCTTCACCCCGGCACTGGTCCTGACCCTTCTCGCCTCGCTCGCCATGATGGGATCGGCGATCTACACCACGCAGTACCTGCAGGCGGTGCTCGGCAAGAGCCCTCTGGAGGCCGCGCTGTGGAGCCTGCTGCCCTCGGTCTTCATCGGGGCCGCCGGTCCCCTCACGGCACGGCTGGTCCAGCGGGGCGTCGACCGGGGCTACGTCGTCGCCGGCGGCTTCACGGCCATGGCGGCCGGGTTCGTCCTGCTCGCCCTCGTCGGCACCGACTCGCTGTGGCTGGTGCTGGCCGGGGCCGGCGTCCTGGCCTGCGGGATGGTCGCGATCATGTCCCAGCTGACCGACCTCGCGATGACCAGTGCGCCGGTGGAACAGGCGGGCACCGCCTCCTCGCTGCTGGAGACCGGCGCGGAGTTCGGCGGGGCGCTCGGCATGGCGGTGCTGGGGTCGGTCGGTACGGCGGTCTACCGTCACGAGATGCCGGCCACGGCTCCGGCGGCGGCCCGCGAGACGCTGGGCGGCGCGCTGGCCACGGCGGGCCGGCTGCCGGGGCACACGGGAGACGCCCTGCTGCACACCGCGCGGGAGGCGTTCACCAGCGGCATGCAGGGAGCGGCGATCACCGGGGCGCTGCTGCTGGTGCCGGCGGCGGCGGGGGCGGCGGTGACGCTGCGCAGGATCGGCAAGTAGCCGGAGACACGGGTGCGGGGGGGGGCGGGAGGGTCCTTGTGCTCGCCCCCCCGGGGGGCGCCTGTGTTGGACAAAGGTCCCCGCACCGGGCACAGTGACGTCCACCCTCCCCCCGAACCCTACCAGGAGAACAAGGGGGCGCATGTCG
>NZ_JBVHQD010000011.1:212978-323910 GCF_055567595.1 Streptomyces sp. NPDC026515
TTTGTTTGGTTCTGGTGGGGGGGGGGTCGGGGGGAACTTGACGCAGGCTTGAAAGGGAGCGGAAGAACTGGTGGCGGGGTGCCCCAAGAACTTCTCGCCCCCCCCCGCACCCGTGGACGTCGTGGTCAGACCAGGTTCACCGACCGGGCCGACGTGGCCCCGATCTCCGCCTCGACCTCGGCCAGTACACCGGGGGTCACCGTGTCGTCGACGGTCAGCACGGCCAGTGCCTCGCCGCCCGCGATCGACCGGGCGACCTGCATGCCGGCGATGTTGATGCCCGCCTCGCCGAGGATGCGGCCGACGGTGCCGACGACGCCCGGACGGTCCTCGTAGCGCAGTACCAGCAGGTGGTCGGCGATCGCGAGGTCGACGTCGAAGTCGCCGACCGCGACGATCTTCTGGAGGTTCTTCGGGCCCGCCAGCGTGCCGGAGACCGAGACCTCCTCGCCGCTGCCCAGGGTGCCGCGCACGGTGACGACGTTACGGTGGTCGGCCGACTCCGAGCTGGTGGTGAGACGGACCTCGACACCGCGCTCCTGCGCGAACAGCGGGGCGTTGACGTAGGAGACGGTCTCGGCGACGACGTCCTCGAAGACACCCTTGAGCGCGGACAGCTCCAGCACCTTCACGTCGTGCTGGGTGATCTCGCCGTAGACCTCGACGTCGAGGCGGACCGCGACCTCACCGGCGAGCGCGGTGAAGATCCGGCCGAGGCGCTCGGCCAGTGGCAGGCCCGGCTTGACGTCCTCGGCGATGACCCCGCCCTGGACGTTCACCGCGTCGGGGACCAGCTCGCCGGCGAGGGCCAGGCGGACCGACCGGGCGACCGCGATGCCCGCCTTCTCCTGGGCCTCGTCGGTGGAGGCACCGAGGTGCGGGGTGCAGACGACCTGGTCCAGCTCGAAGAGCGGGGAGTCGGTGCACGGCTCCTTCGTGTACACGTCGAGGCCGGCGCCGGCGACCCGGCCCTCCTTGAGCGCGGCGTACAGCGCCACCTCGTCGACGATGCCACCGCGTGCGGCGTTGACGATCCGCACCGACGGCTTGACCTTGCGCAGCGCCTCGTCGCCGATCAGACCGACCGTCTCGGGGGTCTTCGGCAGGTGCACGGTGATGAAGTCGGAGACTTCGAGCAGCTCGTCCAGCGAGAGCACCTTCACGCCCATCTGCGCGGCCCGGGCAGGCTGGACGTAGGGGTCGTACGCCACGACCTTCATGCCGAAGGCCGACATCCGCTGGGCGACCAGGGCGCCGATCCGGCCGAGGCCGACGACGCCGAGGGTCTTCTCGGCGAGCTCGACACCGGTGTACTTGCTGCGCTTCCACTCGCCGTTCTTCAGCGCCGAGTTGGCCTGCGGGATGTTGCGGGCGCTGGCGATCAGCAGACCGCAGGCCAGCTCGGCGGCGGTCACGATGTTGGAGGTCGGCGCGTTGACGACCATCACGCCGGCCTTGGTGGCGGCGGAGACGTCGACGTTGTCCAGGCCGACGCCGGCTCGTGCGACGACCTTCAGCTTCTTCGCCGCCGCGATGGCCTCGGCGTCGACCTTGGTGGCGGAACGGATCAGGATCGCGTCCACGTCGGCGATGGCCGGGAGCAGCTCGGCCCGGTCTGCTCCGTTCGTGTGCCGGATCTCGAAGTCCGGGCCCAGCGCGTCGACGGTGGCGGGCGACAGCTCTTCAGCGATGAGTACGACAGGTTTCGAGCTCACGTGAGTCCTCACATGTCCAATGCGGACGGCCGTCCCGACGGCCGCTGGCGGTGGAGGGGGCTACCGCGGAGACGCACGACGCTGTGGGCCTGACGCGTATGTAGTACGGCAGTGTAGTGGCGTGGTGGTGGTCGTCCTGCGCCTCTGCGGAAGG
This sequence comes from Streptomyces sp. NPDC026515, assembly GCF_055567595.1. Lineage (NCBI taxonomy): Bacteria > Bacillati > Actinomycetota > Actinomycetes > Kitasatosporales > Streptomycetaceae > Streptomyces > Streptomyces sp. NPDC026515. The sequence goes on from NZ_JBVHQD010000011.1 coordinate 214,848, forward strand.
ATCACCCGTCCGAGATTCGACGGGGTGGACAACGGGGCCGGAGCATCCGCTCCGGCCCCGTCACCTGCGGCTCAGGCCTCTTCGTTCACCCAGGACATCAGCTTGCGCAGCTGCTTGCCGGTGGTCTCCAGCAGGTGCTCGGAGTCCTGCTTCTTGTACTCGTTGTACTTCTTCAGACCGCCGTGGTACTCGTCCATCCAGTTACGGGCGAAGGTGCCGTCCTGGATCTCGGCGAGAATCTGCTTCATCTCGGCCTTGGTGGCGTCGGTGATGATCCGCGGGCCGGTGACGTAGTCGCCCCACTCGGCGGTCTCGGAGACCGACCAGCGCATCTTCTCCAGGCCGCCCTCGTACATCAGGTCGACGATGAGCTTCAGCTCGTGCAGGCACTCGAAGTAGGCGATCTCCGGCTGGTAACCGGCCTCGACCAGGGTCTCGAAACCGGCCTTGACCAGGGCGGAGGTACCACCGCAGAGGACGGCCTGCTCACCGAACAGGTCGGTCTCGGTCTCCTCGGTGAAGGTCGTCTTGATGACGCCGGCGCGGGTGCCGCCGATGCCCTTCGCGTACGACAGCGCCAGCGCGAAGCCGCCTCCGGTGGCGTCCTGCTCGACGGCCACGATGCAGGGCACGCCGCGGCCCTCCTCGTACTGTCGGCGCACCAGGTGGCCCGGGCCCTTCGGGGCGACCATGCAGACGTCGACGCCGGCCGGGGGCTTGATGAAGCCGTAGCGGATGTTCAGGCCGTGGCCGAAGAACAGCGCGTCGCCGTCGTTCAGGTGGGGGGCGATGGACTCCTCGTAGACCTGGGCCTGGATCGGGTCCGGCACCAGGATCATGATGACGTCGGCCTCGGCGGCGGCCTCGGCCGGGGTCACCACGCGCAGGCCCTGCTCCTCGGCCTTCGCCTTGGACTTGGAGCCCTCGTGCAGACCGACCCGCACGTCGACACCGGAGTCGCGCAGCGACAGGGCATGGGCGTGACCCTGGCTGCCGTAGCCGATGACCGCGACCTTGCGGCCCTGGATGATGGACAGGTCGGCGTCAGCGTCGTAGAACAGCTCGGCCACTTTGGGTTCTCTCCTTGGTGTACGGATGGTGCGTCCCACCGTATGACGGCGGGTGGAAGGGAAGTTGCGGGGTCTCGGCATACGGGCGCCCGACAGCCGACGGCCGCCCGTGTCCAGCCTTACGCAGATCGGTCGAGTGCGCGCAGCGACCGGTCGGTGATCGAACGGGCACCACGGCCGATCGCGATCGTGCCGGACTGCACCAGCTCCTTGATGCCGAACGGCTCCAGCATCTTGAGCATGGCGGTCAGCTTCTCGCTGCTGCCGGTGGCCTCGACGGTGACGGCGTCCGGGGAGACGTCGACGGTCTTGGCGCGGAACAGCTGGACGATCTCGACGATCTGGGAGCGCGTCTCGTTGTCGGCGCGCACCTTCACCAGAACGAGTTCCCGCTGAACGGCGGAACCCGGCTCCAGTTCGACGATCTTGAGCACTTCGACCAGCTTGTTGAGCTGCTTGGTGACCTGCTCCAGCGGCAGGGCCTCGACACTCACCACGATGGTGATGCGGGAGATGTCGGGGTGCTCGGTGACACCGACGGCCAGTGAGTCGATGTTGAAGCCCCGCCGGGAGAACAGCGCGGCGATCCGGGCCAGGATGCCCGGCTTGTTCTCCACCAGAACGGAGAGCGTGTGCTTGGACATGGTCTATTACGTCTCTCTCGCTCAGTCGTCTTCGTTGTCGCCGAAGTCGGGGCGGACGTCCCGGGCGGCCATGATCTCGTCGTTGGAGGTGCCGGCGGCGACCATCGGCCACACCATCGCGTCCTCGTGGACGACGAAGTCCACGACGACCGGCCGGTCGTTGATGGAGTTGGCCTCTTCGATGACCTTGTCCAGGTCGTCCGGGGACTCGCAGCGGATCGCGTAGCAGCCCATGGCCTCCGACAGCTTCACGAAGTCGGGGACCCGGGTGCCGCGGGCGTCCGGGTTGACGTCGTCGGGACCGGAGTGCAGCACGGTGTTGGAGTACCGCTGGTTGTAGAAGAGGGTCTGCCACTGACGGACCATCCCGAGGGCGCCGTTGTTGATGATGGCGACCTTGATCGGGATGTTGTTCAGGGCGCAGGTGGTCAGTTCCTGGTTGGTCATCTGGAAGCAGCCGTCGCCGTCGATAGCCCAGACGGTCCGCCCGGGCTGCCCGGCCTTGGCTCCCATGGCGGCGGGGACCGCGTAGCCCATGGTTCCGGCGCCGCCGGAGTTCAGCCAGGTGGCGGGCCTCTCGTACTGCACGTAGTGCGCGGCCCACATCTGGTGCTGGCCGACGCCCGCCGCGAAGATCGTGCCTTCCGGGGCGAGCTGCCCGATGCGCTCGATGACCTGCTGCGGCGAGAGCGAACCGTTGTCGGGCTGGTCGTAGCCCAGCGGGTAGGTCTCGCGCCAGCGGTTGAGGTCCTTCCACCAGGCCGCGTACCGCGACCCTGCCGCCTCGCCCTGCTGGCCCTCGCTGTGCTCCTTCTGCACCGCCTGGATCAGGTCGGCGATGACCTCGCGGGCATCCCCGACGATCGGCACGTCGGCGGCGCGGTTCTTGCCGATCTCCGCGGGGTCGATGTCGGCGTGGACGATCTTGGCGTACGGGGCGAAGCTGTCCAGCTTGCCGGTGACGCGGTCGTCGAAACGGGCGCCGAGGGCGACGATCAGGTCGGCCTTCTGCAGCGCGGTGACGGCGGTGACCGCACCGTGCATGCCCGGCATTCCCACGTGCAGCGGGTGGCTGTCGGGGAATGCGCCGAGCGCCATCAGGGTGGTGGTGACGGGCGCTCCGGTGAGTTCGGCGAGGACCTTCAGCTCGGCGGTGGCGCCGGCCTTGATGACGCCGCCGCCGACGTAGAGGACGGGCCGCTTCGCGGAGGTGATCAGCTTGGCGGCCTCGCGGATCTGCTTGGCGTGCGGCTTGGTCACCGGACGGTAGCCCGGCAGGTCCATGACCGGGGGCCAGGAGAAGGTGGTCTTCGCCTGGAGGGCGTCCTTGGCGATGTCGACCAGGACCGGGCCGGGGCGGCCGGTGGAGGCGATGTGGAACGCCTGGGCGATGGTCCGCGGGATGTCCTCGGCCTTGGTGACCAGGAAGTTGTGCTTGGTGATCGGCATCGTGATGCCGACGATGTCCGCCTCCTGGAAGGCGTCCGTGCCGATCGAGGAGGACGCGACCTGCCCGGTGATCGCCACGAGCGGCACCGAGTCCATGTGCGCGTCCGCGATCGGCGTCACCAGGTTGGTGGCGCCCGGCCCCGAGGTGGCCATGCAGACGCCGACCTTCCCGGTGGCCTGCGCGTAGCCGGTGGCCGCGTGACCGGCGCCCTGCTCGTGCCGGCACAGGACGTGGCGCACCCGGGTGGAGTCCATCAGCGGGTCGTAGGCCGGCAGGATCGCGCCGCCGGGGATGCCGAATACCGTGTCAGCGCCGACCTCCTCAAGCGAGCGGATGAGGGACTTCGCACCCGAGACGTGCTCGACGGGGGCGGGCTGCTGTCCTCCGGAACGGGGGCGCGGCTGCGGATGGTGGGCCGCGGCGCTCTGCTCGGTCATCGGCATTCTCTTCTCGATGCTGAGGGTTTTTGCGAGGTTCGTACGGATTTCTGCCGCCGTACGTCTGGTGCTGGTGCAACAAAAAACCCCTCGTGCCGTAAGGCAAGCGAGGGGAGCGCGCCGGTGTGGTCGCTGGGGTTCCGGATCCTTCTCCGGCAATTCCCAGCTCAGCCGACGCGCTGTCCAAGTACGAGAATTCGGGTGCGCATGGAACTGACCCTCCCTCTGACGCGCACCACGTGTCAAGTGGGTGGGACAGGAGTCTCATTATGTGAGCGAAGGGCACTACCGCCTCCGAACACGGCGGTCACCCCGCCGGCGACCGCGGGCACACTACTGGTGTACACCCCCGCGCCCCTGTCCATGGTCCGTTCCCCGCTCGCGGCGCCCGCGAACGCCGGCTCGGCCGGTGCGTGCGGCACCGGATAGTGGCCGGATCCCAGGGCCCGGCGCAGCCGGTACTCGTCCACCGGGCCGGAGAAGGCCATGCCCATCCCGTGCGTGCACCCCATCGCGCGCAGCGCCGTGACCTGCTCGGGCAGGTCCACGCCCTCGGCCACCGACTGGAGGCCGAGATCACCGGCGATCCGCAGCAACCCGCTGGTGATCTTGTACAGCCGGGGCGACTCGACGAGCCCCTCGACCAGACTGCGGTCGAGCTTGAGCATGTCGACGGGGAGTCGGCGCAGTGCGGTGATCGCCGCGTAGCCGCTGCCGAAGCCGTCCAGCGCGATCCGGACGCCGTGCCGGCTGAGCACGGTCAGACGCCGCTCCAGCTCGTCGAGCGGAACCCTGGGGTCGGTGTCGGACAGCTCCAGGACCAGCGCCCCCGACGGCAGCCCGTGCCGGGTGAGCAGTGCCTCCACGGAGCCGAGCGGCGAGGACCGGTCGAGGAGCCGCCGGGAACACGTCCGGACGGCGACCGGCACCACGAGCCCGTTGGCGGCCCGCTCGGCTGCCTGTTCGACCGCCTCCTGGAGGATCCAGCGGTCCAGCTCCGAGGTCTTGTCGCTGTCCTCGGCGACCCGCAGGAACTCGGCAGGCGTGAACAGCACCCCCTGGGAGGAGCGCCAGCGCGCCTGCGCGGAGACCGAGGCGATGCGGCCGCTCTCCAGGCAGACCACGGGCTGGTGCAGCAGCGCGAACTCGCCGTCGTGCAGTGCGGCCCGCAGCCGGGTCGCCAGTTCCGCCTTGCGTACGACGTCCTGCTGCATCTGTGGCTTGTACAGCTCGACGCGGCCCTTTCCGGCCGACTTGGCGCGGTACATCGCCAGGTCGGCGTTGCGCAGCAACTCGCCCGCACCGAGGCCCGGTTCGGCGAAGGCGACACCGATGGACGCGTTGACACGGACATCGTTGCCGTCAATGGCGTACGGATGCGAGAGGGTCACCCTGAGGCGGTCGGCGAGCTCCAGGATGTGCCGCTCCCGGGCACTGCGGTCACGGGTGTGGTCTCCGACGATCAGCGCCGCGAACTCGTCGCCGCCCAGCCGGGAGGCGGTGTCGCCGTGGCGGACCGCGTCCTGGAGTCTGCGCGCGGCCTGGACGAGCAGTTCGTCGCCGGCCTGGTGCCCGATGGTGTCGTTGACCGCCTTGAACCCGTCCAGGTCGATGAAGAGCACCGCCGTGTTCCGCAGGGCGGGGCCCCGGTCGGAGGAGCGGCGGCCGGACAGCGCCTGCTGCACCCGCCGGGTGAACAGGGCGCGGTTGGGCAGGTCGGTGAGCGGGTCGTGCTCGGCGTTGTGCTGGAGCTGCGCCTGCAGCCGCACTCTCTCGGTCACGTCCCGGCTGTTGAAGATGAGACCGCCGTGGTGCCGGTTGACGGTGGACTCGACGTTGAGCCAGCCGCCGTCGCCGGACCGGAAACGGCACTCGATGCGGGTGGTGGACTCCTCGAGGGGGCTGCCGGCGAGGAAGCGGCGCACCTCGTGCACCACGCAGCCCAGGTCCTCCGGGTGGATGAGGTTGCCCAGTTCGGAGCCGACCAGCTCCTCGGCGGGCCGTCCGTAGACCCCGGCGGCGGCCGGGGAGACGTACCGGAGGATGCCGTTGGGCGCGGCGATCATGATGACGTCGCTTGAGCCCTGCACCAGGGAACGGAAGTGGTTCTCCTGATGCGCCAGTTCCTGGGTGAGGGTGATGTTGTCGAGCAGCATGATGCCCTGACGCACGACGAGGGCGAGGACCACGCAGCCGGCGGTGATCAGGACGACGTGGTCCGGGCTGCGGCCGTTCAGCACGTTGTAGAGGATGCCCAGCGTGCACACGGCGGCGGCCAGGTAGGGGGTGAGCGCGGCGAGCGAGCCGGTCAGGGGACGGCCCGCCGAGTACCGGCCGTGCTCGCCGCCCGGCACGGACGGCTGCCGGGGTGCCGTGGTCCGGCCGCCGGGCACGTGCTCGTGGACCACGCGCGTGTGCGCCTCGGGCTCCGCCGCATGCCGGGGCGGGGCCCAGGGGGCGTACGCCAGCAGCAGCGACCCGGCGAACCAGCCCGCGTCCAGCAGCTGGCCGGAGCGGTAACTGCTGTGCAGCAGCGGCGAGGTGAACAGAGCGTCGCACATCACGGTCAGGGCGAGCGCGCCGATCGCGGTGTTCACCGCGGTGCGGTTGCCGGGCGAGCGCCGGAAGTGCAGCGCGAGCACCATGCTGACCAGGGCGATGTCCAGCAGCGGGTAGGCCAGCGAGAGCGCGGTGTGCGCGACGCTGGGCCCGTCGAGCCGGGCGGCCTGGGCGAGCGCGAGGCTCCACGACAGGGTGAGCAGCGAGCCGCCGATCAGCCAGGCGTCCAGTGCCAGGCAGATCCAGCCGGCCTTGGTCATCGGCCGCTTGGCCAGGACCAGCAGACCGACGATGGCGGGCGGCGCGAAGCACAGGAAGAACAGGTCGGCGTAGCTGGGGCTGGGCACGGGCCGTTGGAGCACGACCTCGTACCATCCCCAGACCGCGTTGCCGAGGGCCGCCATCGCCGAGGAGAGGGCGAACAGCAGCCACGCGGGTCGAAAGCGGACCCGCGGGGAGCGGGCGTAGAAGAAGCACGACACGGCGGCGGTGCCGGCGGCCGCGGTCAGACCGAAGTCGCCCATGAACAGGGCGATCTGGTTCGAGCCCCAGTCGAACGCGGAACCGACGGCGTATCCCGCGCAGATCAGGGCCAGGACGAGTTGGCGGACCACGCCGGTCCCGCCGCCGGTGACCGGCGGCCGGGAGCGCGGCTTCCCCGCCGGATGCTGCGCCCGCAGCGCTCCGGGGAGGGTGGTGGGCACGGGCGTCGGCGCTGTCACCGGACCCTCCCGGTCCGTGCCGCCCCCGCGTCCCTCGGGTCCCGGTGCGCCGGGTGGGCGTGCCTCCTGCGTGCGCTGTGCCTGCGGTGGTGGTGATGGCTGGTGTGGTGGCCGCGTCTGCGCGCAGCTGTGTGCCAGGGTCGCCGGCGGCGGCTCCGCCGCGTCGGATCGTTCGTCCATAGGCCGTGCATCGCCCGTCGCCCCCTCACAAATCTGAAATCTCCATCCCCGGCCGCCGAACGGTGCGCGGCGCAGCCCCTGTCGGGACGATACACCAGTCTCGTCACTCAGGGACATAGCGTCTCTACGCTCCGTAACGACCAGCGGCTATGCGCGTACGCACCGCGCCCGGAAGGTCGCGGACCGTACCGGAAGCGGATTGCACGCGTGTTGCTGTGACGGTCAGTTGCCGGTGGATCCCGTCGTAAGGATCACGTTCCGCAACGGCTCCCGGTTCACGAAGCGGTTCAACTGGTCGGTGACGACGCGCTTCGCGCGCGGCAGGAAGGCCGAGGTGGGGCCGCCGACATGAGGGCTGATCAGCACGCCGCGCGCCTGCCACAGGGGATGTCCTGCCGGCAGCGGCTCGGGATCGGTGACGTCCAGTGCGGCGGTGAGGCGGCCGCTCTCCAGTTCGGCGAGGAGCGCCTTGGTGTCCACGACGGCCCCGCGCGCGATGTTCACGAGCAGTGCGCCGTCCTTCATCCGCGCGAGGAACTCCGCGTTGACCAGGCCACGCGTGGTGTCCGTGAGGGGCGTGGCGAGGATGACGACATCGGCTTCCGGAAGCAGACGCGGCAGTTCGGTGAGCGGATGCACGGGCCCGCGCGCCGAGGCGCGCCCGGAGCGCGCGACGCGCGCCACCCGCGCAACCTCGAAGGGCACGAGCCGGTCCTCGATGGCCGAGCCGATGGCACCGTACCCGACGATGAGGACGTTCTTGTCGGCGAGGGCGGGGTGGAAGCCGCCCTCCCAGTGCCCCCGGTCCTGGGCACGCACGAACCCCGGGATCCCGCGCAGGGAGGCCAGGGTCAGGGTCAGCGCGAGCTCGGCGGTGCTCGCCTCGTGCACGCCGCGCGCGTTGCACAGCGGCACGCCGGGGACGATGAGGTCGAGGGCCGCGATCATGTCGTCGACGCCGGCGGTGAGGGTCTGGACGAGGCGCAGGTTCCGCATCCCCGGCAGCGGCCGTGCCCGCACCTCCTGCGGCTTCATGTAGGGGACGACATACACGGCGCAGTCGGCAGGATCACCGGGAAAGTCCTGGTCCCCGTCCCAGAAGAGGTAATTGAGCCCCTCGGGGAGCTCCTGGAACTCCTTCGGCGGGATGGGCAGCCATGCGTCTTGGGTCATGCCAGGAGGCTATGTCAGGCACATGGGGGCGCAGAGGTTAGGTTGGGGGCCCTAGAAGGAGGTTCACGGGCTGGTGGAGCGCAGGACGATCGGCGCGGGGGCGCTCGCGGTGGGGGCCGTCGGACTCGGGTGCATGCCGATGAGCTGGGCCTACAGCGGGTCACGGCAGCGCGGTGACGAATCGGTGCGGGCGGTGCACCGGGCACTGGACCTGGGCATGACGCTGCTGGACACCGCTGACATGTACGGCCCGTTCACCAATGAGCTGCTGCTGGGGCGGGTGCTCAGGCAGCGGCGGGCCGAGGCCTTCGTGTCGACCAAGGTGGGCCTGCTGGTCGGCGACCAGCACATCGTGGCGAACGGCCGGCCCGGCTATGTGCGGCGCGCCTGCGACGCGTCCCTGCGGCGGCTCCAGACCGACGTCATCGACCTCTACCAGCTGCACCGCGCCGATCCCGAGGTCCCCGTGGAGGAGACCTGGGGCGCGATGGCGGAGCTGGTGCGGGTGGGGAAGGTGCGCGCGCTGGGGCTGTGCGCCCTGGGGGCGCGCGGGGGGCGTAGGTCCGGCGCTCGGTTGCACGACGCGACCCTGCGCCAGTTGCAGCGGGTGCAGCAGGTGTTCCCGGTGAGCGCGGTGCAGGCGGAGCTGTCGGTGTGGTCGCCGGAGGCGCTGGAGTCGCTGCTGCCGTGGTGCGAGGCCCGGGGCGTGGGTTTCCTCGCGGCGATGCCGCTGGGCAACGGCTTCCTCACCGGCACGCTCACGCCCGGTGAGGGCTTCGAACCGGACGACGTGCGGGCCCGGCACCCTCGCTTCACGGCGGAGATGATGGCGGCCAACCAGCCGATCGTGGCGGGGCTGCGGCGGGTCGCCCGGCGGCACGGGGAGGAGGTCACCGCGGCTCAGGTGGCGCTGGCGTGGGTTCTCTCCCGGGGGCGGCACGTGGTTTCGGTGCCGGGGGCGAAACAGTGCCGGTGGGTGACGGAGAACGCCGGGGCGGCGGCCATACGGCTGACCACGGCGGACCTCGCCGAGCTGGGTTCACTGCCCGCCGCGCAGGGGTCGTGGGACTAGTAGGGCGTGTTGCGAAAGTCCCGTCGTTCGCCCGGAGGGCGGGCCGTGCGGCGTCAGGTGCGTGCTCCCGGCGTGCCGGGCGGAAGGCCTCGTACGGGATGTACTCGGGCCTTCGCCCGGTGCGGCGAGCGTGCGTGCACGGCGGCGCACCGCAGACGGGACTTTCGCAACACGCCCTGGCGGGCCATTGCCGTGATCCGCCCCGTGGTTCGGTGCGGCACCGGGGTGGCTGCTCGCGCCCGCGCGGCAAAGCCGCATATCGACCAAGTCCCGCGCCCCCCACGGGGCGCTGCACTAACGTCGGCGAAGGGGAGCCGTCGAAAGGACCATGATCGTGCAACGTCACGTTGTGCCCGCGCTGTCGGCCGCCGCCGGGCTCCTGCTCGCGACAGGTTGCTCGTCCGGCGGCGGGGGTGGTGATCTGCCCGCGCCGTCCTGGGCCGGGAGTACCTCCGCGAGCGCCTCCGCGTCCGCCGAGGCGGGCGGGTCGGCCGCGCCGGCCAAGGGGTCGGTGAAGGTACTGCGTACGGTCACCGAGGGGCTGAAGTCGCCCTGGGGGCTCGCGTCGCTGCCGGACGGGTCCGGGCTGCTCGTCTCCGACCGTGACGACGGCACGATCAGCAGGGTCGACGAGAAGACCGGGAAGAAGACCGAGCTGGGCACCGTCTCCGGGGTGTCCGCGGCCGGGGAGGGCGGTCTGCTGGGCATCGCCCTCTCCCCCGGCTTCGCCTCGGACCACATGATCTACGCGTACTTCACGTCGGCCTCCGACAACCGCATCGTGCGCCTGCTCTGGGACGGGGGCAAGCCCGCCGGGGAGCAGCTGGGCGCCCCCGACACGATCTTCAAGGGCATCCCCAAGGGGTTCATCCACAACGGCGGGCGGATCGCCTTCGGCCCGGACGGCATGCTCTACGCCGGCACCGGCGAGAGCGGGCAGCGGGGCCTCGCCCAGGACAAGGACTCCCTCGGCGGCAAGATCCTTCGGCTCACCCCGGAGGGCGACCCGGCACCCGGCAACCCGTTCCCCGGCTCCCCGGTCTACACCTACGGCCACCGCAATGTGCAGGGCCTGGCCTGGGACGGCCATCAGCGGCTCTTCGCCTCCGAGTTCGGCCAGGACACCTGGGACGAGCTGAACGCCGTCAAGCCCGGCGGCGACTACGGCTGGCCGGACGCGGAGGGCCGGTCCTCCGACGCCAAGTACGTGAACCCGATCGCCCAGTGGCACACCGACGACGCCTCCCCCAGTGGCATCGCCTATGTCCACGGCGTGATCTGGATGGCCGGGCTCAAGGGCCAGAGGCTGTGGCGCATCCCGCTGAAGGGCACCGTCGCGGGCGCCGAACCGCAGGCCTTCCTCAAGGGCGAGTACGGCCGGCTGCGCACGGTCGTGGCGGCGGGCGGCGACAAGGTGTGGCTGGTGACCAGCAACACCGACGGGCGGGGCCGGCCGAAACCGGGTGACGACCGGATCCTGGAACTTCAGGTGCGCTGACCCGCGGTGGCCGTGCGGTCCGTGTGACCGGTGCGGCCGGTGCGTTCGGGCGGGAACAGCTCCAGCCGGTGGGCCACCGCCGCGGCCTCGCCCCGCCCCGAGACGCCGAGCTTGCCCAGGATGTTGGAGACGTGGACGCTGGCCGTCTTCGGGGAGATGAAGAGCTCCTCGGCTATCTGACGGTTGGTGCGGCCCGCCGAGACCAGTCGCAGGACGTCCCGCTCCCGGTTGGTCAGGCCGAGGCTCTCCGCCGGGTCCAGGGCCCGGCGCGGGGTGCCGGTGGTGAGGCTGAGGCGGGCGCGCTGGGCGAGCAGGGCGACCGCGTCGGCGAGCGGACGGGCGCCCAGGTGGCCGGCCACCGCCCCGGCCAGCCGGAGCAGTTCCGTCGCGCGGTCGCGTCCGTCCTCGCCCGGCGCCTCTTCGAGCAGGACCTGGGCGAGCCGGCGGCGGACCCGGGCGAGGTCGTAGGGGCGGTCCAGGCGCTCGAAGTCGGTGACCACGTCCGACCAGAGCGCGGCGGTGTCGGTGCACCGGGCCCGGTGCACTTCGGCGCGGATCCAGCGTTCGTAGGCCTGCCAGAGCGGGGCCCCGGTGGTGAGCTTGCGGACGGCCTCGGTCAGCCGGTCGAGGAACTCGGCGCGGCCGTCGGCGGCCGCCGGCAGGGCGCGGGCGTCGGCCTCGGCAGCGGCGGCGGCCAGCAGCAGGGGCCAGCCGTAGCGCTGGGTGCCGGGCGGGATGCCGAGTCCCAGGGCGCGGTCCAGCTCGGCGCGGGCGTCGAGGAGCCGGCCCTCCTCGGCGGCGACGCCGACGGCGATCCGGGCGACCGGCAGCAGCGCCTGGGGCATCGGGTCGTGGGTGCCGTAGTGCTCGTGGGCGATGGCCAGTTGACGGGCGGCCTCGCCGACGTCCCCCCGGGCGAGGGCGATGTGGGCGAGCCGCAGGGCGCCGGCGCCCCGGGGTTTGGCACTGGCCGCGGAGCCGAGGGCCCCCGCCGCGGCTTCGGCGGCCTCGTCCCACTGGCCGAGCGCGTACAGCGAGTCGGAGAGATTGCCCCAGATCCACACCTCGGAGTCCAGCAGGCCGTATCTGCGGGCGAAGACGAGGCCCTCCCGCAGGATGGGCACCGCCTCCCCGCTGCGGCCGACCGAGTCCAGCTCGGAGGGCAGGTTCACATAGGCGCGGCCCGCGACGCCGGTCAGACCCTCCCGGAGGGCGGCCTCCTTGACCCGGCGCAGCTCCTCCATCCCGTTCCCGACGTCTCCCGCGTCGACCATGAGGCAGCCCAGGGTGATGCGGGCGTTGAGCTCGATCTCCCGGGCGCCCACCATCCGCGCGTACTCCACGGCCCGTTCTGCGGCGGCGAAGGCCTCGGGGCCGGGTTCGTGGAGCATGCACCAGTTGGCGACGGTGGCCAGCACATCGGCGTGCACCTCCGAGGGCGGCAGGCCGCGCACCAGTTCCTGGGCGGTGCCGAGTTCCTGCCAGCCGTCGCCCCGGGCCAGGTCCTGGACCAGCCGGGAGCGCTGCACCCAGAACCAGGCCGCGCGCAGGTTGTCCCCCTCGTCCTCGATGATCCGCAACGCCCTCTTGGTGATCTTCAGGGCGCGTTCGCGTTCTCCGCAGAAGCGGCCCGCGACCGCCGCCTCCGCCATCAGGTCGAGATAGCGCAGCGGTGCGGTGGCCGGATCGCAGCCGCAGGGAGGATAGACGCCGGTGTAGTCGACGGGCCGCAGCGCGCCGCGGATCTCCTCGGGAGCCGAGTCCCACAGCTCCATGGCCCGCTCCAGGAGGCGCAGTTGCTCGCTGTAGGCGTGCCGGCGACGGGCCACGACGGAGGCGTCCAGGACGGCGGGCAGGGCCTTGGCCGGGTCGTGGGCCTGGTACCAGTAGCTGGCCAGCCGGGTCACGCGCGCGTCGGAGGGCACCAGGGCCGGGTCGCGCTCCAGGGCCTCGGCGTAGCGCCGGTTGAGCCGGGAGCGTTCGCCGGGGAGCAGGTCGTCGGCGACGGCCTCGCGGACCAGGGAGTGCCGGAAGCGGTAGCCGTCGCCGCCGGGCGTGGCGGTGAGGATGTTGGCGCCGACGGCGGCCCGCAGTGCCTCGATGAGGTCGTCCTCGGCGAGCTGGGCGACGGCGGCGAGGAGCGGGTACTCGACGGTGGAGCCGCCCTCGGCGACGATCCGGACGACCCGCTGGGCGCTCTCGGACAGCGCCTCGACCCGTACGAGCAGCAGGTCGCGCAGGGAGTCGGTGAGCCCGGTGCAGCAGCCCTCGGCCCAGGCGACCGCGAGTTCCTCGACGAAGAAGGCGTTGCCGTCGGAACGCTCGAAGATCTCGTCGACCTGCACGGGGTCGGGTTCGGCGGCGAGGATGCCGGCCATCTGGCGGCCGACCTCCTCCCGGGTGAACCGGGCGAGTTCGATCCGGCGGACGGTGCGCAGCCGGTCCAGTTCGGCGAGCAGGGGGCGCAGCGGGTGGCGGCGGTGGATGTCGTCGGAGCGGTAGGTGGCGAGGACGACGAGCCGGCCGGTGCGCAGGGTGCGCAGCAGATAGGAGAGGAGGTGACGGGTGGAGGCGTCGGCCCAGTGCAGGTCCTCCAGGGCGACGACGACCGTGCGCTCGGCGGCGACCCGTTCCAGCAGCCGTGCGGTGAGCTCGAAGAGGCGTGCCATGCCCTCCTCGTCGTGACGGCCGGCCGGGGCCTCGCCGAACTCCGGCAGCAGCCGGGCCAGTTCGCCCTCCTGTCCGGCGGCGGCCGCGGCCAGTTCATCGGGCAGCGCGGCCCGCAGCGCGCGCAGCGCGGTGGAGAAGGGGGCGAACGGCAGTCCGTCGGCGCCGATCTCCACACAGCCGCCGAGCGCGACGACCGCGCCCCGGCGGCAGGCGGCCGCGGCGAACTCCTCGACCAGCCGGGTCTTGCCGACCCCGGCCTCACCGCCGAGCAGCAGTGCCTGCGGCTCGGCGGCCTCGGCACGGGCCAGCGCGTCGTTCAGCGTCCCCAGCTCGTCGCTGCGGCCTACGAACACGGGACTCACGGACCTGGTTTCCACGGGCCAGAGCATCGCATGCGGCTCGGAGCGGACGGCAGCGGTTTTCCACAGCACCGGTGCGCTTGTCGTACGGCCTGACGGGGGGCCGTCCGGCAGCGCTCCGCCCGGCGGTCCTCCCGCGGACCGGTGGCCGACCCCCGTACGGCCACCGGTCCCCGTGTCCTCGGCCGGGCGGTGGGCGCCGCCCGGCTCCCCGGTCACACCGTGCCCGGCAGCCGCCGCCGGCCGCTGCGGCCGGTATGGATTTCCTCCGGTACGGCGGCCTGGCGGGCCGCCTGCTCGCGGCGGGCGGCCCGGCGGGCACGGAGGGCCTCGCGGACCAGGCGGGCGTCGGCGGCCCTGCGGTGCAGTTCGGCGGTACGGATCTCGTGGAGTTCGAACTCGAACATGGCGGTTTCCCTGCTGAGAGACGGTGGTCGGGCTTCGCTTCCCGCGATGCCTCCACCTTCGTCTCCCCGGGGGTGCGCCACATCGGGAGAGTTCCGCATCTTCGGGCGGCCGCCCGAGCCCGGACGCGCATAAGGGGCCTCAGGTCGTCCGCGAGGTACTTACGGACGACCTGAGGCCCCTTACGACCTGGACGTTCTCAGCTGGTCGAGGGCAGTCCGAGGAGCGCGTCGGAGTACTTGAGGACGGCCAGCAGCAGGCCGATGACACCGAGCGCGACACCAGCCCAGGCGACCGACTTGATCCACGGTGCCTGCGGCCTGCCGGGGACACCGAAGGCGGGCCGGGCGATCACCACGACGCCGGTGATCAGCGCCACCAGCGCGAACGCGCCGGCCCACAGCGCGGTGGTCTGCCAGGCGTCGCCGTAGACCTCCTTGACCTGCGTGGCGACGCTCGCGCTCGACGAGGTCTGGAGCTGGCCGATGAGGGTCTCGCGGGCGGCGGCCACGGTACCGATCCAGCCACCGGTGAGGGAGACCAGACCGAGCACGACGGAGACGACGGCGGCGGCACCCTGGCCGACCCCGGTCGGGCCCTCGGCCTCGGCCAGGTCCGCCGCGAGGTCGGCGTCGTCCTCCAGATCCTCCGCGTCGAGGTCGGTGTCCGTGCCGTCGGCGGTCTCGGCCTCCGGCTCGGTCCCCGCCTGCGCCGCCTCGTCGGCGCTCTTGGTGACGTTCACCTTCTCCTCGTCGGTCGTGGCTTCGGCGCCGGTCTCGGCGCCGGTCTCGTCAGCTGTCTTGGTTCCCATGTCCGGCACCGTACGGATCCTGTCTGAGAGGCGTCTTAATGATCGTTCTCTACGGCACGCGCGCGTGCTTCACGCCATTCCGGGGCGAGGATCGACCACACCTCCAGGTCGTGCCGTAGGCCACCATAGGGGTGGGCCTGACGGCGTACGCCGTCGCGGGTCATCCCCAGCCGCCGGGCCACGTTCAGGCTGGCCTCGTTGCCCGAGGCGGCGACCCACTCGATCCGGTGGATGCCGCGCTGCTCGACCGCGAAGTCGAGCAGTACCCGCATCGCGCGCGTGACGAGTCCGCGCCCGGTGCCGGCCGGCTCCAGCCAGCAGCCGACCTCGGTGTTCCCCTGCTCGGCGTCGAAGTTCAGGAAGAGCACCCCGCCGACGAGCGTGTCCCCCGCCCACAGGCCGTGCAGGGAGCCCGTGTCGGCGGCGCGCATGTCGGCGTACCGCTGGAGCAGGGCCCGCGCGGAGGGTACGTCCGTCTCCCTGGTGCCGAAGGGGATGAACCGCCCGATGAACTCCCGCCCGCGTTCCAGGTGGGCCAGGAATTCCTCGGCGTGCCAGGGCTCCAGTGGGCGCAGTTCGGCGCCGTCGTCACCCAGGGATATCGCGTACATCGTGCTTCTCCAGTTCCACCGCGTCCTCGGCCGGCACGCCGAGCCTCTCATGTGCGGCGCGGGGCCCGGGCGGCGCGATCCCGGTCCCGGCCGGGACCCTCAGTCGAACTGGTCCCCGAGCGCCATGACCATGACGCCCAGGATCATCAGCCACAGGGCCCTGCGGGTACGGCCGCGGGCCCCGAGCGCCCCCGCGCCGACACACATCGCGGAGCCCACGGCATAGGCGGCCGGCACCAGTGCGGGCACGCCGCCGCCCAGTCGCATCAGGGAGGCGGTCAGACCCATCAGGGTCAGCAGCGCCCCGGTCACGGTGGCGGTCCAGCGGGCCCGGCGGACGTCCTCGCAGGGATCCTCGACGCCGTCGGGATCCTCGTCGTCCGCGGCCGCCGCCACCTCGGCCGTCTCCGGTTCGGTGTCGGATTGCGGGTGTGCGGTCATGGCGGGCGAGCGTAGTACCTGTCCCTGAGGAAATCTGCTGCGGATGATGCCGGCAACTGCTAGCTTCCGCTGGTCAGCCTTGGCCGGCCCCTCGCCGACGACCGAAGCGGGTGCATGGTGTGACGGTCCGAATGAGCTCCTGCGCATCGCCTTCCACTACGAAGATCACAAGGAGCCCGTTCACCCATGTCCGGCACAAGGACCGGGGGCGACCGCCTCGCTGACCGCCTGGCCCACCCCCGTTACCCGCTCAGCAACACCTACGACCCCCGCTGGGTGGTCGACAACCAGATGGGCCCGCACGCCCTGTGGCTGCTGGAATGGCTGGCCCCCGCCCTCGGCCTGGACGCCCTGCGCCCCTGCGCGCGCGTGCTCGACCTCGGCTGCGGCCGGGCGATGACGTCGGTCTTCCTGGCCCGGGAGTTCCACGCCCAGGTCACCGCGGCCGACCTCTGGATCGAGGCCGACGACAATGCCCGGCGCATCGCCGAGGCCGGGTTCGCCGACCGGGTGCAGCCCGTGCACACGGAGGCGCACGACCTGCCCTTCGCCGAGGGCGGCTTCGACGCGATCGTGAGCATCGACGCCTACCAGTACTTCGGCACCGACGACCTCTACCTCCCCACCCTGGCCCGCCTGTTGCGGCCCGGTGGCCGGATCGGTGTGGTCGTGCCGGCGCTCCGTGAGGAGTGCGCGGGAGCCGAGCCGCCGGAGCACCTCAAGCCCTGGTGGGAACCTGACTACTGGTGCTTCCACTCGGCCGGGTGGTGGCGCCGGCACTGGACGCGCAGCGGCGCCGTCGAGGTCGAGGCCGCCGACTGGCAGCCGGACGGCTGGCGGGACTGGCTGCTGTGGTGCGAGATCGTCGCCGAGGAGAGCCCGGAGGAGTTCCATCGCACGATGGCCCGCCGGGTCGCGGAGATGGTGCGCGCCGACGAGGGCCGGGCCCTCGGATTCGTCCGCGTGGTCGGGCGCCGCAGATAGCCGTACGGCCCCGGGGGCGATGCCTCCGGGGCCGTACCGCGTGCTTGCCGCTCAGCCTTCGCTGACGCCCAGCCGCTCCAGGATCAGCTCCTTGACGCGGGCCGCGTCGGCCTGGCCGCGCGTCGCCTTCATGACCGCACCGACCAGGGCGCCGGCCGCGGCCACCTTGCCACCGCGGATCTTGTCGGCGATCCCCGGGTTGCCGGCGATGGCCTCGTCGACCGCCGTGCCGAGCGCCGAGTCGTCGGAGACGACCTTCAGCCCGCGCTTGTCGACGACCTCGTCCGGGGTGCCCTCGCCCGCGAGGACGCCCTCGATGACCTGACGGGCCAGCTTGTCGTTCAGGTCACCGGAGGTGACCAGCGCGGTCACCCGGGCGACCTGCTCCGGGGTGATCGCCAGCTCGTCCAGCGCCTTGCCCGACTCGTTGGCGCTGCGCGCGAGTTCGCCCATCCACCACTTGCGGGCGGAGGCCGCGTCGGAGCCGGCGTCGATGGTGGCGACGATCGGGTCCAGCGCGGCGGCGTTGATGATGGCCTGCATCTCGACCGCGGAGATGCCCCACTCGGCGAGCAGCCGGCTGCGGCGGGCCAGCGGCATCTCCGGCAGCGCGGCGCGGATCTCCTCGACCCACGCGCGCGAGGGGGCGACGGGGACCAGGTCCGGCTCGGGGAAGTACCGGTAGTCCTCGGCCTCCTCCTTCACCCGGCCCGAGGTCGTGGAACCGGTGTCCTCATGGAAGTGCCGGGTCTCCTGGACGATCGTGCCGCCGGAGGACAGCACGGCCGCGTGCCGCATGATCTCGAAGCGGGCCGCGCGCTCCACCGACCGCAGCGAGTTCACGTTCTTCGTCTCGGAACGGGTGCCGAACTTCTCGGTGCCGTTCGGGCGCAGCGACAGGTTCACGTCGCAGCGCATCTGGCCCATCTCCATCCGGGCCTCCGAGACGCCGAGCGCCTTGATGACCTCGCGCAGCTCACGGACGTACGCGCGCGCGACCTCGGGAGCACGCTCGCCCGCGCCCTCGATCGGCTTGGTGACGATCTCGATGAGCGGGATGCCGGCCCGGTTGTAGTCGAGCAGCGAGTGCGAGGCGCCGTGGATACGGCCGGTCGCGCCGCCCACGTGGGTGGACTTGCCGGTGTCCTCCTCCATGTGGGCGCGCTCGATCTGCACCCGGAAGGTCTCGCCGTCCTCCAGCTGGACGTCCAGGTAGCCGTCGAAGGCGATCGGCTCGTCGTACTGGGAGGTCTGGAAGTTCTTCGGCATGTCCGGATAGAAGTAGTTCTTCCGGGCGAAGCGGCACCACTCGGCGATCTCGCAGTTCAGCGCGAGACCGATCTTGATGGCCGACTCGATGCCGATCGCGTTGACGACCGGGAGCGCGCCGGGCATGCCGAGGCAGGTCGGGCAGGTCTGCGAGTTGGGCTCGGCGCCCAGCTCGGTCGAACACCCGCAGAACATCTTGGTCTTGGTGCCGAGTTCGACATGGACCTCAAGGCCCATGACGGGGTCGTACGACGCCAGCGCGTCCTCGTACGACACCAGGTCGGTCGTGGTGGTCACGGTGAAACTTCCCTCTCAGCCCAGCAGGACGTCGTCGTCGCCCAGCCGCTTCAGCTCGCGGTACAGCAGGGCGAAACCGGTGACGATCGCGACGGCGGACACGGTGGCATCGACCAGCCGGAGCGTGTCGTGCTCGGCGCGGGCCTTCTTGATCTGCTTGGCGACACCGACCGCGCCGAACACGGTGGTGGCCATCGACAGGTACGTACCGGACTTCGACTTCTTGAAGCCCTTGGCCTTGGACAGTGCGTTGCTCACAGCGACGGTGCCTCCTCAAGGAGCGGGTGCCCCCACCTTTCCACGAAGGCGGCCTCGACAGCGGCTCCGACCTTGTAAAGGCGGTCGTCCTTCAGCGCCGGCGCGATGATCTGCAGGCCCACCGGGAGGTTGTCCTCCGGGGCGAGACCGCAGGGCAGCGACATGGCCGCGTTGCCCGCCAGGTTGGTCGGGATGGTGCACAGGTCGGCCAGGTACATCGCCATCGGGTCGTCGGCGCGCTCGCCGATCGCGAAGGCGGTGGTCGGCGTGGTGGGCGACACGATCACGTCCACCTGCTCGAAGGCCTTCTCGAAGTCACGCGTGATGAGCGTGCGGACCTTCTGCGCGGAGCCGTAGTACGCGTCGTAGTAGCCGCTGCTCAGCGCGTAGGTGCCGAGCATGATGCGGCGCTTGACCTCGGCGCCGAAGCCCGCCTCACGGGTGAGGGAGGTGACCTCCTCGGCGGAGTGCGTGCCGTCGTCGCCGGTCCGCAGGCCGTAGCGCAGGCCGTCGAAGCGGGCGAGGTTGGAGGAGCACTCGGAGGGGGCGATCAGGTAGTACGCGGAGAGCGCCAGGTCGAAGGACGGGCAGTCCAGCTCGACGATCTCGGCGCCCAGCTCCTTCAGCAGCTCGACCGACTCGTCGAAACGCTGGATGACGCCGGGCTGGTAGCCCTCGCCGCGGAACTGCTTGACGACACCGACGCGCATGCCCTGGACGCTGCCGTTGCGAGCGGCCTCGACGACCGGCGGGACGGGCGCGTCGATGGACGTGGAGTCCATCGGGTCGTGCCCGGCGATGACCTCGTGCAGGAGGGCCGCGTCCAGCACGGTACGGGCGCACGGGCCGCCCTGGTCCAGCGAGCTGGAGAAGGCGACCATGCCGTACCGCGAGACCGCGCCGTACGTCGGCTTCACGCCGACCGTGCCGGTCACGGAGGCCGGCTGCCGGATGGAGCCGCCGGTGTCGGTACCGATGGCCAGCGGGGCCATGTGCGCGGCCAGCGCGGCGGAGGAGCCGCCGCCGGAACCGCCGGGGATCTTGGTGAGGTCCCAGGGGTTGCCGGTCGGCCCGTAGGCGCTGTTCTCGGTGGAGGACCCCATGGCGAACTCGTCCATGTTGGTCTTGCCGAGAATGATCACGTCGGCGGCCTTCAGCCGCTTGGTGAGGGTGGCGTCGTACGGCGGGATCCAGCCTTCGAGGATCTTCGAGCCGACGGTGGTCGGCACGCCCTCGGTGGTGAAGATGTCCTTGAGCGCGAGCGGGACGCCGGCCAGCGGGCCGAGCTTCTCGCCGCGGGCCTTCTTCTCGTCGACGGCACGCGCCTGGGCGAGCGCGCCCTCGCGGTCGACGTGCAGGAAGGCGTGCACCTTCTCGTCGACCGCGTCGATCCGGGCGAGGTGGGCCTCGGTGACCTCGACGGCCGTGAGCTCGCCCGAGGCGATCTTCGCGGCGGTCTCGGCGGCGGTGAGCCTGATGATGTCCGTCATGACTGTCTAGTCCTCCCCCAGGATCTGCGGCACCTTGAAACGCTGCTGCTCCTGGGCCGGGGCGCCGGAGAGCGCCTGGGCGGGGGTGAGCGAGGGACGGACCTCGTCCGAGCGCATGACGTTCGTCAGCGGCAGCGGGTGGGAGGTCGGCGGTACGTCTTGGTCGGCGACCTCGCTGACGCGGGCGACCGCGCCGATGATGTCGTCGAGCTGTCCCGCGAAGTGGTCGAGTTCTTCGGGCTTCAGCTCCAGACGCGCCAGCCGGGCGAGGTGGGCGACCTCCTCGCGCGTGATGCCAGGCATGCAGCGATCCTCTGGGGTGAGTGTGTGTGGTTTGGAGCCAATCCTATGGGTCGCGGCCCGGTGACCGTGAAACGGTTTCCCCCGGGCCGCGGCCTCGGCACCCACCCGCCTCAGTGACGCTTCTCCCAGGCGGTGCTCCGCAGGAAGTGGTTGTCGTACCGCTCCTGCACCTCGAGGAGGCTCTCCAGGGTGGCCTCGCCCAGGCGCAGGCGCTGGAGGTGGCGGAAGTACTCGAAGCGCTCCACGCCCGGCGTGATGACGATCAGGATGTCCGCGGTAGTGCCGGGGGCGGCGGCGAAGGCGTGCGGCGCGCCGGGCGGGATCACGACGAGGTCGCCGCGGTCGGCGGTGACGACGTCGTCCCCGGAGAGCAGTTCGGCGGCACCGTCGAGCAGGTAGAACATCTCGGCGGAGTTGCGGTGCAGATGCGGCACGGCGCCGTCGGCGCCCTCCGCCAGCGTGACGCGCACGGTGGACAGCGCGCCGCCGGTCGCACTGCTGTCGGCGAGCAGCCGGACCCGGGTCGGATCACCGCCGACCACCTCGGCGCCGGCCTCCCGCACGATCACGGACTCATCGAACTTCGGTACGAACAACGACATTTCCGAACCCCCTGTCGACAGACGGGTCGTTCATACGAGGAACAGCAGGACGGCACTGATCAGAACGACGATCGCGGTGGCGAAGTGGATCCCGTACGCGACCGCCTTCGTGCCGCCGTGACGCAGCACTATCAGCGTGTCGAACAGCGGCACGATCGCCACACACAGCATGAACCAGGCCTCGGCGCGGGCACCGGCGAACGCGAGCAGCGCGAGGCCGATGACGCCGAAGGCGCCGTCCCTGAGGCCCTTGATCGCGAGGTAGGCGGAGGCGTCACCCGCCGGGTCGGCGGGGACGCCGTACCCGACGGCGGCCGGCCCCGGGCGAAACAGGAACCGGGCGCCGATGAAGAGGATGAACAGGTCGAGTACGGCGGCGAGTGCGTAGGCGGTGACGGTCATGACGGCCCCCTGAGTGGCTTCTAGCGACGCTAGGACTGAAAGCGACGCTATCAGAGCGTCGACAGATTGGCTAGCGTCGCTAGAATATCTGGCATGTCGATGCGGACGCGCCGGGAGCGCGAGCGGGCGGAGCGGGAGCGGCTGATCGTCACGGCCGCGCGGGAACTCGCGGAGGCGGAGGGCTGGGGCGCGGTGACGACCCGGCGCCTGGCCGCCGAGATCGAGTACAGCCAGCCGGTCCTCTACAGCCACTTCGAGGGCAAGGACGCGATCATGGCCGCGGTGGCGGTGCAGGGCTTCGCGGAGATGGCGGCGGAGCTGCGGACGGCACGGCAGGGCGCGAAGGGCGCGCGGGACTCTCTGGCGGCGGTGGCGCAGGCGTACACGGCGTTCGGCCGACGTCGTCCCGCGCTCTACGACGGGATGTTCGCGCACCGGGTGGACCTGCCGTTCGCGACATCCCAGGCACCGTCGGCCCTGGGGGAGGCATGGGGCGAGCTGCGCCGGGCGATCGAGCCGATCGCCGTGGCCGACGACGACCCCGGCCTCCTGACCGAGACGTTCTGGGCCTGCCTGCACGGCCTGGTGACCCTGATGCGCAGCGACCGCCTCCCGGAGGCCGCCCACGACAGGAGACTGGCCCTGCTCGTCGGCCACTTCTCGACCCCGTAGGTGAGCACGCCCCGTCAGGGGCGCTGGGGGTGGCCCCGCCCGGAGGGTGAGGGAGGAACCGCGCGACCAGCCCCCGCGGCCCGCGGGCCGCCGACGGCCCCCGCCGGCCTCACTCGGCCGCCGGCAACGCGGCCCGCGGCCGCTGCCACCCTCGCGATCCCCGCGCCAGCAGCCACGCGGTCGCCTCCTGCGGCGGCATCGCCGCGGCGACCAGCCACCCCTGGACGGCGTCACACCCGAGGTCCCGCAGCCGCTCCCACGTCTCGTCGTCCTCCACGCCCTCCGCGACCACCAGCAGCCCCAGCGAATGCGCGAGGTCGACCGTGCAGCGCACGATCTCCGCGTCCTCGTTGTCCACGGCCAGCCGGGCCACGAAGGACCGGTCGATCTTCAGTTCGCTCACCGGCAGCCGCCGCAGGTGCACCAACGACGAGTAGCCCGTGCCGAAGTCGTCCAGCGACATCTTCACGCCGTGTCCGGTCAGCCCCGCGAGGGTGTCGGCGGCCCGCTGCGGGTCCTCGAGCAGCACATGCTCGGTTATCTCCAGCTGGAGCGCGCCCGCCGGGACCCCGTGCCGGGCCAGCCGCGCCGCCACCGAGCCCGCGAAGCCAGGCGTGTGGACGTCGCGCGGCGAGACGTTCACCGCGACCGGCACCCGCAGCCCCTGCGCCCGCCACTCGGCGACCTGGGCGAGCGCGGTCTCCAGGACGTACTCCGTCAGATGGGGCATCAGGCCGGAGGACTCGGCGATCGCTATGAACTCGTCCGGCGGCACCTTGCCGCGCTCGGGGTGCACCCACCGCACCAGCGCCTCGAGACCGGCCACCTGCCCGTCGAAGCGGACCTTCGGCTGGTAGTGCAACTGCACCTCGTGGGCGTCCAGGGCGCGGCGCAGATCGCCCAGCAGCCCCAGCCGGTCCGGGGTGTTGGAGTCCCGCTTGGACTCGTACACCTCGACGCCCGTACGGTCCCGCTTCGCCTGGTACATCGCCACGTCCGCCCGGCGCAGCATGCCCTCCGCGTCCAGCGCGTGGTCGGGGAAGACGGCGACGCCCGCACTGGCCTCCAGGACCAGGGTGAGCCCGTCGAGATCGAGCGGGGAGGAGAGGACAGCGACCAGGCCACGGGCGACCCGGGTGGCCGAGGTCGTGGAGTCGGCGACCGGCAGTAACACCGCGAACTCGTCGCCGCCGAGCCGGGCCGCCTCCGCACCGCGCGGCAGCGCGGCCCGCAGCCGGTCGGCTATCTGCAACAGCAGCCGGTCACCGGCCAGATGACCGAGCGTGTCATTGACCGAACGGAACCGGTCGAGGTCGATCAGCATGAGGGCGGAGCGGGCGCCGATGCGCTCGGCGTCGTCGAGGGCGGTCCAGATCCGCTCAAGGAGCCACTGCCGGTTGGGCAGTCCGGTCAGCGGGTCGCGCAACTGCTCCTCCGCGCGGGCCCGGGCTATCCACAGAGTGGAGTCGAGGGCGACCAGCGGGATGGAGAACAGCGGCAGCAGCAGCGGCTGGGCGACGGCGACCACGCAGATCAGCGGGGCGATGCCGAGCAGGGCGACCGCCACCAGGCCCTGGCGCATCAGGGCGGTGCGGGCCACGGTGGGCAGGCCGCCGCCGCGCGGTGCGTGCAGGTACCACAGCAGGGCACGGGTGACCGCGAGGTAGGCCACCGCGACGAGGACGACCTCGGGGGCGGTGGCGACGCTCCAGCTTTCGGGGTTCCAGGGCGCCTCGACGGTGGGCACCCGCCCGAACGCGCCGAGCACCAGCGCGCCGACGCCGATACCGAGGATGTCCACCGCGCCGTGCAGGAGGCCCTGCCGCCAGCGGTGGCGTCTGGCTATGCCGACCAGGACGACGACGGTCAGGCTGACCATCCCGGCCGGCACCCAGCCGTACAGCAGCAGGACCGCCAGGGTGAGGGCGGCGCCGGAGCCGGTGCCGCCCCACCAGCGGGCGCGGCCGAGCAGCACCAGATGGCCGACGATGATGCCGGTCAGCACCGCCAGCGACCAGCCGACCGTGCCGGACGGGAAGAGGGCGTGGTGGTCGGTGAAGGCGCGGTAGAAACCGGCGCCGAGGGCGAACGCGGCGGCCGCGACGACTCCGGCGGGCAGCGCGGGCCAGGACAGGTGTCGCTCGTGCTCGTGGCCGGGCAGGTCGCGCGGCGGTTCCATGGCGGCCAGCGGCAGCGGGTCGCGCGCGTCCACCGCCGCGCTCAACCCCGGCATGCCGACGCGCCGATCGCCCCGGACCGTCCACCGAGTCCCCCGCCACACGCCCGCCCGGCGGCGCAGCGGCAGCCGCGCTTCCGGGGCGGCGCTCTCGGTCGGTTCCATTCCCGTCCCTCTCACAGCCGGCGGTGCCCACGCCATGCGGTCCGTGCCCTGCCGGGGCACGGGAATGCCCCGACCGCAGCTGGGCACGGCAGGTGCACGCCTCAACAGTAGGCCGCAGAAGGCTTCCACGGGCAGCGGTCGTCTACGGTTGCCCGATTGCGCCCTGGCCACCCGTATGCATCTGGTATGCACCGAACGGGTGGTCTTCAACCGCTACTCCTCGGTCGGAAGGGCGATTTCGGCCGCCGCGTCCGGTCCCTGCTCCAAAAGGACGACAAATCCGTCCTCGTTCAGCACCGGAACCTTCGCCTGCATCGCCTTGTCGTACTTGGAACCGGGGTTGTCACCCACGACCACGAACGACGTCTTCTTCGACACCGAGCCGGTCACCTTGGCTCCGCGGCTCTGCAGGGCGTCCTTGGCGCCGTCCCGGGTGAAGTGCTCCAGGGTTCCGGTCACGACGACGGTGAGGCCTTCCAGCGGACGCGGCCCCTCGTCCTCCCCGGTGGACTCGTCCTCCAGCGGGACTCCAGCGGTCTTCCACTTTCGGATGATCTCGCGGTGCCACTCCTCGGCGAACCACTCCTTGAGCGCCGTCGCGATGATGCCGCCGACGCCGTCGATGTCCGACAGCTCCTCCTCGGTGGCCTGCTCGATGCGTTCGATGGAGCGGAACTCGCGGGCCAGCGCCTGTGCGGCGACGGGTCCGACATGGCGGATGGACAGGCCGTTGAGGAAGCGGGCGAGCGGGCGGGTCTTCGCCTCCTCGATCTTCTGGAGCAGGGCGAGGGTGTTCTTCTTGGGTTCGCCCTTCTGGTTGGCGAAGACCGTGACGACCTTCTCCTCGCCCGTCTTGGGGTCGCGCTTGGGCAGCCCGCTGTCCGGGTCCAGGACGTACGCCTTGATGGGCAGCAGCTTCTCGATGGTGAGGTCGAACAGGTCGCCCTCGTCGACCAGCGGCGGTTCGGCGGGCTCCAGCGGCCGGGTGAGGGCCGCCGCCGCGACCCCGCCGAAGTGCTCGATGTCCAGGCACTCGCGACCGGCGAGATACGCCACCCGCTCTCTCAACTGGGCAGGACACGCGCGGGCGTTGGGGCAGCGAAGGTCGATGTCGCCCTCCTTCATGGCCCGCAGCGGCGTCCCGCACTCGGGGCACTCGGCCGGCATCACGAACTCCCGCTCGCTGCCGTCCCGCAGGTCGACGACCGGGCCGAGGATCTCCGGGATCACGTCACCGGCCTTGCGCAGCACCACGGTGTCGCCGATCAGCACGCCCTTGGCCTTGACGACCTCCTGGTTGTGCAGGGTGGCGAACTCCACCTCGCTGCCCGCCACCGTGACCGGCTCGACCTGGGCGTACGGCGTGACCCTGCCGGTACGGCCGACGCCCACCTTGATGTCGATGAGCTTGGTGTTGACCTCTTCCGGCGCGTACTTGTAGGCGATCGCCCAGCGCGGCGCCCGCGCGGTGGAGCCGAGCCGGCCCTGGAGCCTGATCTCGTCGAGCTTGACGACCACGCCGTCGATCTCGTGCTCCACGGAGTGCCTGTTCTCGCCGTAGTAGGCGATGAACTCCCGTACACCGTCGAGGCCGTCGACCACCCGGTTGTGCGGGGAAGTGGGCAGGCCCCAGGTCTTGAGCAGGCCGTAGCCCTCGGAGAGCCGGTTCAGGCCCTCGTAGCCCTCCAGGACACCGATGCCGTGGACGACCATGTGCAGGGGACGGGAGGCGGTGACGCGCGGGTCCTTCTGGCGCAGCGAACCGGCCGCCGCGTTGCGCGGGTTGGCGAACGGCTTGTCACCGGCCGCGACCAGGCGTTCGTTGAGCTCGGCGAACTTCTCCATCGGGAAGTAGACCTCGCCGCGGATCTCCACCACGTCGGGGACGCGCTCGCCGTGCAGCCGGTCCGGGATCTCGGCGATCGTACGGACGTTGAGCGTGATGTCGTCACCGGTGCGGCCGTCACCGCGGGTCGCCGCGCGGGTCAGGCGGCCGTGCTCGTAGGTGAGGTTGACGGCGAGGCCGTCGACCTTCAGCTCGCACAGGAAGTGGTACTCCTGGTCGCCCAGTTCCCGGTGGATCCGCTCGATCCAGGCGGCGAGGTCCTCGTCGTTGAACGTGTTGTCCAGCGACATCATCCGCGAGCGGTGCTCGACCGCCGTGAACTCCGTCTCGTAGGACCCCGCGACCTTCTGGGTCGGCGAGTCGGGCGTGCGCAGCTCGGGGTGCTCGTCCTCCAGCGCCTCCAGGGTCTTGAGAAGGGTGTCGAACTCCGCGTCGCTGATGACGGGAGCGTCCTTCGCGTAGTACCGGAAGCGGTGCTCCTCGATCTGCTCGGCGAGCCGCGCGTGCTTCTCCCGTGCCTCGGCGGGCACTGCCGTCTCCGCCTGCTGCTTGTCGCCGGCCACCGTGTTCCTCCCGTTACTCTGGGTTGTCCGCGAGTGATCTCGCCGCCCGGACGCAGTGGGCGAGCGCCTGCCGGGCGTACGCGGGGGAAGCACCCGCGAGCCCGCACGACGGGGTGACGGTCACGGCCTCCGCGAGAAGCCCCGGTCGCAGCCCCAGCCTGCGCCACAGCGTCCTGACACCCATGACGCTACCGGCAGGGTCTGACAATGCCGTGTCCGTGCCCGGCACGACACCGACGAACAGCTGGGTACCCCCCTCCACGGCCTCACCGACGGCGTCCTCGTCACGTTCGGTGAGCAGCGAGAAGTCGAAGGAGACGGCGGCGACCCCGGCGCGACGCAGCAGTGCGAAGGGCACGTCGGGGGCGCAGGAGTGGACGGCCACCGGCCCGCCGGCCTGTACGCCGACGATGTCCCGCAGCGTCGACTCGACGACCTGGCGGTCCACGGCCCGGTGGGTGCGGTAGCCGCTGGCCGACCTGACCTGACCGCGCAGCACGGCGGTGAGGGACGGCTCGTCGAGCTGCAGGACGAGCCGGGCGCCGGGGATGCGGCGGCGGACCTCGGCGAGGTGCAGGCGCAGGCCCTCGGCCAGCGAGGCCGCCAGGTCGCGGCAGGCGCCGGGGTCGGAGAGTGCCACCTCGCCGTTGCGCAGCTCCAGGGCGGCGGCGAGGGTCCAGGGGCCGACCGCCTGGACCTTGAGCGGACCCGTGTAGTCCTGGGTGAACTCCTCCAGCGCGTCCAGGTCCTCCCCCAGCCAGGAGACGGCCCGGCGGGTGTCCCGGCCCGGCCGGTCGCCGAGCCGCCAGCCGCTCGGCTCCACGCGCGCGTACAGCTCGACCAGCAGCCCGGCGGTACGGCCGATCATGTCGGCGCCGGGGCCGCGGGCTGGCAGTTCGGGGAGGAAGGGGAAGTCCTCGAAGCTGCCGGTCGCGGTCTTGGCGGCCTCCCGGGAGTCGGTGCCGGGGAGCGAGCCGACCGCTGTCGCGGGGCCGAAGGAGGGGGTTGCGTTCACGTGGGAAGCCTAGGTTCGGTGGGCCGACGGGGGGGGTGAGTCGTCAGGTGCGGGCCGTGGGGGGCTGGTCGCGCCCACGCGGCGGTAGCCGCACAGGAGCACAGCCCCCGCCCCTTGCGGGGCGCTCGGCCTCAGGGCGTTGACATCAGGTGCCGGGCCGAACGGTCAGGTCGTTGATCTCCGCGTCCCTCGGCAGGTCCAGGGCGGTCAGGATGGTGGTCGCCACCGACTCCGGGTCGATCCACTTCGCCGGGTCGTAGTCCTTGCCCTCCTGCTGATGCACCTTGGCCTGCATCGGGCTCGCCGTGCGGCCGGGGTAGACCGAGGTGACCCGGACGCCGTTGCCGTGCTCCTCGTGGCGAAGGGCGTCGGCGAGGGCCTTGAGACCGTGCTTGGAGGCCGCGTACGCCGACCAGCCGGCGTTGGCGCTCAGGCCGGCGCCCGAGTTGACGAACAGCACCTGGCCGCGGGCGGCCCGCAGTTGGGGCAGGAAGTGGCGGGTCAGCTCGGCCGGCGCGACCAGGTTGACGTTCAGCTGGTGGCGCCAGGACTTGGGGGTCAGCTCGCCGATCCCGCCGAGGTCGACCACACCCGCGACGTGCAGCAGGGTGTCGACCCGGTCCGGGAGCGTCTGGTGCGAGAAGGCCCAGGAGAGCTTGTCCGGGTCCGCCAGGTCGCCCACCAGGGTGCGGGCGCCGGGGAACTCGGCGGTCAGTTCCTTCGCGCGGCCCGCGTCGCGCGCGTGCAGGACGAGTTCGTCCCCGCGCGCGTGCAGACGGCGGGCCACCGCGGCGCCGATGCCGGAACCGGCACCGGTGATCACATGAGTTGCCATGAGGGCCATGCTCGCATCACTCGCCGGCCCGGTTCGCCTCCAGGTGGGCGAGCGCGTCGGCGGGTTCGGCGGCGAAGTGCATCAGCTCCGCCAGCGGGCGGGGCAGGAACCCCTCGGCCTCCATGCGGCGGAACTGCTGCTCCAGGCCGTCGTAGAAACCGGCGGTGTTCAGCAGGACGACGGGCTTGTCGGTGCGGCGGTGCTTCTTCAGCTCCAGGATCTCGGTCGCCTCGTCGAGGGTGCCGGTGCCGCCGACCATGATCACCACAGCGTCGGCCTTCTCCACCAGGAGCCGCTTGCGCTCCGCGAGGTCGGCCGCGATCACCATCTCGTCGGCTCCCGGCCGGGCCTTGTTCGCCAGGAACTCGACGGTGACGCCCAGCAGCCTGCCGCCGGCTTCGTGGACGCCGTCCGCGACGACCTTCATCAGGCCGGTGTCGGAGCCGCCCCAGACAAGGGTGTGGCCACCCTTGCCGATCAGTTCCCCGAAGTCACGCGCGGGTTTGGTGTAGCGCTCGTCCAGGTCGGCGGCGGAGAGGAAGACACAGATTCGCATGAGGCCAGGGTAGGCGGGAACAACGCGGCTCCATCTGCTGTCATCCCTGTATGGCTACTGGACACACGATCACCATCGAGAAGAGCGACCAGCGCGTGCGCGTGGTGCACGGCGATCTGATTCTGGCCGAGAGCGACCGGCCCCTCGTGCTGCGTGAGACCGGGTCCCCGGTGCGGTACTACATCCCCCCCGAGGACGTCCGTCTGGATCTCCTCACGCCCTCCGAGTCGCACACCGTGTGCCCCTTCAAGGGCACCGCCTCCTACTGGTCCCTGCCGGACGCGCCGGACCTGGTGTGGGCCTACCCCGACCCCAAGTCCGACGTCGCCGAGATCAAGGACCACCTCTGCTTCTACGACGTCGAGGTCACCGGCTGACGCCTGCCGTGTCCGCCACCCGGACGGTCGACGCGATGGTCGCGGAGCCCACGACGCGGGTGTCGTCGTAGAGCACGACCGCCTGGCCGGGTGCGACGCCCCGGACCGGCTCGGTGAACGTGACGCGCAGCTCCCCGTCGACGAGTTCGGCGCTGACCTCGGTCTCACCGCCGTGGGCGCGGAGCTGGGCGGTGTAGCGCGCCGGGCCGGCGGGGGCTGTGCCGCACCAGCGGGGCCTGATCGCGGTCAGTGCGCTGACGTCCAGGGCGGCGGCCGGGCCGACCGTCACCGTGTTGTCGACCGGCGAGATGTCGAGGACGTAGCGGGGCTTGCCGTCGGCCGCCGGGGTGCCGATCCGCAGCCCCTTGCGCTGGCCGATGGTGAAGCCGAACGCGCCCTCGTGGGTGCCGACCTTGGCGCCCGACTCGTCGACGATGTCGCCCTCGGCCTTGCCGAGCCGCCGGGACAGGAAGCCCTGGGTGTCGCCGTCGGCGATGAAGCAGATGTCGTGCGAGTCGGGCTTCTTGGCGACCGCGAGGCCCCGGCGCTCGGCCTCGGCGCGGATCTCGTCCTTGGTCGTCAGGGTGTCGCCGAGCGGGAACAGCGCGTGCGCGAGCTGCTGCTCGTCCAGGACGCCGAGGACGTACGACTGGTCCTTGGCCATGTCGGAGGCGCGGTGCAGCTCGCGGGAGCCGTCGGGGAGCGTCACGATCTTCGCGTAGTGGCCGGTGCAGACCGCGTCGAAGCCGAGGGCGAGCGCCTTGTCCAGCAGGGCCGCGAACTTGATCTTCTCGTTGCAGCGCAGGCACGGATTGGGGGTGCGCCCCGCCTCGTACTCGGCGACGAAGTCCTCCACCACGTCCTCGCGGAAGCGGTCGGCGAGGTCCCAGACGTAGAACGGGATGCCGATCACGTCGGCCGCGCGGCGGGCGTCGCGGGAGTCCTCGATGGTGCAACAGCCCCGAGCGCCCGTGCGGAAGGATTGGGGGTTCGCGGAGAGCGCGAGGTGGACGCCGGTGACGTCGTGGCCGGCCTCCGCCGCGCGGGCGGCGGCGACGGCGGAGTCCACGCCGCCCGACATGGCGGCGAGGACACGGAGGGGGCGGGTGCGCTGCGGGGTGTCAGTCATAGCCCCTCCAGGGTAAGGGGGCGCGGGAACCAGGGCCCGCGAGTATCCGTTGAGGATCACATGGGGGCGACGACTGGTGATCGGGACAGGGGTATCGGGCGGCGGGCGCTGCTGGTCGGCGGGGCGGCGGCGGCCGCGGGCACGGCGGTACTGGCCAAGGACGAGCTGACGCGGCTGTACTGGCGGCTGCCGGGGGTGCGCAAGGCGCGGGTGGCGGGCGCGGTGGACTTCAGGGGCGCGCGCTGGGTGGCCGCGTCACCCGCGAACTACCGGACGGCGAACCGGCCGGACGACTACCCGGTCGACCGGGTGGTCGTCCATGTCACCCAGGGCGGCTACGCGAGCGCGGTGAAGGTCTTCCAGGACCCGGCGCACGAGGCGGCGGCGCACTACATCGTGCGCCGGGACGGGCGGATCACCCAGCTGGTCCGCGAGCTGGACGTGGCGTTCCACGCGGGCAACCGGTCGTACAACGAGCGCAGTGTCGGCATCGAGCACGAGGGCTTCGTCGACCGCCCGGCGGACTTCACCGCCGCGATGTACGCGGCCTCGGCCCGCCTCACGGCCGCGATATGCCGGCGGTACGGCATGCCGATGGACCGGGAGCACGTGATCGGTCACGTCGAGGTACCGGGGACCGACCACACCGACCCGGGTGAGCACTGGGACTGGGATCGCTACATGGGGCTTGTACGGCGGGCCGGACGGACCTGACCGCCGACTCCACCCGTGATGGAATCGTTATTCTGCGCTCGCCCTGCACACGGGCGGTATCCGTTGCGTCCCCCGGCCCCGGGCGCAGCTGCATCTGACCAACTACTGCTTCCCTCAAGGGAGTTGCGCCGCACAGGCCCCTCGCTGTCTTCCTCACCCGGCCCCAGATCGCGCACAGACCTCAGGTCGAACATCCCGGCCATGACCCACACCTCAGAGCCCTCCTTCGAGACGGGCGGCAGCGAAGAGCAGGACCCCCGCGGCGGGCGCCGGCGCGCCTGGGGCGCGGAGCACTCCAAGGACGCGACACCCCGGCGCGGCAAGGGTGTCCACCGGCGCAAGGTCCTCGGCGGCATGGAACGGCCCCCGGGCCGGGCGCGGTCGCCGCGGGCGGCGCGGCCTTCGCCCTGCCGGCCGACGCGAGCGGCAAAGAGGCGGGCGCCGCGACCAATGCCCTGTCAGCTGGTTTCCGTCGACGGGGAGGATCCGGCCGGGGTCCAGCTCGGCTGGTACGACATGTACATGTACATGCTCCACTGCCATCTCCTGCAGCACGAGGACGAGGGCATGACGGCGTCGCTCATGGTCACCGAGAGCTGGCCCGAACCCGGTTCCCGGGGCGGCCGCCCGCTCCGCCTGACTCAGCTCAGTCCGGCGGCCCGGGCACGCTCCACCGCCGGGCCGATCGCCATGGCGACCGCCTCCACGTCGGCCTGGACGGAGGTGTGGCCGAGCGAGAAGCGGAGGGTCCCCCGGGCCAGGTCCGGGTCGGTGCCGGTGGCCAGCAGGACGTGACTCGGCTGGGCGACCCCGGCCGTGCACGCGGAACCCGTCGAGCACTCGATGCCCTGGGCGTCGAGCAGCAGGAGCAGCGAGTCGCCCTCGCAGCCGGGGAAGGTGAAGTGCGCGTTGGCCGGGAGCCGGTCCACCGGGTCGCCACCGAGGATCGCGTCCGGTACGGCGGTGCGCACGGCGTCGATCAGCCGGTCGCGCAGGGCGCCGATCTCGCGGGCGAACCAGTCGCGGCGCTCGACGGCGAGGTGCGCCGCCACCGCGAAGGAGGCGATCGCCGGGACGTCCAGGGTGCCGGAGCGCACGTGCCGCTCCTGGCCGCCGCCGTGCAGGACCGGTACGGGGGTGTACTCGCGGCCGAGGAGCAGGGCGCCGATACCGTACGGGCCGCCGACCTTGTGGCCGGAGACGGTCATCGCGGCGAGGCCGGAGGCGGCGAAGTCCACCGGCACCTGGCCGACCGCCTGGACCGCGTCGGCATGCAGGGGGATACCGAACTCGCCTGCCACGTCCGCGAGTTCACGGACCGGCAGGACTGTGCCGATCTCGTTGTTGGCCCACATGACGGTGACGAGGGCGACATCGTCGGGGTTGCGGGCGATCGCCTCGCGCAGCGCCTCGGGGTGGACCCGGCCGTGGGTGTCGACGGGGAGGTACTCCACCGTCGCGCCCTCGTGTTCGCCCAGCCAGTGGACCGCGTCGAGGACCGCGTGGTGTTCGACGGGGCTGGACAGGACGCGGGTGCGGGCGGGGTCGGCGTCGCGGCGCGACCAGTACAGGCCTTTGACCGCGAGGTTGTCGGCCTCGGTGCCGCCGGCGGTGAAGACGACCTCGCTGGGGCGGGCGCCGAGCGCCGCCGCGAGGGTCTCCCTGGATTCCTCGACCGTGCGGCGGGCCTTGCGGCCCGAGGCGTGCAGGGAGGACGCGTTGCCGGTGACGCGGAGGGTGGCGGTGAGGATTTCTACCGCCTCGGGAAGCATGGGCGTCGTGGCGGCGTGGTCGAGGTAGGCCATGGTGGGTCGATTCTACGGGGGGCTTCGCCGTGGAACCGAGGGGCGCCGTGGCCGGCTCGGCCGATGGGTCACCGCGGGCCGTGCGGGGCTGGTCGCGCGGTTCCCAGCGCGCCTTCGGGGCGCACCCCGACCGGGGCTCTCGGGATCCCGGTCACAGGCTCCAGGACACCGTGTTCGAGACCTCCATCGCGATGGCGAGGACCGCCAGGTCGGCCACGCCCAGGGCCAGCCCCAGGTATGCGCGGCCCCTGCGCTGCGTGCCACGCCACAGGGAGACCAGGGCCAGGACGACGGCGATCGGGCCCAGGAACAGGTTGAGGACGAGGAGGCCGAGGAGGCCGAGGATGAAGGACGCCACGGCCATGCCGTCGGCGTCGCGGGTGCGGGGCTGGGGGCGGGTGGTGGCGGCCGGGGCGGTGAGGTGCAGCATGCTCAGCTCCTGGAAGTCGTGGTGGACGGTCAGTTGGCCGAGGTGCGGCGCCGGCGGGCGATGCGCTCGCGGAGTGCGAAGACGGCCAGCCAGACGGCGATCACGGCGGCGAGTCCTGCGGTGACGTCGAGCGGCGCGTGGGCCACGGTGCCCAGGACCACGCCGAGCAGCATGAGTGCGGCGACGAGGAACAGCATGGGATTCGATCCCCCTCCGTTACGTTTGAGTGAACGGTTGTAGTAACAGTTGTTCACTGACTTTGAGTCTAGCAACTCCGACGGCTTTTCAATTCCGGAGAACAGTTGTTAACTGGATGACATGAGTCACACCCTCGGCATCCGGCAGGCCCAGAAGCAGAAGACCCGCCAGGCTTTCCTGGACGCGGCACTCGGGCTGCTGGAGGAACAGAGCCTGAGCAGCCTCGGGCTGCGTGAGGTCACCCGGGCCGTCGGCGTCGCACCCACCGCCTTCTACCGGCACTTCCGCTCCACCGCCGACCTGGGCGTCGCCCTCGTCGACGAGGCGCTCGGCAGCCTGCACCCGATGGTCCGTACGACCGTCTCCACCCCCGGCCCGGAGCGGATCACCCGTGCCGTGCGGCTGATCGCCGACCATGTGGCCGCGCACCCGGCGCACGTCAGGTTCATCGCCCGGGAGCGGCACGGCGGCGTACAGCCGGTGCGTGAGGCCATCCGGGACCAACTGGCCCGGTTCGCCGAGGAGGTCAAGTCCGAGCTGGCCAAGGACCCCGAGGCGGCCGGGTGGAACGACGAGGATCTGCTGATGCTCGCCCACCTCTACGTGGACCAGATGCTGATCACCGCGTCCCTGTTCCTGGAGACCCTGGAGTCGCCGGAGCCCTCGGAGGCGGAGCGGGAGCGGGTCACCCAGATCGCCGCCCGCCAGATGCGGCTGATCAGCCTCGGCCGGCAGCACTGGCTCGACTAGGACCTGCCGTTCGCAACGTGCCGCGGGGGGCGGTGCGGCCGGCCGCCCGGTCGCACCGCCCCCGCCGCGGACGCCCGGTGTCAGCTCTTCGTGGCCTGCCGGGCCGGCGCCCCGCCGGGCGCCGCACCGCCCGCGCCGGGGCCGCCCTGACCGCCGCCGGGGCCGCCGGACGGCGCCTGGCAGGACTGCGACCGGCCGGAGCCGGCGCCGGCGGACGACGCCGAGTCGCCCGAGCCGCACGCGGTCAGCAGCAGCGGGTCCACGCGAGCAGGGCGATCGCGGGGACGAGACGTGCACGCTTCATGAGAGACAGCTCCGTGAAGGAGGTCCTGAGACGTGGCACTCGACCAACGGCGCTCAGGGCGCACTTGGGCCCGCACTGTCCCCGGCCTGCGACTCGGGTGAAGGACGGCTCAAGGAGCCACGCTGACCTGCGTCTTTCTGAACGGCCGTGCCGAACTCGCCGGTACACGGCCGTGACAGGACGGGGTCCGCGCGGACACGTCAGGCCAGGCGGACCCGTGCCAACTGCCGTGACTGCGCGACCAGTCGGTCGGCACTGTCCCAGACCTCCGCGTCCTCCTCCAGGAAGCCGCCGGCCAGATTCCGGGTGGTGACGGAGACGCGCAGCGGGCCCGGGGCGGGGCGGTGGCGGACGTGGACGGTGAGTTCGACCGTGGGGACCCAGCCCTTGAGGCCGATCTCGAAGGCGGTGGGCGGCAGCGCGTCGACGGCCAGGAGCAGGGCGAGGGGGTCGGCGTCACGGCCGTCCGCGAGGCCGAACCAGGAGCGCATCTCGCCCTTGCCCGAGGGAGCGCCGAGGGCCCAGCCCAGGGTCGACGGGTCCAGCTTCAGCATCAGGCGTTCGGTGATGGCGGAGCTGCCGTCGACCGGGGCCGGACCGTCCTCGGGGCCGAAGCACTGGTCCATCGGCGGGATGGCGGGCGGGGTGGCCGTGGTGCGGACGTCGTCGGGGAGGGCGGCGAGGTCGCCGTAGGAGGCGAGGACGCGGATGCGCTCGACCTCGTTGCCGTCGTCGTCGTACTGGAAGAGCGAGGCCTGGCCGGTGGAGAGGGTACGGCCGGTGCGGACGGTGTCCGTGCGGATCACTGCCGGGCCCGGCCGGGACGCCGTCAGGTAGTGCGCGGAGACGGTGAACGGGTCCGGATGCGGCAGCGTGTCCGCGAGGGCCCGGCCGAGGACGGCCAGCAGGTAGCCGCCGTTGACGGCGCTGATGATGGTCCAGCCGGCCGAGAGGTCGATGTCGTAGACCCCGGGCGTGCGCCGGGTGACCGCGGTGTCACGGTCGAACTCGCTGTCGCCGATCACGGCCCGCGTGGAAGCTGCTTCTGGCATGTCTGAACAGTACAAGAAGTGATTACTAAGCGGTAGCTTTTGTGATCCACGCACCAACGGCCCGGCCGGTAAGGGATCCGCCCGCCGGGTGAGGTTCCGGCAATTTCCAGGTAAGTGTCCGGACACGTCCGTAACCCGGAGCCGGAAATTCCCCTCTATGGGGACATGAGCCTCACCGGGACTCCGTTCCTCTACACGACCGTCGTCCTGTCCGTGGTCGCCCTCATACTCCCGCTCGTGCTGTGGTCGAGGATGCGCGGGCCCCGGGCCGCGCGCACCGCGGCCCGGGTCCTGATGCTCCTGTTCGCGCAGGCCACCGCGGTGACGCTGATCTTCGTGCTGGTCAACAACCAGAACAACCTGTACGACAACTGGGCCGACCTGCTCGGCACCGGCGACCACGTCCAGCAGGCCGCGAACCTCGGCCAGGACGGTACCGGCGGCATAGCGCTGCGACGGCTGCCCAAGGTGCGGCAGGACTTCACGGCGGCCGACGGACCGGCCATGCACGCGGCCGGCGGCGTGCGGGTCACCCAGCTCAGGGGCCGGGTCTCGGGCGTCGACGCCGAAGTCTACGTCTGGCTGCCGCCCCAGTACGGCGAACCGGCCTACCGCGACCACCGGTTCCCGGTGGTGGAGCTGCTGCCGGGCTACCCGGGCTCGGCCAAGGCCTGGTTCGGCTCCCTGAAGGTGCACGAGCAGCTGGAGCCGCTGATGAGGAGCGGCAGGGTCGCGCCCTTCATCCTGGTGGCGCCGCGCACCAACCTGCTGGCCGGCGTGGACACCGGCTGCGCCAACATCCCCGGCACGGTCAACGCCGACAGCTGGCTCAGCGTCGATGTGCCGAAGATGGTGACGGACAACTTCCGCGCCGCCGCGGAGCCCGCGAACTGGGCGGTGGCCGGGTACTCGGCGGGCGCGCACTGCGCGGTCAGGCTGGCCGTCGCCCACCCGGACCGCTACCGGGCCGCGGTCAGCCTGTCGGGGTACAACGACCCGATCGGCGAACGCAATTCACTCACCGCGCAGAGCGTGCCCCTGCGCGAGCGGAACAACCCCTACCTGCTGCTCCGCGGAGCAGCCGCCCCGCCCCGGATCGCCCTCTACCTCTCCGGCGAGTCCGGCGACGGCTACCAGGCCGCGGTGGCGCTCGAACAGATCGCCAAGGCACCGACCACCGTGCACGTGGTGTTCCTGCCGCGCAGTGCGGGCGGTCACAACATGGCGCTGTGGCGGCCCCAGGTCCCGGCCGTCTTCGAGTGGCTGACGGTCAACATGGGGCAGAGCCACGTCAGGGCCGCCACTACTCCTCACGAACCGTCGTCCGCCGGTTCCACGCGCGCGGCGCTCGCCAGTGGAACCGCATCGCGAGCAGGCGCAGCACGAAAGCGGTGACGACCGCGAGCCCGCTGGTGACCGGGGTCAGCGCGTCATAACGGATGCACACCGCCACCAGGGTCGCCCCGACGATCGCCGGGACCGCGTACAGGTCGCGGTCCCAGCGCAGCAGCGAGGGGACCTCGTTGGCGAGCACGTCCCTGAGCACACCGCCGCCGACCGCGGTGGCGAGCCCGAGGGCCACCGAGGAGGTCAGGTTGAGGCCGTAGGAGTACGCCTTCGTGGTCCCGGTCACGCAGAACAGGCCGAGGCCGGCCGCGTCGAAGACCAGCACAGCCGACTGGATCCGCTCGACGTGCGGGTGCAGGAAGAACACGACGAGCGCCGTGAGCAGCGGGGTGATGAAGTACCCCAGGTCCGTGAAGGCGGCCGGGGGGACCGCCCCGATGATCACGTCCCGGAAGATCCCTCCGCCCAGCGCGGTGACCTCGGCGAGCACGGCGATGCCGAAGACGTCGAAGTTCTTGCGGACGGCCAGCAGCGCGCCGGAGATGGCGAACACGAAGATGCCGATGACGTCGAGCGTGTGCTGGACGGAGGGAGAGAAGAGTTGCTGGAGCTGCACCCTGACATTGTGTCCTGTCAGGGTGCATGAACCTTACAAAGCCAGGCTCACAGGGCGGGTTTCCCTGTGGTGAACAGCCAGGTCTGGAACAGGTCGTCCAGCTGCTGCCCGGACACCTTCTCCGCGAGGCGGATGAAGTCGGCGGTGTCGGCGTTGCCGTAGCGGTGCAGCTTCGTCCAGGCGGGCAGGAGCTTGAAGAACGCGGTGTCCCCGATGCGTTCGCGCAGCATCTGGAGGGTCATCGCGCCGCGCTGGTAGACGGCCGAGGCGAACATGGTGTCGCGCTGCGGGTCGGCGACGACGGTCCCCCAGAAGGGGTTGTCGGCGGCCCGGGAGTTGTAGCCGGCCAGGAAGGAGTCGTGGGCCGAGCGGGTGCCCTGGTGTTCCGCCCACAGCCACTGGGCGTAGGTGGCGAAGCCCTCGTTGAGCCAGATGTCCTTCCACTGCGCCACGCTCACCGAGTCGCCGAACCATTGGTGGGCCAGCTCGTGCACGATCGTCGTCTCGTTGCGCACCGCCGAGTAGGCCGGCTTGCTCTGCACCTCCAGTGAGAACCCGGCCTCCGGCATGTCGTCGACGATGGCGCCGGTCTCCTCGAACGGGTACGGCCCGAAGATCTGCGACCAGTAGTCGGTGGCGGCGGCGGTCACGGCGTACACGTCGACGCTGTTGCTGTTGGCGAGGACCGGGTCGATGGCGACGTAGATCGGGATGCCGGAGGGCGTCCGCCCCGTCCGCACGTCGAACTTCCCGATGGTGGCGGTGGCGAGGTAGGTGGCCATGGGCCTGCTCTCGCGCCAGTGCGTGTACGTCGAGGCGCCCTTGTCGTACGTCGAGACCAGCCGGCCGTTGGAGACGCCGGTCAGACCCTTCGGGGCCTTGATCCGGATGTCGTAGGTGGCCTTGTCCGAGGGGTGGTCGCTGGACGGGAACCAGGTGGAGGCGGCGTTGGGCTCGCAGGCGACGAAGACGCCGTCGGTGGTCTTCATCCAGCCGTAGTCGGAGCCGAAGACGATGGGGCCGTTGAGGGCCTCGGGTATCCCGCCGTAGGTGACGGAGACGGTGAACTCGTGCCCCTTGGCCGGCGGGTTCCGCGGCGTGATGGTGATCTCGTCACCGGTGCGCGTGAACTGGGCGCGCCGGCCGTCCACTTCGACACGCGTGACCTCCAGCTTCTGGAGATCGAGATCGAAGGAGGAGAGCTTCTGGGTGGCGCGGGCGGTGAGGGTCGTACGGCCGTCGAGGCGGTCGGTGTCCGGGTTGTACGCCACGTCGAGGTCGTAGTGGCGGGCATCGAAGCCGCCGTTGCCGAGCTCCGGGAAGTAGGGGTCACCGATGCCCGCGGCACCCGGGGTGGGGGCGGGGGCGGCCGCGATGACGAAGGAGGCGGCTGCCGCGGTCGCGACAGCCGCCAGACGTGCCGAACGGGAGAGGCGCATGAGTCGTCCCTTTCGAGCGTGCCGGTCAGCGAACAGACACGGTCGACTCTGCGCCCTCCCGTTAGGACATGTACATGTCTTTACCCAGTTGTGTCATGGGCTACTTGTCCGTTGACTCCTGGGACTTCGGCGACTCGGCCGTGGCGTCGTCGTCGGCGGCTGCGTCGGCATCGGCGCGCGCCTCCGGCTCGGGAGCCGCCTCCGGCTCGGGAGCCGCCTCCGATTCAGGAGCCGCCTCCGATTCAGGAGCCGCCTCCGATTCAGGAGCCGCCTCCGGCTCGGGAGCCGCCTCCGATTCAGGAGCCGCCTCCGGCTCGGGAGCCGCCTCCGATTCAGGAGCCGCCTCCGGCTCGGGAGCCGCCTCCGGTTCAGGAGCCGCCTCCGCGGCCTCCGTCACCGGTTCCGGCGTCTGCGCCGACTCCTCCAGGACCGCCTCGCCCACCAGTTCGGAGGCCGCCTTCGCCGCGCTCAGCAGGACCGTGTCCTGAGGAGCCTGGTCGGCGAAGTTCTCCGGGTGGTGACAGGCGACCCGCTGGCCCGGGCGGAGCTCGATGAGCGCCGGCTCGGTCGTCTTGCAGATCTCCGTGGCCTTCCAGCACCGCGTGTGGAAGCGGCAGCCGGCGGGCGGGGCGATCGGCGACGGGACGTCGCCGCGGAGCAGGATGCGCTCGCTCTTCTGGCCCCGGCGCTTCGGGTCCGGAACCGGCACCGCCGACATCAGCGCCTTGGTGTACGGGTGCATCGGCGACTCGTACAGCTTGGGGCTGTCGGCGAGTTCGACGATCTTGCCGAGGTACATCACCGCGACCCGGTCCGAGACGTGCCGGACGACGGAGAGGTCGTGCGCGATGATCACGTACGTGAGGCCCAGCTCCTCCTGGAGGTCGTCCATGAGGTTGACGACCTGGGCCTGGATCGACACGTCCAG
Organism: Streptomyces sp. NPDC026515; assembly: GCF_055567595.1. NCBI lineage: Bacteria > Bacillati > Actinomycetota > Actinomycetes > Kitasatosporales > Streptomycetaceae > Streptomyces > Streptomyces sp. NPDC026515. Next base: position 255,472 of record NZ_JBVHQD010000011.1, read on the forward strand.
CGCGGAGACCGGCTCGTCGGCCACCACCAGCTTCGGCTTCAGGGCGAGCGCACGGGCGATGCCGATGCGCTGGCGCTGACCGCCGGAGAACTCGTGCGGGTAGCGGTTGTAGTGCTCGGGGCTCAGGCCCACCAGCTCCAGGAGACGCTGGACCTCCTTCTTGACCCCGCCCTCCGGCTCGACGCCCTGGAGCCGGAACGGCGCCGAGACGATCGAGCCGATGGTGTGCCGGGGGTTCAGGGAGCCGTACGGGTCCTGGAAGATCATCTGGATGTCCCGGCGCAGCGGGCGCATCTTCGTGGCGGACAGGTGCGTGATGTCCTGGCCCTCGAAGGTGACCTTGCCGCCGGTCGGGTCCTGGAGGCGGGTGATGACCCGGCCCATGGTCGACTTGCCGCAGCCCGACTCGCCGACCACGCCCAGGGTCTCGCCCTTGCGCACCTCGAAGTCGATGCCGTCGACGGCCTTCACCGCGCCGACCTGCCGCTGCAGGATGCCCTTCTTGATCGGGAAGTGCTTCTGCAGGCCCTCGACCTTCAGCAGCACGCCCCGGTCGCGGGACGACTCCTCGGGAGCGGACGCCTGCTGCGGGACGACCGCCTCATCGGTTTTCTTCGTCTCACTCACAGCTTCGGCGCAATCTCTTCGGTCCAGATCCGCGTGCGGTCCTCGGCCGAGAGGTGGCAGGCGGACCAGTGGCCGCCGTCGACCTGCTGCAGCTCGGGACGGACCGTGCGGGTGACGTTCCCCTTGGGAAGGTCCGCGTACGGGCAGCGCGGGTGGAAGGCGCAGCCCGAGGGGACGTTGATGAGGCTCGGCGGCTGGCCCTTGACCGGGATGAGCCGGTCGGAGGTCTCGCGGTCGATGCGCGGCATCGAGCCCAGCAGGCCCCAGGTGTAGGGGTGCTGCGGCTTCTCGAAGATCTCGTCGACCGGGCCGCGCTCCACGCACCGTCCGCCGTACATCACCAGTACGTCGTCGGCGATCTCGGCGACCACACCCAGGTCATGGGTGATGAGGACGACCGCGGAGCCGAACTCCTTCTGCAGGTCGCGGATCAGGTCGAGGATCTGCGCCTGGACGGTGACGTCGAGGGCGGTGGTCGGCTCGTCCGCGATGAGCAGCTCGGGGTTGTTGACCAGGGCCATGGCGATCATGGCGCGCTGGCGCATACCGCCGGAGAACTCGTGCGGGTAGCCGTCGACGCGCTTGGCCGGCTCGGGGATCCCGACCCGGTCGAGCATCTCGATGGCCCGGGTGCGGGCGACCTTCTTGCTGACGTCGTGGTGGACCCGGTACGCCTCGACGATCTGGTCGCCGATCTTGTAGTACGGGTGCATCGCGGACAGCGGGTCCTGGAAGATCATCGCCATCTCGCGGCCACGCAGCCGGCGCACCTCGTCCGGGGACGCGCTCACCAGCTCCTTGCCGCCCAGCCAGATCTCGCCGGACATCCGGACGTTCTTGCCGCGGGCGCCGAGCCGGTGCAGGCCCATGATGGCCAGCGAGGTCACGGACTTGCCGGAGCCGGACTCGCCCACGATGGAGAGGGTCTTGCCCTTCTCCAGCGAGAAGCTGAGGCCGTCGACGGACTTGACGATGCCGTCGTCCGTCGGGAAGTGCACCTTGAGGTCGCGGACTTCGAGGAAGGCCTCGGGCGTGTGGGACGGCGTGGGCTCGCCCACGGCCGCGCCGGTCTTGGAGAGTTCGGTCACGAGAGCCTCACCCGCGGGTCGGCGGCAGCGTAGAGCAGGTCCACCAGGAGATTTGCGATGACGACGAAGAAGGCGGCGAGCAGGGTCACGCCCAGGATGGGCGGCAGGTCGTTGTCGTCGATGGCCTGCACCGCGTACTGCCCGATGCCGTGCAGCGAGAACACGGTCTCGGTGATCACCGCGCCGCCCAGCAGCAGACCGAGGTCCATGCCGAACACGGTGATGATCGGGGTGAGCGCGGCGCGCAGTCCGTGCCGGACGACGACCTTGCGCTCGCGCAGGCCCTTGGCACGGGCCGTGCGGATGTAGTCCTCGTTCATCGTCTCCAGCATGCCCGAGCGGGTGAGCCGCGCGTAGATGGCCGAGTACAGGAGAGCCAGCGAGCACCAGGCGGGGATGAGGGTGTTGGCCCACTGCGCCGGGTTGTCGGTGAGCGGGACGTATGTGCGGCCGAAGATCGGCCATTGGTAGGTGAAGAGCAGGATCGCCAGGTTGCCCGTGAAGAACATGGGCAGCGAGACGCCGGCGAGGGCCACACCCATGAAGGTGCGGTCGAAGAAGGAGCGCGGCTTCAGCGCGGAGACCACGCCGATCGCCACACCCGAGACCAGCCACAGGACAGCGGCGCCGAGGGCCAGCGACAGGGTCACCGGCATCCGGGAGGTGAGCTGCGGCCAGACGGCCTGGTGGGTCTTGAAGGAGTAGCCGAAGCACGGCGCATTGCAGTGCACCGTGCTCGGGCCCAGGTCATAGGTGGCGCCGGAGACGATCCCCTTGATGAAGTGCCAGTACTGGACGTAGACGGGCTGGTCCAGACCGAGGTTGTGCTTGACCGCGGCGATGTCCGCCTTCGACGGGCTCTTGCCGATGTACTGCTGCGCCAGCTGATCAGCGGTCTGCCCGGCCAGCCGCGGCAGCACGAAGAAGATGGCGAAGGTGACCGCGGAGACGACCAGCAGCAGGATCACCGCTGCGAGCGTCCGACGGAGGATGTACGAGATCACGGGGATCGGCGCTGGTGCCCGCGGGCCTCTCGGCCCGCGGGCACCAATGCCTTCACCTGCCTTCCGGGGCTGCTACTTCGACGCTACGCCGATGTTGAGGTAGTCGTACTGGCCGCTGAAGGCCGCCGTGGAGACCAGGTTGGTGAAGGTGGTCGGGCGGGCCAGCAGGACCTTGAAGTAGGTCAGCGGCACGAGGGCCGCGTCGTCCATGGTCTGCTTGTCGATCTGCGTGTAGATGGTGTTGCGCGCGGCGTCGTCCTGGGTGCCGATCGCCTTCGCCAGCAGGTCGTTGACCGACTTGTTGTTGTACTGCGACAGGTTGGTGTTACCGGACTGGCTGATCGCCTGGCCGTTCAGGATCTGCTGCAGGAAGCCGTAGCCGGACGGCCAGTCGGCACCCCACTGCATCATCATCAGGCCGACGTTCTGCTTGTTGGCGAAGTTCGGCACACCCGCGTAGTCGGTGAAGTACTTGCCCGACGGGTACTGCTTGAGGGTCGCGTTGATGCCGACCTTCTTCAGCGAGTTGATGATCGCCGTGGCGGCGTCGATCTCCTGCGGGCGGTCCGAACGGGCCGTGATGTTGGTGTTGATCGACGTCTTGCCGCAGGCCTTCAGCTGCTCCTTGGCCTTGGTCACGTCACCCTTGTTGCCGGCGCTGGCGTAGACGTCCGACTGGGTGTAGCCCGGGATGTCCGGAGGCAGCACCGTGGAGGCCACGTCACCGCGGATCGGGCCGCCCTCGGCGGTCTGCACCGAGACCTTGTCGACCGCGTACTCGACGGCCTTGCGGCAGGCGACGTTGTCGAACGGCTTCAGCTTGGTGTTGATCGCCATGTAGACCAGACGGCCACCGTAGGTGTTGTCCGTGTTGGCCTTCTTGGCGGAGTCGGTGAGCACCTGGGCCTGCGTGGCGGCCTGGACACCCGTACCGCCGAGGTCGATCGCGTCGCCGGCCTGGACGTCCTTGTCGATCGTCTCGGCGTTGACCTTCAGGTTGACGACGATCTTGTCCGGCAGCTGCTTGCGCAGCGGGTCGGTCTTCGCGTCCCAGTTCTTGTTGCGGACGAGCACGGCCTGCTTGCCGTCCTCGTAGCTCTGGAACTGGTACGAGCCCGAGGACACGATGTTCTTGACGTAGTCGACGCCGTTGTCCTTGGCCTGCGGGACCGGGGCCGTCTGCGGGGCCGAGACCAGGTAGTCGAACTCCTGGAAGGCCTGCTTCAGGTGGAAGACGACCGTGGTGTCGTCCGGGGTCTCGATGGACGCGAGGCCCTTGGCGCTCTTGTCCTTGTAGGGGCCCTTGTACTTGTCGCCGCCGACCAGGAACTGCTGGAAGTAGTTCGGGCCGAGGGAGAGCACGTCACGCGCGAAGTTGGAGCGCTCGACGGCGTACTTGACGTCCTTGGACGTGATCGCCGTGCCGTCCTGGTACTTCAGGCCCGAACGCAGCTTGTACGTCCAGGTCTTGCCGCCGTCGCTCGGGACGCCCTTGCTCGCGGCGAGGTCCGGGACCAGGGTGTTGCCCTTGGAACCGGGGCCGGGCTGGAACGTCATCAGCGGGCGGGCGTACAGCCGGCTGAAGTTGTACATGTAGGCGTAGTACGTGTTACCGGGGTCGAACGAGTCCGGGACGTCGGACAGCTCGTAGGTGACCGTGCCGCCCTTCTTGTCGGACGCGTTGACGACACCCTTGGTAGCCGCGTTGGCCGCGGCGGAGCTGCCGCCGCCGTTGCCGTCCTTGTTGTCATCGGCCTTGCTGCACCCTGCAACCAGCAGGGTGGCGGAGCCGATGGCCGCGATCGCGGCCAGCGCTGACCTTCGCATGATGGGTGGGTTCCCCTCCATTGTCGGAAACTTGTCGGGCTCTCGGTGACGGCAGGCGTCAGCGACTGCGCGGGTCGAGAGCGTCGCGGAGACCATCACCGAGCAGGTTGAACGCCAGGACGGTGATGAAGATGGCAAGGCCGGGCACGATCATGTACTGCGGATCGACCTGGTAGTACGTCACGGCTTCGCGGAGCATGCCGCCCCAGGACGCCTGCGGGGGCTGGATGCCGACGCCGAGGAAGCTCAGGGACGCCTCGAAGAGGATGTTGGTCGGGATCAGCAGCGTCGAGTAGACGATGATCGGACCGACCAGGTTGGGCATCAGCTCGCGGAACAGGATGTACGGGCCCTTGGCTCCCATGCCGCGGGAGGCGTCGACGAACTCGCGCTCCCGCAGGGCGAGGGTCTGGCCGCGCACGATCCGGCCCAGGTAGGGCCAGTTGAAGAAACCGATGACGAAGATCAGCACGCTCAGGTGCAGCGGCAGTCCGTTCAGGCCGAACGCGCCGCCCTGGAGGGTGGCGGAGATGGCGATGGCGAACAGCAGGAGGGGGAAGGCGAGGAAGGTGTCCATCAGCCGGCTGATGACCGAGTCGACCCGGCCGCCGTAGTAGCCCGCGACCACACCCATGATCGCGCCGATCACGTTCGACAGGATGGTCGAGCCGAAGGCGACCACCAGGGACACCCAGGAGCCCTCCAGGATGCGGGTGGCGATGTCCCGGCCGAACTTCGGGTCCACACCGAGCGGGTGGTCAAGGCTCATGCCACCCCAACCGCCGTTCGGCAGCGAGGTGTTGGCGTCGATCAGGTCCTGGTGGAAGGCGTTGGGGTCGAGGCCGAGCAGGGCCTGGATGGGGCGGGCGAGGATCGCGACGAGGATCAGCAGGACGACAACGATGCCGCCGGCCACGGCGACCCTGTCCTTCTTGAACCGGGTCCAGGCGATCTGCCCGAGGGAACGGCCCTCGATCTGCCCTTTTCCGGCACCCTCCAGCACAGCTTCCGGCTGTGCCTCGGCTGCCGACCCAGTGGTCTCGATCGGTGCGGTCACAGTGACCTGACCCCTCTCACCGGTGGTGACCGGCTTTTGTCCGCCGCGGTGGGCGGCTTGGTTCGCTTGACTGCGCGGTGGCCGCCGATGGTTGCGGCCCGACTGTCCACGAGACCCTTCGACCGGTACGGGTCCGTACCGGCTCGCAGGATCGCCGACCTCGCGTCTGAGAGGCGAGTCTTCAATGCACTGGTGATCACACGCCAGGCCTGATGGAGAAAGTATGCGCAACCGTGATGACGACCGGGGTTTCCGCTATCCGGACCGCAGGCCATCCAGGCCGGACGGAATCAATCCCACCAAAGGCGCCAACTCCGCCCCAGTCGCGCCGGTCTACGCGCGGAGACCGCACTCGCGCAGTTGACTGCCCGTCACCCACCGTCGCACCGCCGCACGGAGAAGCGGAGGTTTGGGCGCAGGGCGGACCCCACTCGACGTGACTGACGTCACGCTCCGCTTATTGTCATGACTACGTCAACACAGTTCCTTCTCTCTCCCTCCACAAAGTGAACAATCGGGACCTTGCGGATCAGATGTTCCTCTGATAATTCACCTGACCGCCCCGAGAGCAACCGCTTACCCGGACACAGGGAGGCCGATGAGAGCGCTTCCCCATGGCGAATTCCGTTCGGCGGAACCAGGCCGCGACGAAGCGGCGCGCCCGTTCCGTGGAGGGAACGGGCGCGCCGCCTTCTCGTCGCTCAGTAGCCGCTCTGGGCCGGTGGATACCCGTATCCCGCGGCCGGTGCGGGTGGCGGGGCCGCGTGGGCCTCGCGGTCGTAGAACGGACGCGCGGCGGCCCGCATCCACATCACCACGGGGTCGTACTCGTCGGTCATGGCGACCGTGGACACCGGCAGCCCCTCCGGCACCGCCCCGACGGACTGCTGCATCATCGCCCGCACCGAGTCCACGGCCGGCGGCGACGTGTCGTACACGTCGAGTCCGATCGCGAGATACGGCGCGCCGAGCGCCGGCTGCACCCAGGCGCGCCGCAGCGAGCGGACCGCGGGCGTGCGGTGGGCGTTCTGCGACAGCAGCGCGTAGAACTGCGGGATCTCGATGGTCGGTTCGGCCAGACGCAGCGGCCCCGCGGGCTGGCGCTCCAGGCCGGTCGCGATCCGGCGCAGGTCCAGCCAGGGGATGCCGACCCCGCCGCCCGGGGCGTGCGGGTTGAGCCACAGCCCGAAGTGGTCGGGATAGAGGGTGCGGGCCACGTCGAGGCCGTCGACCACCTCGTACGAACGGTTCCAGCCGCTCGCCGACAGTTCCTGGGCCGAGGTCACGCAGGGGGCGTAGCCGTGGCCCTCGACGTCCATGTTCCCGTACTGGGCGTCGGGGGAGCCGCCCTGACCGTGCCACAGGAGCATCCAGATCTGACCCGAGGACGGCGTGGCGAGGGCGCGGAGGAGTGCCTCGTAGGCGTCGTAGCGCCCGGGGGTTACCTGGCGCAGCATGTGCTCGACCTGTCCGGCCGCCGCGGTGCCGCTGGCGCTCACGTGTTACCGCCCCTTCATTTGTCGCCCCGCATTCGGGGACAGCTTAAGCGCCCGGGGGGAGGGGGCCGATGGTCCGTGCACGAGTGGGGGTTGCGTCGTGGCCGGGCGGGCCCGCGGGGTCGCACCGCACATCGGCACGGCCCCGCGCCCCTGGCGGGGCGCCTTCAGTGGCCGTACTGGTAGAAGGGCCGGACGTTCTCCCGCATCCAGTGGCCCACCGGGTCGTCGGCCACGTCGAGCAGGACCAGGTTCACCGGCCACTGCACCGGGACCCGGCCCAGCGCCTTGCCCAGCGCCTCCAGCGGCACCGCCCTGATGTCCCCCTCCCACTGCGAGAGTTCGACGCCCACGAACATCACGGGGTCGGCCGTCTCGACCGCGGCCAGGCAGCGGCGGGCCGTGGCGACCACGCCGGTCCCCGCGAACTCGGCGGAGGCCGCGGCCAGGAAGTCCATCGGGTCGTCCTGCCAGTCCGGTTCGAAGAGCCGGACCCGGCCGCCCGAGGCGGGGCCGTCCAGTTCGCTGCGGCCGCAGCGGCACAGCTCGGCGACCGCCTCCGGCGGCAGCGGGACTCCCACCACGCCCCCCGGGTTCACGGCGATGCCGACCTGCGGGGGCAGACCGCGGGCGAACTCGACGGCCGGGGCGATCGTGTACGACAGGTGGGCGCCGACCACCTGGCGGAACTGCTCCTCGGAGCTGAAGACCGGGACGTACACCCGGCCTTCGATCTCGGTGGTGGGCAGGTCCAGCGGGCCGCTGTGCGGACCGCCGCCCTCCGGCAGCGGGATCCACAGGAAGCTGCGGCCGAGTACCTCGATGAGCCGGCCCGCGGCCGAGGGGACGCCGAGGGAGGCCGACAGGACCTCCTCCAGTTCGTTGCCGGGCCAACCGCCGTGCGGGTGGGGGTGCGCCTGTGCCGGGAAGTCCGCGGGAATGTCCGCCGGGAAGTCCATCTGCCTACCGCCTGCTGGAAACCGCTGCTGCTGAGTCTGAAAAGGCTAGCGGGTGGCTGTGACAATGCCTCACCCCGTGAGCCGATCCGCCGACCGGGGGGCCTCACCCGGTGGGCTGCTCCGCCCTCCGGAAGGCGATCCGGCACAGTACGTCCGCCGCGTCCCGGTCGAGCAGGACCGCCGAGCCGACCCCCTGGGGCAGCCCGCCCTTCTCCACCGCGCGCACCAGGCGGGACGCGGCGTGGCGGTGGCGCAGGAAGGCGTACCGGGAGACGCCCCGGCCGCGCTCGCGCTGGCCGTCCAGCGCCGTGCCGGGCGTGACGTCCAGGAGCAGCAGGTGCAGGGTGCCGCCGCGGCGGCGGGCCGCGCGGGCCAGCCAGTCGCGCACCCAGGCCTGGGTCCCGCAGTCGTGCACCACGACGCCCTCGCCGGTGCGCAGCGCGCGGCGCAGTCCGGCGTAGTGGGCGAGGCGGACCAGCGGGCGGTAGAGGGCGTACGGCAGGAAGCGGGCCAGCCGGGCGTCCCAGCGGTCCCGGGTGTCCTGGGAGTCGATCCGGATGCCCTGGACGGTGCGGTGCATCAGGGTGGACTTGCCGCTGCCGGGCAGTCCGGTGACCACGACCAGGTCACGAGGGCCGAAGAGCAGACCGGGCGGGCTGCCGCCCGCACGGTCGCGCAGATCACGGACGACCGGTGCCGGCTCCGCGCACCGCTCGAGCGCGGGGGCCGCCGGCTGCCCGGACAGGGCCATGCCCGTCGTCGCGTATGCCGTGGTCCTTGTCACCGTGACCGTCCTCCCTGGGGGTTCAGGAAAGGTTCTCCCCACATACTGTAAAGAGAAGGTAATCCCCGGTGTCTCGCGGTTCGGTCCGCTTCCGGCCACAGGCCTGTCACAAAGCTCCGCCCGGCATGCAATGATGTGCCCGCCAACTGCATACCGGCCGTTTGAATCCGCGCGGGAGAGTCCCCGGCAGTCTTCGCCGGGGCGCCGAAGGAGCAAGTCCCTCCCTTGAATCTCTCAGGCCCCGTTACCGCGCGGGCGAGGCACATCTGAAAAGCGGGCCGCCGTCTCGGCGGTCCCACCCAAGGTGCAAGTCGTGACCACTGTGGTGGTCGAGGCGAACCTCTCAGGTTCCGATGACAGATGGGGAGGACAGACCTCGCCTGTCATGCCCTGGGATCTTTGGGAGACGACCGACCGATGAGCAGTTCCGATTCCGCTGGACTCCGCCGTACCGCGCTCGATGCCCTGCATCGCTCGCTCGGCGCCACCATGACCGACTTCGCCGGCTGGGACATGCCCCTGCGCTACGGATCCGAACGCGACGAGCATGTCGCCGTGCGGACCAGGGCCGGGCTCTTCGACCTCTCCCACATGGGCGAGATCGCCGTGACCGGCCCCCAGGCGGCCGCCCTGCTGAACCACGCCCTGGTCGGCAACATCGCCTCCGTCGGCGTCGGGCGCGCCCGCTACACCATGATCTGCCGGGCCGACGGCGGCATCCTCGACGACCTGATCGTCTACCGGCTGGCCGAGACCGAGTACCTGGTCGTGGCCAACGCCTCCAACGCCCAGGTGGTCCTCGACGCGCTGACCGAGCGTGCCGACGGGTTCGACGCCGAGGTGCGCGACGACCGGGACGCGTACGCCCTGATCGCCGTCCAGGGACCGGAGTCGCCCGGGATCCTGAAGTCGCTGACCGACGCCGACCTGGACGGCCTGAAGTACTACGCCGGGCTGCCCGGCACGGTCGCCGGGGTCCCGGCGCTGATCGCCCGCACCGGCTACACCGGCGAGGACGGCTTCGAGCTGTTCGTGAAGCCGGAGCACGCGGTGCAGGTGTGGCAGGCGCTCACCGACGCGGGTGAGGGCGTCGGCCTGGTGCCCTGCGGGCTGTCCTGCCGGGACACCCTGCGCCTGGAGGCGGGCATGCCGCTCTACGGGCATGAGCTGACCACCTCGCTGACCCCCTTCGACGCCGGGCTCGGCCGGGTGGTGAAGTTCGAGAAGGACGGCGACTTCGTGGGGCGCGAGGCGCTCCAGGAGGCCGCCGACCGGGCCGCGGCCGAGCCGCCGCGGGTGCTGGTCGGCCTGGTCGCCGAGGGCCGTCGGGTGCCGCGCGCCGGGTTCTCGGTGGTCGCGGGCGGCGAGGTGATCGGCGAGGTCACCTCCGGCGCCCCCTCCCCCACCCTGGGCAGGCCGATCGCCATGGCGTACGTCGACGCGGCGCACTCGGCGCCGGGCACCACGGGTGTCGGTGTGGACATCCGGGGCAGCCACGAACCGTACGAGGTCGTGGCCCTGCCCTTCTACAAGCGCCAGAAGTAGACCCCGAGGCAGACCCAGAGGAGACACTGGGCGCGGCGGCGCGTGACCCTGCGCACATTTCCGCTGCTCACGTGTCTTTCCAGCAGTCCTCTTTCACCAGCACTCCCCCGCGTACAGGAGAATTCAGGCCATGAGCAACCCCCAGCAGCTGCGTTACAGCAAGGAGCACGAGTGGCTGTCGGCCGCCGCGGACAGCGTGGCGACGGTCGGCATCACGGAGCACGCGGCCAACGCGCTCGGTGACGTCGTCTTCGTCCAGCTCCCGGCCGTCGGCGACACCGTGACCGCGGGCGAGTCCTGCGGCGAGCTGGAGTCGACCAAGTCGGTCTCCGACCTCTACTCGCCGGTCACCGGTGAGATCACCGAGATCAACGAGGACGTCGTGGACGATCCGTCCCTGGTGAACTCGGCCCCCTTCGAGGGCGGCTGGCTGTTCAAGGTGCGCATCGCGGACGAGCCGGCCGATCTGCTCTCCGCCGACGAGTACACCGCCTTCACCGCCGGCTGAGGACCGCACAGACACCGGCTGAGGAGTCGTAGAAAAAGATGTCCGTTCTGAACACGCCCCTGCACGAGCTCGACCCGGAGGTCGCGGCCGCGGTCGACGCCGAGCTGGTGCGCCAGCAGTCCACCCTGGAGATGATCGCCTCGGAGAACTTCGCTCCGGTCGCGGTCATGGAGGCGCAGGGCTCGGTACTGACCAACAAGTACGCCGAGGGCTACCCGGGCCGCCGCTACTACGGCGGCTGCGAGCACGTCGACGTCACCGAGCAGATCGCCATCGACCGGGTGAAGGAGCTGTTCGGCGCCGAGTACGCCAACGTGCAGCCGCACTCCGGTGCCTCCGCCAACCAGGCGGCCCTGTTCGCGCTGGCGCAGCCCGGCGACACCATCCTGGGTCTGGACCTCGCCCACGGCGGCCACCTGACCCACGGCATGCGCCTGAACTTCTCCGGCAAGCAGTTCGGCGTGGTGGCCTACCACGTGGACGACGCCGGTCTCGTGGACATGTCCGAGGTGGAGCGGCTCGCCAAGGAGCACCGGCCGAAGGTGATCATCGCCGGCTGGTCGGCGTACCCGCGCCAGCTGGACTTCGCCGAGTTCCGGCGGATCGCCGACGAGGTCGAGGCGTACCTGTGGGTCGACATGGCCCACTTCGCCGGCCTGGTCGCCGCCGGTCTGCACGAGAACCCGGTGCCCTACGCCGACGTGGTCACCTCCACCACCCACAAGACGCTGGGCGGTCCCCGCGGCGGCATCATCCTGGCCCGTCAGGCCTTCGCGAAGAAGCTGAACTCGTCCGTCTTCCCCGGCTTCCAGGGCGGTCCCCTGGAGCACGTGATCGCGGCGAAGGCCGTCTCCTTCAAGGTCGCCGCCTCGGAGGACTTCAAGGAGCGCCAGCGTCGTACGGTGGAGGGTGCGCGCATCCTCGCCGAGCGGCTCACCGCGCCCGACGCCCGCGAGGCCGGCGTGAGCGTGCTGTCCGGCGGCACGGACGTGCACCTGATCCTCGTCGACCTGCGCGAGTCGGAGCTGGACGGGCAGCAGGCCGAGGACCGTCTCCACGAGGTCGGCATCACGGTCAACCGCAACGCCGTCCCGAACGACCCGCGCCCGCCGATGGTCACCTCGGGGCTGCGGATCGGCACCCCGGCGCTGGCCACCCGCGGCTTCACGGCCGAGGACTTCACCGAGGTCGCGGACGTGATCGCCGAGACGCTGAAGCCGTCCTACGACGCGGCGGCCCTGAGGGCCCGGGTCGAGGCCCTGACCGCGAAGCACCCGCTTTACCCCGGTCTGAACAAGTAGTTCCCTGGTGGGGGCACCCGATGGTGTGTGCCCCCGCCCTTTTCCAAGGAGTTCCCGTGGCCATCTCGGTCTTCGACCTGTTCTCGATCGGTATCGGCCCGTCGAGCTCTCACACCGTCGGTCCCATGCGCGCGGCCCGCATGTTCGCCCGCCGCCTGCGCAACGAGGGGCTGCTGGACTCCGTCACCTCGATACGCTCCGAGCTGTACGGGTCGCTCGGCGCGACCGGCCACGGCCACGGCACCCCGAAGGCGGTGCTGCTCGGCCTGGAGGGCGCCTCGCCGCGCACGGTCGACGTGGAGGGCGCGGACGACCGGATCGAGACGATCAAGGCCACGAAGCGCCTGTCGCTGCTGGGCGAGCACGAGATCGCGTTCTCCTTCGACGCCGACCTGAAACTGCACCGCCGCAAGACGCTGCCCTACCACGCGAACGGCATGACCCTGTGGGCGTACGACGCCTTTGGGACGGAACTCCTCTCCAAGACGTACTACTCGGTCGGCGGCGGGTTCGTCGTCGACGAGGAGGCGGTCGGCGCGGACCGCATCAAGCTGGACGACACGGTCCTGAAGTACCCCTTCCGCACGGGCGACGAGCTGCTGCGCCTGACCAAGGAGACGGGTCTGTCGATCTCCGCCCTGATGCTGGAGAACGAGCGGGCCTGGCGCACCGAGGAGGAGATCCGCGAGGGGCTGCTGGACATCTGGCGGGTGATGCAGGCGTGCGTGGGGCGCGGGATGTCGCGGGAGGGGATCCTGCCGGGCGGTCTGCGGGTCCGTCGCCGTGCCGCCATCACCGCGCGGCAACTGCGCGCCGAGGGCGACCCGTTGGCCCACGCGATGGAGTGGATCACGCTCTACGCGATGGCCGTGAACGAGGAGAACGCGGCGGGCGGCCGGGTGGTCACCGCTCCCACCAACGGCGCGGCGGGCATCATCCCGGCGGTCCTGCACTACTACATCGACTTCGTCCCGGGCGCCGACGAGGACGGAGTGGTCCGCTTCCTCCTCGCGGCCGGCGCGATCGGCATGCTCTTCAAGGAGAACGCGTCCATCTCCGGCGCCGAGGTCGGCTGCCAGGGCGAGGTCGGCTCGGCCTGCTCGATGGCGGCGGGCGCGCTGGCCGAGGTGCTCGGCGGCTCCCCGGAACAGGTCGAGAACGCGGCCGAGATCGGCATGGAGCACAACCTCGGCCTCACCTGCGACCCGGTCGGCGGCCTGGTCCAGATCCCCTGCATCGAACGCAACGGCATGGCCGCGGTCAAGGCGGTCACCGCGGCCCGCATGGCCATGCGCGGCGACGGCTCCCACAAGGTGTCCCTGGACAAGGTCATCAAGACCATGAAGGACACCGGCGCCGACATGAGCGTCAAGTACAAGGAGACGGCGCGGGGCGGGCTGGCGGTGAACATCATCGAGTGCTAGGGAAACGGGCCCTGCCCAGCGCGTTCGTGTCTTTCGGCGCTGCCGGGGCCTTCCCTGCTTACGCGGGGGAACGTCCCCGGACAGTTCCTGGGACAGACCTGAAAGTCCCCAGGATGTCCCCGCCACACGCCCTTCGTACCCGGCCGCCAGGGCGCCACTTGGTCGTGGAACACGGTGCCGCCTGCGAACGATTTTCCCGTTCCGCGGGCCCACTGTTCCGTCGTCCGTCTGCGGCGCCCACCACGCCTCTGGACTGGCCTGCACTGCTGACGGATGAACTCGGCAGGCTCTGTCCGCCTACTCGAACCGTCATTCAGCCACGGCTTTGCCATCATCTGGCGAGTGCTTGCTAAGAGTTCGTGATCACGAGCAAACCTACCCGTTCAGGCTGAACCGCCACCGTACAGCGCCAACTTCGTCGCCCCATCGTGGTACGAGACCGGGGATTACGCCGTGGCCGCCGATGGTTCGGCCACAGGCCGGTACTCGCTGCGCAGTCGCACGAGCCGGGCATGCATCCTCCGCATCGAGTCCACTCGCGCAGCCACGGCGGTGGGGTCTGTGTAGCGAACGATGGAACTCGGTTGGTTTGTTCAGCGGCGTCCGGCGGTGAGCCGGCCGTCGAAGGTGATGTCGAAGGCTTGGAGTGCGGCCTTCCAGCGCATGGTCCAGCGTTTACGTCCGGTGCCGGTCGGGTCCAGGCTCATGACGGCCAGGTAGACGCACTTGAGGGCGGCCTGGTCGGTGGGGAAGTGGCCCCGGGCCCGGACGGCCTTGCGGATCCGCGCGTTGATGCTCTCGATCGCGTTCGTGGTGCAGACGATCTTGCGGATCTCGACGTCGAACCGGAGGAAGGGCACGAACTCTGCCCAGGCCGCCTCCCAGAGCCGGACGATCGCCGGATACTTTTTGCCCCAGGCGTCGGTGAACTCCACGAACCGCTCCGGCGCGGCGTCCTCGCTCGGCGCGGTGTAGACGGGCCTGAGCGCCTTCGCGATCTTCTCCCAGTCCTGCCGGGCCGCGTAACGGAAGCTGTTCCGCAGCAGGTGAACGACACAGGCCTGGACGATCGTCGCAGGCCAGACCGTGTTCACGGCGTCCGGAAGACCGGTCAGGCCGTCACAGACCAACATCAGGACATCGGCCGCGCCGCGGTTCTTGATCTCGGTCAGGACCTGAAGCCAGTACTTCGCGCCCTCCCCGCCATCACCGATCCACAGGCCCAGGATGTCCCGGTGTCCCTCGGCAGTGACCGCCACCGCCATATAGACGGGCCGGTTGGCGACCTGCCCATCCCTGACCTTCACGTTCACACAATCGATGAAGACGACCGGGTAGACGCTGTCCAGGGGACGGTTCCGCCATTCCGTCATGCCGGCCATCATGCTGTCGGTGATCGTGGAGATCGTGGACTTGGAGATCTCTGCGCCGTACACCTCGGCGAGATGCGCGGAGATCTCCCCGTGCGTCAGCCCTTTCGCCGACAGAGACAGGACCATCTCGTCCACCCCGCCCAGACGCCGCTGACGCTTCCTGACCAGCTGAGGCTCGAAGGACCCGGCCCTATCCCGCGGCACCGCGATCTCGACCGGCCCCGACTCGGTGATCACCGTCTTGGAGCGGTGTCCGTTGCGGTAGTTCTCCCGGCCGCCCTCGGCCCGCTCACCGGGCTCATGTCCCAGGTGATCGGTGAGCTCGCCCTCCAGGGCTGCCTCCAGCACCCGCTTGGTCAGCTGCTGCAACAGGCCACCCTCCCCGGTGAGCTTCACGCCACCAGCCTGGGCCCGGGCAACCAGCTCGGCCACCAGCCCGTCATCCACCGCGTTCGTCCCACTCACAGCGGCCTCCATGGCCTCGGAGCCACTCGTCACGTCAGTCATCAACTGTCGCTTCCAGCCCGGGAGTTACACCACTCACCGTACAGACCCGAATAGATCAGGAAAATCCCAGGGATCCCGCAGGTCAGTGGGCTTGTCGCGTCCGGCGCCCGCTTGTACGGCCTGGCGCTGAACATCAGCGAGTGCTAGGGAAACGGGCCCTGAACAGCGCGTTCGTCTCTTTCGGCGCTGTCGGGGCCTTCCCCGCTTACGTGGTGGAAGGTCCCTGGGTAGGGCCAGAACGAAGATCGGACACCTGTGCCACTGGAGGGTCGGCTTGGGCCGCCGCTCTTGTCGAGCCGGGGAAGAACCAACGTTGACGGCGTCGTGGATCCTCCCGTCGCGTTGCCGCACAGCAGGGTCACCGCGGGCCAGCCGTGTTGACCTGCGTCGTACGCGGATGCAACACGGGTGGGAACGGCTCAGCGGGTCATGGCGGAGCGGTCTTCTGGCACCGCGGAAGCGCTCCGGACCGTCGCAGGAGTCCCCGTCTCGTGGAGGTGGGCCGTCGGAGTGCGGTCGATCCGCAGACTGAGCAGTTCCGGGCGGCTGTAGTGGCCGCGCGCATCCATCAGACGCTTGCGCTGGTCGATCAGCGCGAAGTCCAGGTCGGCTATGACCTCACCCTCGCCGGACGTCAGCGGCTTGCCGACGATGCGTCCTTCGGGATCGACGATTGCGGTGAAGAAGCCGCCGGAGAGCGCCGGGCCGCCGGTGTCCTCGGCGATTCGCCCCACCTGGTCGTTGTCGAGCCAGGCGGTTGCGCAGACGACGAAACAAGCCGCTTCCAGTGCGTGCTGGCGAATGTTGACCTCGATCTGCTCCGCGAACAGCTGGCCTCCAAAGGCCCCGGGATACATTGCCGCGTGGATCTGCTCGCCGTCGGCGATCAGCGCGTAGCGTGCCAACGGCTGGTAGTGCTCCCAACAGGCGAGCTGGCCGACACGACCGACGGCGCTGTCCACCGCGCGCAGGCCGGAAGCGGCGCCCTGGCCCCAGACCAGCCGCTCGTGATAGGTCGGCGTGATCTTGCGGCGACGCTGGATCAGCGTGC
Organism: Streptomyces sp. NPDC026515; assembly: GCF_055567595.1. Taxonomy (NCBI): domain Bacteria; kingdom Bacillati; phylum Actinomycetota; class Actinomycetes; order Kitasatosporales; family Streptomycetaceae; genus Streptomyces; species Streptomyces sp. NPDC026515. The sequence continues at coordinate 272,023 of NZ_JBVHQD010000011.1, forward strand.
CATCCGCGTCGAACAGCAGCTGTGTGTTGTAGATGGTGCCGCCGTCACGCTCGTTGACACCGATCGAGACGACCATGTGAGCCTCCCTCGCGGCCTCGGCGATCGCGTCGGTCTCGGCGGACGGCACGGCCACCGACTCTTCGAGCAGGCGCAACGGCTCCTTTGCCATGGCGTAGGGGGCCTGCACGAAAGAGAAGTACGGGTAGTAGGGCACGACGGCCTCAGGGAAGACCGCGTACTGGACGCCCTTCGTTCCCAACTCGCGGATCTTCTGAACGACCCTTTCAACAGTGCCCGCGCGGCTGTAGAGCACGGGGCTGATCTGGACTGCGGCAGCTTTTACGACGGTCATCGTGCGGTTCCTTTTCGAAATACGGGGTCATGACTGACGGAGGTGCCTGCGCCTGTCGATGCGTCAGGGCTCGGCACGATGCCCATGGCTGAGCGATGGTGCTGCGGGGAGCGGCACGGGTTGACGGAACGATCACGACCGCGGCGGACGGCTCCGCCGAGGCAACGGACTACGGAGGAGCACAGGGCCGAGTCGCAGCGAGCCGTGGATCTCGCAGCGCGTGCCGGGCTGAAAGTGCAACAGGCGCAGCTGGATCGATGCCGCGGCCGGAAGGCCCGGCCTACTGGAACAGCTGAGGGTTGTTCTCGGCGAAATCACGAACATCAAGGGCCGGTCTGCCGAGGATGGTCTCGATATCCGTGGAGACCCGGTCGTATCGGTTTTCGCGATGCAGTCGGGCCATGGTCGTCACATGCTCGATGAGATGGTCCGGAAGCTTCACTGCTGCCAGGCTTTGAGCCCACTCTTCAGGGGGCACGTCCACGTAGGTGGCGGGACGGCCTGCTGCCTTGGCGAACTGCTCCGCGACACCGTTAATGTCCCTGGACACCGGTCCGGTGAGTTCGTACACCCGGCCAAGATGAGAACTGGGCTCGGCGAGAACGGTGACCACCACGTCTGCGACGTCGCTCGTGGCGACCGGCGAGGTGCGTCCGGAGCCGAACGGCAAATGGACGGTGATCCTTTGTGGAGTCGACTGGATCGCGAACTGGAACAGGGGGTTTTCCATGAAGATGGTGGGCCTGACCTGAACGACCGGAAGGCCCGACCAGGAGAGGATCCGTTCGCTCAGCAGGTGGAGGCGCTGCTGACGTGACTCCGAGGTGCTCGTGATCGTCATCTGCGAGACAGTCATCTGCGACATGTTGACGAGGACCTCCAGGGCCCCGTGCTCGCGTGCGGCAGCGGCAACTGCCGTTGTCGCCTCCAAATAGGAGCTGGAGACGCTCATCCCGAAGTAGATCCGGTGGCAGCCCTCCAGCGCACGGAAGACGTCCGCCGGCTGGGTGAGGTCACCTACGACCACTTCGGCGCCTGTTGCGCGGAGAGTGTCGGCACGTTCGTCGTCTTTCCTGACCAGCGCACGGGTCGGCAGTCCCCGACTCCGCAAGCGCTCGACGACCTTTCTCCCCACGGATCCGGCGTTTCCGGCTCCGGTCACCAGGATCAGTTTCTCCGGCATCCTGTTTCCTTTCGACATGTGCCTCAGGGCGAGGGCGAGCGTTCTGAGTTCTTCGTGTCTGCGGCCGGCTGCATGACGCCCCTGTGCCCGGGGGCTGCCAGGCCGGGATCACTCGTGGTGGATCAGCAGACGGGCCACGGCTTCTGGTTCGTCCCACTGGAGCCAGTGGCGGGCCTGTACGGACCGGAGCCGTGCGTTCGGAAAGAGTCCGGCCAGGTGCTCGGCGACTCCGCTGTTGAGGTAGGGGTCGTTCGCCCCGAAGATGATGTCCACGGGGATCTGGAGGTCTCCGGTCTTGCCTGTTGCGACGAGCTCGCTGGTGATCGCGAGGTCGGTGAACAGCCGTGCCGTCCACGCGCGGATCGCGTCGAGGGCGTCCGGCTGCCCTGCGGTCCCGAAGAACAGGGGGACGATGACCCGGTCACGGATGTCGTCGGCCGGTCCGTACCCGAACCGGGTGGCGGTGTAGCCCAGCAGCCACTGCCGCTGCGCGAGGTCTGCGAAGAGCGCGTCGGTGAGCGGAACGAGGTCCGGGTCGCCCATCAGGCGGATCATCTCGGGGAACCTCAACGTCGGCGATTCTCCGAAGTAGCAGTTGAACAGGACGAGGCGCTCGACTCGGTCCGGATGGGCCAGGGCGTACTCGACGGCGACCGGGCCTCCGGCGTCGTGCCCCACCAGGATGACCTTCCCGAGCCCCAGCTGGTCGATAACGGCCTCGGTCTCGGCGAGCCGCTGACCGTCCGCGACGGGCGAGTTCTGCACCCGCTCGGACTGTCCGTAGCCGAGGAAGTCGAAGCTCACCGACCGGTGAGGGTGCAGTTGCGCGATGAGCTTGTCGTAGACGGTCGAGTCGTCGGGGTAGCCGTGCAGGAACACGAAGGGCGTGCCGTGTCCCGGGTGGTCCTTGGCATGGAGGTAGCCGTGCCGGGTGGAGACCCGCTGTTCCACTGCTGCGAACGGTTGCATGATTCGCTCCTTGGTGGTGGGCCGGACTGCGCTGCCGACTGTCGTCGCCCTGGTCAGGGCTGAGCAGACGGACGGCGGGTGGCGGCCCACCGTCCTGGACGTGTCACATGCTGGTGAAAGGTCGGGCGAGGTGTTGCCGCGTATCAGCTGTGCGTGGCAGCGGCCGCGATCAGGTCGGTGACGGCTCCGGGCCTGGCGACCATGGACAGGTGGGGTGCGTTCACCTTGACGATGTGCGAGCCGGCACGGTCGGCCATGACCTGTTGCTCCGCAGGAGGGATGACCTTGTCGGCGGTGCCGATCAGCGCCCAGGAGGGGAGGGTCTTCCAGGCCGGTTCGCCCGAGGGGTCGGACAGTGCGCTGCCCGCCAGCGGGCGCTGACCGGCGGCCAGAACTGCCGCCTTGTCGTGGCCGACACCGCCGGCGAAGATCTGCGGGAAGAGTCCGGGCTTCACGTACAGATCGACGTTGCCTCCGCCGTTGGGGATGGTGACGGTGTTGAAGACGGTGCTGGGATCCTCCACGGCCAGTGCCGATCCCGGCTTGGCGGCGCTGAGCTGTCCTGCGGTCTCCCCGTTGTCGGGGATGAAGGCGTCCACGTAGACGAGCGACTTGACGTTGTCGATTCCCACAGCTGCGTTGGTGATGACCTCGCCGCCATAGGAGTGGCCGACGAGGACGATCGGTCCTTTGACCGTCTGAAGGAAGGCGTGCAGGTTGGCCGAATCGGTGGCGAGGCCGCGCAGGGTGTTCGGCGGGACGTCCACGGTGTAGCCCTGGTGCTGCAGACGCTCGGTGACGCCGGCCCAGCTGGAGCCTTCCGCCCAGGCCCCGTGAACGAGAACGATCGTCGGCTTGGCTTCGGGGGATTGCGTGGCCGTGGCCGCAGGCGCACTGGCGATCAGGCCGGTGGCACCGGCGGCGGCCGCGACGGCCACCGCGAATCTACTGGTGGTGTTCATTACTTTTCTCCTCAGGTGTGGCGTTTGGCGTGGCGGAACGGGCATGCGGTCTGACCCGGTCCTCAGGAGGCCGGGTGATTGCGGGGCGGTCCTCGGCAGGTCTGAACGCGAGTGGGTGAGCCAGTTGTTCGCTCAATGGCGTCCAGGACCCTGCCTGGTGCTGGGCGGAGTGCCGTCGCACGTACCTGCGCCGGCGCTGAAGACGTACCGGGGGAGGCCGTGTGACGAGCTGGGGACTTGCTGCCGTCGACGCTTCAAGACCGGCTGGCGTGGAGACTGCCGGGTTGCAGCGGGCCTAGAACCCCTGCCCCTTGAGCCACTTCAGGGCGACGGCTGCGACATCGGGCCAGCCGTGGTCGATAGTGAGCGAGTGGCCCCGGTCCGGAAATTCCTCGATGTCGGTGACCGCCGCGGAATGACGGTATTGCTTGAGTGTCGCCTTGGTGATCGCTTCCGGGACGGTGTGGTCCTGACCGCCCATGATCAGCAGCAGTGGGCCGCGCCGCTCGTTGCCGGTGTCCACCTTGAGAGGTGAGTGCGGCACGAAATTCATGACGGATGCCTCGAACAACGGCTTGGCCGGCCCCGGGATGCTCCACCGTTCGTGAAGCTCGTCGGACTCCTGCTCGGTCAGCGCGTTGCCGAAGCCGTAACGGAACTGCTCAGCCGTCAACGACACCGCCTTGTGCAGGTTGGCCGGATTCCTCAGGCCCGGGAACGCGCTGCGGAGCGCCGCGACGGGCACCGGCAGCACGCCCTTGATCTGCGCGGCGTCGACGGCCACGGCTGCCGCCCCTAGATTCATCCCGAGGAGCTTCTCGGCGACCGTCCCACCGAAGGAGTGCCCCACGAGGACGGGGAGAGTGTCCAGCCCTGAGATGAAGGTCTTGTAGTGCTCGACGATGTCGTCGAAGCCCTTCCCGGCAAGGCCGTCCGGCGCGGCGCGCGTCCCCTCGACGGTGGGGGCGTCACCCGGCCAGCCCGGCGCGACAGGCGCGTACCCGGCCCCCTCGAAGACCTCCAGCCACGGCGCCCACGACGAGCCGTGCACCCACAAGCCGTGAATGAAGACAACTGGTATTCGCGGGGTTTCCATTTAGTTCTCCCTCTGGGAAACGAACTGGCACGCTGATCTGATGATTGATCGGGCGCGTGGGCGACGGGTCGACGCTCACGGCACGGCGCTGGGAGGCGTGGGCGCAACGACCGTTTCGACTCGTCCGGTGGCCACGTCGTAGACGAGCCCGGAAACGAGGAACGCGCTCCGGTTGATCTCACGCAGGGCTACGTCGACATCCACGCGGACGGAGCCGAACGGGTCGCTGACCGACTTGTTCCGCAGCCCGTCGGGCGCGATCTCGAAGTAGGCGGCCAGGAGATCGGGGTAGGCGGCGAGATCGGTCATTCCGCAGTCGGTGTGGTGGAGGATGACGAGGTTCCAGTCACCTGGCTGTTTGCCGTCAGGGTTCGCCAGGCCGACCTTCCTGAGCATGGCCATCGTGCTCAGCGTCGCGGGCGTGACGCGTCCTCCGACATTCCGGATGACTGCCGCTTCGCCTTGGCCGAGGCCAAGTACGTGGGCGGGGTCCACCCGTGGATCGACGCAGCCCACGATCACGAGGTTGCCGCTCGGGTTGATGCTCAAGCCGGTCTTGTAGCGGTCGGCAGCGAACGTCGCGTTTCGCTCGGTCAGATCGTGCATGTCTGTCATGGCGCCGCCTTTCGGAGAGCCGGATCGTGCTGGGAGGGTGGCCGGCTCTGTCGAGGCCACCCGTCCCTGGGCAGGAATCAGGGTGCGGCGACGGTCTCCACAGTGCCGCTGGTGACGTCGTAGACGAGGCCCGAGACCCGTACACCCGCCAGCCCGTTGTCGGAGCGGAGCGTGGCGACGTCGCGTGTGACAGCTGCACGGGGGTCGCCGACGTGCAGATCGTCCAGCTCTTTCTCATCGACTCCGAAGAAATCGGAGAGGACTTCCGGCTGTTCTTCGAGCCGGGTGATACCGCAGTCCGTGTGGTGAAGGACGATGAACTCCCAGCCGGGACCGATGTCACCGCCGAAAGCCTGCGTCACCTTGCGCAGCATCATCAGTTCAATCAGCAATTCGGGAGTGACGCGTCCTCCGACGTTGCGGAGCGTCGCGATCTCACCGGTCTTTGCTCCGAGTACCTCGTTCGGGTCGACGCGGGGATCGACGCAACCGATGACGATCGTCTTCAGTGACGGCATCAGGCGCAGTCCGGGAGTGAACTGCCCGGCTGCGAAATCCGCGTTCCTGGCAGTCAGGGTTTCTACTACGTTCATGGCTCGCTCCTCGGGGATACGGAGTTTCGGTTTCTGGACGGGGGACATGACCGCGGCCGCTGCGGTGACAGCGGTCCTCACACTGCCCGGCCACTCTTTAGCGGTAGGAGGCTTCTGAGAGTTACCGCTGCTATGACCAGCACGATGACCGTGGCAAGTCCGAGCGCGGTCCAGGCCAGTGCCTCCCAGCCAGCGAACGCTGAAGTTCGGCACCAGCGAATTACGTAGTTGGCGGATGCTGAGGCCGGGAAGGTGAAGTTCCAGAAGCCAAGTCCGAACGCGAGTCTCCGGTGCTTGGGCAGCAGGAAGACCTGCACCATCAGCGTCATCAGGAAGATCCCGAGGAACGTGGCCTGGAGCGTTCCGGCAGGACCCGGGTACGCGGCGAAGGCCGCGACGCCCCCTGTGGCAGGTGGGGCCAGGAGGACTGACAGAGCCGGCGTGGCAGCATGTGGCAGGGGACCTGCGGTGATGAGGCGTGCCGTGATGACGCCGCCGATGATGACCCAGAAGAAGATGCCCGCTCCCAGCGCTGCTCGGGCTGCGGTCTGAGCGTGCACGGTCGACAGTCCGATACTGGCCACGAAGGGCCCGGCGACCAGCGGAAGGAAGTAGCCGGGATGAAGCTGGTTGAAACTCGTCTGCCCGGTCAGCCAATGGGCGAACAGTTGGCCCGCCACGACGGACAGCGTGAATACGAGCAGCCAGCAGATCATTCGCGCCGCATCAAACGAGACGTACTGTTCGAAATGCATGGTCAGCAAGATACCGACAACGGGAAGGAAAGCTGCTGACGCCCCGTCGACGGGATGTTCACGGTCGGCCCGGAATGCCCCACGGTCCCTGACGCGTTCTCCGACGTACACGACCGTGAATGCCAGCCAGCACACGCCACTCACCGAGAACAGGACGCCGTCCACCCATTCCGGAGCATTCAGCACCGTTGGCGCCGCCGTCCATGCTCCTCCCAGTCCCGCGAGACCGAGGGGGATGGCGAAGTAGTTGAGACTCACCCGGTACGCCGGTCGGGCTGTAGCTGTCTTACTCATGGGACCTGGCCAATGCTGGAATTGCCGACGCGAAAGCTTTATGCCGCTGACGACCGTCAGTGACACCGCGCGGGCGGGTCTCGAATGACTGCGAGGCAGACTTCAGCCCGCTCGCATGAGCACTCCCGCCAGTGCCTTGGGCTCGTCCCACTGCACCCAGTGGCGTGCCTCGACGGAGTGCCGCTGAGCGTTCGGGAAGAGACCTGCGAGGTGCTGCGCGACGCCGGTGTTCAGGTACGGATCGTTCGTGCCGAACACCACGTCGACAGGGCAGGGCAGGGTCGCCAACTTGCCTGACGCGATCACTTCGTTGGTGAGGGCGATGTCCGGGAACAGTCGACCCGTCCATGCCCGGACGGCTTCGAGTGAGTCGGGCTGTGCTGCGCTGCCGAAGAACTGGGGGATGATCGACATCTCACGGATGTCGTCCGTCGGGGCGTAGCCGAACTGCCGGGCGGTGTGCTCCAGGAGCCACTTCCGTTGCGCGGGGTCCTGCATGAGCGCATCGGCGAGCGGGACCAGATGGGGATCGCCCAGGAGCCGGATCATCTCGGGGAATCGCAGCGTGGGTGACTCGCCGAAGTAGCAGTTGAGGAGCACCAGCCGGGCCACTCGGTCAGGATGGGCCGCGGCGTACTCAATAGCCACCGGACCGCCGGCGTCGTGACCTACGATGACAACCTTTTCGAGGTTCAGCTGATCGATGACCGCCGCGGTCTCCTTGAGCCTCTGTCCCTCCAGGACGCCCGCGCCGTGGACGCGCTCGGATTGCCCGTAGCCGACGTAGTCGAAGGTGACCACACGCCGGGGTTGCAGCTCGGGGACCAGCTTGTCGTAGACGGCCGAGTCGTCGGGGAACCCGTGGAGGAGGACGAACGGGTCCCGGCCGCCCGGGAAGTCCCGCACGGCCAGGGACCCGAACGGGGTCGCTACCTTGTGCTGAACATACGTCGGCGTTGTCATGGCTTCTCCTCGCTGAACGTCCATGGGCCACCAGCCGCTGCGCCTTCCGAGACGAGCCGGTGCCGTCGGGAATTCTTCGGGGCCCCCATTGCTGGTCAGGGGCCGCCTGCGTCGTGCGGGAGCGATGGCCGGCTGCACCGTGCGGGTGCGGCCGTCCCCGCGTACCGCGCGCGTGGCGGCGGACAGGTCGGCGCGTTCGCGTCTCGCGTCCGTGGAAGGGGGCCCATTCGCGGCGTTCATGTGAGGAAGTCGATGAGCGCCGCGTTGACCTGCTCTGCGTGAGTCCAGATGACCGCGTGGGGACCACCTTCGATCACGACATGCCTGGCGAGGTTGCTGACGGACTCCGGCAACCGGTTACCGGTCCGATCCGGCGGCAGGACGCGGTCCTGGTCGCCCTGCATGACCAGGACGGGGACGTCGATCTTCGGCAGGTCCGCACGGAAGTCCGTCAGCCAGGCGGGAATGCACTCGACACTGGCAATCGCTGAGGCCGCGGTGGCCATGTTCCAGCTCGCCCTGAACCGTTCCTCGCTGACCAGCGAGCCGGCGTAGACGTCGTAGTTGTAGAACTCCGACAGGAAACCCGTCATGAACGCCGGCCGGTCACCGCCAGCTGCAGCCACGAACCCGTCGAAGAGCTCCTTGTCCAGGCCCTCGGCGTTGTCGTCCGTCTTGAGCAGAAACGGCGGCAGGGGCGCGAGCAGAGCCGCCTTCGTCACCCGGGTCGAACCGTACGTGCCCAGGTAGCGCGTCACCTCGCCCGTACCCATGGAGAAACCCACGAGCGCGACGTCGCGCAGGTCCAGCTCGGTGAGCAAAACGTCGAGGTCCCGGGCGAACGTGTCGTAGTCATAGCCGAAACCCGGCTGACTCGACTTGCCGAAACCACGCCGGTCGTACGCGATCACGCGGTAGCCGGCCGCCAGGAGCGCCGCCTCCTGCTTCTCCCACGACCGCCCGTCCAACGGGTAACCGTGGATCAGGACGACAGGAGTCCCGCTGCCGTGATCTTCGTAGTAGAGCTCGATCGGCCTGGAGTTCTCTTCACCTACAGCGACAAAGGGCATGAGCGGGTCACCTTTCATCGTTTCTGCGCGCGAGGATCAGCATGTGATCATTGTGACCAGCGACTTCCGGCCAGAACAGCTCCACCGGGCTTCCGTGCACGGCTCGCACAGAACGATGCAGGGTTTGAGCATTGACTCGTGCGCTAAGACTTTTCATTTCTGTGCAGGGTGCGCCATTCGCGCGGTGACATTCCGTAGGCCGTGCGAAAGATCCGACTGAAACTGGACATGTCGCTGAATCCCCAGCGTCGCGCCACGGTTTCGATCGTGCTGGACCGGGAGCCCGTGCTGCTCAATTCCGCCTGACACTCTTCGAGACGATGCGTGCGGATCCAGTCCGCGAGAGAGATACCGTTCGCTGCCAGGATCTTGTAGAGATGCCGGAGCGAGATGTGGTGTTCCGCTGCCACTTGAGCGGCATTCAGGCCGGGCTCGGACAGGTGCGCTCGCACGTACTCCAGAATCCTGACCAGCAGGGTCTCCTGGAGTGACGCATTCGTGAGTTGTGTGGCATCGACGTGGGTGGCGATGACGGCCCGCAGAAGATCGATGCTGGGCTGTCCTACCGCCTCGGCGCCCGTTCCCTGGAAATCTGCATGCCCTGCCGCGAGGCGCCGCAGGTGGTCGGCGGTCAGTTGAGTGATCGGGTGGCCGGGACTGAGGACGGTCGCAGAGTTCTTACTGAAGACTGCCGGGCTCAATGCGAGCCGGCCGACGGGAATCCGGAAGAAGTGCTGCCGGATTCCCTTGGCGTCCTCGACTCGATAGGGTTCGGTGGACTCGTAGAAAATGAGGTCACCGGGCCGGAGGGTGGCTTGCCTGTCCTGCTGGATCACGGTACTGAAGCCTTGTATCTGAAGGCCGACAAAGATGGCGGGCTCCAGATCGTCCTTGGTGAAACTCCCAGTTCTTTCAACGCTTCTCGCGTTCGAACGCACAGTTGCCACGGTCAGCGGCCCAAGGATCGATGTAGTCCCGACCGCCTCTACGGTTTTCCCTCGGTCCGGGAAACTGATGTCGACTTTACCGGTGAGGTTGGCTATCACCTCGCGGACTGCATCACCCCGCTCCCCCGGTGAGATGTCGCGGATATCCCATCTTGTTGTCATCGTCGTGCCACCTTTGCTACCTGCAAGCAGAGGGTCAATAGTTTTGCTGTTTGAAACCATCTCAACGGGCGGGCGAGAAAACCGGGCGCCCAAAGGCCACGAATGAAGGCAACAAGTATCCGCCGACATTCCATGGGTCTCTCCATTTGGGAATGTACCGGGCACCGCCGACGGCCACCTCGCCCGGTCTCAGGCAGCAGCGGTCAGCCGGTGCGTGGTACCGCTGCTGTTGGGAACCCAGGCATCAGCGAATTCCGCTGCCAGGGTGTGCTGGGCACGCCAACCCGTGCAGTGCCCGGGGGCAATCAGCGCCGGCGCGATCTCCTTCAGTGCAGCGACAGTGGGGGCGATGACCGGCTCGAACGCCGGGCCGGCAAGATGCAGTCCGCCAATCACGGCGTGGACCTGCTGCACTTCGGTCAGCCGTCTTGCCTGGCGAAGGATGTTGATCAGGCCAGCATGACCGCATCCTGTCAGGACCACCAGGCCGTGCCCTCGCAGGTTCACCACGAGTGCTTGATCGTCGATCACAAGAGGGTCTCTCTCCCACCGGGTTCCGCTCCAGGCTTGGTGCGCCGACGGCATACCGAGCTCGAATTCGGTGGTGCGGTCCACTTCCCCGGTGATCAGGACGCTTCCGTCCACCAGCAGTGAAGGTTCACGTCGCTCGATGACATCGAATCCTTCCCCTGTCAGGGCACGTTTGCTGAGGGTCGGGAATTCGCCCGCGCCGCCATGGGGGACTGCCATCCTCCGGCGGGTCCAGGCGTGTGGATGGATCACCATGGGCATGCCGCTACGTCCGAGTCTGCTTTTGAGCCCGGCCAGTCCGCCGGCGTGATCGAAGTGTCCGTGACTCAGTACCACTCCGTGGATGGCCTTCAGGCCGACGCCGAGCCGGTCCGCGTTGTCGACCATTGCATGCGGCGAAAGACCGGCGTCGAACAACAGAGAGGTCTCTCGTTCGCCCCGGCGAACAGTCACCAGGGCGGAGAATCCATGCTCGGCCATCAGGCCGACCGATGTCGATCCGCTTTCGAACTGGTCAGCACGGACGTCGACGGATCCGAACCCGAATCGCGCAGTCCTCGTGTCTCCTGTGAGTAGTGCGTCGAATACGTTGTCTACCAGCACAGTGACTCGCACCTCGTCGACCGGCGCAAGGGAAATCGGATCTACGGCCTTTCCGTCGGCTGGCCTCGGCGCAGACTCTGCGACCTCCACCGCACTCGCGTTCGTCGCGTCACACATGATTCTCCGATCGGGACTCGCTGCGCTGGAGGATCACAGCAGGCTTCATTCCGTGGGACGGTGGATACATGGGTTTCTCTGCGTCCGGTTCCTGCTCACGTCTGTGCGCGGACTCATGGATACCCGGAGGCCAGAATCGGCCCTGGACGTGGCCCGCTTTGAACAGCTGCCTGTGAGTTTCCCGGCCCAGCGCTCAGGACATAGGGCCGCCACTTGTCCGTGGTCCATTTCGACCGGGTGGACGAAGCAGGCGGGACTGGACGTCCGCCAGGACGGTGTGGACGCCTTCAGGTCCCGCGGGCCGCCGGCTACGACATCCACGCCGCCTTCGGCCGGCTTGTGGGATCGAGCATCCGCCGGGTGCGCCAGGGACCGGACCCGGTGCCCACGCTCAAGAAGCAGCCCAACCGTGCTCTGTCCAGTCCGACCGGTTGCGCCTGTGACAAGGATGGTGCCGCTGGATGACATGGCATGCCGCCTTGAGCGGATGGACGGTCCCGGAGGACTGGGATCACGACCCGAACAGTTTGATTTTGAGACCGTGAGGTCACGTTACCGCTGGACGGTTTGGATCGCAAACCGTGGCTTGATATTCTGAATCGTGACTCAGTCTCCGATGGTCCCAGGAAGGCCCTGTTCAGTAGCGGCGACGCTTCAACTGGTAGGCGACCGGTGGTCGTTGCTGGCCGCACGCGAGGTTCTCTTCGGGAATCGGCGGTTCAGTCAGATCGCCCGCAACACGGGGGCCCCACGTGACAGGCTGGCTGCCCGGCTCAAGTCCCTGGTCGCGGACGGCATCCTTGAGAAGCGGGAGTACCAGGCCACGCGGTTCGAGTATCACCTCACGGATGCGGGCAAGGAGCTTCTCGGCGTGCTCGCCAACCTCATGGCCTGGGGTGATCGCTGGGTGGTCGATGAACCGCCCATGGTTCTGGAGCACCACGGGCACCAGATCCAGCCGGTCACCGTGTGCGGTGTCTGCGGGCAGGCAATCAGCGAAGAAGATCTTCACTTGGTGTCTCGCGCGCCCGGATGGACGGTTGGCGGCCCTGCTGCCCAGGCGGACCTGAAGCCGTCCTGACATGCTCCTCCCCGACGGGCCGACGCCGCGCCCTCGTGAGACGCTCCCATCCCCGTTTCGCACCCCGCCATGCAAAACGTCCTTCCTGTGTGCCGGGATCTCGCTCGGGGGCTGAATCCGCACCAACCGTCTGCAGGGGGCGGGACGAGCCAGCCCGGCCGACGTGCGGCGTCAGCACCGCCATGGCGATCGCGCGCCGCTGGAGATTCACCGGCGCGTCCGGCCTCGGAGTCCCCCGGCGAGTGCTCCCTGCGTCATCGGCACCTACCGCTCCAGCATTTCCGAGTTTACGCAGAAAACGGGCGAGTATGTGTAGCCAGCCGCGAGCCGCATCTCTTCCCCGATATCGGCCCGGACAGCGAACGGCGTAGGTAATCGCACGCCCAGAATTCCCAGTAAGAACAGCGACGGGAATGGCTTTGCTGCTGTCGTCCGGCCCTGTCGCGGCTGAGCCATTCGTCATTCAGTGCACAGTTCTGTGCACAAGGTGCACCACCACTTTTTCCGCTGGTTGTCTGACCATCCGTTCTGCATCGTTGATTTCTTGTACGTCACAACACACCAGGAGTAGTGCACCATGGCCAATACGGAGAGAGCACCCGTCTCGGGCAGCCAGACCGTGCCTGTGAACGGATCTCAAGACATGGCGTCCGCGGACAACCAGCGGGCCCGTTGGGTACTGGCCCTCGGCAGCCTCGGTGCGTTCGTGGTCTTCCTCGACACCACGATCGTGAACATCGCATTCGAGACGATCAACCACAGCTTCAACACCACGACCGGACATCTGGCATGGGTCCTGAACGCGTACAGCGTGGTGTTCGCGGCTGTCCTCATCCCCGGGGGCCGGGTCGCCGACCAGTACGGGCGCAAGCAGACCTTCATGGTGGGGATCATCGGCTTCGCGCTGATGAGCGCCTTGTGCGGACTCGCTCCGAACGCCGCAGTGTTGATCACAGCTCGGGCCCTGCAGGCGGTCTTCGCCGCGCTCGTCGTGCCGTCCTCCCTGGCGCTGGTCCTCCACGACTTTCACGCCGCCCGACGCCATGTCGCCATAGGCGTATGGGGCGCGATGGCCGCCGCGGCGGCGGCGGTCGGGCCTACCCTCGGCGCACTGCTCACCGAATACGCCTCGTGGCGTTGGATCTTCTTGGTCAACATTCCGATCGCGGCAGTCATTATTACGCTCGGCAAACGACTGCTGCGTGAGTCCCGCGACGTGCATGCGTCTGGTGTCCCGGACCCTCTCGGGGCGGCCCTTGTCGCTGCGATTCCCGCGCTTCTCAGCTTCTCCATCATTGAGGGGCCGTCTCGCGGATGGTCCAATTCATGGGTGGTGGCCGGTTTCGTCGGGGCGGCCCTCGCGCTTCCCGTCTTCCTGTGGCGGACGTCGAAGTCCGCTCGTCCGGTACTGGACCTTGCTCTTTTCAAAGAGCGCCAGTTCACGGAAATGAATGCCGCTACGCTGCTGTTCTCGACAGCCTTCTTCGGGCTGCTGCTGGGCAACCTGATATTTCTCCAGACGGAGTGGCACTACTCCGTACTGCGTGCGGCGTTGGCCAGCGCCGCGGGGCCGGTCGTCGTCACCCTCATCGCCCGCTCGACCACGAAGCTCGCCAGTCTTGTCGGGCACCGTCCCGTGCTGCTCGCGGGATCGCTTACCTGGGCTCTTGGCTGCCTCGGGTTCGCCTTGTCCGTGAACGGTTCTCCGCAGTGGGTCGCCCATTGGCTGCCCTGGACCCTCCTCACCGGCCTGGGTATCGGCCTCACCCTGCCCGTCCAGTCCGCCGCTGCCGTCGCGAAACTGCCCCCGGCACAGTTCGCCATCGGCTCTGCAATCAACTCCAGCTTCAGGCAACTCGGGGCTGTCCTGGGAATCAGCATCTTCGTCGCACTTCTGGGCCCTTCTGGTCTGGTCCCCCGAGTAGCCAATTTCCATCACATCTGGTGGGTTTTTGCGGCGCTCGGCCTCACCGCCGGAATAGTCCAGGTACTTCCCCCCTGGCGGCGAAACCCGGGCATTTCGAACTCCGAAGCCTCCGCCACCCTCCGCGGACCAACCCAAGCGTGACCACGAACACAGCTGCCGGGCATGGGGGAACACGGTGCCGCGCGAGGCGGAGCCGGCGCGGCACCCTCCTTGGGTGCCAGCGGCTGGTGGACAGGGCCAGAAGTACCGCGAACGGCCCGTTTTCGTCGGCGAGTTCGTCGTAGGTGTCCACGTCCGACGGCAGCCCGAGTGGGCCATCAGGGGACGCCCCTGCTTCTCACTTCCCGAAGGACGCAGGACCCGTGACGCGCCCCCGGCGCCCAACCTCGCCGCACGGGCACGCGAGCACTTCCGCCGGTTCCCCTCCGCTGCGAGCCTCCGGCCACCGGAAGTCCCCGAGAAGTCCCCAGCGGCCGAACGGATCAAGAAAATCCCGGAGAACCAGCAGGCCGGTGGGCTCGTCGTGTCCGGCGCCCGCTTGTCCGTCAAGTACAAGGAGACGGCGCGGGGCGGTCTTGCGGTGAACATCATCGAGTGCTGAGCGCTGCCGGGACGGGCCGGGTAGATTGCCGGCCATGACCGGACTCGGGCCCGGTGCCTGGCCCCCTGCCCCCATCAGGACCGAACGCCTCGTGCTCCGCGCGTCCGAGGCCCGGGACCGGGCCGCGTTCGTCGAGCTGTTCGCCTCACCGGAGGTGGGCACCTACCTCGGTGGCCCCCGGCCGCGCGCCGAGCTCGAACGCGCGGTGCCCGAGGTGCCCGGACGGCGTCCCGGCGTTTTCGTGATCGAACTGGACGGGGCGATGATCGGCCTGGTCACGCTCGAAGGGCGCGGCACCGAGCGTCCGGTGCGCGTCCGTCCGGAGGCCGGGGAGACCGAGCTGGGCTACCTGACCCTGCCCAAGGCCTGGGGCCACGGGTACACCGCCGAGGCGTGCGCGGCCGCGCTCGACTGGTTCACCGCCGCGCTGCCCGGCGAGCCGGTGGTGCTCACCACCCAGACCGCCAACGACCGCTCGATGCGCCTCGCGGCGAAGCTGGGGTTCACCGAGGTGGACCGGTTCGAGGAGTACGGCGCCGAGCAGTGGTTCGGTGTGCGGCCGCCGGCCACGCCGTCGCGTTGAGTCCGGGCCGCTTCCCGCGGATCGTCCGTCGCCGTCGTACGGCGGTGACCGGAGTTCCCCCTGGGGCTACCGCGCGGTAACCGCCTGCCTCTACGCTGCCGCCAACTCACCCTCGGATTCAGGGAGTTGGCTCATGCGGGTTCTCAGACGGCTGGCGGCGGTCGCCGCCGCCGGGGCGCTGTTCCTGGTGGTGCCCGGCACCGCGCACGCGGACACGGACCTGGACGCGGCGAAGTTCTCCGGGACCACCACCATCGGCACGCACAACGCCTATGAGAAGGACAAGTACACGTACTGGGCGCAGGCGTTGGACTCCGGCGCCTCCCTGCTGGAGCTGGACGTGTACGCGGACAGCCTCAGCAAGCGGTGGCGGGTCAGCCACAGCAACCCGTTCGGGAACGACAACAACTGCGAGCACGCCGACACGCCGGGCGAGCTGTACAGCCAGAGCCGCAACCAGGACCTGGGCGGCTGCCTGGACAACATGGCCGCCTGGGAGCAGCTGCACCCGGACCACGCGCCCGTCGTGGTCAAGGTCGAGATGAAGGTCGGGTTCAACAACAACGTGGGCCTCGGGCCGGACGAGTTCGACACCCTCGTCTCGCAGAAACTCGGCAGCAGCGTGTACAAGCCCGCCGACCTGCTCGGATCCTCGTACTCCACGCTCGACGCCGCCGCCAGGGCCGACGCCTGGCCCACCCGGGACGCGCTCAGGGGCAAGTTCCTCTTCGAGCTGATCCCGGGCACGGTGGAGCAGGCCAACCCGTTCGACCACTACTGGACGGACGAGGAGTACGGCGACCATCTCCACGACCTGTACGCCGCCGGGCAGATCTCGGCGGCCCAGGCCTTCCCGGCCGTGCTGGGCGCGGCGAACGGAGATCCGCGCACCAGCCGGTACGACGCCGCCGTCCGGCCCTGGTTCGTGTTCTTCGACGGCGACGCCGCGACCTACGTCAACAACGGCTACGACACGTCGTTCTACTCCACGAACCACTACATCCTGATCATGACGGACGCCGCCGGCGTCTCGCCGGTGATCTCCTCGACCAGCCCGACCGACGCCGAGGTCGCGGCCCGGCTCGCGCTGCTCGCGGCGGACCACGCCGCCGTCATCACCTCGGACTGGTCGACCAAGCCGGCGGCCGTGCTCGGCGAGACGGCAGCCCGGAGCTGACGAATCACGCGCCCACGAGGATCGCCGGTGCCGATCCGGGGAATACGGAACAGGCACTTTCAATTCCTGCTCCCCAGGGAGTCCCCCACATGCTGCACGGAATCGACGTGAGCGCGTACCAGTCCTCCGCCTACGACACGGACGGCCTCTCCTTCGTCTTCATCAAGGCGACGGAGGGGCGTTCGTACGTCAATCCCAAGCTCGCCGCCCAGACCAAGACCGGCCGGGACGCCGGACTGGTCGTCGGCTACTACCACTTCCTGTGGCCGGGCAACCTCGACGCCCAGGCCGAGTACTTCGTCAGGCACGCCCCCGAGAAGGCGGGCGAGATCCTCGCCGTCGACTGGGAGACCACCGGCGACGGCACCCGCGCGAGCAACGCCGAGAAGGACCGCTTCATCCGAACGGTGCAGGAACTGCGGCCCAGCCACCGGGTCGTGCTGTACACGAACCGGAACTTCTGGCTGACCGTCGACACCACCTCGTTCGCCGGCGACGGCCTCTGGATCGCCGACTACGTCAGCGCCGGCCACCCGCGCATCCAGGCCAAGTGGCGCTTCCACCAGTACACCAGCGACCCGCACGACAAGAACGTGGCGGACTTCGCCTCCAAGGCGGCGCTCAAGTCCTGGGCGCTGAAGGGCGACTGAGCGCCCGCGCTCGCCGCCCTCCGGCGAGGCCGCCAGGTTTCGGTCCCGCGCGCCGGGGCGACACTGTGAACCGTGGTGACCAGCCCCGCCCCCTTCTGGGAGGCCCTCGACGCCACCGACCGGGCGGTGCTGCTGCGGGCGGCGACGCGAGTCCCGCTCCCCGCCGACCGGCAGTTCCTCACCCAGGGCGAGGACTCCGACCATCTCGTCGTGCTGCTGCACGGCTGGGTCAAGGTCGTCGCCCAGTCACACGCCGGCTACCGCGCCCTGCTCGCGCTGCGCGGCCCCGGCGAACTCCTCGGCGAGCAGGCTTCGGTGGAGAACGGCCGCCGCTCCGCCACCCTGGTCACGGCCACCGCCGCCGAGCTGCTGCACCTGCCCGCCGGCCGCTTCCGCGCACTGGCCCGGGGCCGCCCCGGCATCGCCGCCGCCTTCGAGCAGACGCTGGTGCGACGGCTGCGCGAGGCCGACGTCCAGCGCGCCGGCATCACCGGACCGGTCCCCGCCCGGCTCGCCGCGCTCCTCCTCGACCTGGTGGAACGCTGCGGCCTGCCGGAACCGGACGGCCCCGGCCGTTGCATAGCCCTCAGCCTCTCCCAGGACGACCTGGCGGGCCTCCTGCTGACCTCCCGGCGGACGGTGAGCCGGGTCCTGGAGCAATGGCGCTCCCGAGGGTGGATCGTGACCGGACGCCAATGGCTGGCGGTGCGCGCCGCGGAGCGGCTGAAGGAGCAGGCGTTCGGCGGCTGACCGGCACGGGGCCCGTCGTCCGACGCGGCACGGACGGCGGGACCGGGCTCCCCAGATCGGTCCCGCCGCCGGCCACCCCCGTGGGCCCGCCGTGCCGGGAGCGTCCCCCGGTCTCGCTCTCGCGCGTGACGGTCCCCCGAGCCCACGGGGAGTCCGGGTGGTGCCGGACGGCGGGTGCGGTGACCGGCCCCCGGCACGGTGTGCCGTGTTCTGGATAGAACCTGCCGGCGGCGGTGTCTACGCCATGTGGCGCACAGCGCCCCGATCCCGCCCGGGGGTGGGGCCGGGGCGACGGAAGACCCTATCCGCGGAAGCTCTCGGGCCGTTCCGGGGACGCCTCCGCCAGGGCCTTGCGGACGCCCTCGGCGCCGTCCCGCAGGCCGTACACCGGGGTGCCCGGCTGCTGGCGCCAGGAGTCGTCGATGCCGCCGTTGTCGACCGTGTCGAAGCCGAGTTCGTCGATCAGGGCGCGGACGACCCGCTTGGCCGCCTCGTCGTCGCCGGAGACCGGGACGGCCTGCCTGCCGGGGTCGCCGGCGGGACGGTGACGGTCCAGGATGTCCTGCGCGTAGGTGCCGTTGAATGCCTTGATCACCGGGTGCCCGATCTGCCGCTCGGTCCAGCGGCTCTCCGTGACGTCCCCGGCCTCGATCTCGTCGATGCGGCCGTCCCGCTCCCGCGGGTAGTAGTTGCCGGTGTCGATCACGGCGACGTTCGCCGCCGCGCCGTCCAGCAGGCCCGCCGGCAGGTCCGGGACCGCCCTCACCGGGACCGTGACGACCACGACCTCGGCGCCGCGCGCGGCCTCTTCGGCCCGCACGGCCGTCGCTCCGGTCTCCTCGGCCAGTTCGCGCAGCGTCTCGGGGCCGCGTGAGTTCGCCACCGAGACGTCGTGGCCGAGGGCGGTGAGCCGCCGCGTGAGGTTGCCGCCGATGTTGCCCGCGCCAATGATGCCGATCTTCATGACACGCCTTTCGAGATTCGATGCACGCGCATGCATGCACTGTCGGCGGCCATAACCCCGGTCGCCTGTGAGCTATTCCACAGCTGCGCCGATCGAGTGATCCGCCCGCGGCCTTCGCTGCCCGGCGGCCCCCGCTGCCGCGCGGCCCCGCTCCCCCGGTCACCCCGCGAACGGATCCGTCAGTTCCGCCCGCAGCACCTGCGCCGCGGACTCCGCGTCGCCGTCCGCCGGCGCCCGCACCAGCGCCTCGTGGGCCTCGTCCCCGGTGTGGGGGTCGGTGGCGCGCAGGCCGGTCAGGGCCGGCAGCTCGATCAGCCCCTCCCGGAGCGCCGGCCTGAACTCGGCGAACAGATCGGCGAGCACGGAGTTGTGCGCGACGGCGACCACCGCCGCGTGGAAGGCGATGTCGGCGTCGACGAAGGCCGGGGCGTCCCCGTCCCCCGTCCCCCGTCCCCCGCGGCCCGGCGCAGCCGGGTCGGCCAGTCCTCGGCGGCCTCGGCGGCGATGACGCCCGAGCCCCGCCGGGGCCGCACCGGAGCGGCCCCCGCGAGCGCGCGCAGCGCCTCACGGACCGTGGAGCGGCCGCCGAGCTCCTTCACCAGGGTCGTCTCACCGGGCAGCCGGGTGCCGACCGGCCAGACGCCGCCGGTGATCTGCTCGCGCAGCCAGGCGGCGGCCTGTTCGACCAGGGGGCTCGGGCGGACGGGGCCGAGGACCAGGCGGTGTCACCAGCGCTGCTGCGGAGCGGCACGTCGCACAGGAACCGGACCCCGATCGCCCGCACCCTGATGCCCGAGCCCCGGCTCCTGCTGCTCGACGGACCGGCCGCCGGCCTGGACCTGCCCGGCCGGGAGCGGCTGCTCACCGCGCTGGACGCGCTGCGCCGGACCGGTCCCCGGCTGGCGACCGTCCTGGTCACGCATCATTCGGAGGAGCTCCCGGCGGGCACCAGCCACGCCCTGCTGCTGCGCGACGGCCGCGCGCCGGCGCCGGGCCCGGCCGCCGGCGTCCTCACCAGCGACCAGGTCGGCAAGTGCTTCGGCCTGCCGCTGACCCTGGAACGGCACGGCGGCCGCCGGACCGTCCGGGTCGAGCCCCGGCCACGAGAAGAGGGGGCCCTGGATCCGGGCCCCCTCCGCTTCACTCCTGGCGTCTACTTGCTCAGGTGGGCCCAGAACTCGTCGAACGACAGGACCTTGTCGCCGTTCAGGTCGCGGCTGTTGATGATCGCCTGGGCGACCGTCTCGGTGACGTTCCAGTCGCCGCCCTGCGCAAGGGCGGTCTTGAACTCGACGGCGGTGATGAAACCGTCACCGTCCGCATCGATCCGCTGGAAGTGAGTGCGCGCTTCTTCGATGTCCGCCACCGATCCGCCCCTTTTGTTCGTAGTACCTGTGCCGTGTCGGCGTGCTGTCGCAGGTCAGATTAACGGTCCACACGAGCCCGCAGAGCCGCGGCCGCCCAGGTGAACTCCTCCGCGTGAACCCTGAGGGGCTGTCCCTTCAGCACGGCGAGCAGTTCGCGGTAGCGGGCGAGCCGGTCGTCGAAGGCGGTGTCCAGCCGTGCCAGCACGGCGGCCGGGTCGGCGTCGCCCAGCAGTTCGCGCAGCACCGCGCCGGCCTCCGGCGCCTCGGGCGCGATGCCCCGCCGACGCGCCTCGCCGACCAGGTCGATGAGCCGTTTCATGAACCACAGGGAGGCCCCGGCCGGCACATCGGGCCCCCGGTCGGCCGCGTTGAACTCGGTCGCCCTGCGCATCCGGGCCCGGAAGTCCGGGTCCTGGACCATCTCGGCCAGCTCCACCCACGCGTCGACCTGTTCAGGGCTCGGGTCCACCGGCAGTTCCGCCACGGCGGCGAGCATCCGCTTGCGGATCTCCGGATCGACGGTGTCGAGGCCGTGCAGGGTCTCCTCGACGAACTCCTCCAGGATCCGCCGCCGCTCGGCCGCCGACAGCCGTGCCAGTCTGTTCATCAGGGTCGTCTCCTCCGCACTCGAACCGCGTCGCGCCACCGTCGAGAGCACCGCCCGGGTCACCTTCAGCGACCGGATCTGCGCGTCCAGCGCCGCCACGTGCGCCGCCGCGACCTGCGCCACCGTCTGCTCACCGGAGAGCACCGCACGCACATGCGCCAGGCCGAGGCCCAGCTCGCGCAGGGTGCGGATCAACTCGAGCCGGGCGAAGGACCCGGCGTCGTACAGCCGGTAGCCGCCGGACGACCGGCCCACCGGGGTGAGCACGCCCTCGTCGGACCAGTAGCGGATGGTGCGCACGGTCAGCCCGGTGGCGCGCGCCAGTTCGCCGATGGTGAGAAGTCCGGTGCCGTCCTCGATCATGTCTGCGAGTGTGGGCCTTCCAGTGGGTGGAGACTCAAGGAGCGGGCACGGCCATGGGGACCTTGCGGGACATTCTCGACGCGGCGGCCCGTGGCGTCTTCCCCCCGGCCGACGGCGGTACGACCGTCGTCCCGCAGCCGTCCGGCCGGGACGCGGGGGTCCTCTCCTTCACCGCGCACTCGGTCGTCTTCACCGACGAGGACCCGGAGTGGGTGTACGACACGCTGCGCGCGATCCCCTGCGATCCGCTGTGCGCGACCATGAACGCCCGTTTCCTGGTCGCCCTGATGGAGCGCACCGGCCGCGAGCAGGAGACCGTCGACGCGCTGCTGGTGGCGGGCCCCCTCCCGGGCCGGCCGGAGCTCCCGCTGACCGAACTCACCGGCCCCGGCCACTCCCGGGTCGCCTACGCCCGCGCCCGCCGGACCGAGGTACGGGCCTGGGCGGCTCAGGGCGGGGTGGTCGTCCTGGGCCGCGGGGTCGCCGGACGCCTGGAGGTCTCGGTGGAGGTGGACGAGGGGGTAAGGCGGCGGGGGCTGGGCCGGGCCCTGGTGACCGCCGCCCGGCAGCTGGCCGGGGAGCCCCTGTGGGCGCAGGTCGCCCCAGGGAACGCCCGGAGCGTACGGGCGTTCCAGGCCGCCGGTTATCTGCCGGTCGGCGCCGAGGCGCTGCTGCTCGAACCCTGAACCGCCCGGACCCGGGCCGCGGTCAGCGGAAGATGCCGGTGTGGCCGAGGGAGTAGCGGCCCGGCTGCGGATAGACGGCGAGGCCGTGCGGGCCGCTGCCGACGTGGATGCGGGCCAGTTCGGCACCCGTGCCGGTGTCGATGGCGTAGACCTCGGAGTTGTACCGGCCGGACAGCCACAGGACCTTGCCGTCCGCCGACACCCCGCCCATGTCCGGGCTGCCGCCGCCCGGCAGCTGCCACTTCTTCGTCAGCCGGTTCTGGGCGAAGTCGAAGACGGAGATGGTGCCCTCGCCCCGGTTGGAGACGTACATCTCGCGGGAGTCCCGGCTGACGTACAGGCCGTGTGCGCCCTTGCCGGTGGCCAGGAAGGCGGGTTTGGTGAAGTGGTCGCCGTCCAGGATCCACACCCCGTCGGCCATCATGTCGGCGATGTAGAACAGCTTGCCGTCGGGCGAGATCTTGACGTCCTGCGGCATGGCGCCGTGGAACGGCAGTTTCTCGTGCCGGAGCACCTCCATCTTCTCGGTGTCCACCTTGAGCAGCTCCCCGCTGAACTCGCAGGAGACGATGAAGTACCGGCCGTCCGTGGAGAAGTCGGCGTGGTTGACGCCGTAGCAGCCGACCGGGACGGTCTTGACGGTCTTCATGGTGTGCGCGTCCCGGAACACCAGCTGGCGGTCCGCGGAGGCCATCACGATCGCGTACCTGCCGTCGGGCGTGAAGTACAGGTTGTACGGGTCGTGCACGGCGACCGGCCGGCCGGCGCGGCCGGTCCGCGGGTCGATGGGGGTGAGGCTGTTGCCCAGGTCGTTGTTGACCCACAGGGTCTTCAGGTCCCAGGAGGGCACGACGTGCTGGGGCTGGCGGCCGACCCGGATGGTCTCGGTCACCCGGTAGGTCTTCGGGTCGATGACGGAGACGGTGTCGGAGTTGGTGTTGGGGACGTAGATCCGGGACGGGAAGTCCTTGACGACGGGCGAGAGGTTGCCGGGGCGGTCGGCGGCGTACACGTCGGAGGGGTCGAGGACCGGGGGCATGCCCGGCAGTACGTCGACGGCCGGCTCCGCCTTCTTCGCCTGGGGCCGTACGGACGCGGTGTCGCGGGCGGCCGGTGTCTCGGGGTCCCCGGATCCGCCGCCGCACGCGGACAGCAGTGCCAGGGCGGCGAGGGCGGCCAGGGCGGCGGGCAGCCGGGCGGCTTTCGTGGTTCGCATCAGCTCAACAGCTCCGTGGTGGTGACCGCGTGCAGTCCGCGGCGGTGGAGTTCTTGGAGTACGCCGGGCAGGGCGTCGGCCGTTTCCGGATATCCGAAGTGCATGCTCACCACCGAGCCGCCCGTGACCTCCGCGAGCACCTTGCGGGTGATGGCGGCCGCGCCGGGCCGGGTGTAGTCGAGCGAGTCGACGTCGTACGACAGCACGTGCGGGTAGCCGGCCTCGGTGGCGAGCCGGGCGACGAGCGGGGTGGCCGTGGGCGCCCTGGAGGGGCGGAACCAGCTGCCGATCGACCCGGTGAGCCGTCTGAGGCGGTCCGCGCACTCGGTGATCTCCGCGCGGGCGCCGGCCTCGGCCATGGCGTTGACGGAGATGTGCCGCTGGGTGTGGTTGCCGAGGTCGTGGCCGCCGTCGAGGACGCGGCGGGCCATGGCGGGATGCGCGTCCAGCCAGCTGCCCACGGCCAGGACCGTGAGACGGGCACCGTGTTCCTCGGCGGTGGCGAGGAGCCGGGTGGCGAGGGCGGGATCGCCCTGGCCGTGGAAGGTGAGCGCGACGGAGGCGCTCGCGCGGGGCCCGTGGGTGATCTGGAGCGGCTGTCCGGGGAAGGCGCGGGGGGCGGCGGCGGGCGCGGCCGAGGCGGGAGTGGTCGACGCGAGGTTGGCGGCGAGGTGCGGAGGTGCCGCGTCCGCACCCGTGGTGCCGCAACCCGTGGCGAGTGTGCCTCCGGCGATGAGGCCGGCACCTGCGCGGAGGACGCCGCGTCGGTTGGAGGTGGTCACGAGCCCCATTTAAGGGGGATAGGACAAGAAAATGGGTGATTGACCTGATAGGGGGCTCGTCAGGCGAGCCCTCACCGATCGGCCACCCGCATCTCGAACCAGGTCGTCTTTCCTCGCGGCAGCAAATCGACGCCCCACCGGTCCGACAGTTTGTCCACCAGGAACAGGCCCCGCCCGCTGATGTCCAGCTCCTGAACCGGCATCAGGCACGGCAGCCCCCGCGACGGGTCCCGGACCTCCACCCGGATCCAACCCGGGCGGCGGCGCATCCGCAGCCCGAACACGCGGGCACCGGTGTGCCGTACGGCATTGCCCACGAGTTCGGAGACGAGTAAGACCGCGTCCTCCGTCATCCTGGGGCTGAGCCGCCACTGGCGCAGGACCACGACCTGGGCGAGCCGGCGGGCGGTCGCCGCGGACTCGGGGCGGGACGGCAGCGGAACCTCCGCCTCCGTCGGATTGCCGAACAACTCGATCGCCTTGAGCGCCCGCTCGTCCTCGACCGCAGGCGACCACCGCGCCGCGGCCGCACGGCTGTGTCCCCGCGGCTGTTCGATGCCCTCCAGCCCCGCCATGCCCCCATCATGGCCGCCCGGCGGGCCTCCCGTGGCCGTTCCGGAGGAATACGCCCCCGCGAAGCCCCCGTCCGACATCGGCCCAACGGCATATGCCATCGGCATTTCGGTGGTGCTGACAGCCTGTCCGACCTGCGGCGACGACTCATCTCCGGGCAATCGACAGACTCCCTCGACAAGGCAGACTTAAGGGCGCGTTAAGGCTCCCATAAACCGCCCCATCGAGGGACCCGGGAATCAGACATCACGTCAATTGCAAGTGGTTCGGGACTTTCACAACGGGGCGAAGATCACAGGAACTTGGCCTTGCCCGGCCCTTCCTCCACGAAGCTGCGCATACCGCGTTCACGGTCCTCGGTCGCGAACAGCCCTGCGAACCAGTTCCGTTCGACGGCGAGACCGGTCTCCAGGTCCGTCTCGACACCGGTGTCGATCGCCTCCTTGGCCGCCCGGAGCGCGATCGCGGGCCCCTTGGCGAGCCGGGCCGCCCAGGCGTGCGCCTCGGTGTAGACGTCGGCGGCGGGTACGACCCGGTCGACCAGGCCGATGGCGAGTGCCTCGTCCGCCTTGACCATACGGCCCGTGAAGATCAGGTCCTTGGCCCTGGAGGGCCCGACCAGCCGGGGCAGCCGCTGGGTACCGCCGGCGCCCGGGATCAGCCCGAGCAGGATCTCCGGCTGGCCGAGCCTGGCGTTGTCGGCGGCGATCCGGTAGTCGGCGCAGAGGGCGAGTTCGCAGCCGCCGCCGAGCGCGTACCCGGTGACGGCGGCGACGACCGGCTTGGGAATCCGGGCGACGGCGGTGAAGGAGTCCTGGAGGTCACGGGAGCGCACGATCATGGCCGCGTGGTCCATGTTCTGCATTTCCTTGATGTCGGCCCCGGCCGCGAAGACCTTCTCACCGCCGTAGATGACGACGGCGCGAACGTCCTCGCGGCGGGTGGCCTCCTGCGCCAGTTCCTTGAGCCGGTCCTGGGTGGCGACGTCCAGGGCGTTCATCGGGGGCCGCTCCAGGCGGATGGTCCCGACGCCTTCGGAGACTTCGAGGGTCACAGTCATGACCCGCAGGTTAGCGGGCGTTCACTGCCCCTACGCGGTCCACTGCTTCCACGACATGTTCCAGCCGTTGAGGCCGTTGTCGGGAGAGACGGTCTCGTCGTGGGAGTTCTTCACGGTCACCACGTCCCCGATGATCGAGTGGTCGAAGAACCAGGCGGCCGGCACCCCCCGGTCACCCCCGCCCCGGATGTCCCGCAGCCCCACGCACCCGTGGCTGGCGTTGTAGTTCCCGAAGGCGTCCCCGCCCCAGTAGTTGCCGTGGATGAACGTGCCCGACGTGGTCAGCCGCATCGCGTCCGGCACGTCCTTGATGTCGTACTCGCCGCCGTAGCCGACGGTCTCGCCGTTCATCCGGGTCACCCGCAGCTTCTCGCTGATGACCATCTGGCCGTTCCACGTGTCGTACCCGGGCTTGCCGGTCGTGACGGCGAGGGTCTTCACGACCTTGCCGTCCTGCATGACCTTCATCGTGTGCTTCTTGGCGTCGACGATCGACACCTGGTTACGGCCGATCGTGAACTTCACGGTCTTGGCCTGCTTGCCGTACACCCCGTCACGGCCCTCGACACCGTCGAGGTCGAGCGTGACGGAGACCTTCGTGCCGGACGCCCAGTAGTCCTCGGGACGGAAGTCGAGGCGGTCGTTGCCGAACCAGTGGCCCTGGACGTCGACCGCCGGCTCGGTCTTGACGGTGATCGCCTTCTCGACGGCGGCCGGGTCGGTGATGCCCCGGGTGAACCGGATGGAGAACGGCATCCCGACGCCGACCGTGGAACCGTCCTCCGGCGTGAAGTACCCGGTGAACGTGTTCTTCGGGGTGAGCGTGGTGAACGTGGAGTCCTCGGCCGACTCACGTCCCGCGGTGTCCTTCGCGACCGCGTGCACCGTGTACTTCGTGGAGCTGGCGAGGTGGCCGGCCGGCGTCCAGCTGGTACCGCCCGCCGCGATCGTGCCGTCGACCTTGTCGCCCTTGGAGTCCTTGACCTCCACATCGGTCAGCTTGCCCTGGGCGGCGCTGACCTTGAGCGCCCCGCTGGTGTCCACGTCGGTCGCCCCGGACTTGGGGCTGATGCTGACCGTGGCGACGGACTGCTTGCTCGCCTGGGTCGTGGAGTCCTTCTCCTTGCCGGCCCCGCTCCCCTTGTCGGAGGAGCCGCCCCCGCACGCGGTGACCGTCATGAGCAGAATTCCGGCCACGACGGCCAGCCCCTTGCCCCGGGCCCTGACCGCCGCCCCCGATATCGGCCGTATGTTCAACGTCGTTCTCCCCTCCCAGGGCCTGGTCAGGCCCACCCCGGCGCGTTCCGCCCGCGCATTGGCGCATAGTAACCGGACGGTTTTGAGCTTGGTGTTGGGCGAATGTCACCGTTGCGTCGCAACTTCCGTCGCCTCGCACGGCGGTCTCCGCCCCGCACCGGACCGTCCCCCACCTGGTTACTTGACCGCGCCGCCCGCCTTCCACTCCTTCCAACCCATGTTCCACCCTCCGAGGCCATTGTCGGGAGCGACCATTTTGTCGTTGCTGTGGACGACCTCGACCACGTCCCCGATCAGGGTGCGGTCGTAGAACCAGCCGGCGGGCGTGTCCGAGCCGCCGCCCTTCACATCGCGCAGGCCCACACAGCCGTGGCTGACGTTGACGCGTCCGGGGGCGTCCGGCGCCCAGTAGTTGCCGTGCAGGAAGGTGCCGGAGTCGGTGAGCTTGAGGGCGTGCGGGACGTCGGGGATGTCGTACTCGCCGCCGAAGCCGACCGTGCGGCTGTTCATGCGGGTCACCTCGTGCATCTCCATCACCACCATCTTCCCGTTGTAGGTGGTGTGGGCGGGCGCGCCCGCGGTGATCGGCACGGTGGAGAGCAGGGTGCCGTCGCGGCGGACCTCCATCGTGTGTTTGGCCGCGTCGACCAGGGAGACCTGGCTGCGGCCGACGGTGAAGGTGAACGTCTTGTACTGGAGGCCGTACACCCCGCGGGCCCCTTCGACGTCGCGGAGTTCGAGGCCGACGGTGACGACCGTGCCGGGCTGCCAGTAGTGCTCGGGGCGGAAGTCGAGCCGGTTCTTTCCGAACCAGTGCGGCCGGATCTCGACCGCGGGACTGGCGCTGACCCGGACGGCGCGTTCGACGGCGGCCCGGTTGTCGATGTCGCGGCTGAAGGCCAGGGAGACGATCATGCCGGTGCCGACGACGGCGCGGTTCTCGGGGGTGACGTATCCGATGAAGCGTTCGTCGGGGACGAGTGTGGTGAAGGTGGTGTGGCGGGCCGAGCGGCGGCCGTCGCGGTCCAGGGCGACCGCGTCGACCGTGTACTTGGCGGCCAGCGCCAGTTTCGGGTCGTCGGGCTGCCAGGTCGTGCCGTTCGCGGCGATGTGCCCGGGGACCGGGGAGTCCTGGGCGTCCTGGGACTTGACGACGCTGACGGATTCCAGGCGGCCGCCGGGTACCCGTACCGTCAGCCGTTCGGCCGGACGTACGGCTCTGGTGCCGTCGTCCGGGGTGATGCGGATGACGTCCTCGGGAGCCGGGGGTGCGCCCCCGAGGACATGGCCGATGCCGAGCCCCTCCGTGTCGTCGGAGGAGCAGCCGGCGGCTCCCGCCAGCAGCGCCGCCCATGTCAGTGCCGCGGCCAACGCGGCCCCCGCGCGCCGTGCGCGCCCTTGTGGATGACTCACATGGGACTCAACGACCGGGGCCGCCCCGGGGAAACGTGAGTGCGACGCCGGCACTGGGCAGAACAGAGGGAAGGACGACGAGCTGGGGAGCCGCCGCGCCCGTGCGAGAGCCGTCGCGGGCGTGCCGTAGCGAGCCGCCGACCGTGCCCGGGACCGGGAGTCCGGGCGCGGTCAGCTGCCCGGACACGGGTGAGGTGCGCCCCGGGGGTCGGCGAGCCGCGGAACAAAAAAGGGGCCGACAGGTGACGAGCGCAGCCGAGCAGCAGGGGGCACGGGCGCGGGCCCCGAAGGCGGAGGCCCCCGTGGTGAACGGGACGGCCCTCCCCGTCCCGGCCGCCTGGCCGGGGTCGTCGACTCCGCTGGGCGCCCGGTTCCGGGTCGGCCCGGACGGGGTGGCCGGCACCAACTTCGCCCTGTGGGCGGCCGGGGCCGAGGCGGTCCGGCTCTGCCTCTTCGACGAACAGGGCCGGGAGACCCGGATCCCGCTGACCGAACTGACGCACGAGATCTGGCACGGGTTCGTGCCAGGAGTGCTGCCGGGGCAGCGGTACGGCTACCGGGTCGACGGCCGCTGGGACCCGTGGACCGGCGCCCGCTGGAACCCGGCGAAGCTGCTGCTCGACCCGTACGCGCGTGCGGTGGACGGTGAGTTCGGCCTGCCGCCGGAGGTGTACGGGCACGTCCGCGACTGGCCCGACCAGCAGGTCGCCGACACCGTCCGGGACGACCGGGACTCGGCGCCGCACATCCCGAAGGGCGTGGTCGTCCACGACGACGACGACTGGTCCGACGACCACCGCCCGAAGACGCCGTGGGCGGACTCCGTCATCTACGAGCTGCACGTGCGCGGCTTCACCAGACTGCACCCGGGCATACCCGCCGAACTCCGCGGCACCTACGCGGGGCTGGCCCACCCGGCCGCCGTCGAGCACCTCGTGAACCTCGGCGTGACGGCCGTGGAACTGCTGCCCGTGCACCAGTTCGCGCACGAGGACCACCTGCTGAAGCGGGGCCTGAGGAACTACTGGGGCTACAACTCCGTCGGCTATTTCGCCCCGCACGCCGCCTACGCCGCCTCCGGTACGACCGGACAGCAGGTCGGCGAGTTCAAGCGGATGGTGCGCGCCCTGCACGCGGCCGGCATCGAGGTCATCCTCGACGTGGTCTACAACCACACGGCCGAGGCCGGGGAGCTGGGGCCGACGCTGTCCCTGAAGGGCATCGACAACCGGGGGTACTACCGGCTCCAGGACGACGCCCGGCACTACGCCGACTACACCGGCTGCGGCAACACCCTGCACGTGGTCCGGCCGCACGTCCTGCGCCTGATCACCGATTCCCTCCGCTACTGGGTGACCGAGATGGGCGTGGACGGGTTCCGCTTCGACCTCGCCGCCGCGCTGGCCCGCTCGATGCACGACGTCGACATGCTCTCCCCCTTTCTCGCGGTGATCGCCCAGGACCCGGTGCTGCGCCGGGTGAAGCTGATCGCCGAGCCGTGGGACGTGGGCTCCGGCGGCTACCAGGTGGGCGCCTTCCCGCCGCTGTGGACCGAGTGGAACGACCACTACCGGGACGCCGTCCGGGACTTCTGGCGCGGCGCCCTGCCCGACGTCCGCGACCTCGGCTACCGCCTCTCGGGCTCCAGCGACCTCTACGCCTGGGGCGGCCGGCGGCCCTACGCCTCGGTCAACTTCATCACCGCGCACGACGGTTACACCCTGCGCGACCTGGTGTCGTACCAGGCGAAGCACAACGAGGCCAACGGCGAGAACAACCGCGACGGCGCCGGTGACAACCGCTCGTGGAACTGCGGGGTGGAGGGCGAGACGGCCGACGAGGACGTACGGGCGCTGCGCAGGCGGCAGTTGCGGAATCTGCTGACCACCCTGCTGCTGTCGACGGGCGTTCCGATGCTGGTCGCCGGCGACGAGCTGGGCCGTACCCAGCGGGGCAACAACAACGCCTACTGCCAGGACAACGAGATCAGCTGGCTGGACTGGGAGCTGCTGGACGACCCGGACTGGCGGCCGCTGTTCGACCTGACCTCCCGGCTGATCCGGCTGCGCCACCGCCACCCGGTCCTGCGCCGTCGCGCCTTCTTCTCGGGCCGTGCCCACTCGGCGGACGGGCTGCGCGACCTGGCCTGGTTCACCGCGCGGGGCGAGGAGATGACCGAGGGCGACTGGTACGCGCCCGCCGCCACGCTCGGCATGTTTCTCTCCGGGCGGGACATCCCCGGCCGCGACGAGCGCGGGGCGCCGGTCCTGGACGACAGCTTCCTGACCGTCCTGCACGCCGGCGGCCGGCCGGCGGAGTTCCTGCTGCCGGGCCCGCCGTGGGCGGAACGGTACGAGGTGCTCGTCGACACCTCACGGGAGGAACAGAGCGAGGCACCGGGCGTGGTGCACGAGGCCGGGACGGCGATCACGGTGCCGGCGCGGGCGGTCCTGCTGCTCAGGGTGGCCGGCTGACCGGGCTAGGGGGTGTTGCGAAAGTCCCGTCGTTCGCCCGGAGGGCGGGCCGTGCGGCGTCAGGTGCGTGCTCCCGGCGTGCCGGGCGCAAGTCCTCGTCCTGGATGTACTCGGGCTTTCGCCCGGTGCGGCGAGAGTGCGTGCACGGCGTGTACCGCAGACGGGACTTTCGCAACACGCCCTAACCGAGGATCCCCCGCTGGTAGGCCGTCGCGACCGCCGCCGCGCGGTCGTTGACGCCCAGCTTGGTGTAGAGGTGGGTGAGGTGGGTCTTCACGGTGGCCTCGCTGATGAAGAGTTCGCGGGCCACCTCGCGGTTGGAGGTGCCCCTGGCGACCAGGGCCAGGACCTCGCGTTCGCGGGCGGAGAGCGGTTCGTTGCCCGGGGCGCCGGGGGTGCGGACGGCGGTGACCAGGCGGGAGGCGACGGCCGGGGAGAGGACGGTACGGCCCTGGGCGGCGGCGCGGACGGCGGTGAAGAGCTCCTCGCGCGGGGCGTCCTTGAGCAGGTAGCCGGTGGCGCCGGCCTCGATGGCGGGGAGGGTGTCGGAGTCGGTGTCGTAGGTGGTGAGGACCAGGATCCTGGCGCGGGTGCCCTGCCGGGTCAGTTCCCGGATGGCGTCGACTCCGCCGCCGCCCGGCATGCGCAGGTCCATGAGGATG
Organism: Streptomyces sp. NPDC026515; assembly: GCF_055567595.1. Classification (NCBI taxonomy): domain Bacteria; kingdom Bacillati; phylum Actinomycetota; class Actinomycetes; order Kitasatosporales; family Streptomycetaceae; genus Streptomyces; species Streptomyces sp. NPDC026515. Next base: position 303,428 of record NZ_JBVHQD010000011.1, read on the forward strand.
ACGTCGGGGTCGAGGGCGCGGGCGAGCGCGACGGCCGCGACGCCGTCCGGGGCCTCGTCGAGGACCGTGAACCCGGGTGCGGACGTGAACATGCCGCGCAGGCCGTCGCGGACGACGGGGTGGTCGTCGACGATCAGCAGGGAGATCGGGGGGTCAGCTGTCATGGCGGACCAACGGTACGCGTGCCGACAGGGCCGTGCCGAGTCCCGGTTCGGACTCCACGGTCAGAGCACCGGCGATGCGTTCGGCGCGGGCCCGCATCCCGTCCAGGCCGAAGCCGCCGGCGCTGCTGCGGGCGGGCAGGGCGAGGAGGTCGAAGCCGGTGCCGTCGTCACGGATGTCGAGGATCACCTCGTCGCCCAGGTAGGAGAGGGTGACGCCGACGCGGGAGGCGCGCGCGTGCCGGGCCGCGTTGGACAGGGCCTCCTGGACGATGCGCAGGAGCGTGGCGGCGACCTCCTCGTGGAGGTGCTCGGCGGTCCCGGTGAGGGTGAACTCGGCCCGGGTGTCGGTCCGTTCGCCCCATTCGCTGACCGTCTTGCGCAGCGCCTCGGGCAGCCCGTCGTGCTCCAGGGCCACCGGGGCCAGGTTGTGCACGGAGCGGCGGGCCTCGCCCAGGCTGTGCCGGGCCAGCGCCAGGGCGCGGCCCACGTGCTCCTCGGCCGCCTTCGGATCCGGGGTGTTGGTGACGACCTGGAGCTGGGCGATGATCCCGGCCAGGCCCTGGGCGATGGTGTCGTGGATCTCGGCGGCCAGCCGCCGCCGCTCGTCGGCGACCCCCGCCTCCCGCGCCTGGACGAGGAGCTGGGCGTGCAGCGCCGCGTTCTCGTCCAGGGCCTGGCGCAGGGCGGCGATGGTCTCGGTGCGCTCGCGGGACCGCTGTCTCTCCTGCTCGTTGAGGTGGGCGATGGCCATCTGGAGAACGGAGTTGACGGGCAGCAGCACGCCGAAGAGGACCCACTGGAGCACGCTGTGGAACGGCATCCCGCCTGCCTGCGCGCCGGCCACGGTGACCGCGCTCGCCAGCAGCCCGAGCCGCCGCCACCGGCGCGGCAGCAGTTCGTCGGCGTCCATGTAACCGGTGGCGGCGTAGAACGCGAAGAACGGGTTGAGCCAGGCGAGCGCGAAGGCCAGGGCCCACCGGACCACGTAGTACCCGCCCCCGGCCGGGGTGGGCGTACGGCCGCGGTCGGGGCGGCGCGACCGGGTGCCGTGCCACCACAGTTGGAGGACGACCGCGGCGCCGGTCAGGGACCAGGCGGTCGACCACACCGCACGCGAGGTGTGGGGATCGGCGGTGGCGATCCCGAGGACGACACTGATGCCGAGGAACCCGAACGGCCCCCAGGTGTGCAGTTGCTCCCAGCGCCGGTCGATCCGGCCGTCGTCCCCGCCGTCGGACCCGCTGTCGTCCTCGGTCATGTCCCCAGTCTGCACGGCCGGCCGCCTACTCCCAGCGGAACCAGCGGGCGGCACCGGCCGTCAGCAGCACCGCCCAGACGGCGAGCACGCCCAGGTGGTCCCAGCCGGGCCAGTGACCGGCGGCGGCCTGGTCCAGGGCGCGGGCCGCCGCACCGAACGGGGTCAGCTGGACCACGCAGGCCATCGCGTGCGGCATCTCCCGCACCGGCAGCCACACGCCCGCGCAGAACATCATCGGGAAGAACACCGCCGAGCCGATCGCGCCCGCGATCTTCGTGGTGCGGGACAGCGCGGAGACGAGGGAGCCGAGAGCGAGGGCGGCCGCGGTCGTCAGCAGCAGTGCCAGCAGGTAGCCGCCCGGCTGCCGGGGCAGCCGCACGTCGAAGGCGAGCCGGCCGACGACGAGCGCGAGCAGCGCCGAGCCCAGTGCGACCGTGCCCGTCACGACCATCTGCGCGGACAGCAGCGCGGAGGGCCGCACGGGGGTGAGCCGCATCCGCCGCAGGATGCCCCGCTCCCGGTGGCCGGTCAGGACCTGGGGCAGCGACTGCACCCCGGACATGATCAGGGCGATCAGTACGGCGACGGGGACGTAGGCGTCGACCGGCCGCAGCCCGCCCAGCGACTTGTCGGCGTCCCGGAACGAGGGGATCGAGCCGAGGATCACCAGGAGCAGGGTCGGGAACAGGAAGATCCAGAAGACCGCGCCGGGTTCACGGCGGAACAGCCGGAACTCGGTGCGCAGGACGGCGGTGTTCATACCGCTTCCTCCTTCGTCAGGTCCAGGAACGCGTCGTCGAGGGTCGCGTCCACGACCCGGAGCTGGTGGGCGGTGACGCGGTGCCGGGCGAGCAGGGTGATGACCGCGTTCACGGTCTCGTCGGTGCCGGAGAGGGTGACCCGGCCGTCCCTGTGCCCGATCGAGGCGAGGGCCGGGAGCGCGGCCAGATCCTCGTCGTCCAGCGGGACGGAGGGGGTGAAGCTGATGACGGTGGCCCCGGCGGAACGGCGGATCAGCCCGGCCGGGGTGTCCAGGGCTGCCACCCGCCCCTTGTCGATCACCGCGATCCGGTCGCACAGCCGCTGCGCCTCCTCCATGAAGTGCGTGACCAGCAGGACGGTGACGCCGCGGTCCCGGACGTCCTCGATCAGCTCCCAGGTGTCCCGCCGGGCCCGCGGATCGAGCCCGGTGGTCAGCTCGTCGAGCACCACGATCCGGGGGTTCCCGATCAACGCCAGCGCGATGAACAGGCGTTGCCGCTGACCGCCGGAGAGCTTGCCGAACCGGGTGCCGAGCTTGTCGGTGAGCGCGAGCCGTTCGGCGAGCGGGGCCCATGGCAGCGGGGCCGGATAGAAGGAGGCGTACAGCTCCAGGGCCTCGCGGACGCTGAGTTTGGGCTGCAGCTCGCTCTGCTGGAGCTGGGCGCCGAGGACGCGGGCGACCTTCTGGTGCTCGGAGACGGGGTCGAGCCCGGTGACCCGGACGCGGCCGCCGTCGGGCACCCGCAGCCCCTCCACGCACTCCACGGTGGTGGTCTTGCCGGCGCCGTTCGGCCCGAGGATCCCGAAGATCTCCCCTTCCTCGACGGCGAGACTCACCCCATCCACGACGGGGTGGCCGCCGTACGACTTCCGCAGGTCTGTCACTTCGATGACGGATGGCATGGACCGAGGGTCCCGTCCGGGCCCGGTCCGGCACATCGTCCGCCCCGCTGGAAGCGGCATCGGCCGATCGGCTGATGCGGCGGATCCGGTGGTACGACCCCCCGAACGTGCTGGTCGTAGGACCACCGGCGGACCGCGGTCCGGCCGAAACTCGGTAGGCGTTGTCAGTGCCGATCCGTAGGCTCGCTCCTGATGCCTCCGACACGTGCAACCACCAAGGACCGGTCCGCCCTCCGTTCCCTTCTGCGCCTGTGGCCGTACGTGCGGCCGGTGCGGGTGCGGCTGTCCGTCGCGGCGTTCGTGGCCGTGATCGCCTCCTGTACCGGACTCGTCATCCCGCTCGTCCTCAAGTGGATGGTGGACGGTCCGGTGGCCGACCGGGACCCCGGCGGGGTCTGGCTCGGCGCGCTGTACCTGCTGGTGCTCGGGCTCGCCGAGGCGCTGCTCTTCGGGCTGCGGCGCTGGCTGGTGGCCAGACCCCTCTCGCACGTCGAGGCGGGCATGCGGGCGGACCTCTACGGCCATCTGCAGCGTCTGCCGGTCGCCTTCCACGACCGCTGGGCCTCCGGCCAGCTGCTCTCCCGGGCCACCACGGACCTGATGCTGCTCCGCATGTTCCTCGCCTTTCCGCTGACCTTCCTGCTGGTCAACGGAGTGACCATCCTCGTCGGCGTGATCATCATGCTGCTCCAGGACTGGACGCTGGGCCTGGTCATCCTCGTCCCCACGATCCCCGTGATGGTGACGTGCGCGATCTTCGAGAAGCGGTACGCGGCGGTGGCCCGGCTCGCCCAGGACCAGGTGGGCGACCTGACGACGGTGGTCGAGGAGAGCGTGCTCGGCATCCGCATCATCAAGGGGTTCGGCAGGCACCGCAGCCAGGCGCGCGCGTTCCGCGACCTGGTGCGGACGCTGCGGGGTACGGAGCTGCGCAAGGCGCGGATGCTGGCGGCGATCTGGGGCGTCATCGTGACCCTCCCGGAGCTGGCCATCGGGGCGGCGCTGCTGTGGGGTTCGGTCCAGGTCGCGGAGGGTGAGCTGAGCGCGGGAACGCTGGTGGCGTTCCTGTCGACGGCACTGGCGCTGCGCTGGCCGGTGGAGTCGATCGGCTTCCTGCTGGCGATGAGTCAGGAGGCGGCCACGGCCACCGAACGGTACTTCGAGGTGCGGGACGCCGCGCGGGAGGACGCGGTTCGGAAGGACGCGGATTCGGGTGCGGGCCGGTGGGGGCCGAGCGCGCAGTTGCCCGCGCCCCTTCGGGGCGCCGCAGAGTGCCCCGTCAGGGGCGAGGGGAACCCCGCGGGCGGCCCCCACGCGCACGCGGCCGACAACGATGGCATCCGCTTCCACTCCGTCTCCTTCCGCTATCCGGACGCCTCCCCCGACTCGCCCCCCACCCTCGCCGAGATCGACCTCCACATCCGCCCCGGTGAGTCCATGGCCCTCGTCGGCGCCACCGGCAGTGGGAAGACCACGCTCACCGCCCTCGTCCCCCGCCTGCACGAGGCGACCTCCGGACGGATCACCCTCGACGGCCGGGACATCACCGCCATGCCCCGCGAGGAGCTCCGCACCCTGGTCGCCGTGGCCTTCGAGGAACCCACCCTCTTCTCCGCCTCGGTCGGCGAGAACGTCCTGATGGGCGCCGAGGCCGGCGCCGGCGAACCGGAGCTGGACCGGGCCCTCGCCGTCGCCCAGGCCGACTTCGCGCACGCCCTCCCGCAGGGCACCGCGACCCAGGTCGGCGAGCAGGGCCTCACCCTCTCCGGCGGCCAGCGCCAACGCCTCGCGCTCGCCCGGGCGGTCGTCGGCCGGCCCCGCTTCCTCGTCCTCGACGACCCGCTCTCCGCCCTGGACGTGCACACGGAGGCCGCCGTGGAGGCCGCCCTGCGCGACGTGCTCGCCGACACCACCGCCCTGATCGTCGCCCACCGTCCCTCCACCGTCCTGCTCGCCGACCGCGTCGCGCTGCTCGCCGGCGGCCGGGTCACCGCCGTCGGCACCCACCAGGAACTGCTCCGCAGCAACGCCGAGTACGCCCACCTGATGTCCGGGGAGGATCACCGCCGATGACCGCCGCCACCTCCCTGCCCGTCCCCGACGAGGACGACGAACTCCCCCGCCCGAAAGCGGCCGGAGGCGCCGACGCCGCGACCGCCACCGGCGACCCCTTCGACCGGGACGTGCTGCCCGTCCCGCCCGGCGCCACGGCCGCCCTCCTGCGCTCGCTCCTCGCGCCGATGAAGGCGCGGGTCGCCGTGACCACGCTCCTGCTGCTGTTCCAGCAGGCGGCCGCGCAGGCCGGCCCGCTGCTGGTGGCGTACGCCATCGACCGTGCCGTACCGGCGTTCCGCCATCACGACCACGGCCCGCTGATCGCGGTGGCGGTCGGCTACGGCCTCAGCGCCCTGCTCTCCGGCGGCCTCCAGTACGCCTTCATCGAGGCCTCCGCGCGCGTGAACCAGGACGTCCTCCTCGACCTGCGCGGCCGTATCTTCCGCCACGCACAGGCCCTGAGCGTCGACTTCCACGAGCGCTACACGTCGGGCCGGCTGATCTCCCGCTCCACCACGGACGTCGAGTCGCTGCGCGAGCTGCTGAGCGAGGGCCTCCAGGAGCTGGTCACGGTCATCCTCTCGTTCCTGTACATCTCGGCGATGCTGCTCTGGCTGGACCTCGGCCTGGGCGCGGTGGCCGTGGCCTCGTTCGTGCCGCTGTACCTGCTGGTCCGGCTGTACCAGCGGCGTGCGGTACGGGTGTACAAGAAGCGGTCCACGGCGATCGCCGCGGTGATCGTGAAGTTCGTCGAGACGATGAACGGCATCCGCCCGGTGCGCGCGTTCCGCCGGGAGGCCGCCAACGACGCCGAGTTCGCCGTGCTCAACCGCACCCACGAACGCACCAACGGCGACGCGCTCCTCGAAATGGCGCGGTACGTCGTCGGCTCCCGGCTGGTCGCCAACACCTCGGTCGCGGTGATCGTGCTGTGGGGCGCCTACCGGGTGGCGTCCGGTTCGCTGGAGCTGGGCGTCCTGGCGGCGGCCGTCCTGTACCTGCGCCGGCTGTACGACCCGATCGACCGCCTCGGCATGTTCCTCAACTCCTACCAGTCGGCGGCCGCCTCGCTGGAGAAGATCGCGGGCCTGCTGGCGCAGACCCCGTCCGTGCCGGAGCCCTCGGTCCCCAGGGAACTGCCCCCGCCCGCGAGCGAACTGCCCGGCCGCGAGGTCGTCTTCGACGGCGTCCGCTTCGCCTACCGCACCGGCGGCGAGGTGCTGCCCCGCTTCGGCCTCACCCTCCCGGCCGGGCAGACGGTCGCGGTGGTCGGCTCCACCGGCGCCGGCAAGTCGACCCTCGCCAAGCTGCTCGCCCGCTTCTACGACCCGACCGACGGACGGGTCCTCCTGGACGGCGTGGACCTGCGCGAGCTGAGCGTGCCCGAACTCCGGCGCGGGGTCGTGATGGTCACCCAGGAGGCGTTCCTGTTCTCCGGCACGGTCGCCGAGAACATCGCCATCGGCCGCCCGGACGCCACCCGCGAGGACATCGAGCAGGCGGCCAAGGCGATCGGCGCACACGAGTTCATCGCCGCACTGCCCGACGGCTACGACACGGACGTCCGCAAGCGCGGCGGGCGCATTTCGGCGGGGCAGCGCCAACTGGTGGCCTTCGCACGCGCCTTGCTCGCCGACCCGGCGGTGCTGATCCTCGACGAGGCGACCAGTTCCCTGGACATCCCCGGGGAACGGGCCGTGCAGCGGGCCATGTCGACGGTGCTGAAGGGCCGTACGGCGGTGGTCATCGCGCACCGGCTGTCCACCGTGGAGATCGCCGACCGGGTGCTCGTGATGGAGCACGGCCGGATCGTCGAGGACGGCCGCCCGGCCGACCTCATCACGGGCACCGGCCGGTTCGCCGATCTGCACCGGGCGTGGCGGGACAGTCTGGCCTAGCGGGGAGACGGGGGTCGCAAGGTGATCGACGCGTACGAGGATCCGGGCACGCCCGACACGCGCGGGGGCTGGTCCTACCTGTGGTGGCTGGTGCGCTGCCAGCCGGGCCGCTCGCTGGCCGGGGCGCTGCTGGGCAGCGCCTGGCTGACGCTGATGGCCGCGACGCCGTACCTGATGGCCCGGGCCGTGGACGACGGCCTGGTGCCGGGGCGCATGACGGTGCTGGCCGGGTGGACTGCGGCGATCTTCGTCCTCGGGGCGGTCAACGCGTGGCTCAGCATCATGCGTCACCGCACGATGACCCGGGTGCGCATGGACGCGTACTTCCGCACGATCAAGGTGGTCGTCGGCCACGCGGTACGGCTCGGCGCGGCGCTGCCCCGGCGGGCGGGTGCCGGTGAGGTCGTCACGATCGGCGTCGGTGACGTCCACACCATCGCGCAGGCGCTGACCGTCGTCGGCCCCGGGGTGGGCGCGGTCGTGGTGTACGGGGTGGTGGCCGGTCTGCTGGTGCCGATCTCACCCCTGCTGACCGGCGTGGTCCTGCTCGGGGTGCCGGTGGTGGCACTCCTCGCGGGTCCGCTGACCCGCCGGCTCCAGGGCAGGGAGACCGAGTACCGGGAACGCCAGGGCGTCCTCACGGCCCGCATCGGGGACCTGGCGGGCGGCCTGCGCGTCCTCAACGGACTGGGCGGCAAGGGCCTGTTCGCGGACGCCTTCCGCAAGGACTCGCAGCACCTGCGCGCCCAGGGCTACCGGGTGGGCGCGGTCGCCAGCTGGGTCCAGGCCCTGGGCGTGGGCCTGCCCACGGTGTACCTGGCGGTGGTGACCTGGCTCGCCGCCCGGATGGCCGCCCGCGGCGAGATCACGGTGGGGCAGCTGGTGTCGGTGTACGGCTATGTCGCGGTCCTGGTGGGCCCGGTGGCGTTCTTCCTGGACATGGGCTACCAGCTCAGCCGGGGCGTGGTGGCCGCCCGCCGGGTGGTAGGCCTGCTGCGCCAGGCCCCGGAGCCGGACCGGGGCACGGAGCGGGCTCCGGCCGAACCGGCGCCCCTGCACGACCCGGAGTCGGGGGTACGGGTCCGTCCCGGCCGCCTCCAGGCCCTGGTGGGCGCCAGCCCCACCGACACCGCGACCGTGATCGACCGCCTGGGCCGCTACACCCGGTCGGACGCGACCTGGGGAGAGGTCCGCCTGGACGCCGTACCCCTGTGGGAGGTCCGTTCCCGCATCCTGGTGGCGGACAACGAGTCCCACTTCTTCGCCGACACCCTCCGCAACTCCCTCAGGGGCGCGGGGCCGTACCACATGTGCGGCCGCCGCCGCGTGGGCGCGACAGGCCCCCACTCCCCGGCACCCGCCGCCGCCCCCTCACCCGAACCTCCTGACGCGCGAACCGCCCAAGCCCTCCACGCGGCCGCGGCGAACGACATCGTCCAGGCCCTCCCGAACGGCCTCGACTCGGAGCTCTCCGCCCAGGCCCGCAACCTCTCCGGCGGCCAGCGCCAACGCATCCGGCTCGCACGGGCGTTGCTGGCCGATCCCGAGGTCCTCCTCGCCGTGGAGCCCACTTCGGCCCTCGACGCCCACACCGAGTCCCTCGTAGCGGAGCGCCTCCACCGCGCCCGGTCCGGCCGCACCACTCTCCTCACCACCACCTCCCCCCTGATGCTGGCCCGCGCCGACGAGGTGATCTACCTGGTCGAGGGCAAGGTCGCGGCGACCGGCACCCACGAGGGCCTGCTGGAGTACGAGCCCGGCTACCGCGCCCTGGTGGCCCGGGACTCGCAGGACGAAGAGGAGGTCGTGCGGTGACCACGGGCCGGCTTCCCGTCGCGGAACGGGCCGACGTGCGCCGGGCGCTGCTCCGCCTGGTGCGGGCGGACCGCGCGGCCTTCTCGGCCGCCCTGCTGCTGAACGCGCTCGCCGCCGGCACCGGCCTGGCCGGCCCCTGGCTGGTGGGCAGGATCGTGGACGCGGTGCGGGCCGGCCGTGGTGTCGGTGCCGTGGACCGCCTCGCCCTGTGGATCCTGCTCTGCTCGCTCGCCCAGCTGCTGCTCGCCCGCTCCGCCCGCTACCTCGGCCACCGCTTCGGGGAGCGGACCCTGGCCCGGGTGCGCGAGGAGTTCGTGGACCGGACGCTCGCGCTGCCCGCGTCGGTCGTGGAGCGGGCCGGCACCGGGGATCTGACCGCGCGCGGCACCTCCGACGTGACCACCGTCGGCACCACCCTGCGGGACGCCGGACCCGAACTGCTCGTCTGCTCGGTGCAGGCGCTGTTCGTGCTGGCCGCGGTGTTCGCGCTGGACCCGGTGCTCGGCGCGTTCGGGGTGCTCGGGCTGACCCCGATCTGGCTGGCGCTGCGCTGGTATCTTCGGCGGGCCCGGGACGGCTATCTCGCGGAGGGTGCGACGACGTCCGGGGTCGCGGAGATCGTCACGGCGACGGTGGCGGGCGCGCGCACCGTGGAGGCCTTCCGGCTCCAGGAACCACGGATCACGGCCTGCCGGGACGCGCTGGAGGCCAACCGCAAGGCCCGCTTCCACACCCTGTACCTGCGGACCGTGTTCTTCCCGGCGGTCGAGGTGTCGTACTCCGTGCCGGTGGCCGGGGTGCTGCTGGTCGGCGGGCTGCTGCATGCCGGGGTCGGTGTGGTGGTGTCGGCGGCGCTGTATCTGAGGCAGTTCACCGAGCCGCTGGACCAGATTCTGATGCGGGTGGAGCAACTCCAGGCCAGCGGCGCCTCGTTCGCCCGGGTGGAGGGGCTGGCCCAGGCCCCGCGGACGGCGCCGGACGGCGGGTCGCCGGCTCCGGCGGACGACCGCATCGATGTGCGCGGGGTGCGGTTCGCCTATGAGCGCGGCGGCGAGGTGCTGCGCGGGGTGGATCTCACGGTGCGGCCCGGGGAACGGCTCGCGGTGGTCGGGCCGTCCGGCGCGGGGAAGACGACACTGAGCCGGCTGCTGGCGGGCGTCGACGCGCCCGGGTCGGGCACGGTGACCGTGGGCGGGGTACCGGTCGCCGGCCTGGAACCTGACGTTCTGCGCCGCCAGGTCGTCCTGGTCACGCAGGAACACCATGTCTTCCTCGGCACGGTCCGGGACAACCTGCTGATCGCCGAACCGGCAGCGAGCGACACGGACCTGTGGTCGGCGCTGACGGCCGTGGGAGCCGACGGCTGGGTCCGCGGGCTTCCCGGCGGCCTCGACACCGTGCTCGGCGCGGGCGGTCGCGCCACGGACGGCTCCCAGGCGCAGCAGCTCGCGCTCGCCCGGGTGGTCCTCGCGGACCCGCACACCCTGATCCTGGACGAGGCGACGGCGCTGCTGGACCCGGCGACCGCCCGGCATGCCGAGCGCGCACTGGCCGCCGTGCTGGCGGACCGCACGGTCATCGCCATCGCCCACCGGCTGCACACCGCGCACGACGCCGACCGGGTGGCCGTGATGGAGGACGGCCTGCTCACCGAACTCGGCACCCACGAGGAGCTGGTGGCCGCGGGCGGGGCGTACGCGGCGCTCTGGGCGACCTGGCACGGCGACAGGAAGGTCTGAGGCCGGGCCACTTGCCGAACGGGCCACTTGCCGAACGCTCCGCATACCGAACATGAACATCCGGTCAACGAACGATTTCCGGCCAAATTCATGACGCGGTCCTGACAGATCGCGTTTTCTGGTGCCACTCTTCCCACGGCCGGCTCACAGCAACCCCACAGATCCACCCGTCGCTGCCGGGTCCGGCACTGCACGCGTACGTGGTTCCGCGTTCCACCTGTTCCGAGTTCTGCCCGGACGGCCCACCCGCCCTCCGGATCTCCCCTGGCCGTGTGATCCGCGGCCACGCAGAAGGAGTCAGTGTTGAGAAGCAGTTCCTCTCGCAGACGCACCCCCCACCGCACCGCAGTAGTGGCCCTCGCGGGCGTCGCCGCCCTGATCGCCGCGGCCGTCCAGTCGGGCGCCGCCAGCGCCGCCCCCGCCGCGCCCCAGGCCGGCAAGGTCAACCCCGCGCACGTCGCCGTGAAGCTCTCGCCCTCGCAGCGCGCGCAGCTGCTGCGTGACGCGACCGCCGACCGGGCCGCCACCGCCAAGGCCATCGGCCTCGGTTCACAGGAGAAGCTGGTCGTCAAGGACGTCGTCAAGGACGCCGACGGCACCGTCCACACCCGCTACGAGCGCACCTACGCGGGCCTCCCGGTCCTCGGCGGCGACCTGATCGTCGACTCCGCCGGGTCGGGCGCCACCGAGCGTGTCGTCAAGGCGAACAACGCCACGCTCAAGGTCGCCGACCTGACCCCGGCGGTCAGCGCGGCGAGCGCCGAGAAGACGGCCGTCTCCCGCGCCAGGGCTCTCGGCTCCACCAAGTCGGCCGCCGACGGCGCCCGCAAGGTGATCTGGGCCGGCTCGGGCACCCCCGTCCTCGCCTACGAGACGATCGTCGGCGGCTTCCAGGACGACGGCACCCCCAACCAGCTGCACGTCGTCACCGACGCCGCCACCGGCAAGAAGCTCTTCGAGTACCAGGGCATCGAGAACGTCACCGGCACCGGCAACACCCAGTACAGCGGGACGGTGTCGCTGTCGACCACCCAGTCGGGCTCGACGTACAACCTGACCGACGGCGACCGCGGCGGCCACAAGACGTACAACCTGAACCACGGCACCTCGGGCACCGGGACGCTGTTCTCCCAGTCGAGCAACACCTGGGGCAACGGCACCACGTCCAACGCCGCCACCGCGGGCGCGGACGCGCACTACGGGGCCGCGGAGACCTGGGACTTCTACAAGAACACGTTCGGCCGCAGCGGCATCAAGAACAACGGCGTCGGCGCCTACTCCCGCGTGCACTACGGCAACTCGTACGTGAACGCGTTCTGGGACGACGGCTGCTTCTGCATGACCTACGGAGACGGCTCGGGCAACGCGGACCCGCTGACCGCCCTGGACGTGGCGGGCCACGAGATGAGCCACGGCGTCACCTCCAACACCGCCGGCCTCAACTACAGCGGCGAGTCCGGCGGCCTGAACGAGGCCACCTCGGACATCTTCGGCACCGGCGTGGAGTTCTACGCCGCCAACTCCTCCGACGTCGGCGACTACCTCATCGGCGAGAAGATCGACATCAACGGCGACGGCACCCCGTTGCGCTACATGGACAAGCCCAGCAAGGACGGCGCGTCCAAGGACAGCTGGTACTCGGGGCTCGGCGGCCTGGACGTGCACTACTCGTCCGGTCCCGCGAACCACTTCTTCTACCTGCTGAGCGAGGGCAGCGGCGCCAAGGTGATCAACGGCGTCAGCTACAACTCGCCCACCGCGGACGGTCTTCCGGTGACCGGCATCGGCCGGGACAAGGCACTGCAGATCTGGTACCGGGCGCTCACCACCAAGTTCACCTCGACCACCAACTACGCCGCCGCCCGCACCGGCACCCTGGCGGCGGCCGGTGAGCTGTACGGCACCACGAGCACCGAGTACAAGGCGGTGCAGGACGCCTGGGCGGCCATCGCGGTCGGTTCCCGCTCGGGCGGTGGCGGCGGTACGGGCACCTCGTACGAGAGCACCACGGTGGTGTCGATCCCGGACAACGGGCCCGCGGTCACCTCGTCGATCACGGTCTCCGGACGCACCGGGAACGCGCCGGCCAACCTCCAGGTGACGCCGAACATCAGCCACACCTGGCGCGGTGACCTGGTGATCGACCTCGTCGGTCCGTCCGGGACGTCCTACCGCCTCAAGGCCTTCAGCTCGTCCGACTCCGCGGACGACGTGACGGACACCTACACGGTGAACGCCTCGTCGGAATCGGCCAATGGGACCTGGAAGCTGAAGGTCCAGGACCAGGCCGCACAGGACACCGGAAAGATCAACAGCTGGAAGCTGACCTTCCCGTAAACCGCAGGAGACGGGCACGAGTCACGGGCGCCGTCCGGGGGTTCGACTTCCCCCGGGCGGCGCGCGTTTTACATGTCCGCAACGTTCACCCGACACCTGCTTTTCGGCCAACATCACTTCAGGGTCCTGACATGTACGCGACCTTGATGTCACTCTTCCCTCACCCGTCGCACAGCACAGCAACTTCACACCCCACAGTCGGGTGCGGTAACCCCACACCGCCCCGGACTCCCCACATCCTGAAGGAGCTTGAGTGAGCCCCCTCTACGCGCGTCGCAAGCGCACCACTCTGGCCATCGCCACCGCTGTCGCCGCCGGCGCCCTCCTGACCACGGGCCTGACCTCCAACGCCTCGGCCGCCGACAAGCAGCCGCCGGCCGCCGCCCCCACCCTGCTCTCCGACTCCGCCCGCACCGCCCTCATCCAGAAGGCGCAGGCGGACGTCACGGAGACCGCGCAGCACATAGGCCTCGGCGCCAAGGAGAAGCTGGTCGTCAAGGACGTCGTCAAGGACACCGACGGCACCGTCCACACCCGCTACGAGCGCACCTACGCGGGCCTCCCGGTCCTCGGCGGCGACCTGGTGGTGCACACCTCCAAGGCCGGCAAGACCGAAGGCGTCACCAAGGCGACGAAGACGCCCATCAAGGTGGCCTCCCTCAAGCCGCAGATCAGCACCGCCAAGGCGGAGAAGTCGGCGCTGAGCGTCGCCAAGACCCTCGGCTCCACCAAGTCGGCCGCCGACGGCGCCCGCAAGGTGATCTGGGCCGGCTCGGGCACCCCCGTCCTCGCCTACGAGACGATCGTCGGCGGCTTCCAGGACGACGGCACCCCCAACCAGCTGCACGTCGTCACCGACGCCGCCACCGGCAAGAAGCTCTTCGAGTACCAGGGCATCGAGAACGCCACCGGCACCGGCAAGAGCCTCTACTCCGGCACCGTCAGCCTCAGCACGAACCTGTCGGGCTCGACGTACCAGCTGTACGACACCACCCGCGGCGGCCACAAGACGTACAACCTGGCCCGCTCCACCTCCGGCACCGGCACACTGTTCACCGACGCCGACAACACCTGGGGCACCGGCGCGGCCTCCAGCTCCTCCACGGACCAGACGGCCGCCGTGGACGCGGCCTACGGCGCCCAGGAGACCTGGGACTTCTACAAGGCGACCTTCGGCCGCAGCGGCATCAAGAACAACGGTGTCGCGGCCTACTCCCGGGTCCACTACAGCAGCGGCTACGTCAACGCGTTCTGGGACGACAGCTGCTTCTGCATGACCTACGGAGACGGCTCCGGCAACACCCACCCGCTGACCTCGCTGGACGTGGCGGGCCACGAGATGAGCCACGGCGTCACCTCCAACACCGCCGGCCTCAACTACAGCGGCGAGTCCGGCGGCCTGAACGAGGCCACCTCGGACATCTTCGGCACCGGCGTGGAGTTCTACGCCGCCAACTCCTCCGACGTCGGCGACTACCTCATCGGCGAGAAGATCAACATCAACGGCGACGGCACCCCGCTGCGCTACATGGACAAGCCCAGCAAGGACGGCGGTTCGGCCGACAACTGGTCCTCGTCGGTGAAGAACCTGGACGTGCACTACTCGTCCGGTGTCGCCAACCACTTCTTCTACCTGCTCTCCGAGGGCAGCGGCGCGAAGACCATCAACGGGGTGTCCTACAACTCCCCGACCTACAACGGCTCCACGGTCACCGGCATCGGCCGGGCCAAGGCTCTCCAGATCTGGTACAAGGCGCTGACGACGTACTTCACGTCGACCACCAACTACAAGTCGGCGCGCACCGGCACCCTCTCGGCGGCGGCGGCCCTGTACGGCTCCGGCTCCACCGAGTACAACGCGGTGGCGGCGGCCTGGACGGCCGTCAACGTCACCTGACCGGATCACAGCGGTAGCGGCGGACCCCGGGACGAAGGCTTCCCCGGGGTCCGCCCTACGCTCTCCCCCATGTCCTTCACGTACGAGGCGGTCGGCGCGACCCGCGAGGACCTCGCCGCCTGCCCGCCCGGCTTCCACCCGCTCCATGTGCGCGCGCGCATAGGGGAGGGCGCCGATGTCTTCCACCGGGCCGCCGAGGCGGTCCTCACCTGGGAACTCCACCGCGCCCTGGGCGTCGGCATCGAGACCTCCGCCGACCGCGCCGCCCCAGGCGTCGACGTCACCGTCAGCCTGGCCGGGCTGATCAAGGCCCCCTGCCGGATAGTGTGGACGCTCGAGGAGTCCCGCCGGGCCGGCTGGGCCTACGGCACCCTCCCCGGCCACCCCGAATGCGGCGAGGAGGCCTTCCTCGTGACCCGCACCGGCGACGGCACGGTCTGGCTGACGATCGCGGCCTTCAGCAAACCCGCCAAGTGGTACGCCCGCGCGGGCGGCGCCGCGGCCCGGGGACTGCAGCACGCGTACGCGCGCAGGTGCGGCAAGGTGCTGCGGGGGCTGGTCGGGGACGAAGCCGACGCCGTCTGAACGCACCCTCACGGATGCCGGGCGGTCCGGCGGCCGGGCCCGAGTGCCCCGCCGGGCCGCCGGACCGCCCCGCCTCACCGCATCAGCACCCCGGCTCCCTCCACCGCCCCCTGCGAGGGCGCCGTCACCAGCCCCAGTTCCGCGCCGGAGGCCAGCAGCCGGTGCGAGGGGAGGATGCGGACCGTGTAGCCGTAGGGGCCGGTGCGGTCCAGGGACAGCGGGCCTTCGTAGGTCCAGTGGCCCTCCAGGTCCGGGCCTCCGGTCGGCTTCAGCGGCACCGTCGTCGCGTCCGTGATGCGGTCCTCGGAGTCGACCCGGCCGGAGACCGCCTGCACCTCCACGTCGTCGGGCGTCAGGTCGCCCAGCCCGACCCGGACCCGCAGGGCCAGGGTGGTGCCGAGTTCGGCGGTGGCCGTGGCCGTGGTGGTCGCCACATGGTCGACCGACACCCCGTGCCAGGCGCCCCGCACCCTGTCCTTCCAGGCGGACAGTTCACGGGCCGTGTCGGCGGTCATCGCCCGGTGGGCGTGCGCCGCGGGGGTGTAGAGGCGCTCCACGTACTCACGGACCATCCGGCCGGCCAGCACCTTCGGACCCAGCAGGGTCAGCGTCTGGCGGACCATCTCGATCCAGCGGTCCGGGAACCCGCTCCGGCCGCGCTCGTAGAAGCGCGGGGTGACCCGCTGTTCGAGGAGGTCGTAGAGGGCGGCCGCCTCGATGTCGTCCCGGCGCTCGGGATCCGTGCCGGCACCGTCCGCGGTCGGGATCGCCCAGCCGAAGTCCGGCTGGAACCACTCGTCCCACCAGCCGTCCAGGACCGAGAGGTTGAGGCCGCCGTTCAGCGCCGACTTCATCCCGCTGGTCCCGCAGGCCTCCAGCGGTCGCAGCGGGTTGTTCAGCCAGATGTCGCAGCCGGGCAGCAGCTTCTGCGCCATCGCCATGCCGTAGTCGGGAAGGAAGACGATCCGGTGCCGGACGCGCGGGTCGTCGGCGAACCGGACCAGCTCCTGGACCAGCCGCTTGCCGCCGTCGTCCGCCGGGTGCGCCTTGCCGGCCACCACCACCTGGATCGGCCGCTCGGCGTGCAGCAGGAGATCCATCAGCCGGTCGCGGTCGCGCAGCATGAGCGTGAGCCGCTTGTACGAGGGGACACGCCGGGCGAACCCGATGGTCAGGACGTCGGGGTCGAGGGCGTGCTCGATCCAGCCCAGCTCGGCGGTCCCGGCGCCCCGTTGCCGCCACGAGGCGCGCAGCCGCTCCCGTACCTCCAGGACCAGTTGCTCCCGCAGGTTGCGGCGCAGGTCCCAGATCTCCTGGTCGGTGACGTCCGCGACCGCGTCCCAGCGCTCGGTGCCGCCGACCGTCAGCGCCTCCTCGGTACGGCGGTCGCCCAGCTGCCGGGCCCCCAGCCGGACCACCTCGGGGGCCACCCAGCTCGGCGCGTGCACTCCGTTGGTCACGGAGGTGATCGGCACCTCGGCGGCGTCGAAGCCCGGCCACAGCCCGGAGAACATCTCCCGGCTGACGTTGCCGTGCAGCAGCGACACCCCGTTGGCGCGCTGGGCGAGCCGCAGGCCCATCACGGCCATGTTGAAGAGGTTGGGTTCGCCGCCGGGGTAGGTCTCCATCCCCAGGCGCAGGATGTGCTCCACCCCGATCCCGGGCAGCTCGGCGTCGGGGCCGAAATGATGGGCGACCAGCTCCCGGTCGAAGCGGTCGATGCCGGCCGGGACCGGGGTGTGGGTGGTGAAGACGGTGCCGGCCCGCACCGCCTCCAGCGCGGAGTCGAAGTCCAGCCCCTCCGCGCACAGCTCGGCGATCCGCTCCAGGCCGAGGAAGCCGGCGTGTCCCTCGTTGGTGTGGAAGACCTCGGGCTCGGGGTGGCCGGTCAGTCGGCAGTACGTCCGCACGGCGCGCACACCCCCTATGCCCAGCAGCATCTCCTGGAGCAGCCGGTGCTCGCTGCCGCCGCCGTAGAGCCGGTCGGTGACGCCGCGTTCGCCGAAGTCGTTGTCCTCCACGTCGGAGTCCAGCATCAGCAGCGGCACCCGGCCCACCTGGGCCAGCCAGATCCGGGCCCGCAGCAGCCGCCCGCCGGGCAGGGCGAGGGAGACGTGCGCCGGGGTGCCGTCGGCGTCCTTCAGCGGCACCACCGGAAGTTCGTTCGGGTCGAGGACGGGATAGTGCTCCTGCTGCCAGCCGTCCCGGGACAGGGTCTGCCGGAAGTACCCGTGCCGGTACAGGAGACCGACGCCGATCAGCGGTACGCCGAGGTCGCTGGCCGACTTCAGGTGGTCGCCGGCCAGGATGCCGAGGCCGCCGGAGTACTGCGGCAGGGCGGCCGTGATGCCGAACTCGGGCGAGAAGTAGGCGACGGCCGCCGGGAGCTCGGCGGCCTGCGGCCGGGACTGGTACCAGCGGTCGCCGGTCACGTAGTCGTTGAGGTCGTCCGCGACCGCCGTCAGCCGGCGCAGGAACCGGCGGTCACCGGCCAGCTCGGCGAGCCGCGCCGGCGGCACGCTGCCGAGCAGCCGCACCGGATCGCCCTCCGAGGCGGCCCAGCGCTCGGGGTCGACGGCCTGGAAGAGGTCACGTGTCTCGGTATGCCAGGACCAGCGCAGGTTTCGCGCCAGGTCGCTGAGAGGGCGGAGGGGGTCGGGGAGAACGGGACGGACGGTGAACCTACGGATCGCCTTCACATTCCACTCCACGCGTTCGTGGTGAGAGCCGTACGGCGGTGTGCGGCTCGGCGTCCTTCAGACGGTACCGGTGCCGAGGGGGCCGTTGTCGGAGCTCCGCACCAGACCCCGGCTTCGTCCCCCCGGTGGACGGACCCGCGCGCGCCACGCCTTCTTGTGGGACCGGGCCCCGCACGAGACCCTGCCCCCCTGAGCTGAGGAGGGGGAACTCGCGGCCATGTCATGGACGATCATCCGGCGTTCGCGTGTGGTGGGGGGCTTGACCGCGGTCGTCACGGCCGCCGTGCTGTCGTCGGCCACCCTGCCCGCGCACGCCGTACCGCAGGGGACCGTCTCCGGCGCCGGCCGGCCGGGCGCGGTCCGCGGAAGTTATCTGGTCACCCTGGAAGCGGGGATCAAGGGGGCGTCGGCGGCCGGGAGGGACGTCGCCAACCGCTATGGGGCGAAAATAAGCCGTACTTACGACAGTGTGCTGAACGGATACGCCGTCCGGGCAAGCGCTGAACAGGCCCGGCGGCTCGCGGCGGACTCGCGGGTCGTGTCCGTCGTCCAGGACAGCCGGGTACGGCTGGAGCGCACCCGGACGAACCCGCCGTCCTGGGGTCTGGACCGCGTCGACCAGGCGGGACTGCCGCTCGACGGGTCGTACAGGTGGCCGGGGCCGGGAGGCGCGGGCGTCACCGTCTACGTGATCGACACCGGCGTCCGGATCAGCAGCCGCGACTTCGGCGGCCGGGCGAGCTACGGCTGGGACTTCGTCGGCAGGGACGGATCCGCGGGCGACGGCAACGGCCACGGGACACATGTCGCCGGCATCATCGCCGGCACCCGGTACGGCGTCGCCAAGAAGGCGAAGATCGTCTCCGTACGGGTCGTGGACGACGCCGGGGCGGGGACCACCGCCCAGGTCATCGCCGGTGTCGACTGGGTCACCGCGCACGCCCGCAGACCGGCGGTCGCCAACCTCAGTCTGGGCGGTGCGCACAACGCCCAACTCGACGCCGCGGTACGGAACTCGATCAGGTCCGGGGTGACCTACACGGTCGCGGCCGGCAACAACGGGCGGCCGGTCGGCGGCTACTCGCCGGCCGACGTGCCGCAGGCCATCACCGTCGGCGCCACCGACCGCACCGACGCCCGCGCGGGCTTCTCCGACTTCGGCGCGGCCGTGGACCTGTTCGCCCCGGGCGTGGCGATCACCTCGGACTCGTACCGGAGCGACACCGGCAGAGCGACCTACTCGGGCACGTCGATGGCGTCACCGCATGCGGCGGGCGCCGCCGCGCTCTATCTCGCCGGTCGTCCGAGGGCCGCACCGGCCCAGGTCGCCAGGGCGCTGATTGCGAGGGCGGCGAGCGGGAAGGTGACCGGTGTGGGGTCAGGATCACCGAACCGGCTCCTGCGGGTGCCGGAACCGTAAAGCGTTTTCCGCATGCGAACACGCCACCGGCCCCGTTCGTACGGAACGGGGCCGGTCTTGTGTGTAGACATACGGCCGAGTAGTTAACAAAGTGCCGGATTGCCCACACGAACAGTGTGGGAAGGCTCCTCCGGTACACCCCATGGACACAGCGCTGATACCCCGCACAGGTAGACCCTCAAGTACACCTCCGGATACCGCCGCAGGACCCGTCCCGTCACCATCCATCCGCCCACACCCTCGTTGCCGCGGACAGGAGCGGTCATGCCCGCCACGCACCAGTCGTCAGCACCTCCGACACAGCGCACGTCAGCCCGTGCCGCACCCCCCGCACCCCCCGCGGACGAGGCCACCGCCGTCGGCCGCATACCCGTCCTCGACGTCCGTCCCCTGGTCCAGCAGGGCCGCCGGCCCGCCAAGGCGGTGACCGGGGAGTCGTTCGAGGTCACCGCCACCGTCTTCCGCGAGGGCCATGACGCCGTCGCCGCCAATGTCGTACTGAAGGATCCCAAGGGCCGTCGGGGCCCGTGGACCCCGATGCGGGAACTGGCTCCCGGCACCGACCGCTGGGGAGCCACCGTCACCGTCGGCGGAAAACCGGGCCGTTGGACCTATCACGTCGAGGCCTGGGGTGATCCGGTCACCACCTGGCGCCACCACGCCCGGATCAAGATCCCGGCCGGCATCGACACCGGTCTGGTCCTGGAGGAGGGCGCCCGGCTCTACGAACGGGCCGCCGCCGGGGTGCCGAAGAACAGGAAACGGGACGTTCTCCTGGCCGCCGCGGAGGTCCTGCGCGACGAGGACAGCCCGGCTCCCTGGCGCCTCGCCGCCGCGCTCAGTCCCGAGGTCGAGAAGATCCTGGCCCGGTATCCGCTGCGGGAGCTGGTGACCTGTTCGGAGCCGTTGCCGCTGCTGGTGGAGCGGGAGCGGGCCCTGTACGGGTCCTGG